>CAIWKO010000032.1 GCA_903913285.1 uncultured Bacteroidales bacterium | reverse complement strand
TTAACCACAAAATGGAAAATGGATTATAACTATAAAAGGCCTCATATGGCTTTAAATAACAAAACGCCGATGGAATATTGCAATGAAAATTTAAATAAAAACTCTAATTTTGAATGGTCATAAAAAAGGGGAAGCTTACAAAAGCATTCCTTTGCCTGTCTTCACATGGCTTTTTCGTTTCTTCGTTCTAAATTTATGTTGTCTTCTGGCGAGTTTATACAGGGCCTTAAACTCACTATGTTCATCTGCAAGCAAAAAAACCATCTTATCCATCAGGTTTTTCATCACATCATCCATTTCCGCCATTCTTATCTTCAGCATAGCTGTAGCCGTTTTCTTATCAATAATAGCTCTTCTGGGTGCGGTCATCCGCTCATCATAATCGTCCAACTTATTTCCAAGTGCAGCAAGCAACGCGGCATCCACTCCGTAATCTTCCAGGTCAAAAGCATACAAATTTCCTCTCACCTGAACAATTCTTCCGTTTGCCAACAAAAAATTATTTCTCATTCGTTTCAATATCGATACAGAAAACCCCACTTCTGTCTCCAGATTAACGTCATTCTTCACATGCGCATACGATCTCAAACCATTCGCCACTTTCATTATGATCTCTGAAAGAACCTCTTTTCGAATATTTTTATCTAGCGTAACACCCTTCGTTATTTTCATCTGACTTTGAGATATTAATGAAATGTTGTCTACAATTCCTTTAAAACGAAGATAAGCATCCGCTAGAGCTGCAATACTGTTTATAGCAGCAGGGTTCTTTTCGCAGAGCGATACCACGTTGCTCGCCATTTTCATTTTTCTAACTTGTCTGACTATCATAATTCTTTAATATTTAATTTTAATTCTATTAACCGTATCTGGTATTTTATAAATGCAAACCGTAATTGTATAAATGTAAACCAAAAATACGGCTATGCAAAAACGATATGTTCAAAAGTAAAACGTAAAAACACGAATGTAAATTGTATATGAATAAATGTAAATAAGCACAACCATAATGTAAAACTAAAATACAGGAGTGTAAAACTAATATGAATAAAAGTAA
This sequence comes from uncultured Bacteroidales bacterium, assembly GCA_903913285.1. Taxonomy (GTDB): domain Bacteria; phylum Bacteroidota; class Bacteroidia; order Bacteroidales; family CAIWKO01; genus CAIWKO01. The sequence continues at coordinate 82,418 of CAIWKO010000032.1, read as the reverse complement.
AATGCATAAACACCGAGGCAAAGATTCAATACATCATTGTAATTCATCGCTACATTAAAGTAAAATACTTATACATTAGTGTAAATCTCTTATACACTTCCTTTCACCATCATCTCTGACCCTTCACATGCATATTCTTTACCGCGTATCATTGTTTCTTCAGATGCATATTCATAAAACAGTGTTTCCACCATGTTTTCTCTCCTCGCATTTGTCCTCGCATCACTTTATAGATTCTTTTCCTTAATGCTTTTATTGAATTATTCACCATGCAGATGAGTTTCTTTAAATACCATGTAAAACATTAATGTCCCACTTTCCCCTTCATTAATCCTTCCCTTTTCCCCTCAGAATTCATTATTACTACATCCACAAAAATCGTACTTTTGCCGCGGGATAAAAATTCATGCAGAAAGATCTTAAGCAAAAAGTAGTATTGATAACAGGCGCCAGCGGCGGCATAGGGGCTGCGGCGGCATTGGCTTTCAACGGCGCGGGATGCCGCATGGCCATTGCATCGCGTGGCATCGAAAAACTCTCTTCGTTAGCAGCCCAAATGCACCATCCGTTGGTGCTGCAGGTCGATCTGTCGGATGTTTCGCAGGCCGTTGGCATGATAGATAAAGTGGTGGAACACTACGGGCGCATCGATATATTGATAAACAACGCCGCGAGCATCATCGTTTCGCCAGCCGAAACCGTAAGTACTACCGATCTGTTGCAGGCATTCACAGTGAATTTGGCAGCGCCTGCAGCAGCCACGCAGCAAGCCATAAAATATATGAAAACCACGGGCGGCGGCCACATCATCAACATAGGTTCGCCGGGTTTTATGATGGGTATTCCGTTCTACGCGCCTTATGTTTGTTCGAAAGCCGCTTTTTCGGCCTGGACACGCACCATACAAGCCGAATGGGCCGGAACGGAAATTGAGGTGAGCGAATATTTTCCTGGCTACATCAAAACCGATTCGAAACCCCTGTCGCGCCTGGGCGACATTCCGCAGGATTTTTTGATGGACGAACATCAGGGCTTTTTGGTTCGCACCTTTGCCAAAGCCAAATCGCCCGAACATGTGGCGCGCCAATTGCTGAAACTGGCACAGCGTCCGCGCAGCCTGATGTATTCCGACAGTTCGGTAAAAATTGGCGCTTTTATCTCCAACATTCCGCGATTCAGATTATCGCTGGCACAAAACATGGCACAAAACGCACGAAAAAAACTAAAACTATAGTATGAGAAAAGTAATTTCACTCAAAAAACGACCCGTTGATTACATCTACCTCGTGTTCTTTTTCATCAACGTCACTTTCATCACCTACGTGGTCGACATAGAGCAGATCATCATCAAAGACCCGTCGAATTTTAAATACCCCGTGTGGCCGCTTCCGTTTCTGATTGATATGGTGCATTGGTGGGGCAATATGTTCGATCCCTTGCAGCGGCTGCGGCCCATGTGGTGGCAAGCCACCATCTGGCTCGACGTGGTGCTGTTCGGTCCCTTCTATCTGCTGGCCATTTATGCCTTCATCAAAGGAAAAGAATGGATACGCATCCCTACTTTCCTCATTATGGCAGTGTTGTTCACCAATGTGTTTATCATTTGCAGCGAAGAAATAGCGGGGCCAACGCCGGCGCTCAACTTACCGCTGGTGTTGCTGGCCAATGCACCCTGGTTCCTGTTCCCCATATTTTTGATCTGGAAAATGTGGAAACACGAGCATCCCTTTACGGAAGAAGTTTAAGAAAGTATCAAACAAAGGTATAAAGCAGGTTTGCGAAGAAGTTCCAAACCATCACGACGACGATAACGAATGCTTTAGAAATATAAAAATTCTTTTTGAATTTGCTCACCAGTATCCATAAAAACAAAGTGCTGATGCCAAGCCCTATCAGCGAAATGCCGAAAAATCGCAGGTATTCGAACGTGATCTCCGGGTTTTTGCTTTCGAAGGTCCAGATGCGGTTCAGAAAATAATTGGAAGTGGCGGCAAAGGAAAACCCGATGGCATTCGAAATGTACTTCTGTATCTTTAGTTTTTCTTTGCAGAGATACGTGATACCGAAATCAACGATCACACCCGAACAGCCAACCACCCCGAATTTCAGGAATTTTAAAAAGAAAGCTTTTGTCAGATATTTCATCATAGAACGAACACTGAATTATTTATGGTTTAAAACCTCAACGGCTTTCTGAAACACTTTGTCGGCAGGCAAAATGGCAGGATAGTAAGCAGCATCGTCGAATATATTGCGCCCGATGGCTCCTTTGATTATCGATTTCATGGTGCTTTCGGCAGCTTTAATACCGTCGGCATCGGCTTTGATGCCGCTCTTTTCGGCAAACGCCACGAAATCGTTGAAAATAGCAGGCGTAACGCTGAAGTTTTTCATAAAACCTTCGGCATTTCCGTAACGTTTCAGAGCTTGACGGTTCTTGTCGGCATAATCAAAACCAAAATCATACAAAAGGTTTTTGCTCATGATCTTTTTGTAATAATCGGAAACGAATTCCGATTTATAAGGCACGTAAACATCGGGCATGATACCGCCGCCGCCGTATACCGTTTTTCCTTTCGGAGTTTTATATTTAATGGTATCCAGAAGATTCAGGCTGTCGATGGTTCCGGCATCTTCTTCCATAAGGCGTTTGTAGAAATCCATATAATATTTTTCGTAGTCGCCGGTATAGGGTTTTTGAATGCAGCGTCCGGTGGGCGAATGATAGCGGGCAACCGTCAGGCGGATAGCCGAGCCATCGGCCAGTTGTATCTGTTCCTGCACCAAACCTTTGCCGAACGAACGTCGCCCGATAATGGTGCCGCGGTCATTGTCCTGTATGGCTCCCGAAACAATTTCGCTGGCAGAGGCTGTGAATTCGTCAATCAAAATAACCAGTTCGTTATTCTCGAACAAACCTTCGGAAGAAGCATAATAGCTCTTTTTTGAACGATGCGAACCCTCGGTATACACTATAAGTTTTTTATCGGGAAGAAACTGGTCGGCAATGCTGATGGCTGCATCCAGATATCCGCCGCCGTTTCCGCGCAGATCGAAAATAAGTTTAGTCATGCCCAAACCTTTCAGCTTTTTGAGCGAAGCAACCATTTCGTCGGTGGTGGAAGCCGAAAATTTGCTGAGCTTGATGTAACCCGTGTTCGGATTCACCATAAAAGCGAAATCAACGGAATTGGTTGGAATAACATTGCGGGTGATGGAATAGTCGCGGAGGTTCTTCAATCCTTTGCGGAATATACTCACGGTAACCGTGGTGCCGCGTTTTCCTTTCAGTTTTTTCATCACGTCTTCGTCCTTGATCTTGATCCCGGCAACGTTTTTCCCGTCGATCTTCACGATGCGATCGCCGCCCAATATGCCCTGTTCTTCCGACGGTCCGCCTGCAACAGTATTAATTACCGTAATCGAATCGCGTATCACCCTGAACTGAACCCCGATTCCGTCGAAGTTTCCCAGAAGCGGATCGTTTACTTCGTTAAATTCTTCAGCGCTGATGTAGGCAGAGTGCGGATCGAGACTTTCGAGCAATCCGTTCAACGCTTTTTCGGTAAGTGCTTTTTTATTAATGGTGTCGACATAATCGTTGTTGATATAGTTCATCACGTCGTTGAACTTGTCGTAATGATTGAGTCCCATCGAAAAGAAACCGCTTTTGCCGTTTATGGCAGGGATGAGAGTTGTTCCGAGAAAAATTCCTAAAATAAGAGTAAGTGCAAAAAAGACAGGAAAGTAAATATAAGGGCGTTTGTTTTCCATAAACGGAATAAATTAAATTAAAAACAGGTTGTCATAAAAGCATTTGATCCGGCTTTACTTGACAACCTGTTCGAATGTACCCGAGGCCGGAATCGAACCGGCACGAGTGTAACCTCATCGGTTTTTGAGACCGACGCGTCTACCAATTCCGCCACTCGGGCAAAGCTTTATAAGAACGTTTTCCTTAAAGGGAGTGCAAATGTAGTTATTTGTTTTGTTCTGACAAAATCAAAAATTATTCGGAAAATAATTTATCATTGTTTTTGTGCCGTTCGGCATCCCGTCCGGTCTTTTTCATAATGTTTTGTTGCAAGGCTTCCGTGAGGTCAATTCCCGTTTGGTTTGCCAGACAAATAACAACGAACATCACATCGGCGAGTTCGTCGGCAAGATCTCTTCCGGTGTCGGATTCTTTGAATGATTGTTCTCCGTACGTACGCGAAATGATACGGGCCACTTCACCCACTTCTTCGGTTAAGATCGCCATATTGGTAAGTTCGTTAAAATAACGCACTCCCGTGGTTCTTATCCAGCTATCAACTTGTTGTTGTGCTTCTGCAATTGTCATAGTTCTATTCTTGATTTTCAACTTTGTAAAATTAGTGTATTGTCGTCAAAATTTGTAGTTTTGCAAAAATTTTGCGGATTCATGAAAATCTCTGCATCCATATACTCTAACAAAGACAAAGAACTGAATTCACTCATTGAAGAACTGGACGCTTATAAAGTGAACTTTTTTCATGTGGATAGTTTGGATAATCCTGGGGTATTTGAAGATATTGCTCAAATCCGCAAAATCAGCAACATCCCTATCGATCTTCACCTGATTACTCCGACACCCGAAAAATATTACGATCTGATTGCAGAACATCACATCGAGCATGTTACTTTTCAATACGAGTCGCTGACAAAAAGACTTGAGATTCCTGGTACTGTTAGATCAACAATTGGTCTGGCAATTACTTCCGATACGAACATCGATGTTTTTGAACCTTATGCCGACACTTGTTCGTTTATTCTTTTTATGACCACTACACCGGGCATGAGCGGAGGAGAATTCAATAAACAGAATTTTAAAAAGATCCGTCAGTTTCGGGCTGCCTATCCTGATAAAAAAATACATGTGGATGGCGGCATCAATGCAGAGTTGTCGTTCATATTGAGAAATATGGGAGTAACAGCGGCAGTTATTGGCTCTTATTTGTTCAAAGGCACGTTTATTGGTTCGGCAATGCTCAGTTTAAAAAGCCCCGAGGTAAAGTCTTCCTATAAAGTAAGAGATTTTATGCTTGATGAGGATGAAATTCCGGTTATAACTTATGGAGACCTGACATTTGAAAAAGCATTGCTTACTATCGAATCTTATAAAATGGGCTTTACCAATGTTTCGGATAAAAACGGAAATTTAGTTGGAATTATTTCCAATGCTGATATTCGGAAAGGTTTAATAAAAAATCTGAAGAACTTCAACAATATCAACCCTGACGACATTATAAACCGGACACCTGCTTTTGTTTGTGAAGAAGATACGGTTTCGGACGTTCTGACCTATATAAAAAACCTGCAATTCCCCGTTTTGTTTCTCCCCGTGGTTGACCGAAAGAAAAGGATTACAGGAACTATTAAATTTAACAACTTAATAAAAGGAGAATCATGATACTCCATATTGATAAAAACATTGACTCCGCAAGATTAAAACAACTTGCCGACTTTTATGAAGCTATTACCATTACTGATGACAACAAACATGTATTGGTAACTCCATCTGCTATTAAAACTATTGATGATGCACATCAACAATTTGTAAAAGAAATTTTTGTTTTCGACACCGATATTCAATTAGCCAGCAGAAAGTATTTAAAAGAAAAACGAAATGTTACCATTGGCAAGAACGATATTGGCGGTAATTCGCGGAATGTTCTTGTAGCCATAGGACCATGTTCTGTTGAATCGGTGGAACAAATTACCCAATCCGCCGAATTCTTAAAACGTTTGGGATTAAACACGCTCAGGGCGGGAAGTTTTAAACCCAGAACTTCACCGTATACTTTCCAGGGGCTAGGAATTGAGGGATTGAAAATGCTGGACAAGATCAGGCAGGATTACGGCTTTTCAATAATCACTGAAGTTCGCGATTCTACACATGTTGATGATGTTATTGCTTATGCGGATATAGTTCAGGTAGGAGCAAAATCGATGTACGATCACGGTATATTACGCAAATGCGGAAAAACAAATAAGCCTATTCTTTTGAAAAGAGGTTTTGGCACCAATCTTCAGGAATTCGTACAGGCTGCAGAATTTATTCTTTCGGGCGGGAACAATAATGTGATCTTGTGCGAACGCGGTATACGTACTTTCGAAACCAAAACACGTTTTACCCTTGACCTGTGTGGCGCTGCATATCTGAAAGAAAATACCAACCTGCCCGTCATTCTCGACCCGAGTCATGCCATGGGTTATGCATATGGTGTACCCGATCTGGCCAGAGCCTGTATGGCAATGGACATTGAAGGTTTATTGATAGAAGTACATCCCAACCCCAAAGTTGCTCTGTCGGATGCATCGCAACAACTCGATCATCAACAGTTCGAAAATTTGTTCGGAACATTAAAAGCTATTGCAGGTGCCATCAATCGTACTATAATATGAGTTGTTTCGTTTGTGAAAATATCAAGTATTTACTGGAACAACGGAAGATTAACCCCGATGTGCTTGCGAAAAATACAGCAATATCTGTTGAAAGAATAAACTCCTTTATTAATAAAGATTTTCTTCCTGATGCAGACGAATGTTTGCAAATAGCCGATTTTTTGAACATTCCTGTTGGTAGATTGTTGAGCGATAATATAAGGAGAAATGAAGAGATTTTTAAAACAATCGATTTTAAATTTCTGGTTCTTGATGTTGACGGGGTATTAACTGATGGGGGGATGTATTATACGGAATCGGGGGATGAGTTTAAAAAGTTCAACTCAAAAGACGGACTGGCGATCATCCGCTTGATCGAATCAGGTAAAAAAGTAGGTTTTTTAAGTTCAGGATTCAATAAGAACATTATCGAACGCCGTGCAAAACTATTAGGGATACATTATGTTTACATTGGTACATGGAAAAAGATCGAAGTGCTTGAAGGCTGGTGTAAAGAATTAAATATTTCATTGAAAAACGTTGCTTACATCGGCGACGATTTGAACGATTCGGCTATAATAGAAAAGGTAGGCTTTTCAGCATGTCCGGCAGATGCAGTTGCTGGTATTAAAGAAAAAGTTGATGTGATATTATCGAAAAAAGGCGGTAATGCTTGTGTGAGAGAATTCATTGATTTATATCTTTTAGATTAAACCGATCTATATTACTGAATAAAAGCTTCTTATTGATTTTATTTAAAAAATAAGTAGTTTTTATTTTGGATTTCACAAAAAAAATTCTTTGCTTTGTAATGCAATTTAGTTTTTTACAGCGATATTGAACAGAAATGTGTGTATTTGTTTCGTGTATTAAACTTGCAAAAACTAAAGCATGACTCTATCGAAAAACAAATTTTTTGTATTACTTCTTTTACTGATTCCGCAGTTTCTTTTTGGTGCAAAAACAACTCATAAAACATATTTACAACACGATCCTGATTCATTATTTTTAAAGGATAATCCGGTTGTTGCGCAATTAGACAGCCTGGTCAACACTAAGTTTTATACCAATACTGAATTTACAGCCGATGTAAATAAATTGAACAAATATGGCTATGCTGCCGGTTTTGTTCCTGATTATTGCGACAGTGTTTATCGCGAACGAATCAATGTGCTTGGTGTGAACTCTCCTTTTGAATTTGTTTATAATCAGCAGGTGCGTAATTTTATTGATCTATATTCAATAAAAAGACGAAGTCTTATGTCGCGGATGCTTGGAATGGCGGAAATATATTTTCCATTATTTGAAGAGCAGCTCGATAAATTTGGAGTTCCTTTAGAAATGAAATATCTGCCCATTATCGAATCGGCTTTGAATCCAATTGCACGTTCGCGTGCGGGAGCAAGCGGACTGTGGCAATTTATGCTTGGTACCGGGAAACTATATGATCTGAAAGTTACTTCATTGGTCGATGACAGATGCGATCCTTACAAAGCAACAGTTGCTGCCTGCCAGCATTTGACAGAATTATTTAGTATTTATCACGATTGGGCTTTGGTTTTGGCTGCGTATAATGCCGGTGCCGGAACAGTGAATAAAGCTATACGTTTAGCCAATATCGACACGAACGAGCGGATCACGTATTGGAAAATTCAAAAATTCCTGCCGAAAGAAACACAAAATTATGTTCCTGCATTTATCGCGGTTTGTTACGTGATGAATTATGCTCCGGAGCACAATCTTTATCCCATGCAGCCACAAATATTTAGCTGTGATATTGATACCATTACCTTAACACACGATGTAACATTATCCCAGATTTCATCTTATCTATGTGTTTCGTTGGAAAATCTTCAATTCTTAAACCCGGCATATCGTAAGGGAATTATTCCAGCAACCCCTGAAACGCCTTATATTTTGAGGCTACCCCGACAATATATGAGTGCTTTTATAAACAATCAAACTGCAATTTATTGTTATAAATCGCCAAAAGAGATCGAATATCAGGAACAATTAAAAAAGATGTCGGCAGCTAAAACTAATCCAAGCCCGGTTGCAACTAAAATAGCGGCATCAAAAACATCAACCACATCAACTACAACAACATCTTCAACCACATCAACGACAACCCAGGAACAGGTGAAACCCCAAACCACCACGACCACAGTAAAACCTAATGCAACTGGGTATAATAAGATAGTGTATCATACGGTTCAAAAAGGGGATAGTTTGTGGAGTATTGCCAGCAAATACACAGGAGTGTCGGTTGATGAAATTCGTAAATTGAACAATTTGTCTACAAAACAAACGATTTATCCTGGTCAAAAACTGAAGATCGGTTTGAAAGGATAAACGATTTAAAAATAAAAAAAAGAGGATGCACTTTATTTTGTGACATCCTCTTTTTTTATTGAGCCACTAATGGGACTCGAACCCACGACCTACGCATTACGAATGCGTTGCTCTACCAACTGAGCTAAAGTGGCTGAAAGAAAAGAACGAAAAGAAAAAAGCCCAATCAGGGCTTTGGTCGGGATGAGAAGACTCGAACTTCCGACCCCCACGTCCCGAACGTGGTACGCTACCAACTGCGCTACATCCCGATTAATAATTTTGCAGCAAAGGTAAGAATTTTCTTATTAAAAAAATTACTGCAACAATTTCATTTTTATCTTCGACGAAAGGATATCGATGGCTACATGATTTTTGCCGCCTTGAGGAATTATGATATCTGCATAACGCTTTGATGGTTCAATAAATTGAAAGTGCATAGGTTTAACCCATTTTGAATAATGGTTGAGCACATCGGCCAGCGAACGACCGCGTTCTTCGGTATCGCGGTGAATAATACGCATCAATCGGTCGTCGGCATCGGCATCTACAAAAACCTTGATGTTAAACCGTTCGAGAAGTTTGGGATTTGTAAAGACCAAAATACCTTCAATTATTATTACCTTTTTAGGTTCTACAGGTATAGTTTCTTTAGCTCGTGCACAGGTTAAATACGAATAGATAGGCATTTCGATAGTTTTGCCTTTTTTTAGCAGATCGAGATGCTTGATAAGTAAACCAAATTCGATGGACGAAGGATGATCGAAATTTATTTTCGAACGGTCTTCGGGGCTCAGATGCCCATTGTCTTTATAATAGGAATCTTGCGAGATGACGGCAACAGAGCCCTTGGGAAAATCGCTCATGATCTTTTTAACTACAGTGGTTTTTCCGGATCCCGAGCCTCCGGCAATACCGATTATTAGCATAATGAATATTTTTTCAAACCTACTTAATTTTTGGGAAAGAGGAATAAAGAATATTAAAAAAAATTTAACCCCATCCTTATTCCGGTTAGAAAAAAGTTAAAAAAAACAAACAAAACCATTTGATTGAATAATTTTTTTTATCTTTCGGATTATTTTCAAAAAATTTAACAAACGGTAGTTGCAACCACCGTAAAGGGGCGTAAATTAAAAACATCACATCATGAAAAAGTTATTTCTTTTTTTGTTCGGCATTTTAATTTTTAATGCATTGTCAGCGCAAGACCTTATAATTAAGAAAAACGGAGACGAGATCAGTGCAAAGATTCAGGAAGTGGGCGTAACCGAAATTAAATACAAAAAGGCTGATAACCCCGACGGTCCACTTTTCTCGATGATGAAAACAGATGTGTTCATGATCAAATTCGAAAACGGTACAAAAGAAGTTATCAATTCTCAGGTAACAACAAATACATCGACAAATACACAGGTAACCACCACTGTAACTCCGGCTCAACCCGCAACTCCTCAAAAAGTAACGGTTATTATATATCGCAAAAATTCATTTTCAGGAGTGGCTGTAACCTATGATGTTTATGCCAACGAAAAGTACCTGACCAAGGTGTCGAACAATACGTATTTTGCAACGCAATTGGATGAAGGTGTTGTGACATTTTCGGCTCAAACCGAACAAAAGATTACCCAAACTTTAAATTTGGTACCTGGAAACACCTATTATCTGCGATGCGGAGTGGCAACGGGTTTTTGGGTTGGAATACCTTCACTGGAGTTTGTTCCTGAAAATACGGGTATACAGGAAACATCACGGATACGCCATTAATTTTCTTTAATAAAAAGAATGGCTGAAGCCAGAGTTGGTTTCTATTCGAACAATTAATCTTTATTATTTCATTAAGATCATCTTCCCGGAGTAGCGTCCATTATCAGTCGTCATAGAGTAAAAGTACAAACCTGAATTAAGATGTTCCGGAGAAAATCCTATGGTATGGCTTCCTTCATTTTCATCCTTATCCAATAAACAGCTAACTTCTCTGAACGACTCATCAAATATTTGAATTTTTACGTGCGATTTTTCTGTCAGGAAATATTCAAATGATGTAGAAGTTTTGAAAGGATTGGGATAATTCTTAATAAATTCGAGGTGATTTGTTTTATTATTTTCGGTAATACCTGTTGTGTTAGGATAAAAGTAAATACAAAGGTCGTTGGTTTCCCAGTTGGATTGAAAAAAACTAACCGGATCGCCGCTTTGGTCTTTTACAATAATGCTCGAAAGCGATTGTCCATTGTTGATAATCAAACTTAATTTGTCGCTTAGACTGAAAAGATTATCCGGAACAGTTACTTGTATCACCGAATCGTTCAGCATAACTGTGGTAAAGTTAAAATCCTCGCGAGCTTGCCAGTAGTCACCAAATTCTCCCAGTTCCATTTTAATATATCCTTCAGGCATATTTTGATAAAGATATTCTTCAAGCAATAATTTATAATATGCTACTGGATGAAGTAAGAATAAAACCGGAGCATAATTGTTCGAAATTTTTTGAATTACCCCAAGCCATCTATTCGCTCTAGAGACATAATTTGAAGGTGAAAGAGCATCTGAAGAATAGTCCACGTCGAATGAAATTGGAATTTCTCTTATTTTGGTAAGCTTTTCATCGGTTGAAAGACTTTTATACTCCCGGTAAGGGAAATTTGTCAACACATCGTTAGCAGTATAAGAAGAATTATAGGAATACCCCAAAGAGTCGAGCACATCGGGCAATACTTCCGGATAAGCAAGGTAGCCGCATCGGAAAGAACGCACATCAACTCCTAAATCGGATTCAAGTAAGTTTTTCGAGACCTCGCATTCGCCAAAAACGGTTGCATCAATTGTTTGCCCATCTGGTTCGCTGTAATATGGATGATAATTAGCTTCTGTATTTCCGGGACCTCCTTCAGGAACAATATCAATGTCATTAAAGTCGGGAAAATGTCCTACGGAGTGACTCCCAATAGTCTGATTCAAGTTCCGGACATAAATTAATTTTGGAATATTCCCGGAATAATAATCCCCATCCATATAATCTGAAAAATAATGAGTGGTTACAAAATAGGTGGCATTAATTTGATTTTCATATTCATAATCGGCATAATAGTGCATGGTATCCATTGATTGAAAGGCGTCAATATCATGTGACATCATAAGTTCATAGCGTTTATCCCATGGACAGGTGTGTTTCCAGGTTGCAAAGGGTGTATTGTAAGCGTATATGGCTTTGATCATGAGGAAGAATACATCCGAAGACGGTTCGAAATAATTAGAATAGTGTCGCTGTGCCTCATAATCATAACTTCGCTGGTTTCGTGTAATCATATCAGAAAAATCTAACCCAAAAGCATATGTCGAGCCCTGCCCGTAATTGTTTTTTACTGCAGCAACTGAATTATCAGCATAAAGAGCCAGAACTGAACCCGTAGTTGGTATATATGACCTGCTTTGAATTACTCCATCCGGGTATATTAAACTATCACCCAATGATATTGTGCGTTCACATGTATCGTCAATCCAACGAAAAGAATAATCACTACTTTGCCAATTCCATTTTATTGAAAAGTTAGTATTACTAGTACTATTATCAGAAATCCCGAATAATGAATAAAGATAGGTGTCTTTTATTGCTGGGACGATGAGTATTCCTCCGCTATCAACATAATTAATCAAACTATCTTTTTCCACCGCAGTGAATGTCGAATGTTTAAAAATAGAACTGCTGACGATTATATTGTGTTGAATGGCAACAGAAATATTAGCTGTTATTATATAAGGGATACCAGCTACCTGTGCCATAAACTCAATGGAATTAATGTTGGCAGGATTATCCCCGTTGCGTGAAGATAAATCAAGCAGGGCTATTGGTCTGAGTTTTTGTCCGGGTTGAGCAAAACTTTTGTCGGACAGAAAAAATAGAAGTAACAAAACACAAATTCCCGTTTTCCTTATTGAGATCATATTAGTCTTTGTTAAGATTTGTATCATAAAAGTACAATATTTTTACAATATTGATTTAATTTTTTAAATTCAGAATAAAATCTTCTGCTTTTAATGAATTTTTTGAAAGCTATTTAATAAAAACCATTTTTCCACTGTATTTTCCTTTTGAAGTGGTCAACGAATAAAAATAAACGCCCGATTTGAGTTGATCAGGTATATAAACAAACCGATGAATTCCTGCCATTTCATCCTTATCCACAGGACAAGCAATTTCTCTAAATGACTCGTCGAAAATACTGATTTTTATATGTGAATTTTCACTCAGAAAAAACTCAAATGCGGTCGATAACTTAAAAGGATTTGGATAATTATTAATAAATTCGAGGTTATTCGTTTTATTGGATTCGTTAATATTTGTGGTATTAGGATAAAAATAAATACAAAGATCGTTATTCTCCCAGTTTGATTGGTGATAGGTAAGTGCCATACCGCTTTGGTTCTTGACAATAATATTCGAAAGCAATTGACCGTCGTTGATGATCAAACTCAAATTATCGCTTATATTATAAAGGGTATCGGGAACAGTGATTTGTAAAACCGAATCATTCAGTATTACTGAAGAAAAATAAAAATCATCACGTGCCTTCCAATAGTTGGAAAATTCAATCATTGACATATTAATTGATCCCGGGGGCAAATGTTGGTAGAGATATTCTTCAAGCAATAATTTATAACAATAAACAGGATGCAGTAAGAAAATAACCGGGGCATAATTGTCAGAAATCTTTTGTATTACCTGAAGCCATCTGTTCGCCCTTGAGATATAGTTTGTCGGAGAAAGGGAATCCAGATCATAATCAACATCGAATGATATTGGAATTTCTCTGATCTTTGTAAGTCCCAGACTGGTGGTAGTTGCTTTGAACTCAAGATAAGGGAAATTAGTTAAAACATCATTGGCCGTAAATGAAGAGTTGTAGGAAAAACCTAATGTGTCTAAAATTCCAGGCTGCTTTTCATTATACGCCAGAAATCCTGCCCTAAACCCTGACACATTAGTTCCGGTTATTGCTTCCAAAAGATTTTTCGAAACTTCACATTCGCCAAAAACAGTTCCATCAATTGTTTGCCCATCATCAGCACTATAATAGGGATGATAGTTTGACTGTGTATTCCCTGGGGCACCTTCTGGAAAAACATCCATTTTGTCGAAATCAGGAAAGTGGCCGACAGAATGGCTTCCAATTTCATGGCCATTATTATAGACATATAAAATTTTTGACTCATTTCCAGAGTAATAATCAATATCAAGATCATCTTCAAAATAATGTGTTGTAATCAAATACGTAGCCTTAATGTGGTTCTGATATTCATAATCAGCAAAAAAATGCATTGTATCCATTGATTGTATGCAATCAATGTCGTGAGACATAATCATCTCATAACGATAGTCCCATGGGCAAGTATGTTTCCAACTGGCATAAGGAGTGATATGAGCATATATAGCCTTAATAAACAAAGAAAACACATCCGAACTCGGTTCGAAATTATTTGAATAGTTTCGCTGTGCTTCATAATCCCAACTCATTTGATTTCTGATAATGACATCCTCAAATTTCAAACCTAAAAGGTATGTGCTTCCTTGCCCATAGTTATTTTTTACCGCTGCAATTGTATTGTCGCCATAAATTGCCATTGTTGATCCTGTAGTTGTAATATAAGATCTGGTTTTAATTGTACCCCCGGGATAGATTATACTGTCGCCCAACGAAATTGTTCGTTCAAAATAATCGTTTATCCATCGCATCGAATAATCGCCGCTTTGCCAGTTCCATTTCATCGAATACCTCAATTTGCTTGTGCTATCTCCAGACGAAACGCCAAATAAAGAATAAAGAGATGGTTCACTTAAGCTTGGAGTTATAAGGATACCCCCACTATCCACATAATTAATCAGATTAGTTCTTTCAACTGTTGTAAAAGAGGAATGCTTAATAATTGAACTGGTTATTATCATATTATATTGCACAGCAACAGAAACATCGGATGTTATTATATATGGTATACCTGCTAATTTTGCCATATACTCAAGAGAGTTTATACTCTCAACAGAACCCTCACTGTTGCGGACAGATAAATCCAAAAGAATTATTGGACGAAGTTTAGTGCCTGTTTGGGAATAACTACTTGAAAAAATGAGAAGTAGAAACAGTATTACAAAGATTCTTCTTTCAGTAATTGTTTTCATGGTTTTTTTATATTTTAAAATCATAAAGATATAAATTTATATAAAACAAAATAAAAAACAGGGTCCAAATAAAAAGTATTCAGACAAAAAAGTTCAATTTAGTTTTTAAAAACCCTAATAATAATAACCTAAACTTAACATGAATGCGCCTTATTAATATCTATTTTTGTATTGCTTTTTTGAGCTAAAAATGAAGAAACAAATATTAGGTATTTTACTGCTATTGTTTTGTAATTTTGCAATGGGGCAACTTGTTGTAAACACATCTTATACCGTTAACCAAATGATCCAAAATTTTATTGGAAGCGGAGTAACTGTTACCAATGCAACCTATACAGGTGGAGCAGCTTCAAGAGGGTGTTTTTCGAATGGTAATACTACTAACCTTGGCTTAACAAGTGGAGTGGTATTATGCACGGGATATGCAACAGCAATATCAAATCCTGCTTCTTTTTTTATGTCGACAAATCTTGGTTTGGCTGGCGATGCTAATCTCAATAATATTAACAATGGAACAGCCACGTATGATGCATCTATATTAGAATTTGATTTTGTGCCAATATCTGATACAGTTAAATTTAGGTATGTTTTTGGTTCGGAAGAATATCCTAACTATATATGCTCTCAATACAATGATGTATTTGCTTTTTTTGTAACCGGACCCAATCCTGCAGGTGGAAATTATACGAATTATAATATTGCCTTAATACCAGGAACAACTATTCCCGTTTCGGTGAACAGTGTAAATTCAGGAACTCCGGGAAGTGGATATACAGCCAGTGGTTGTATGTCGCTGGCATATTCTGCAGATTTTATAAATAATGCAGCAATAGGAGGAACAACTATTGCTTTCGGAGGATTTACAAAACCTTTCGAAGCTAAATGTAAAGTGTATCCATGTCAGACCTATCATCTTAAGATGGCTGTTGCAGATGGTTTCAATGGATTGTTCGACTCGGGAGTGTTTTTAGAAGCTAACAGTTTTACTTCAAATACCTTTACCGTTCATAACAATTTTACAGATACAGTTTTAGGTCATGATGCAATTGAAGGATGTTCCAATGGAATAGTTTCTTTTATTACATCTTCGCCTGTTTCTTCACCTTACACCATCACATATACTGTGGGAGGAACCGCTACAAATGGAACGGATTATACAAGCATACCTACAACTGTTATTATACCATCAGGACAAGATTCCATCGGGCTGATCATACATCCATTGGCTGATGGGATCACTGAAGGAACAGAAACCGTGATACTTTCAATTACAAATGGATGCAGCATTACACTTGATACCATTAATATTATTGACAATGTAACTGTTAGTGTTAATGCAGGCAACAATGTAGGAATTTGTCCTGGTGGTTCAGCCACTCTCACTGCAACTCCAACAGGAGGTATTGCACCACTAACGTATATCTGGAGTTCAGGAGCGGGGAATGGAACTCCTGTTACTATTACACCTGCGGGTACCACAACCTATTTAGTCACAGTTACTGATCATTGTGCTTCTACGGCTACAGATAATGTAGTAGTTACGGTTAATCCGACTCCTTCGGTTTCGGCTACTGCTATTCCACCGACAGTTTGTAGCGGACAATCATCCGTATTGACGGGTTTTGGGGCTAACTCTTATGTTTGGATGCCAGGAAGCACAATAGGTACAACCCATAATGTTACACCTGTTTCTACTAGTACCTATTCAGTTACAGGAACTTCAACAGCAGGATGTACAGCATCCTCAGCAGTTATAGTTACTGTAAACAATCCTCCTGTAGTTTCAGCAACAGCTTCTCCTAATGCAATATGTATTGGACAATCTTCTTCCTTAACAGCTTCTGGAGCGAATACATATACATGGTTGCCCGGAAGTTTAACAAGTACTACTGTCAATGTCACTCCGGCTTCAACAACTATTTATACAGTCAATGGAACTTCCCTTGCAGGATGTACTGCTACCGCAACCGTTTCGGTTACTATAAATCCTATCCCTGTTGTTACAGCCACAGCATCACCTTCATCAATTTGTACCGGACAGTCATCTTCTTTAACAGCTTCGGGTGCAAACACCTATGCATGGATGCCCGGAAGTTTAACTGGAACTAACATAAATGTTTCTCCAACCATCACCACAACATATTCGGTTATAGGAGCTTCGGTGGCAGGATGTACTGCTTCAAATACTGTATCTATAATAGTAAGTGATATCCCTGTTATTACGGCAAGTGCATCTCCTGTTACCATATGCAAAGGGCAAACATCTGATTTGACGGCTTCCGGAGGAACCACATATACATGGATGCCAGGCAGTTTATCGGGAACAATGGTAACAGTATCACCATTAAGTGAAACTATTTACACAGTTACTGGAAGCATAGCAGCAGGTTGTTCAGCGACATCCACTGTTGAAGTTTCGGTTATCAATATTGACATATCAATAACCAGCACCGTTGAAAATTGTGGACATGCTGATGGTACTGCAACAGCAATTGCATCGGGGAATTGCAGCGGAAGTTATTCGTATGAGTGGAGTACTATGCCACTCACGACAACACAAACGATAAACAACCTGTCTGCAGGCAATTATAATATTACAATTACATGTGGTGGTTGTTCTAATACAGCCAGTGTATCCGTTGTTAACTATCAGGGACCTGATGCAAATTTTATAGCAAATCCACAGATTACTACTATCAACAACAGTCAGGTGAATTTTGCTGATATTACCACAGGAACTATCTATTCATGGTCTTGGGATCTGGGTGACGGCTTCACCTCAACAATTGCATCTTTTATTCATAGCTATGGGCAGGTTGGCACCTACGAAGTTACCATGGTGGTTACCAATGAACACGGATGCACCGATAGTGTGACAAAAACTATCATAGTGAACGATATCTCCACACTTTTTATTCCCAATACCTTTACTCCGAATGGTGATGGAAAAAACGATGTATTTACTCCTTATGGAATGAACATTGATGCCGATCATTTCGAAATGATGATTTTTAACCGATGGGGTAGTTTGGTTTATGATACAAAAAAATGGCTTGGTACACATTGTGAGGGATGGAACGGAACCTTAAATAATGATGGCAATTTAGATAATGCTATCACAGGAGTATTTGTTTATAAAATTTATGCCGGTAACAGCGACGAAGGTTATAAAACGTATTATGGAGAAGTGACACTTATTCAATAATATCTGCATGAAAAAATATCAAAAAGGCTTAAGCGTCATAATGTTTTTTCCTAACTTTACTCTGCTATCGAGTAATTTATTGTAGATTTATAAAATGTTTGTATAACGATTTTTGTTATTTGAAAGAAAACCACAAACTGCAACAGAGAATTTATTTAAAACTTAATCTTATGAAAAAAATAGTTCTATTTGTACTCACGGTCCTGATATTTAATGTTCTGTCAGCGCAAGATCTTATAATTAAGAAAAACGGCGATGAAATAAATGCTAAAATACAGGAGTTGGGAGCCAGAGAAATTAAGTATAAAAAAATGGATAATCCTGACGGTCCTTTATTTTCAATATTGAAATCAGAAGTCTTTATGATAAAATATGCAAATGGCACCAAAGATGTTTTTGATGCTGCAGGAAATAGTAATTCAAATATAGATAACAATGTCAGTAATCAACCCGCAGAACAGGCAACCGTGATAATATACCGCCCCAATTTTGGCCCTGCCGGTTCTATGACAGTTTACGATGTTTATGCCGACACAAAATATTTGGCAAAGATGAAGAACGGTAGCTATTTCAGCACTAAATTAGACGCCGGCAATGTTACATTTAATGCTACAGTACATATGAAAGAAACCCTTTCGGTAAATCTTGAACCCGGAAAAACATATTATATCAGATGCGGAGTGCACTCAACCATGTTGGGAGGGGGACCTTCTTTGGTATTAGCTCCTGAAGATATTGGGTTAAAAGAAACCAAAAGGATGAGAAAATAAACCTTTCTCCTAAAACAGCCATTATAATTAGACAGAATATTAATTTTACTATTTTTATAGTATTAATAAGGATTTTAAGACAATTATTTTTCTAGGTCGGGCATTTTGTTTTATAAAATTGTTAACTAATTTTGTTACTCAATAAAAAAATGTATTATTTTTATAAAAAATTGTATATTTGAATTAATTATTGAAAAATAAAAGACTAACATTGAAGAAGAAAAATTTAATCATCATCTTTTTTATAGGAATAATTCTTCTATTCTTTTTATCTGAGAAAAGTTATTCGCAGGTGAAAGTAAATTCAGATTCATTACTAAAAGTAATACATCAATTGGATTCCTTGGTACGAATTAATTTAAAGCCCGATTCATTAATTAAAGCAAAACAATATTCCGATTCGTTGGCAAAGGCGAAAAAAATTTCTGATTCATTGGAAAAACTGGTGGGGAACGCTGATTCATTGCTCAAAGTTGCTCAAAATTGGGCGAAAGCCAAAGAATACGATAGTGCTATAAATACCTGCAAACATATTCTAATTGGTTATCCAAATTATAACGATGTTAGGTTGGTACTTGGGTTGGTATACTCCTGGAATAAGCATTACGATGAGGCAAGAGACGAATTTAAAACCATTCTTAAAAGGGATTCAACAAACCGGGAAACAACTGTTGCGGCGATTAAAAACAACCTTTGGGGAGGGAAACCCGATACTGCAAATATTATTTGCAACAAATGGTTAAAATATAAGCCCAAAGATGAAGAAGTAATGTTTCTGAAAGTAAATGCATTAATTGATATGAAAAAGAACAATGATGCTATTACTGAATTAGACAGCATTCTTTCAATGGATAAAGATAATCAGAAAGCAAAAGATCTGAAGGATGAATTGAGGCTTGAAAAGGCAAAAAATTATATTGGTATTAATTATAATTTAACTGTTTATGGACATTTTGCACCTCGCCATTTAGCGTATTTAGAATATTGCAGACTAACAAAATATGGTAGCTTGATCGGAAGATTTAATGTTGCCGAAAGGTTCGGCCATAAGAGCTTTCAAGTCGAGGTGGATGCATATCCGCATATATCAAAAAAATCATACGGATATTTTAATATCGGTTTTTCAGATTCTGCCATTCTTTTTGCTAAATTCCGGGTTGGGTTAGAATATTATTATATACTCCCTAAGGCTTTTGAAGTCTCGGCAGGATTCCGATATTTAAAATTTGCTTCCGACGCAACAATTCTTACCTTTTATGTCGGGAAATATATCCGGCAATATTGGATTTCGGCACGATCTTTTATCACACCTAGTAGTATTGGAACAGCTTTTACCGAAGTAATCCAGGCAAGACGTTATTTTCATAATCCTAAACATTATGTAGGGCTCGGGATAAATTTCGGCAGGTCGCCTGATGAAATTGATTATAGTACCAATTTATTTGCTATAAAAGCAAAAGCTGAATATAATTTCCCATTTAGGACTTTTTGGATTTTTAATGCAAATTTCTCATATATGTATGAAGAATGGTATCCTGGAATTTATAGGAATGCCTATATCTTTGAAGTTGGGATTCTAAGATATTTTTAATAATGAATTAATGGTTAAATACTAAAGCTGCAATTTCTTTGTTAGTTTCTAGAATTGATAAGGACTATTAGAAAATTTTCTGCAGAATATTACTATAAAAAACAAACCAATAATTATGGAAAAAGAATCAACACTACCTGAAAAACTTAGTTTGAGAGCCAAGGCCTTTAACGCTGTTTCTGATTTTGCGAAGTTGAGTATAATTTTTGTTGTTATTTTTATTGTTTCACGGTTATATGAAATAGCCATAATAGGGTTTGCACACAATTTTGTGGGTTCAAATTTGGGACTGCAGATATTGGGGATATTGTTCGATATAATCTTTGCCTTCCAAATTTTACTGCCTGTTTTTGTTATTTTTCTATTGTTGTATATTATCAGTAAAAAACTTGCATTGATTGGCTACTTTTTGATGTCGCTGTTTTTGGTAATTGCAAACCTGCTTTTCATTTCCTATTTCAAATTTGCTTTAGTCCCGCTAGGGAATGATCTTTTTGGATATTCTACCGACGAAATGTCGACCACTATACATGCTTCAGGCGGATCGAACTTCACCACCTATTTTATTTTGGCCATCATAGTTTTGTTGTTCATTTTTCTTTCGGTTATCATAATCAGGAAAAATTTTAAACGAACGTTCACATTCGTCATAATCTCTCTTGTGGGTGTTTTCGGTTTGTTTGGTTTTTTGTTTAACCCTCAGGCTTCTAATTTTTCGAATTTGTTTAATTATTATCTAACCGTAAACAAATCGCAGTACTTCTATACGAATATATACAATCATAAACGAAATGACGTGAAGGCCGTTAACGATGTTAACAGCATAAAAATGGCCGAGGTACAAAAAGACTTTGAATATGTTTCGAAAGATTACCCATTATTACATAAAGAAAACACTCCCGATGTGTTAAGCGAATTCTTTAATAAAGCAGACACTCCGCCAAATCTCGTATTTATTATTGTTGAAAGTTTGGGCAGGGCTTATAGCGGACCGAACGCATATCTGGGAAGTTTTACGCCTTATCTCGATTCATTGGGTGAACACAGCCTGTACTGGCAGAATTTTTTGAGCGCTGGAGGCAGAACATTTGCCGTGCTTCCTTCAGTATTTGGATCTCTGCCTTTTTCCGATCAGGGATTTCTCGAGTTAGGAACTAAAATGCCCGACCATCAAACAATGTTAAAAATATTAAAGAACAACGGCTATCAAACCCGCTTTACGTTTGGAGGTGAAGTTCACTTCGATCTTATGGATATTTTTCTCGAAAGACAACATATTGATAAGATATGGGAAGATGATAATTTCGGCCCGGGATATTCAAAACTGCCTAAAAACGATAAAAACTATACCTGGGGGTTTGGAGATAAAGATATATTCAGAAAAAATCTCGAAGTGATGAAGAATGACGGAAGTAAACCCCGGTTAGATATTATTATTACAACCGCCATGCACGATCCGTTTCGCGTTCCCAATCAGGATTATTATAACAAAAGGTTTGAACAGAGAATGACGGATTTAAATTTCATGGATAATCAGAAGGAAGACCATAGGAGCTTCCATAATAACTACGAAACCATGTTGTATTTTGATGATGCTCTTAGATATTATATAAGTGAGTATTCAAAAAGAGCCGATTTCAAGAACACCATATTTATTATTACTGGCGATCATAGAATGCCCGAAATACCACTGTCAACACAGATTGACCGTTTTCGTGTTCCTTTGATTATCTATTCGCCTCTGCTCAAAAAAGCACAAAAGTTCTATTCCATTTCAACTCATTTCGATATCACTCCTTCGTTTTTAGCCTATCTCAATAAAAGTTATGGAATTAAAATTCCTTACTATGTTGCCTGGTTGGGAAAAGGCCTCGATATTTCCGATGGTTTCAACAAAAACCGTTCGTATCCTCTTATGCGAAATAAAAACGAACTGGTCGACTACCTCGACGGCGCCTATTTTTTGTCCAATAACGAATTATATATCATCAACGAAAATCTGGATATCGAGAAAACAGAGAATGGTCCCCAGCTTCAGTCGTCTATACAAAAGTTTCAGAATTTCTTGAATGTGAATAGTTATGTTTGTAAAAATAATAGAATTATTCCGGATTCATTAAAATAAGTAAGTAGGAAATTACTTTTTACTTCGAAATTTATCTTCCAGTTTTTTTGCAATCTTTTCAGCTTCTGTTTTATGAACATCAAGAAGTTTATCGCGTTGTGTGTCCGATAGACTTTCCATAATTGTATTCACTTGTAAACAAAGTTTTTCGTATTCTTCTTTTAGTTTTGGATTTTTAGTAAGGTTTTCGCGGTTCTTCTGCATTAAATCTATTATGCGCATATAGCTGCATATTTTTGCAATTTCTAAATCTGTAAGATCTTGTTCCATTTAAATTTGTTTTTTGGTTAAACAATTTAGGATTAGGAATAATCAAATGTGAAGATAGAACTAATTTTGTTATGAAGAAATAAAATCGTAAAAAAATTTTAATAAAAAAGTAATGGAGGATTTAAAAATCAGGAGTATTATTTCTTTGCCAACCATTCTGCAGGATTGCAGATAATCTTTCCCTGCCAAACTTCGAAATGCATTTCGGTTTTGCCGTCATCGGAATTGGTAGAAGCCACTCCAATGGTTTGTTTAGTAGTAACCTGCTGGTCTTTTTTTACTGAAACAGATTGAAGGTTGGAATAAACGGTGAAATATTCTCCATGCCTGATAATAATTGCTTTGTTGTTATTGGTGATGGTAATGATGCTCGAAACGACACCGCTGAGCACCGACCGTACTGATGCACCTGCTGTTGTTGAAATGTCGATGCCGTTGTTTTTAACTTTAATACCTTCAAGCACTGGGTGTGGATGTTCGCCGAAAGTGCCGGTAATAACTCCTCGTTCAACAGGCCAGGGCAATTTTCCTTTATTGGCCGAAAAATTATCCGAAACAACTTTTTCTTCAGGTGTCAATACATTTTTAACCGTTGTGGTAGTGGTGACAGTAACATTACTTTTATGAGCAGATTTCGTGATTTCGTAGTTGATAACCGACTCTATTTTATTGCGCAACACGCGCGCCTGCTCTTCTTTTTGTTTAAGTTTTTTGCGCAGGTCGTTTTCGGTTTGTTTCAGCTTGCTTACATCTGCATCTTTTTTTTCTTTCTCAAGGGCAAGTTGTTTTTTTTCTTCTTCGCTATTCATTAGGAGCTCCTTTTTAGAATTTTTTTGCGATTCAAGCTCTTTGTTTTTTTCTATGATTTGGTTCGTTGTATTTAAAATCAGGTCAACCTGTCGGTGCAGATATTCGTTGTAAAGTTGTAAATATTTCAGCCGCTGATACGCTTGATTAAAATTTTTAGCAGCAAAAATAAACATCAGTCTGTCAACAGCACTGCGGTTTTTGTAAGCATTGTATATTATTTTTGCATAACTGTCTTTAATGGCTTGTAGTTGTTCTTTTGACCGTTGCACTTTTTGCATATTATCGCTGATGGTGTATTCCAGCGAAAGCATTTCTCCGTTGATCTCATCAATGAGGTTTTCGCGTTGAATAATTTGGTTTTTCAAAAGTTCGACCTGACCTATCGAAAGGTTTTTTGTTTTTTTTGTTTCGTCGATAAGTTTCTTGTAATAAGTAATCTCCTCTTCGATCTTTTTTTTCTTGTCCAGCAGTTTGTCTTTGGTTTGCTGGCTTTGAGCAAAAGGATAAAAACACATGAAAACAATTATACCAAAAAAGCATCCGAACACGACGAAGCTTTTGACAGTGTTTATTTTGTTCATGTGAGAAATAAATTTTCAGTAAAAATAACGAAATTAACTTCTCCGCCTTTTTAAATTGAAATAAATCTACAAACAAAGCAATGTTGAAATAAGCTTTGAGCAATTTTTTCTGAAAAGGATTGTTATAATTATAAGTTCGAAAGCATACCAAAATCAATTGTAATTATGATTACTTTTGCAGGTTGAAAATTAGCGCTCTGTTAAAACAATAGAAGATGAAAATAATTATTCCAATGGCAGGAATCGGAAAACGGATGCGGCCCCACACCCTCACCATTCCAAAACCCCTGATACCCGTGGCGGGAAAGCCCATAGTTCAGCATCTTGTCGAAAGTTTGATAAAATCATTTGATACGCTTCCCGAAGAGATTGCTTTTGTTACAGGGAATTTCGGAGAAGAAACTGAGAAAAAACTTTTAGAAATTAGCCATAACTTAGGAATAAAAGGAACTATCTGCTATCAGCATCAGGCATTAGGAACGGCTCATGCTATTTTATGTGCCAAGGAATCACTCGATAGTAATGTTATAGTGGCTTTTGCTGATACGCTATTTAAGGCAAATTTTAAAATTGATACACAAAAAGATGGTATTATCTGGACTTCAAAGGTTGAAGATCCCTCATCATTTGGTGTAGTCACAAGCGATGGAAACCATAAAATAACCCGCTTTGTTGAAAAGCCTGCAGAATTTGTTTCTAACGATGCCATTATCGGTATTTACTATTTTAAGGACGGAGCTAATTTGCGAAGTGAACTGCAGTTTTTAGTGGATAATTGTCAAATGAAATCTGGAGAATTTCAGCTTACCGATGCCCTCGAAAACATGATGAATAAAAATATTGGGTTTTTTACACAACAGGTTGAAGAGTGGTTGGACTGCGGAAATAAAGATGCTACAGTGCATAC
Organism: uncultured Bacteroidales bacterium; assembly: GCA_903913285.1. GTDB lineage: Bacteria > Bacteroidota > Bacteroidia > Bacteroidales > CAIWKO01 > CAIWKO01. Next base: position 57,248 of record CAIWKO010000032.1, on the reverse strand, counting down.
CAACCAGCGCGTTCTGGAATTGCTGAAGGATACAGAACTGATATCTGCCAGGGCTGTTATAAAAAATTCTATTGTTAAACCTCCCTGTTATATTGGCGATAATGCGGTTATCGAAGATGCGGTTATCGGGCCGCATGTTTCGGTAGGAAAAAACACGCACATTCATAATTCTATAATAACAAACAGCATCATACAGGACGATTCGCTTATAAACGATGCTAACCTCGATAATTCTATGATAGGGAGTCATGTGGAATATAAAGGAAAGTTCTTCGAGTTAAGTATCGGCGATTATACCACCTTGTGTTAGGTTAAATAAGATCAAATGAAGAAAATTTTATTTTTACTTTTCATCATACTTTTGCTGGTATTAGCCGGTGCTTGTAAAACATCCAAAACTCAACTGAGCAATAGTTCGAAAACGACTTCGAAGAAACTTACTCAGGAAGAACATCTTCAAAATACGGCTCTTTTTCTCGATGGAATTCGCGAGAAGTATTCCGGCAACGAAGATAAAGCTATTGGATTGCTGGCACAATGTATTAAACAAAACCCCGATAACGATGGCGCTCTTTACGAGATGTCGTGTTTGCTCTATGGACAAAAAAAATACAACGAAGCATTACCTTTGGCTCAGGGTGCGGTAAAAAAAAGTCCGAACAATGAATGGTACTTACTGTTATTATCAGAAATTTATATTTCGTTGAAAGATTTTTCGAATGCCGAAAAAACCTACAAAACTCTTATTGATAAAAAACCCGAACATGCGGAATATTACCTCGATTTGGCCGATATGTATATTTCCAACAAAAAATATTACGATGCTATAAAAACCTACGATGCCTACGAGAAAAAACAAGGTTTGCATCCTGAAGTTTCAATACAGAAAGAAAAATTGTATTTGCAGATCGGAAAAACCGATAAAGCTATCGAAGTGGTTGAAGCTCTTATTAAAGAATTCCCTGACGAAACACAATATTATGGTGTGCTTGCTGACATTTATTTGTCGATGAATATGCCTCAAAAAGCTTTCGACCTTTATCAACAGATTTTAAAGATAGATCCTAACGACGGTTTTGTGCATCTTTCATTAGCGGATTATTATCGTATTCAGCATCAGGAATCGAGAGCCATTGAGGAACTTAAAAGTGCCTTCGCAAATAAAGATCTTGATGTGGATACCAAAGTGAAGGTATTATTATCAATATTGGATTCCCGAGATAAAAAAGGCGAGTATTATGATGCATTGATTCCTTTGGCAGAAATCTTTGTTGATTCCTCTCCCGAAGAAGCTAAAGCTTATTCTATTTATGGCGACATACTTTTGGAACAGAACAAAAAGAGTGTTGCCAGAGATGCATTCAGAAAAGTGAACGGATTGGATAGTAGTAAATTTGCAATCTGGGAGCAAATTATTCTGATCGATTATGATCTGCAGGATATTCCTGCCTTGTTATCAGATAGCAAAAAAACTATGGATTTGTTTCCCGAACAAGCCGAGCCTTATTTATATTACGGCATCGCCGAAATAAATCAGAAAGATTACAACAAAGCCATTGCTGCTTTAACAACCGGAAAAAACTATTTAACTTCTAAAGATAAAAACCTGTTCTTCTTCTATTCCAATCTGGGCGATTGCTATATTCAAAACAAAAACTTTGACCTTGCTTTCGAAGATTACGAAAAAGCATTAGCCATTAATCCAAACGATGATCATATTATTAATAATTATGCATATTATCTGGCCTTGCAAAACACCAATCTCGACCGTGCTCTTGAATTAGCTCAAAAATTGGTTCGTCTCCAACCCGATAATAATAATTATGAAGATACTTATGCCTGGGTGCTATACAAACGCAGTGATTTTACAAATGCAAAGATCTGGATCGAAAAAGCTGTGACGGGCAACGGAAGCAAAAACTCAAGCATACTTGATCATTGTGGCGATATCATGTATAAAACTAATAATATTGATCAGGCTGTCGAATATTGGATAAAAGCAAAAGAAAACGGAATATCGACAGAAATATTGAACAAAAAAATTGCGGAAAGAAAACTTTATGAATAGAAAAACTCTAACACCACTATTACTACTACTTTGTTTATTAAGCTTTGTTTCGTGCAAAACCAGCAAACGGCAGGTCATGTCGGTCCCGTTAAAAGAACAGGGCGCTGACTATTTGTTCGGGCAAATGAAAAAGAACGAATTTAAGTTTAACAGAATATCACTTAAATTCAGCGCCGAAGTTGAATCGAACAACCAAAACAGTAGCTTTTCAGGTAATGTCTATTTGGTGAAAGATAGCATGATGTGGATATCCATTCAAAAGTTCGGTTTGGAAGCTGTGCGCGTACTCATCACTCCCGATTCGGCTAAAATGATAAACAGAATTAATAAAACCTTTTTTATTAGTACTTTCAGCAAGGTGAACGAGTTGTTCAATACCGATTTCGATTTCGATATTCTGCAATCCATCATTTCCGGTAACGACTTCGAATATTATCAAAACGATGTGTTCAAAGCAACCATCGAAAACAAGTTGTATCGTTTAAGCACCATTGGCCGGCAGAAATTAAAGAAATATGTACAGGCTGATACCAATTATTCTATGGTGTTGATTCAGGATTTGTGGCTCGACCCGCAAACATTCAAAATTTTAAATACCCAGCTTAAAGAAATTAAAACTCAGGATAAGAGAAAGATCATGTGCGATTATTCCGATTTTCTGCAGATCGATAAACAGATGTTTCCGCAAAAGTTGGATTTCACAATAATGGACGAGAAAAAACTGCACGGAGCTATTACTTTTACCAGGATAAGTCCCGACAAAACCGAATCCTTCCCATTTAATATTCCGAAAACGTATACAGAATCAAATAAGATAAAAAACTAAACCGGATCCTTATTTGGTCAGTTCAATCTTTTTGGTAACAGAACCTTTCGAGGTCGTTACTTTTATAAAGTATAAACCTTTCCTGCATTCCGAAAGATTAAGAACGATTCCGCTGTTATTTACTGTTGAGGTATAAGAACTGCCCAAAATTTCATTGCCGATGATATCGTATATTTTATACGAAACATCACCTTGCAGTGGGTTGTCAGTTTCAATAGTAACCAATCCGTCAGTTGGATTTGGGTAGATGTTAATATCTGGCAACAGATCAACTTGCTGTATTCCGGCATCATTAATCCAAACATGAATATAATCGGTTTTTGTTGCTGTGTTTGAACCTGCCGAATTTGTGCTGGTCAACGAAACCGTATAATAGCCAACATTGGCAAAACGCACATAAGTGTTTTTTGTAGTAGCAGTGGTTCCTGATGAATATGTAATGCCTGTATTTGGTGTAATCGACCATAAATAATCCAGAGGATTATTTGTTGAAGTATTTGTGAAAATTACAAGATAATTAGGAACGACACTTGTACTATTTGCAGTAAAATTTGCAACCGGAAGTGTGGCCGGTTTTGGATAAATTTTATAAACAATTTCCTGATCCTGTGAGAAAGTTTCAGGAGTTCCACTTGGTGAAATACTGTTAAGCAAAATGTATCCGTTCGAACTTCCACTCCAACCCCAGTTGAAATGAAACATATCAGAGTAAGTTCCGCTGTTTTGATAACCGTCGCATACAAAAGCATGACCACCGTTTGTGGCATCAACACCTCCGTATAGTACAGGACAGTTTGTGTCGAGACTGGTTTTTATCAATAGAGTCCAGTCGGCATCTGAATAAGATGCGCGTGCTGCATATTGAGCATTATAAATAAAATATTTTGAAAGAGCGCTTGCTGCATCCATGATATACGCGCCCGAACCACTTGGACTATAATCCATATTAACCGAAACACCGCAATGATACATCAAGGTGGCAACAGCAGAATTCGACGTATTGACGTTGTTTGGCATCGATGCCCAGTTGTAAGTGGCTGCGCCAAAATTTGCCGATAAGGTTCCGTAAGAGGTGGTTGCGTAACTATGCGAGCTGTATCCGTGAGTGGGGTATTTATGATATTTCATGACCTGGGCCATCGCAGTGGCAACGCAGCCTGTGGGGCAATTGCTGGGACACAATGCATTGTAATAAGGTTCCTGATCCCAGGTGGTTGTCAATAGCTGAGAAACTGATTTGGTTGGTGATTTAATCAGGGGCACTGTCGGGGCTGAATAATAGGCCCACGAATCACTTACTTTTTTATCTTTCGGAATGTTTATTGCACGGGCAGTAACTATTTGCTGTTCGAAACCTCTCAGCCAGTAGTTAAAGTTTTCAGGTTGATTGCCGGGCGTATAGCTTCCTTCAAAAGTATAGAACAACACAGGCATGCTGCGTTCTTCGGCCGAAACGATCACAAAACCGCGATTGTTCGAAACATTGAACACGTAATAAACGGGTTGCTGGTCATCCGAAACGGTAAAATCCTGAGCGAACGAAATATTCTGAAGATCGACTTTTCCGTCGATAGTGGCACGTTCAAAATAAATGTTTTTGGCAACAGCGCGGGCTGTTTCAATAGGTACGATCTGCGAAAAACTACACTGAACAAATAGTGCAACAAAAGTAAAGAGCAAAAAGATCTTTTTCATATTTTTTATTTGAATTGAGTTTTATAAAAGTTTCCACGAAACAACTAAAAGCTTTGCGTATTATTCATTATCGTGGTTTAGATAATATTTATTTTTCGCAAAAATAAATTAATTATTTTCTCTTTTTACACCTTAACAAAAAAATAGCACTATCAAATTGATTCATATCAATGAGTTCAAAAAAAACAGTAAAGCAAATAGCCGTTTCTCTTAACCGAACTGTATCAAAAAAGCTTTGGTAAATTCTTCCAGGTCGCCGTCCATCACACTTTGCACATCCGAGGTTTCCACTCCTGTGCGCAGGTCTTTCACCATTTTATAAGGATGCATCACGTAGCTTCTGATCTGCGAACCCCATTCTATCTTTTTCTTGTTGCTTTCTATCTCGTCTATCTTTTCTTTTTTCTTGCGCAGCTCAATTTCATACAACTGCGATTTCAACATGCGCATGGCTTTCTCACGGTTTTGCAACTGCGAACGTGTTTCCTGACATTCCACAACAATACCCGAAGGAATATGTTTTAATCTCACGGCTGTTTCCACTTTATTCACGTTTTGGCCTCCGGGACCGCTCGAACGGAAGGTATCAAAAACAATTTCCGAGGCATTTACTTCTATCACGATGTTGTCGTCGATGATCGGATAGGCATAAACCGAAGCAAACGAGGTGTGTCTGCGGTTTGCTGCATCAAAAGGCGACAAACGCACCAAACGGTGAACGCCGTTCTCACCCTTCAGATATCCGAAAGCATAGTCGCCCTCAAACTCGATGGAAGCCGACTTTATGCCTGCCGTGTCGCCTTCCTGAATGCTGATGATGTTCACCTTATAGTTGTTGCGTTCGCCCCAGCGCAAATACATGCGCATAAGCATCTGTGCCCAGTCCTGACTTTCGGTACCGCCGGCCCCGGGGTTGATGTTCACGATGGCGCTCATGCGGTCTTCTTCGCCGCTCAGCATCTTTTTAAATTCAAGTTTTTCGATATCGAGCAGGGCTTCGCCGTATTGCTTGTCGAGCTCGGGTTCGGTGGCTTCGCCCGAAATAAAAAAGGTCCACATCACTTCCAGGTCGTCGAAGGCGCTTTTGGCCCGCGCATACACATCCGTCCAGGTTTTGGTTTCCTGTATGGTCTTTAAAAGTATTTCCGCTTTTTTAGGGTCGTTCCAAAAATCGGCTTGTTGGGTAATCTTGTCGTTTTCGGCTAATTGGATTTGTTTCTTATCGATGTCAAAGAAACCTCCGGAGATCTTCAAGTCGTTTCCCGAGATCTTTGATCTGTTCGTTCGTTATCATGTTCCGCTATTTGTCGGCAAAGATAGTCTGATTTGGCGACAATAACGCTATTGGTTTCCTAAATTTATGCTTTGCACTTTTTTAGCGCATCGGTATAGATCTTTTTAATGCTGTTTTTTTCCTCACGCGTGCAAATAGCTTCCAGAGCAGGTATCAGCACCTTCGTTTTCGGATGTTTGGTCTTCACGATTTGTCCCAGTGCAAAAGCAGCGCTCCATCTAACCACCGTGCCTTCGTGTTCGGTGTTCACCAGCAGGTTTTTCACGGCAGTGTCCAGATGATCGGCATACAAATGCGCAATGTTGCCGATCACTTTTGCCGATTCCCATTTCACCCTCGGCGCTTTCTCGGTTAGCGTGGCTGAAACAAAATCCAGACAGGCTTTCGTGGCAATTTCGGGATGTTTCAGCGTGGCAAATTCCAGAGCTTCTATACAGGTGGCTTTGGGCGAATCTTTCGAACTGAGAGCGGTTTTTATCAGTTCGTCGGTGCTCAGCTTTTTATCGATGAGCAGCTGGCTGATGGTTTCTGTTTTTTCTTTGGGTTTAATATCCTTGCTGTCGAGCAGTGCTTTAAGTTCCATATTCGGATCATTTTAATAATTGTCTTCCCTCACCTGCATATAAGCTTTCGGGTGCAGACAGGCCGGACAATTTTCGAGGGCTTTCGCCGATTCGTAAACATATCCGCAATTAAGGCACTTCCACCACACTTTTCCGTCTTTCATAAAGACTTTGTCTTCCGACACGTTTTGCAGCAGTTTTAAATATCTGCGTTCGTGTTCGGCTTCCACTTGGGCTATCATTTTAAAAGCGGTGGCAATTTCCGTGAAACCTTCTTCGGCGGCAACTGCAGCAAAATGCGGATACAATTCGCTCCACTCTTCGTGTTCGCCTTCAGCGGCAGCTTTCAGGTTTTCCTTAGTAGTGCCTATGATACCGGCAGGGTAGGATGCAGTGATCTCGGTCGTGCCGCCTTCCAAAAATTTGAAGAAACGTTTGGCATGTTCTTTTTCCTGATTGGAGGTTTCCATAAAAATAGCGGCAATTTGTTCGTAGCCTTCTTTTTTGGCAACGCTGGCAAAAAATTCGTAGCGGTTGCGGGCCTGCGATTCGCCGGCAAAAGATTTCAACAGGTTTTGTTCGGTTTGGGTTCCTTTTAATGATTTTGTCATAACAAGTGAATTTTATAATTATACAATACTCAAGTTCCGTTTTGGCCGAATCCGAAAAACGAATAGCGGCGCGATATTATTATGCAAATTTACTATTAATTAGGCTTAATAAAAGGTATTTGCAGCAAATTGTTGTTATGAGGATTGTAGGGGCGTTTCGCGAATCGCACTCCTAATTATTCAAATCTATTAACCAGTTCAATCACCTTTCCCGAATACGCAGTGTCGGGAAAGGTTCCGACATTTCCTTCGCGCTTTCGCAAAGTGTAGTTCTTTTGTTGGCTTGCTATTCTTTAACAAACTTCTGTCGGCTGTTTGTATTCTCCGTTTTCAGTTCAATAACATAAACCCCGTTCGTCAGGTTCGAAATATCAATTTTTGTTTGGGGGGTTGATACATTCAAAAAACTTTCTATTTGTCCAAGCTGATCATAAATTTTAATCTCTGCCTTTGCATTTGGTTCAGATAATTGAATAGTCAGTAAATCATTGGCGGGATTGGGATAAATAGAAAAAGTTTCTGTTTGCGCATTATCTTCAATGCCTGTAACATTGGTGTATTTCAAGATAGTTCCGTTGGTTCCAACCGCATAACCCGGCAACGAATCGGCGAAAAATACTGAATTCAAAGTTTGAACACCACTGGCACCCTGATGCCATGTATTTCCACCATTATTTGTTTGATATAACGTCATTGAATTATATCCGTTACCACCTCCTACACATCCATGTTTTGTATCAGTAAAAAAAATGGAATAGAGTGACGGAGAAAAATATTGAGGCAGACCATTCCACGTGCTACCGCCATCTGTGGTTTTGTATACCTGAATATCGGTTGCAGCATATCCTGTATCGGCAGTTGGGAAATAAATAGAAGCAATTGCAACTGTGTTAACCAAATCAATAGGGGTAATGGTCCAGGAAGAACCACAATTTGTTGTTTTTAAAATGTTACCGTTTTCTGTAGCAACATAACCGGTCATAGAATCAGTAAAAAAGATAGATTCAAAATTAGCAAAATTGCCTGAATATTTATAAATCGTATCCCACGATGTCCCGCCATTATTAGTTTTTATCACATAATTATCTATATCTTGACCCCAAGCCGCGGCATACCCATGTTTTTTATCCGGAAAATTAAGACTTACTATATCTGAAATGTTGGGATTAGTATAACATGAATTCCAATTAACTCCGCCGTTTACAGTAGAAATAATATAATTGTCATACGTGCCAAAACCTTTTTTACTAGTAAGAAAAAACAAACACTTTTCGGGTCCGTTGCCCACGTGAACCCAATTAGTTCCGCCATTAACGGTTTTTAAAATACTTCCGGCTTCAACAGCCACATAACCCGTATCAGCCGAAACAAAAAATACCGATTTCAAAAACGAACTGGTTCCCGACACTTGCGAAACCCATTGGTTTTGCCCGTTGGTAAGTTTTATGCTGAAGAAGCATAAAATTAAAATAATGGCTGTTTTATTTTTCATTTTGTTTGATTTTAAATTTGTTATTTATTCTGAATTCAGATCCGTTATTTTTTTTCTTGTCAGTTGTCAATGTATGCCCCGCTCGCCCATGTCTCCCGAAGCGTGCACATCGCACATCCCCCTACCCATTCACACCCACAAATTTAATTTTTAATTCAATATCTTCTGCAAAACATATAAACTTTTTTCCTCCCAACTCCTTTTCTCTCATTCCCAACTCAAAATTGTGACTTACGGCTCTTGGCTAAAAAAATCCCACCCTCAGCCAAGCCTTTTCATTTTTTCGAAGAAACAACCCCTTCTGAATTCCCATAATATCATTTTCAAAACTTGTCCGCCTTTTGGCGGATTAATTTCCCTTCAGAAATCCTTGCCTTAACAGAAAAAATTTCCCCACAATAACACAATAACCATTTTCCTCTTTTCGTTTATATTATATCAATTTTAACCTGCCATACCATGATGATACCTCTACCAATCCTGTAAATTAGCACACAGGTAAGTATCAATCAAAAATCCAACTGATCATGGAATCTAAGATTGAAAATAAGATTGACATGCTCAATGTCACTCAAACTATCTTAGCAAAACAAGACACCTTGATTAATTCAAAACCGGCATTTAAGGCTGCATGGCTATTATATAAAGGGTATCTTGTCGAAATTGGTTTGGTAGGCATACAAACGGAAATTGTCATTCACCAATACACCTCCGAAAAGGTTAAAGCCCGCTTGATATTGGCTGATATTGCTGTTTTTGTCATCAAAGCGGTCGAATCCTATGCACATGCCACCAACAATCCTTCCCTCAAGCAGTCTGTACATCAATCGCATTGGAAACTTATGAAAATGCGCGACGAACGATTGCTTAATGTAACCGGTCTGATCTATAATATTGCTGACAATATCCTTAGCAATTTGGCAGATTACGACGTCGATCCTTCTGTAATGCTTTCTTTCCAAAATGCTATCGGTCTTTTCGCCGAAAAAAGTCCCGAACCCCGCGAAGCAACCGAGGTAAAAAAAACAAACAATGCAAAAATTAAAGATTTAACTTCTCAGGCAACCGATTTGCTCAGAGGCGAAATTGACAATTATGTTGCTAACTTACCCGATACTTACGATGATTTCAAAAAAACCTATACCAGTGGTCGCATCATTGTCGATCGACATGGAAAACATCGTAATCCAACTCCTGTGAATGGCATCGGTTCGCTCTACGGCAATGTTACCTTTAGCTACGATTTAAGCCCCAACGAAGGTGTACTCATACATGTCATTGGCACAACCTTAACTGCATACACTGATGACGAAGGAGACTTCCTTCTTCAAGTCATACCCGTTGGTACCTATAGTGTCGAATTTGTTCAGGCAACTTGCATCACCCGTCAATTGGATAACATCGAAATCTTTCCCGATCTGGAAATTGAGCTCAATGCATCCTTAGATTCCGAAGTATAATTCTTTCAGTTTCTCTCCTAAAAGGAACCCCATCGCTTCCCCAACGGCGGGGTTCTCTTATAATATTCTTTCCTAATCAATTTTCAAAGCATTCAAACCAATTCTGCAACTGTCGAATCTTAACCCGTTCTCGCCGAAGTCAATTCCGTTCTCATCGAAATCTGTTCCACTCATGCCGAAGTCTGTTCCGCTCCTGCCGAAGTCAATTCCGCTCCTGCCGAAGTCAATTCCGTTTTCGTTGAAGTCAATTCCGTCCCTGTCGAAGTCAATTCCGCACGTGTCGAACTCAATTCCGCACGTGTCGAACTCAATTCCGTATATGTCGAAGTCGATTCCGTACATGTCGAACTCAATTCCGCACCTGCCGAAGTCAATTCCGCACCTGATGAACTCGATTCAGCACAGTGCCATCTGAATTTCCTTCCCTTCTAACTTCTTTCTGTTGAATTCCCAACTCTAGTCACTTCCTATTTGTTTTTTTCACAGCGCGTGGAAGCTTCGTTCGGGCAGTCCTTTTCCTTGCTTGCTGTCAACTGCTATTTAGGCCGTCAGGCAGGTTTGGTTCTTTTCTGTTGCTAATAATCAAAATGTCTTTCGGGCACCGACATCTTCAGCCCAAAGGTGAGCACATTTGAATAGGAGTTTTTAACGGACGATTCGGACGAGCGGTAATAGTATGACAATACCAACCGCATATTGTTGCGCGGATTGATGAGATAGGCCACATCAAGCGAATAGTAAGCAATTTTGGTTTTTATACCCTGGGCTATTTTGTTGAAATAGGGCCTTACGGGAATATTGCCGAGAGCGGGGTCGTAGGTATCGTATACGGGTTTGTAGATATCCTGCCCGAAATCGGAATTCACCGAATCGACACCCGTTACGATATAATTGAAGTGAGCATCGAAGAACCAGCGCCTGTAGTTGTAGCGCAAAAACAAGACGGTTTCGCGAAAATTGCCTCCTTCGGGATGCGCCAGAGGCTGGTTGTAGTGTCCGTAGTTTTGTGTAACAATGCGGTGCGCCCAGGTGTAGGGCTTTGCAAAGTTAAATTCTGCCATAACAGAGAGGTTCTTAAGGGTGAACAAATCGTAAGACTTTACACCAATTTGCCAGGCTTGTTTGTTCGACCAATAGCCGTAGGTAAGCGTTGAATCGTGGGGATGAACTATCCTTTCGATGCGATGCCAGATGCCGTGAAGCACTTCGTCGAAAATAATATCGTCGATGAGCAACTGCCCGTAGAGCGAAGTTTTTTTGCCTACTTTCACTCTTAAACTTATTCCGAGCAGTGCGTTGTCGGGCGAACCGCGCGAAAACTCAACCGGGCGCAGAAATATGATCGGATTGAGATAGTTAATGTCGAAGCCACGGCTGCCTGTGCTGTCTTTATCCTGCCAGATGATGGATTCGAAAAAGCCGAGATTGACGCGTTTGGAAATATCCCAGCTCAAATAGTGGAAAGCACCGTATTTATTGGTCATATCGCTCCAGCGTGTGGAGGGGATTCCGGTCATATCTTTGAAGTTGGCATAGAGGTTGACCAGCTTGAAGTGCCATACATTGGTGGTGAGTTTCAGATAGGGATAGTTGTAAGGATTGTCCGAAAGGAAAAGGGAACGATAGCCATCGCCCCAGAAATTTTTGCCCATGCCTGCCTCGAGGGTGAAATGGTTCAGGAAATGATATGCAAGATAAGCATCGTAGTTGAGGTAGTTGTAGCCTCCCCATGCCGATTTGTAAGCATAGCCCTGCCCCGGAACTACTCTTGTTTGTTCGATCTTTTCGTTCATTAATTCCGGGAAGACCGATTGCGAATACATGACAGAACCTCCCATGGCCAGTTTGTTGAAGAAGCCTGCCTGCATACGGAACCCGATGCCCGATTCGGAAACGGAACTCTTTCCGGCAAAATCGCAGCCTCCCGTGACGTTCAACATTGGGTCGGCAACGATGTTCCATTTTTTACCACTCAAGCTGATGATATTGCGGGTGAGGGCCTTGGTGTAGAAAGCATTTTGTTTCGGTAATTTAAAGATGAACAACGAATCGGCATTGAGACATTTATCCACATCGCTTTTATAGTATGGTTGCACATCGGGATGAAAGTCTGTTTCGTAAGGATAAAGGCTGGCGTTGAGCACTTCGTGCATGCCGCTGAAATATTCGGTATGCACGGGTTGTGCTTTGGCAATAACACACAAGCATGTGAGCAAGAGGAAGGGGATAATATGGCGGATGCTTTTATTCAACATGTTGTTTTAAAAATCATGATAGATATTGGTTAATGATGTTTTTAATCCTACAGTGAAGCAGGGTGTGGTTTTATCGCCATACTCATTGGAGTATTTGCGCAGATAAAAATCTGCCACGACCTGGAGGTTGGTTTTGGGATTGAACAAATAGCCGACCTTTATACCTGCGCCTAGGATATCGGTTTTGATGCCCTGCGCAACTTTGTTCCCATCGGAAAGATAACCGTTGGATGCGCTGAACTGAGAAAGAAACACATCTTGTCCCCAATTGGATCTGCTGGTGTCGATCCCCGTGACTGCATAATTGAACTGCAGTTGGGTGAATATCCTGCGATAGCAATAGTTTAAAAACACAAGCACCTCTCTGAAGTTAGCCCCCAGCGGATGCGCCAGCGACTGGTTGTAGTGCGTGTAGCTCTGCAAAGGGTCGGTGCTCGAATAGGTATAAGGCCTCACCTGATTGTATTCGGCCTGCATATTCAGGTTCTGCACGCCGAACATGTCGAACCATTTTCCGCCCAACTGAAAGCCCCAGTTGTTTCGCTGATATCCTTTTGCCGTGAGCTTTTTCAAACTCAGATTGTCGAGCATGAACTGCCCGTAAAAATCGAGGGTGTTGAGAGGTTTGTATTTTGCTGTGAGCCCCAGCACCGAGTTGTTCTCTCCCGATAAAGAATACAGTATGGTGTTGACCAGGATAACGGGGTCGAGGCTGTTGAAATTAAATTTTTTATCTTTTGCGGAAGCTTCGAAGATAATACCTTCGAACAATCCCACCTCCACCTGTTTCCCGATCCTGAAACCTGCATAATTAAAGGTCGCGGGCTTGGTCTGATACCCATGATACCAAATATAAGGAGCGTTGAGGACGCTGTCGGTATTCATATTTTGGAACGAAGTGAAAATGGTTTGATAATAGAACCAACCGTAGTTGAGAAAAACTTTCAGGAAGGGACTTTGATAAGCATTGTCGGACAATAACAAGGAACGATAGCCATCGCCTATGAAGTTTTTATCGTATCCAAACTGAAAATTGAGATGTTTATTGGGACTGTATGAAACAAGTGCCGCAGGAGTTCCGAAATCGAATGCATCTTTTTTAAAGTTCTTGACACGACCCTGTCCGGGAGCCACCTCGTATTTTGTTGCGAATGCTGTTACATAATCAGGAAAGCGGGCCTGAGTTTCGTAATAGCTGGTGATGAAAAATATCTTTTTGCCGAAAGTTCCCTTCAACTGAACTCCACGTGTGTTGGTGTAGAGACTTTTGTTCTCGCCCAATGACCTGCCATAGCTGAAATCAAAAAGGGGATCGACATCGAGATGAAAATCGTCGCTGTTCACCACGAACAGGTCTTCGCGAAACAGTTTGCGTTTTATCCAACGTTCGTGCTCTTTTGCTTTTTTGCAACCCGGAGTCAAAGCCGAATCGATATTCACCAGTGGGTCGACATAGGCTCTGTTGTAAGGTTTTAAAGCTGTGAAGACCTTGCTGTCTTTTCGGTTTACGTATTTATCGAGTGTAAAAACGATGTCGCGATTCAAAGGAATATTTTCCTGAGCAACGCACAGAAGTGATATAACGATCAGTAAAAAAAACAAGCCGGCTCTTTTAATCATTCTTCGTCTGCTGATTTTGTGTCTTTTTTCCCTTCAATAATTATTACAATTTCGCCTTTAACGGTTTTATCAGCCAAAGATAAACCTATTTCGTGTAAAGTTCCACGGATAATCTCTTCATGTATCTTGGTCAGCTCACGCACAACAACGGCATTTCGTTCGTTACCGAAAAATTCGGCACACTGAACTATTGTTTTATGCACACGATGCGGTGATTCATAAAGCACGATGGTATGATCAAGCTGCGCGAGATAGGTAAGCCTGGTTTGACGCCCTTTTTTGTGTGGTAAAAATCCTTCGAAGAAAAATGTATCGCACGGAATGCCTGAAACCACGAGAGCTGGAACAAAAGCAGTTGGCCCTGGTAAACACTCCACTTCGATACCAGCACGCACGCATTCGCGAACGAGCAGAAAGCCGGGGTCGGAAATGCCGGGCGTTCCGGCATCGCTGATCAAAGCAAGCGTTTCACCCGATTGAATCTTGTTGATAACTGTCTGCAGGGTTTTATGTTCGTTGAACTGATGATAGGCAAAAAGTTTAGTAGGTATATTATAATGTTTTAGAAGTACACTGCTGGTGCGGGTATCTTCGGCCAGAATCACATCGGCTTCCTTCAGAATTCGGAGGGCACGCAAGGTGATATCTTCCAGATTACCTATAGGAGTGGGGACAATATAAAGTTTAGGCATGATTAATTTTTGCTCAATAAAATTAAGTTTTTTTTGTATGAAACGGTAAAAATAATTTTTTTTTCTAAAAAATTAGTATATTTGCAACCCCAAATTGCGGAAGTAGCTCAGTTGGTAGAGCACGACCTTGCCAAGGTCGGGGTCGCGGGTTCGAGTCCCGTCTTCCGCTCAAAAAACTTCCTCTCGCTGCAGAGAGGATTTTTTTTAGAACAAAACGTTCTTTGCTGCCCTGGTGGTGGAACTGGTAGACACGCAGGACTTAAAATCCTGTGACCATTGCGGTCGTGCGGGTTCAAGTCCCGCCCGGGGTACAAATTCAGAGTAAGAGTGAAAAGCGAAAGCGACGAACTCTTGCTCTTTTTTTTTCACATACATTTCTTCCCGGAAGTTATCATGCATATCATTTCACAGTTGTTATTAGTAGTTCCTCTCGCCATTGCTCCCGGAGTTGCCATTGCTTTTTTTATTTATTTCCGCGATAAGTTCGAAAAAGAACCTTATAAACTGATTCGGAATTGCTTTTTGTTTGGATTGTTAAGCATTGTTCCCGCATTTATTATTGAGTTTGTATTTGGAGCTATGGGTATTGATGAAAATCAAAACACTCTGAAAACATTTTTGTATGCATTTCTTGTTGTCGGTATTGCTGAAGAAATGAGCAAGTTTTTGTTTTTACGTGTTTATGCCTACCACAAACCTGATTTTAATGAACCTTTTGACGGGATCGTATACACCATCATGATCTCGATGGGATTTACAACGATCGAAAATATTATGTATGCTCTTAAAGGAGGAACAGAAGTAGCATTATTGCGTATGTTTACTGCAGTTCCGTTGCATGCAGTTTGCGCAATTTTTATGGGATATTATGTTGGCAAGGCAAAATTTGCAAAACACAAAATGACAACTATGCTACTTGGAATTATTTTAGCAATATTAGTTCATGGTTTGTACGATTTCTTTTTATTTCAACACGATATCCCAGCACTTGCGATATTGTCGTTAGTGACTTTGGGAATATCAATAGCATTATCTTTTGTTGCAATAAACAAACTCAGGAATAGTTCGCCTTTCAGAAAAACTTCAAACATTAATAAATAGTATTTAAAAGATCTCAGTATTCTGCTATTCGATCAGAGCATACATTTTTCCGGGCATACATTTGATGATACCTTCAAACTCAAGGTTCAGTAATGCTGCTGCAATGCGGCTCGTTGGGATTTGCAATTCGATACAAATACCATCAACGCTCATTTGATTTTGAACGGTAAGCAAATTTACTATACTTTCCTCATCGGGTTCAAGTTTAATAAATAGTTTCCGTTGAACAGGCAGTTCTTTTTTTGTTCCGGTATCCCAGCCCAGAATGTATTTAATATCTTCAGCCGATTGTATAAGCGCGGCTCTGTTCGTTTTAATAAAATTATTACAGCCCTCGGAATATTTATCTCCGATCTTACCAGGAACAGCAAAAACATCGCGATTATAGGAGTTGGCAATATCAGCAGTGATCAAAGCCCCGCCTTTTTTAGCGGCTTCTATCACAATAGTTGCATCGGATAATCCAGCAATAATTCTGTTCCGTTTCGGAAAATTCTCCCGATCGGGAATGGTTTCGCTCATAAAATCGGTTAGCAAACCGCCTTGTTCGATCATTTTTTGAGCAAGTCCACGATTTACCTGAGGATAAATTCGATCAAGCCCATGTGCTAAAACGCCAACTGTTTTTAGATCTTTTTTCAGGGCTTCTTTGTGTGCATATGTGTCAATACCAAGAGCCAGGCCGCTCACAATAAGGATTTCGGGATCAGCCAAGCCTTCAATGATTTTTTGACAACATTCTTTTCCGTAATCAGTTGCACTCCTCGTGCCAACAATACTCAATATCTTTGAAGTATTCAAATCCGAATTACCTTTAAAATAGATCATCATGGGAGCATCAATGCAGTTTTTTAAGCGATGCGGGTAATCGTCATCAGTATAAAAAAAACAAGTGATCTTAAACCGTTCAATAAATTCAAGTTCTTTTTCGGCACGTTTCAATGCAGCATCACGTCCCTTAATTACAGATGATACCAGTGTTTCACGAATTCCGGGTATTTTCATCAACTGCTGCTTGCTTTCTTTAAAAACAGCTTCAACTCCACCGCACAATTCTATCAGTTTTTTTCCTGTTATATCTCCAATTCCCGAAATTTGCGTAACCGCTATCTTAAATAACAGCATAGGTATTGCTTTTTATGATTTTTTAACAAAATAAAAATTGACTGTTGGGTTTACAATATTATCAATATTATCAAAGGTTTTAATCATCATTAAATTGGACTTTAAAATAATCATAATTTATTATATTGATTTTCAGATTACTAATAATGGCCTCTTAATTCAAAAATTTTTTAAATTTGCAACTTAATTTTTTTTTGCTAATTAAACGGTTTTTTATGACAAAAATATACTCTTTATTTATTTTCTGTTTGCTTTTTGCTACGAATGTCCTTTTTGCTCAGCAAGGTACCATCAAAGGTACAGTTTATAACGGAAAATCAAGAGAAACAATACCCGGAGTAAATGTTGTTTTAAGTGAAACCAAAGGAGTTGTGACAGATGTTGATGGTAATTTCGCTTTAAAAGTTGATCCCGGAAAAATCACCCTGACCTATAAATTTATCGGTTATGGCTCTGTTGTTAAATCATATGTGGTTAAATCGGGGCAAACAATTACTGAAACCGTCAATATGTATGAAGAGTCGATGGTGATAGAAGGAGTGGTTGTAAGTGCCGGAAAATTTGAACAAAAGCTTTCCGATGTAACTATCTCAATGGAAGTTTTAAAGCCCAGCCAGATAAACAATCAAAATACGAATGAATTAAATGAATCATTAAACAAGCTCCCAGGCGTGGATATCTATGACGGTCAGCCAAGCATTCGCAGTGGCAGCGGATATAGTTATGGTGCCGGGAGCCGGGTTTTAGTAATGATGGACGATATGCCCATGTTAGCACCCGATGCTGGAGATGCAAAATGGAATTATATGCCAATTGAGAATATTTCGCAGGTAGAAGTTTTGAAAGGTGCATCATCAGCTCTTTTTGGTTCATCTGCACTTAATGGCGTGATTAATCTGAGAACAGCATTTCCCACAGACCATCCCACTACAAAAATCTCTATTAACAATGGTATTTATATGAATCCTAAACGGAAAGACCTAATATGGTGGAATGATGATGAGGTAGGTTATTCAAATACAATTGCCGGAAGTTTAGTAAATCCATTATCAAACTTTGGAGTGAAAAATCCGGGATTTGGCGGATTAAGTTTTTGTCACTCCCGAAAAATAGGCCAATTTGATCTAGTAGTAGGTGGCAATTTTTATATGAATCAGGGCTTTCGTACTCCGAATGATGAAGCTCATGAAAGAGTTAATGTGAATATGCGTTATAGGGTTAAAAAAATTGAAGGGCTTTCGTTTGGATTGAATGGAAATTTCATGTACGTTGACAATACTGATTTTTTTTTATGGCAAAATGCTGATTCTGGTGCCTGGAGACAACGCACTGATGCTGTTTCGCACAATAATGGATATAGAATAAATGCCGACCCATACTTTTTATATTTTAATAAAAAAGGAAGTAAATATAGCTTAAAAATGAGGTATTATCGTCAAAGCAATCTGTTTGCCGATGACCCAGGGAAAAATAATATTTCCGAATTGTATTATGGCGATTATCAATATCAACATAATTATAAAACTAAACATAATTTAACAGCCGGTATTTCGGGAAGTTATTCAAAATCACAAGCCGAACTCTTTGGCAGCCATGAAGGATTAAACGTTTCTCTGTATGCTCAGTATGATGCCAAGTTTTGGAAAAAACTTACTGTTTCGCTTGGTGTAAGAGGTGAATATTACAGGATTGACACGGCTCAATCTGAATCAACATTTTCCTTTAAAATAAATGGAAAGAATCATACCTTACCTATCACTCCTGTTTTTCGTTTAGGAGTAAATTATCAAGCAGCAAAATATACTTTTATCAGGGCATCCTTTGGTCAGGGGTACAGATTTCCATCTATTGCTGAAAAATTTATCAAAACCAGTGTAGGAGGATTAAATATTTTCCCCAACCGATTGCTCAATCCGGAAACAGGTTGGAGTGCAGAATTAGGAGTGAAACAAGGAATTAAAATCGGACATTGGAATGGCTATCTTGATGTTGCAGGTTTTTGGACCGAATACAAGAACATGATCGAATTTACTTTTGGAATCTATAAACCCGATACTGCTGCCTATGCGACGCTTGCCGATGTTGGATTCAAATCTCTGAATGTTGGCCATGCCAGAATTAATGGTATTGATGCAACTTTTACAGGACAAGGAACAATATTTGGATTTCCTGCTTCGGTTCTGCTTGGTTACACTTATACTAACCCAATAGATCTTAACTATAATCCATCCACAGATACTACTAAAACAGAAAATAATAAATACTTAAAATACCGTTATCTGCATTCTGTAAAAGCAGACTTTGAAGTTACATTCGCATTCTTTACTTTCGGGGCTACATTTATTTACAACAGTAATATTATTAACATTGATAAAGCCTTTGAATCGCCACTGATACCTGGTTATGCCCCTTCAGATCTGTTACCGGGATTAAAAGCATACAGAGACAAACACAACAAAGGATATTGTTTGTTCAATGTAAGAGGATTGTTTGATATTACTGAGACTCAGCGTATCGGGTTATTTGTAAATAATTTATTCAACACAGAATATATGTCACGTCCGGGATTAATTGAAGCACCTAGAAATATTGCGATTCAATATAATCTAACATTTTAGCAAGGTGTGAACCAAAAAAAGAATATTCTGGTTTGTCCTTTAAGTTGGGGGCTAGGTCATGCTACCAGATGTATTCCCATTATTAATATTTTGAAAGAAAACGGACATACACTGTTTATTGCTGCCAGTGGAAATGCCTTTCAACTGCTTAAAAACACTTTCCCAAATGACAATATTATTTACTTTGAAGATTACAATATCAATTTCCCAAAGGGAAGTCGAATGATAAAAAAACTTCTTTGGCAACTTCCCAAAATTTTTTTTAGAATATGCTTTGAACATCACAAATTAAATAAAATCATTCGCAAATTTGATATCCAAACTGTAATTTCCGATAATCGTTTTGGATTGTGGAATAAAAAGATTAATTCTGTTTATATTACACATCAGATTCAAATAAAAAGCCCGAGAAATAGTATCTGGCAGGAAAAATTATTATTTAAAATCCATTCTTTTTTTATAAAAAAATATGCTACCTGTCTTATTCCCGATTTTGAAATAGGCTTCAGACTAGCTGGCGAATTATCCGACAACAAATCTATTTCAGGGCACTCACAATACATTGGTTTGCTTTCACGATTTGAAAAACAGAATATTTCATTCGATGAGGAATTTGACATTTGCGCAATTATTTCCGGACCAGAGCCACAACGAAGTATTTTCCAAAAAATCCTTATTGAACAAATACAACAATCAAATTTAAAAGCTGTACTATTCCCGGGATCAAATTCAGAGACTTTTTTGGATAATTCTTACAAAAACATCCATATCTATTCAAATGCAAGTATAGGTGATATCCAGACCTGTATTTGCAAATCACGTTTTGTTATTGCTCGTTCAGGATATTCAACTATAATGGATCTGGCTACACTTGGCAAAAAAGCAATTTTAATACCTACACCGGGACAAACCGAACAAGTGTATCTGGCTCGATATTTATCTGAGAAAGGTTATTTTTATACTCAAAAACAACAAGATTTCAATCTTAAAAATGCTTTTACAATCGTAAATGAATATACAGGTATCCTTATTCCAAAAGATATTGAAAAATTAAGATTAAAAATATTGAGCTCTGTCTGATGTGTTTATTTTTATACTTATATAGTTCAATTATAATTGGTGTTCTCTTTTTTTTTACCTTTGAAAAAATAAGCAGTCATGTACAAAAAAAACAAATGGGTATTTATTATTATAATTTTACTCGTTATCGGCTTTTTGGTTTGGTACTTCTCAAGTATATTAATTTATATTCTTATTGCTGCAGTTCTATCGATCATGGGTCGTCCATTGGTCTACCTGCTTGATAAAATTAAAATCGGAAAGCGAAAATTCCCACATACTTTAAGTTCAATTATTACCCTATTCGTAATATATGGGGCTATCTTCGGCTTTTTTGCACTTGTTGTTCCAATGCTGATTAATCAAATTGCTTCTTTATCTGCCCTAAATCCCGAACTATTGACAAGCAGCCTTAAAGAGCCTATCAACTGGATTGAGAATCTGTTAATTTCGCACCAGATAATGCTTCCTACAGAAAATATTGAATCAATAGTGACAACCAAAATCATGTCTTTTATTAATATTACAAATATTTCTGATTTGGCAAACATGCTTATAAGCTTTTCCGGCAATCTATTTATCGCAGTTTTTGCAATAGGCTTTATTACGTTCTTCTTTTTAAAAGAATCGAGAATGCTTTTAAGTGGGATCATGCTCTTAACCCCGGTGAGACTCCAAACTACAATAAAACATGTTTATCTAAAAACCATTAAAATGTTATCAAAGTATTTTTTAGGCTTGTGTTTGGATCTATTTATCGTAATTACGTTAATTACGATAAGTACCTGGCTTTTCGGCTTTAAAAATGCTCTGATGATTGGATTTTTTGCCGGAATAATGAACATAGTGCCTTACGTCGGACCTTTCATCGGGTGGGCCATTGCCATGCTACTTGCCGTTACAGGAATTATTGATTCCGGACAATCATTGGATTTGATGCCTGTATTTATAAAAATAAGTGGAACTCTTGTTACTATTAATATTTTAGATGCTTTCATTTTTCAACCTACTATATATTCAAATGTCGTCAAAGCACATCCACTTGAAATATTTTTAGTGATCTTGATTGCTGGTAGCGCTGCCGGAATACCTGGAATGATACTGGCAATACCTGCTTATACTGTTATCCGTATCATTGCTAAAGAATTTTTATACAAATCGCCGCTGGTTAAAAAAATTACACAAAACATCTGATCTGCACCGATGGCTTTTTTTTACGACTTATTCCGACTTTTGGGGGTTTTTACCTTTAATAGATTTTTCAATATAATTGCTTTAAAGTGGAGCTATTTAATATCACGAATTACAGGTAACATTATCCATAGAGGGCATCCTGCTTATATTTCTATCGAGCCTATTACAACTTGCAATCTTAAATGCCCGCAATGTTTTATTACCAGTAAAGAATTTACACGTCCAAAAGGAGAAATGGTTTTTACAACTTTTGAAAAAATTATTTCACAAGCATCACCATGGGCTTTTTATTTAAACTTATATTTCCAGGGAGAGCCCTTTCTGAATAAAAACCTCATTGATTTTATTGCAATGGCTAAACAAGCCAATTTCTATATTGCAGTTTCAACCAACGGTCATTTCATGACTGAAGAAACAACTCAACTCCTAATAAAATCAGGCCTTGACAGACTAATCGTTTCGCTCGACGGAACTGATGCTGAAACATACAATAAATACCGAATAAATGGGAATTTCGAAACAGTTGTTGAAGGAATAAAGGCATTGGCTTCGGGGAAAAAGAAAAACAATAAAAACCATCCTTTTATTGAACTACAATTTGTCGTCAATAAAAAGAATGAACCCCAGATCAAAGAGATCAAGAATTTGGGGAAAATGCTTGGCGTGGATAAAGTCACGATTAAATCGTTACAACTTATTAACTTTGAAGATGCTTCAAATTGGCTCCCAATTAAAACATCTCGATACGAATCTGACTCCGAAGGAGTATATAAATCTAAAAGTAAATTGCCCAATAATTGTTCCCGTATGTGGAACTCATGTGTTGTAACTTGGGATGGAAACATTATTCCCTGTTGTTTTGATAAAAATGCTTGTTTCATTATGGGGAATATTCAAATTGATTTGTTACAGGATATTTGGAGAAATTCAAAATATTATAATTTCCGAAAGAAAGTTTTTTCTGAACGGAAAAGTATAGATATCTGCAGCAATTGCAGCGAAGATTGATAATTCTTAATTCCGCTTTCTATAGTCCAGTTTTTTAAATTTTGTATTACTTTTGCACCATGGCAAACAATGAAGAATTATTTAAGAAAATTATTTCGCATGCAAAGGAATATGGGTTTGTTTTTCCTTCGAGTGAAATTTATGATGGCCTTAGTGCCGTATACGATTACGGGCAATACGGCGTTGAACTTAAGAACAATATTCGTTCTTATTGGTGGAAATGGATGGTACAGTACAACGAAAATATTGTCGGTATCGATTCCGCAATCTTTATGCATCCTACAATTTGGAAAGCATCCGGACATGTTGACGCGTTCAATGATCCCATGATCGATAATAAAGATTCTAAAAAAAGGTATCGTGCAGATGTATTAGTCGAAGACCATATTGCTAAAATAGAAGATAAGATCGAAAAAGAAGTTACAAAAGCTTCTCAACGTTTTGGAGAAACCTTTGATGAAAAACTTTATCGCGAAACAAACCCACGTGTTTCAGAATATCAAAATAAAATTGATGATATTAAATCACGTTTTTATACCATGTTGGATAAAGGAGAATTTGACGGAATTAAAACATTAATAGAAGAATTGGGAATTGTTTGCCCCGTATCTGGGTCAAAAAACTGGACCGAAGTAAGGCAATTTAATTTAATGTTTTCTACTCAAATGGGCTCTGTTAGTGAGGATTCAAACACGTTATATCTTCGCCCTGAAACTGCGCAGGGAATCTTTGTTAATTTTTTGAACGTTATGAAATCAGGTAGGATGAAAGTACCTTTTGGAATTGCTCAAGCCGGAAAAGCTTTTCGTAACGAAATAGTCGCACGACAATTTATTTTCCGTATGCGAGAGTTCGAGCAAATGGAAATGCAGTTCTTTGTGCGTCCGGGAGAAGAACTCAAATGGTATGAGTATTGGAAAGAACATCGAATGAAATGGCATTTATCCTTAGGAATTGCACCTTCAAAATATCGTTTTCATGTTCACGAAAAATTAGCTCATTATGCTAATGCTGCCAGTGACATTGAATTTGATTTTCCTATTGGATTTAAAGAACTTGAAGGTATTCATTCACGAACAGATTTTGATTTGAATGCCCATCAACAGTTTTCAGGAAAAAAACTTCAATATTTCGATCCGGAAACAAATGAAAGCTATGTGCCTTATGTAGTTGAAACTTCTATTGGGTTAGACCGAATGTTTCTGGCTATCTTAAGCAATTCATATAAAGAAGAAAAACTCGAAGACGGCTCAATCAGAGAAGTATTAAATATACCCCCTATTTTAGCTCCTGTTAAAATTGCGGTGCTTCCTCTGATAAAAAAAGACGGGTTACCCGAAAAAGCCAGGCAGATATTTGATATGCTGAAATACGATTATATGTGTCAGTTTGATGAGAAAGATGCAATCGGCAGAAGATACCGTCGGCAGGATGCTATCGGCACCCCTTTTTGTATTACTGTTGATAATGAAACTTTGAATGAAAATACTGTTACCGTTCGTTTTCGCGATACAATGTTACAGGACAGAATTGTTATTGAAAATCTTCCTTTATTTTTCCGTGAAAAATTTGCAATAAACATCGGTTAAGAGATACTTTGTTTTTGAAAATGAAAAAACAACTGATACTAACTTTGGGATTTCTTTTTCTGCAAACTCTTGTTTCATTTGCTCAGTATTCTATTCATTATAATCTGAAAAATCTTCCTGATAGTAAGGTCTATCTGGCGTCTGTTAAAGGAAGTAAATACACATCAATAGATTCATGTATTTCAAAAAACGGTGAGATCATTTTTAAGAATAATCTTTCTATACCTGTAGGAGTATATAGAATCGTATTTGAAGACAGCTTATTTAGTGATATTATAATAAATAATGAATCCATAATAATGTCGAATAACATGGATAATTTACTTGATAATATGAGGATTTTGGAATCTAAAGAAAATAAAATCTATTATGATTATTGGCGCATGTCGAGTTATATTAACGATTCTATAAAATTAATCTCGGTTTTAGGAGATAGAATATACATGGCCAACAAAAAAGTGATGTCTTCTGATCTGGACAGTATGGCAAAGAAAGCATTTGAATTATCTGAAAAATTACAAAAATATACTAATAACCTTATAGAGCAAAGTAAAGGATTATATGTCAACAAACTTCTTAAGGCTTATACAAACCCGGACTGGGAACAATATAAAAGACAAGTTAAACACAAAGACTATTTGAAACGAAGTGATTTTCTAAAAGAACACTTTTTTGATAATATTGATTTTTCAGATTCTACTTTATTGTACTCCGAAATATTTTATGTTAGTTGTACGGATTATCTAACCAATTATGTTAAAATACCTTCAGACTCTGGATTCATTAGGGCTGTTGATTTTATTTTAAGTAAGCCCAACGAAAATTCACCTGTTTACAATTATTTGCTTAATCTTTTTGTAAATACTTTTTCTGACACAGAGTGGGAAGGTGTTTTTGTTCATTTAGTGGATGATTATTTGCAAAAAAATACATGCAACTTAAGTCAACACAACAAAACCATGAGTGAACGAGCTGCTATTATAAAGAAATTAAAACCCGGAAATCATGCTCCGGAAATTTCGATGAATTCTACTAATGGAAAAGTGCAAACTTTATATAGCATAAAATCAAAAGTTGTATTATTGTTATTTTGGTCCTCAGAATGTCCGCATTGTGAAGAAGTCATGTCACAAATTTGTGAACTTTACAGAATATATAAGCCTTATGGCCTTGAAATCTATGCTGTTTCAGCTGATACTGACAAATCAAAATGGCTTGAAGCAATAAAAAAAAACAAAATGACTTGGATAAATGTATGCGATTTTAAAGGTTTCGAGAGTTCAACAATAGAAAATTATAATGCATATAGTACTCCAACATTTTATCTTCTTGATTCAAATAAGATCATTCTTTGCCACCCATATTCTCCCAAAGAGATGAATGAAAGTATTAATAAGGCTTTTCAAAATAATTAATCTGCAATCTCCAACGCAATTTTTTTCATGATAATTGAAGTAGCCCCTGAGTTATCGATCACGAATTTTTTGCAAATTTCTGAAGCATTATCCAATTTTTTCGAGTCAGTAAACAATAATTGAATAGTTGTTCTAAATTCGTTGTAATTATTAACAGGAAAAGCTCCCCCCAATGAAATTAGATCAACTGCTTCCTGAAACTTTTGAAAAGCAGGCCCGAAAATAACAGGTTTCCCAAAAGTTGCAGCTTCTAGAATATTGTGGATATTTTTCCCAAATCCACCTCCGATATAAGCAATGTATGAATACTGATATAAATGCAGAAGCATGCCAATGTTATCAATTATAAGAACTTCGGCCCCAGAAATATTTTGTTCAGAAATTTCAGAGAATTTTATACTCTTAACTCCTATTCGCGATTGAAAAGAGGAAATTCTTTCCAGATGAATTTCATGCGGAGCCAAAATAATTTTAATGTTCTGTTGCTTAGCATTAATGAATTTAATCAAAAATTCCTCATCAACCGGCCAGGTACTTCCCGCAATAAGAACTTTTGAATTTTCTGCAAATCTTTCAACTAAAGGGAATTGTTTTTTATGAATTGAAACACTTAATACTCTGTCGAATCTAGTATCTCTTGAAACACTGATATTATGAACATTGATTTTTTCCAATAATTGTTTAGATGACTCATCTTGTACAAAAAACCATGAAATATTTTTTAATTTAGTGCGGAACCAACTTCCATACCATTGGAAAAAATGCTGTTCTGGACGAAATTTTACAGAGAAAAAGAATAATGGAATGTTTCTGTTATGAATTTGCTGAATAAAATTGAACCAAAACTCATATTTAATAAAAAACACCATTGAAGGATTTACAATATTCAGAAACTTTTTAGCATTTTTTGAGGTATCTACTGGAAGATAATAAATGTAATCTGCACCCGAATAATTCTTCCTGATTTCGAATCCGGAAGGAGAATAAAATGTAAGAACTATTTTATAATGAGGATATTGTTTTCGGAATTCTTCAATCACGGGTCTGCCTTGTTCAAATTCACCCAACGACGCTGCATGAAACCAAACATGAGCATATTTTTTATCAATTTGGTTCTGAATATTATTAAAGAGATATTTTCTTCCTTCGGTCCATTTTTTTGCTTTTACATTAAAAAATGCTGCACATTTTATAATTAGAGCATATAATAGAACCGAAAAGGTATAAAAAAAAGACATGAAATTAATTTACTTGTAATAATACCCAACTGGGGCTCTTCTATAAAGAGGAATTAGCCAACCTACACGGAATGAATAAAAAAAATCAGAGTTCGTTCCGCTATTATAAGTCATGGTATTAAAATTAAAAGCCCGACGACATTTTGTAAATGCCTGGGTAAATTCAAATCCTGCATAAAATGAATAAATCCGTTTGTTTCCCATATACATATAACCTAAAAATTCGGTTGCACTAAACCCATTAGCCATTTCATCGTATCCATATTTATAATCCCCGGCAAGTTGAGGTGCAGTATTATTTGGATTATTAATTTTAATTTTATGTTGCAAAAATCCGGGTTGTAAAGAAATAAATATTCCGGAGTTAGGATTTGAACCAAACACCGGGAAAATTTTGCCTGCTTTTAAACTAAAATTATATCCTGCTTCAATAAAATGAACTTCTGCATATTCGCCTGAAGAAGTTATTAAAAAACCATCAGAATTTACAATTGACGATAATATAGATTCCTGGTTTTTAACTTTCCCACCAAACATATAGTTAAATTCCCCACCAAAAACCCAGTTCCTTTTTGTTTTCATTTGGAAACCACCACCAATAGCTGAGTTATTTCCGAATCTTTTACCAACATCACCTCCGGTTATTTGGTAAGCATAAGTAGCATAAAACATAGGAGCATTGATACACGAATCTTTAATATTTACCTGAGAATAACTTGTGTAATTCAACAAATACAAAGCAACCAATATGGCAATCTTTCGCATGACTGGAATTTTGATACAAATGTAACTAAAATAATTTCACCTACAAACTGAAAACAGTAATGGTTTATTATATTATCCACCATAAATCGACTATAAATCTTAAAATTTATCGTTCTGCTTTTGCCATAAAGTTCTATCTTTGCGGGTAATTTTCAATCTAATAAACTATAAAACACTTCATATGCGCAAAATTATGATGGTTGACTTAAAAAGTCAGTACGAAAAACTTAAAACTGATATTGATGCTGCAGTTCTGGAAGTTATAGATACAACTGCTTTTATTAATGGACCGGCTGTAAATAAATTTCAAAAAAATCTCGAAACTTATCTTAACGTAAAACACGTTATTCCATGTGCAAACGGCACAGATGCATTACAAGTTTCCATGATGGCACTCGGATTAAAACCCGGTGATGAAGTTATTACCTCTTCATTTACTTTCATAGCTACGGCAGAAGTAATTGCTTTATTGGGTTTAACACCTGTTTTAGTAGATGTCGACCCTGAAACTTTCAATATTGACCCAAAAGCTATTGAACGGGCTATTACTTCAAAAACTAAAGCAATAGTTCCTGTACATTTATTTGGCCAGGTTGCTGATATGGAAGAAATTATGGCAATTGCAAATAAACACAATCTCTCTGTTATCGAGGATAATTGTCAGGCAATTGGTGCTGATTATTTTTTTAAAGACGGTTCAAAGAAAAAAGCCGGAACTATTAGTATCATTGGCTGTACATCATTTTTCCCTTCAAAAAACCTCGGTTGTTATGGTGATGGAGGAGCGGTTTTTACGAATGACGATGATATTGCTACAAAACTCAGGCAAATAGTAAATCATGGTATGACGGTCCGTTATTATCATGATATGATCGGTGTGAATTCACGTCTCGATAGCATTCAGGCTGCAATCCTCGATATTAAACTTAAACATTTGGATGAATATGCTGCCAAACGAAACAAAGCAGCTGATTATTACGATAAAGCATTTGCAGGAAATCCTAAATTAAAAACACCAGTTAGATCAAAAAAATCGAATCACGTTTTTCATCAATATACTTTAGTAACTTCTGGTATTGATCGTTTTAAAATGCAGGAATTTTTAAACACCAAAGGCATTCCTGCAATGATTTACTATCCAGTTCCTCTGCACCTGCAAAAAGCGTATCTCGACCCTCGTTATAAGGAAGGCGATTTCCCTGTTACTGAAAAGTTATGTAATTCGGTCATTTCACTTCCAATGCACACAGAACTTGATGATGAACAATTACAACACATCATATCATCTGTTTTAGAATTTATCAACCAATAATAAATCGTGAATTTTTCTTTATGGAAAAAAACTTTTTTGCACACGAAACATCAATAATCGATTCGGGCTGTACAATAGGCAACGGAACAAAAATATGGCATTTTACCCATATCATGACAAATTGCCTCATTGGCGAAAATTGTAATATCGGACAAAATGTTGTTGTCTCTCCCGGAGTTACCCTTGGCAAAAATGTTAAAATACAGAATAATGTATCTCTTTATACTGGAGTTGTTTGTGAAGATGATGTTTTCTTGGGACCTTCAATGGTTTTTACAAATATTGTTAATCCGCGAAGTGCAATAATTCGTAAAGACCAATATGTGAAAACTGTAGTTAAAAAAGGAGCATCAATAGGTGCAAATGCTACAATAGTTTGTGGACACGATATTGGCGAATATGCATTTATTGGCGCAGGAGCAGTAGTAACAAAGGAAGTTGCTCCTTATGCTTTAGTTGTTGGAAATCCGGCTAAACAAATCGGTTGGATCAGCGAATATGGTCATAGATTGGATTTTAATGCTGAAGGAATCGCGGTATGCCCCGAAAGTAAAGAAAATTATAAATTCGAAAACGGAAAAGTTTTAAAAATCCAATAAAATGAAGATATCATTAGTAATAATCTTTTTTTTCTGCTTAATTGTATTTTCTGCTTGTTCAAAATCAGGATGCGATGATTGTACTTATCAAAAACAAGAATTTTGCAAAGGCATGTTTGATGTCAACTGCAACGGTGCTTTTTTAACAACAAATATCGACAACATGACTAAGTCCTGCGGAAAAGATGAAACAAACAATTACATCGACACTGCCACTCAAAATTGCAAAGCAGGAACATTGGTTTGTCCAACTTCAACTTGTGAATAAAACACATATATCATGGCAAAATTGAAATCTGAAAATGATAAAATAAAATTCGCAGTTGTTGGCTGTGGACATATTGGTAAACGTCATGCCGAAATGATCATTCGTAATCCTGAAGCGGAATTAATTGCCCTTTGCGATATTAAACCTAAAACCGAACTCGGAATTGAAGTTTTTAATGTTCCTTTTTTAAATTCTATTGACGAATTGCTTGCTTCGGGGTTAGATATTGATGTCGTTAATGTTTGCACTCCGAATGGCTTACATGTTGAACACTCTTTTAAATGTTTAAATGCTTTTAAACACGTCGTATGCGAAAAACCTATGGGATTGACCAAATCGTCTGTCGAACAGGTTATTTATAAATCATTGCAGGTTTCCAAACATTTGTTTCTTGTAATGCAAAACCGGTATTCCCCTCCTTCAGTATGGATAAAAGATGTTATTGAAAAAAAGACTCTTGGAGAGATATTTTTGGTTCAGTTGAATTGCTATTGGAACCGAGATGAGCGATATTATAAAAAAGGCCAATGGAAGGGAGATCAGGAATTGGATGGCGGAACATTATTTACTCAATTCTCTCACTTTATTGATATCATGTATTGGCTTTTTGGTGATATCAACGATATTCAGGGCGTTTTTTCCGATAATAACCATAAAGACCTTACAGATTTTGAAGATTCCGGATTTGTAAATTTTAAATTTATCAATGGTGGTATTGGATGCATAAATTATTCTACTTCAGTATGGGATATTAACCTCGAAAGCAGCATTACGATCATTGGTTCAAAAGGCAGCATCAAAATTGGCGGACAATATATGAACGAAGTAGAATATTGTCATATTCAAAATTATACTATGCCGCAACTTGACCCTGCAAATCCTGCAAATGATTATGGGGCTTATAAAGGTTCTGCTGCTAATCATCATTTTGTTATACAAAATGTTGTGGACACCCTAAAAGGGAGAACAACTATAACAACGAATGCTTTGGAAGGATTAAAAATCGTCGAAATAATAGAGCGTATATACGCTGTACGCGATAAAAAATTTATTAAAAAAAAGTAATACTAAAAGTTACATTATGAACCTTTACGAACAATTATTAGCAAAACAAACTAAATTATCTGTAATCGGATTAGGATATGTTGGGTTACCGATTGCATTAGAGTTTGCAAAAAAAATTCAGGTTATCGGTTTCGATATTAAAAAAGACCGTGTTGAAATGATGAAAAACAAACTCGATCCCAGCGAAGAACTGCCTTCTTCTGCTTTCGAAGGATGTGATATTCTTTTTACAGCAAAACTTGAGGATCTTAAAGATGCAACATTTCATATCGTTGCAGTACCTACACCTATCGATAATCATAACTTACCCGATCTTAGACCCTTACTCGCGGCAACTCGCACGGTTGGAAAAGTTCTGAAAAAAGGAGATTACGTTGTTTACGAATCTACGGTATATCCGGGTTGCACCGAGGAAGATTGTATTCCTATTTTGGAAGAAATGTCGGGATTAAAATTCGTCAAAGATTTTAAAGTTGGGTTTTCTCCCGAACGTATCAACCCTGGTGATAAAGATCATACAATTACCACCATTACAAAAGTTGTGTCTGGTTGCGATGATGAATCGTTGCAAATTGTTGCAAATGTTTATGAATTAGTAGTTACTGCAGGTGTTCATAAAGCCTCGTGTATCAAAGTTGCTGAATCTGCAAAAATTATTGAGAACACCCAACGTGATGTCAACATTGCTTTGATGAATGAATTATCTATTATTTTCAACCGTATGGGCATCAACACTCTTGAAGTGCTTGAAGCAGCCGGAACTAAATGGAATTTTTTAAAATTCTATCCGGGTCTGGTTGGGGGACATTGCATTGGCGTTGACCCGTATTACCTCACGTATAAAGCAAAAGAGTTCAGGTATCATGCACAAATTATCAATTCCGGTCGTTTCGTAAATGATTCTATGGGTTTTTATGTGGCAAAACAAACTGTAAAGAAAATTATTGCAGCTGGTAAAAACGTTTTATCATCACGTGTACTTGTAATGGGCGTAACATTTAAAGAAAATGTTTCCGATATTCGCAATTCGAGAGTTGCTGATGTGATCAGTGAATTCAAAACTTATGGAGTATCTGTAGATATTGTCGACCCTCACGCTAATGCCGGAGAAGTAAAGCACGAATACGGTTTTGATATGGTTGAAAACCCCAGTGGTAAGTACGATGCTATTATTGTTGCTGTTTCTCATGATGCCTATACTAAAATGAACGAAGATTATTTTAAAACTATAGCCGCAGATAAATGTATCCTGGTTGATATCAAAGGTATGTATCGTTCTAAAATCAAAGATTTAACCTATTGGAGTTTGTAAATAAATGAAAATTCTGGTAACCGGCGGAACCGGCTATATTGGCGCTCACACTATCGTTGAATTGCAACAACAAGGCTTTGATGTTGTAATAGCCGATAATTTATCCAATTCGTATGCTGATGTGGTCGATTCCATTGAACTAATAACCCATATCAGACCCATATTTGAAAAAATGGATCTGACAAATGCCGGTGAAACCAAAGCCTTGTTTTCAAAACATCCAGATATTGTTGGTGTAATTCATTTTGCTGCATTCAAAGCTGTTGGGGAATCTACTGAACTTCCATTGAAATACTATCAGAATAATCTTTTTTCTTTGGTCAACCTGTTAAATTCTATGCAGGAATTCAATATTACAAGTTTGGTATTTTCATCCTCTTGTACAGTTTACGGTCAGCCCGAAACCCTCCCTGTCGATGAAAATGCTTCCGTTCAGAAAGCTTTGTCTCCGTATGGAAATACTAAACAGATCTGCGAAGAAATAATATCGGATACAATACATTCGGGTAAGTTAAAGGCTATTTTGCTTCGTTATTTTAATCCCATCGGAGCACACGAATCTGCTCTGATCGGCGAATTACCTATAGGCGTTCCCAACTGTCTTGTACCATTCATAACACAAACAGCTATCGGAAAACGTCCTTTCTTGAATGTCTTCGGCAATGATTATAATACTCCTGATGGCACTTGCATCAGAGACTATATCCATGTGGTTGATCTGGCCAAAGCACACATATCTGCCCTTTCGCGTTTAATCGGAAAAAAGAATGAAGAGAATTGTGAAATCTTTAATTTGGGTACCGGCATTGGGTATTCAGTCATAGAGGTCATTCATTCCTTTGAGCGTGTTTCAGGACTTAAACTCAATTATAAAATTACTGATCGAAGAGCAGGCGATGTTGAAAAAATCTGGGCCGAAACAAGTTTGGCAAACAAAGTTCTGGGTTGGAAAGCCGAAAAAGGACTTGACGATATGACACTTTCTGCCTGGAACTGGGAAAAAAAACTAGCTGAAAAAAATAAATAAAATATTTATTATGGGAAATAAAACATTGTTGATCACCGGAGGTGCCGGGTTTATCGGGTCGCACGTCGTGCGTCTATTTGTGAATAAATATCCTGATTACAACATCATAAATCTCGATAAACTTACCTATGCCGGCAATCTTCAAAATCTCACCGACATTGAAAAAAATACTAATTATACTTTTGTAAAAGGCGACATTACCGACGGAGATTTCATTCAAAAACTGTTTCAGCAATATCAGTTCGATGGCGTGATCCATTTGGCTGCCGAATCACATGTCGATCGTTCTATTTCAAATCCGATGGAATTTGTTTATACCAATATCATTGGTACAGTTACTTTGCTAAACGCTGCCCGAAGCCTTTGGAAAGACAATACTGATGGGAAACGTTTCTATCATATTTCAACCGACGAGGTTTATGGTTCATTGGGTGAAGAAGGGTTCTTTACCGAAGAAACCGCTTACGATCCCCGTAGTCCTTACTCTGCTTCCAAAGCCAGTTCCGATCATCTGGTACGGGCATATTTTCACACTTTCGGGCTGCCTGTTGTGGTCTCAAATTGTTCGAACAATTATGGGCCGAATCATTTCCCCGAAAAACTGATCCCGCTCATGATCAATAATATCATGACCAATAAACCTCTTCCGGTTTATGGTGAAGGTAAAAACGTGCGCGATTGGCTTTATGTGGTCGATCATGCACGGGCTATCGACATTATTTTTCATAAAGGCGTTAACGGCGAAACTTATAATATCGGCGGTTATAACGAATGGAAAAATATCGATCTGGTTCATTTACTCTGCAAGATCATGGATAAAAAACTCGGCAGAACTCCAGGAACTTCAGCTCAACTGATAACCTATGTGAAAGACCGTGCAGGCCACGATCTGCGCTACGCAATCGATTCAACAAAACTTACTGCCGAATTGGGTTGGAAACCTTCGCTGCAATTCGAAGAAGGACTCGAAAAAACCGTCGATTGGTATTTGGCTAACGAATCCTGGTTGAAAAATATCACCAGCGGCGATTATCTGAAATATTACGAACAGCAATATCATAACCGATAGCATGTATAAAACTCCACATCATACCGAGAATTTAAACAACTTCAGCTTTCTGGTAACAGGCGGTGCAGGTTTTATCGGTTCAAATATTGTTGAATATCTCGTGAAACATCATGCGGGTAAAGTGCGGATACTCGATAATCTTTCCACCGGTTTCAGGAGGAATATCGAACCTTTCGAATCCTTATCAAACGTTGAATTCATACAGGGCGATATCCGCGATGCTCAACTGTGTATGAAGGCTTGTGAAGGCATCGATTATGTTTTGCATCAAGCAGCTCTTGGTTCGGTTCCACGCTCCATTAAGGATCCTATCGCAACAAACCAATCCAATGTCGACGGGTTTCTCAACATGTTGGTGGCTGCAAAAGAAAGCGGAATTAAAAGGTTTGTTTATGCAAGTTCCTCCTCTGTTTATGGCGACAGCCCGTGTTTGCCCAAAACAGAAAGTAATATCGGCAATCCATTGTCACCCTATGCCGTTTCAAAATACGTGAACGAACTTTACGCCAATGTTTTTGCTAAATGCTACGATCTGGAAATCATTGGACTGCGCTATTTTAATGTATTTGGTCCCAACCAAAGTCCTCAGGGGGCTTATGCTGCGGCTATTCCACTTTTCATGTCGGGTTTGCTCCACAATTCTGCTCCGTATATCAATGGCGACGGAAGCCAGACACGCGATTTCACCTTTGTCGAAAATGCTGTTCAGGCTAATATCAAGGCTGTTTTTACAACAAACGCTCTTGCCCTGAGTAACGTATTTAATATTGCTTGTGGCGACAGAACCAGTGTTAATGAATTGTTTGATATTTTAAAACAAATTTCCGGGTCCTCTCTATCGCCAAACTATCGCGACGAACGCCCGGGCGATATCAAAGATTCCTTAGCCGATATTTCAAAAGCAAAAACTTTGCTTGGGTTTGCCCCTCAGGTTAAAATACAAGAAGGCATAAAAATAACTTTCGACTGGTTCAAACAAAACATTCATTTGTTAGATGGGCTTATTTAGTTTCATTAATAAAAATAAGAGCCTGCCGCAGCAGATCAAGAGTAACTATACTGTCGATATTCATTCACATGTCATCCCCCACATCGACGACGGAGCTATTTCTACAGAAGAATCAAACCAAATGATAGGTTTTATGATGCAGAACGGCATCAGAAAAATTATTGCAACTCCGCATATTTCTCTCGACTTTCCTAAAAACACCTCCGAAAGGATCACTTCTCATTTCGAAAGATTTAAAGCGAAGCTACTAAAGGCAGCCATAGACATCGGTGTTGATGTTGCGGCCGAATATATGATTGATGATGGCTTCCGCACCTTATTCGAAAAAGGCGACCTGCTCACGTTCGGCAATAAATTCCTGCTGGTCGAATTATCAGGTTTTAGCCAACATCCCGATTTTTCTGCATTGCTTTTCGAACTGCAATCAAGCGGATATCATATAGTGCTGGCGCATCCCGAACGCTATACTTTTTTCCACGACGACCTGCCTGCTTATAAAGCGCTCAAAGATCGTGAGGTTTTTTTTCAGATGAATTTGCTTTCGCTCACCGATATCTATTCGTCGGAAGTGAACAAAGCGGCCAAATGGCTTATCGAAAATCAGATGGTTGATTTCATTGGTTCCGACATGCACCATCAAAGCCAGTTTGCATTCTATAAAAAAGCATTCGCAGGCAAGCTTTTCGAAAAACTTACGCGTACTAATGCTATTAAAAATAATGACTTCTTAGATTAGATCTCTGCACTCATCGCTTCTACCTCCGGAGCGATTTTCTTCACCAAACCCTGCAATACTGTTCCCGGACCTACTTCTACAAAAACACTTCCACCGTCGGCAACCATGTTGGTAACGATCTGTGTCCACAAAACCGGAGATGTGAGCTGGGCGTTCAGGTTCTTTTTAATGCTTTCCGGATCGGTGAAAGGCATGGCATTCACATTTTGATATACCGGACAAATGGGTTTATGGAAGGTGGTAGTATCAATAGCTTTTGCCAGATCAACCCGTGCAGGCTCCATCAAAGGCGAATGGAAGGCTCCGCCCACTTTGAGCGGTAAGGCTCTGCGGGCGCCGCCTGCTTTTATCAGTTCGCAGGCTTTGTCGATGCCGCTCATCGTGCCCGAAATAACCAGTTGTCCGGGACTGTTATAATTGGCCGGCACAACAATATCGTCAATGGTTTTCAAAATGGCTTCAACTTTATTGTCGTCAAGGCCGATGATGGCGGCCATGGTCGACGGAGCTTTTTCACAGGCACGTTGCATGGCTTCTGCACGTTGCGAAACCAGACGCAAACCGTCGTCGAAGGTGAGCGCTTTGCTGGCCACCAAAGCCGAAAATTCGCCCAGCGAATGGCCGGCTACCATTTCGGGAGTGAAACTGTTGCCCATCACGGCAGCCAATATCACCGAATGCAGAAAAATAGCAGGCTGCGTAACATTCGTCTGACGCAGGTCTTCGTCGGTTCCGGCAAACATCAGGTCGGTGATGCGGAAACCCAGAATATCATTTGCCTGTTCGAACATATCTTTGGCTAAAGGAAATCTTTCGTAAAGATCTTTACCCATTCCTACATACTGGGCACCTTGTCCGGGAAAAACGTAAGCTTTCATAAAAATATTTTGGTTAAATAATAGTTCTATTTTCTGCCACCCATCAGGCGAAGCATAAATAAGAAGAGATTAATAAAATCAAGATATAAAGTAAGTGCACCCATGATCGACATCTTTGTGGCGGCTGCCGTTCCGTTGTCGATGGTGGTGCCGATGCGTTTCAGTTTTTGAACATCATAAGCCGTCAATCCGGTAAATATCAGCACTCCAATTACGCTGATAATATAATCCATCATGCTGCTCTTCATAAAAAAGTTGATCACCATGGCAAGTATCAACCCGAACACACCCATGATGAGGATGGAACCGAATTTGGTGAGGTCGGTTTTGGTAATATAGCCTGTGATTGCCATCGCTCCGAACATGCCGGCGGTTATTCCGAAAGTGACCCCGATAGTGCCCAAATGATATATCAGAAAAATAAAACTTAAACTCATACCCATGATCACCGAATACACGATGAATAATAGTATCATCAACGGTGCTGATAATTTCTGAAACCCGAACGACATCAGCAAAACAAAACCCAATGGTGCAAACATCACAACCCATCCGAATATAGAAAGTCCTCTTCCGTCAGGATTTATCAATAGTTCCATCAGCGAGGGAGTGGATGCCCATAAAAATGATGTTATGGCTGTTATGGTAAGCGCTAAGGTCATCCAGGTGAAAACCCGTGAAATGAATGTTCTCGACAGAACGGCAGTGCCCTTTATGGCTTCGTTATTGATGCCCGAATAATTTTGTTCGTTATATAAGCTCATGATTATTTTGTTTTAAAAATAAAGTGCAAAATTACTAAAAATATTTGTGAGTAATTAATCGCAATATTTCAACTTCCAACTTTGGCAACTCCCAACTCTAGTCACTTCCTAATGAAGGTTGGAGCTTATCAGGTGCAGAAACTCCGTGCGGGTTTTTTCTAACAGGAAAGCTCCCGTGAAATCCGAGGTGGTGGTCACCGAATTTTGTTTTTGTATGCCGCGCATCATCATGCACAAATGGTGGGCTTCTATTACCACGGCCACTCCCAGAGGTTTCAGCGTGTTCTGTATGCAATCTTTAATTTGCGAGGTCAATCGTTCCTGAACCTGAAGGCGGCGTGCAAAGGCATCTACCACGCGGGGTATTTTGCTCAGGCCCACTATATGCCCGTTGGGGATGTAGGCCACATGGGCTTTCCCAGTGAAAGGCAGCATGTGATGTTCGCACATCGAGTATATTTCTATGTCTTTAACGATCACCATTTGCTTGTAGTCTTCTTTGAACATGGCCGAACGCAGAATTTCTTCGGGGTTCAGGTCGTAGCCGTGGGTGAGAAACTGTATCGACTTGGCCACCCGTTCGGGAGTTTTCAGCAGTCCGTCGCGCCCGGGGTTTTCGCCTATCAGTTGCAATATGCTTTTATAATGGGCCGCAAGAGCTTCGGTAAGTTTTGTGTTTTCGGGTTTTAGTTCAACGGGCACCGCGTCCATTTCGTTCTGTTCGTACATCGATTTATCTATAACGTTCATCTTTCAGTTGTTTTTGTGTTCGCCAAAATACTCCACATAGTTGTTTTCGGTTTCGCACAGTTTCACGCAGTGAAGTTTGGCGTTGTTTTGTGCTATCAAAGGTTCCAGTTGGTTCCAGATGCCGATGGCGATGTTTTCGGCCGAAGCCAGTTTGCCCTGCATAAAATCAACTTCCAGGTTGATGTTTTTATGATCGAGCTTTTCGATGATATGCAGGTTTATGATTTCGCCCAGCAATTTCAAATCCATCACAAAACCATTGGCCGCATCAACCGAACCTGCTACGGTAACATACAACACATAGTTGTGCCCGTGCCAGTTGGGGTTCGAACATTTTCCGAAAACCCGCAGGTTCTCTTCGTCAGTATAATCTTCGCGAAACACGCGATGTGCTGCATTGAAATGTTCGCGACGGGTGATGTAGATCATTTGAAATTTTTTACAAAAGTACAATAAAGAAATGAGTTAGAAATTATAAGGGGTAAGTTTCGGGGAGCAGGAGGAATGGGAAATGATATAATGGGAATTTAGAATTCAGAAGTCAGAATTCAGAATAGAAAAATGGGCAGATAGTAGGTTAGAAGTCGGAAGACCGAAGTCCGAAGAATTTCTCTGTGTACCCTCTGTTTTTTCACTGTGGCCTCTGTGGTTTTTTTTTCAAATCGCTAATCACCAATCGCCACTTTCACCTTTCACCTTTATAAACTTTCAACTAAGTACTCCAGTCACTCAAGCTCACGCAAGTCACTCTCTCACCTCATTCATTCTCCATCATCATCAGCGAATCGATAAACAAATTTCCTTTCGCCTAAAATAAATACTTGGTTTTTTCGTCTTTTTTTAAGAAAAAAATATAATTTCGAGGTATTATTTTCTTGAAAATAGTAAGATTAATATCAGTTTATTTTGAGGATGATAAAAAACAGTATCAGATGCGGCAAAAAACCATACACTATTTAATAACATTCATTCTTTTCGTTTTCGCACTTATATTAATTTGGCCTGCTTTACAAAACGGGTATCCATTGGTTTATTCCGATTCAGGAACATACATAAATGCAGGCTTTACGAAAATAATCCCTGTCGACAGGCCCATACTTTATTGCATGTTTGTGAAGTATATGAGTTTGAAAAAATCGTTATGGTTTGTTATCATTGCACAAGCTTTTATTGTGCTTTTTGTAATTCACATGCTTACCCGAAAGTTTACAACTAAAAATATTACATTACTTTCAATAATAATAATTGTTATTTTATCCTTTACAACGGGTTTATCAAATTATACTTCGCAGATAATGCCCGATATATTCAGTGCTATTGCTATTATCGGGTTCGCTGTCATTCTAACGTCAGATAAAATTGGATGGAGGGAAACTATTCTTAGTTTAATAGTTGTATTCAGCGCCATGACCAATTTTTCTAATTTTTTTGTATTGGCTGGTTTATTAATTGTTGCAATAATTCTATGGCTATTTCATTTTATCAAACCAAAAATACTTTTATGGGGAACAATTGTTACAATTGCTCCCTTTCTGTTAATACTATCAATTAATAAAACGTATTCGGGCAAATTTCAAATATCGCGTGCAGGCAGCGTATTTATTATCGCCAGGATGATCGAAACCGGAATTGTAAAAAAATATTTGGTTCAACATTGCGAAAACCACAAATACATTCTTTGCGATCAAATTGATAGTATTCCAAATTCATCCGCCGATTTCCTATGGAATGATAATAGTCCGTTATACGACACAAATTGCATGAAAAAAGGCTTTGATTGCTGTTGGGAAAGTAAAAACAGTAAATTTAGCGAGCTTATTAACGACATATTAACCACTTCGGATAATAGTTTACAATTATCCGCTATTTATTTAAAAGATTTTTTCAGGCAAATTGTTGATTTTAAGATTGGCGTATTAGTTCCCATGCGGGATAATTCTCCTCCTCAAAATTGTATAGATTTCAGATTCAAAAATGAGATCGACTCCTATAAGAATGCCGATCAATATGAAAGCACACAAGAATTTAAAACAATGTCTTTCATCCAGCTTATATCAGTTATCATGTCGGTTTTATTTATTATCGCGATCTTTATATTTTATAGAAAGCTAAAAATCAAAACAAGACATTCGATATTGATCATATTCCTAATATTAGGAATACTGGGTAACGCGATGACAGTAACCATTTTTTCAACGGTATTAGATCGGTATCAGGCACGTGTAATTTGGATAATTCCTTTTATTGGTTTGTTATTGCTCTATCACTATATTATTGAAAACAAACATAACGGTAATTCCTGATTATCTTGATGACGCGGTACTATTCTGTGTGACTCTGTTTATAGGTTAAGCGCCTCACTGATTGTCAATCCTCTTCTAAACTCCCAACTCTAGTCATTTACCTGCCGGATAGGCAGGCTCTGGCTCACTCTAGCTAACTCATTCATTCTCCATCATCATCAGCGAATCGATTTTGAAATGGGTGGTATCTTTTGCCATAAAAAGTTTTGCGGGACCTTTGAGCAGCACCCGGCCAAGCATGCCATTGGTGTCGGAAGGTGCAGCGCTGCCTTTTTCGATGAGCTTTTTGGCGATCAAACTAAAATACATCTGGTTTCGGGCCGAGAGCATGCCGTTGGGATCGAACGACGATTTGAACCATTTGGGTTTGGGGATGATGCTTGCCAGATAGATGCTTTCGGCCATAGTGAGTTGCGCGGGTTTTTTGGAGAAATAATATTGTGAAGCTTCGCCGATGCCGTAAACGCCCGGCCCCCACTCGATTAGGTTGAGATAGTCTTCATACATTTTTTCTTTCGAACACAGGTTGTTGTTGTTGATGAGCCAGGCGATGAGAATTTCTTCAGCTTTGCGCGTGACGGTTTTGTTGCGGCTCAGGAACACGTTTTTAACCAGTTGCATATCGATGGTGCTTCCGCCGCGGGCAAAGCGTTCGGCATGTATATTGTCGATGATGGAAGCCCGGAAGGCATCCACGTTGAAGCCCGTGCTGTAGTAGTAGCCTCCGTTTTCGGAAATGAGCACGGCATCTTTCAAAACGGGCGCGATGGCATCGAGGGGAGTGAAAGCAGGATTTTCGGGGCCCACGAGGAAGGTGCGCACCTGCGCTCCGCGTTCGTAGGCCGTGTAGCTGAAAGTGCCACCTATTTTGCGGAAATCGGTGACGCCGTATTTAGTAACCCAAAAGTCCTTTCCGGTGAGTGTGGCATCGAACTTCAGCGAATCGGGCTGCTGCATATCAAGGTCGAAGTTCACATACAGCCTGAGCTGCCCCTGTGTTTTGATGCCTTCGAAATTATGGAACATGCCCGCGGGCAATGATTCGAACAGATCCTGAGCTGCGAATTGGTTGTTGATCTTCAGGCTGACCTTTATGCGGGGTTTCTGGCTGAAGCGGATGTAGGGATTGAGTTGAAAATGATTGTAGACGATGGTGGAAGTGCTGTCGAGTTCCATATAGGATTCGGTAGCATTTACATTGAAATTAAGCCCGAGTTGCTCGAAATACACATCGCCGTCAGCAATTTTTGGATGATTGACCAACAGGCCCTCTATCATGGCGTTTCCTTTTATGGAGAGCAGACTCGCGTTTCCTTCGACAGAAAAACCGGTGCTCAGGGTATCGAATTCGAGGCGCAGGCCGAATTTGGGTTTGAGATACGGCAGATGCACCTTTTGGCCCTCGTTGGCAAACATTTTGAAATTTAATAGTTTTTTGCTTTTATCGATTTGGCCCTTTAGGAAACAATAGCTTTGTTTGCCGTTGTCGGTGATGCAAACCGCCGAAAGAAAAGCATGATCTTTAACGGTGAATTCGGGCAGCGAAAGCGAAAAGGTGTTACTGTCGAGCGAAGCCTGCAACAATAGGTTGTGAATGCGTATCTCGTCGGGGATGGTAGCAAAAATGCCGCGACTTATTTTGTTGATGCGGTTGGAGTAGCTGTCGTTGTCGTCGTCGGGCTCGGAGTTTTGGGTTTTGCGTGGCCTCAGCAAAAAGTTGTAGTTGTCTTTTCCCTGTGAGCTTTTCAGAGTAATGAGGGTGTTTTCGAGATGCACTTCGTTGATGCTCATACGGCCGATGAGCAAAGGAAAAAACCGCACATGGATATATACTTTTCCGCACGAAAGCAAGGTGTCGCCCCCTTCGGGAACTAGTGAAATATTTTCTAAGGTGACACCCGTGAATCCTGTGAATCCTGATTTAGCGATGTGCAACTCGGCATGATATTTTTGATTGAAGGCCGCACACTTATTCTCGAGCATGGAATGAAGTATGCCGTTGCGGAAAATGAAAAAGACGGAGAATAGCAGAGCAAATATAATTGCCATATAAAGTATGATCTTTTTAAGCAGGGCATTTCGTAATATCGTTTTGAGAAGTTTCATAGATGGATGAGCGTGAGAACTGAGAAACAGAAAAACATTTTAAGTTTCAAGCATTTTCATGACCCGCAGTGCAAAATCAGTTTCGTAGCCGCGTGAAATCAGGAAACGCAAAAGCTTTTGTTTTTTGGCGAAAGCGTCGTTTTCGTGTATTTCTTTTGTCTTTTGAGTAATGAGAAACTCAATGGCAGCCTGATAATCTTCGTCGCTGATGCAGGACAAACCCTCTGAAATGATTGCATCAGGGATCTTTTTCATACGCAGTTCGTAGGCGATCTTTTTGCGGCCCCATTTTTTCAAACGGAACTTGCTTTCAACAAAGGTCTGCGTGAAACGAAGGTCGTTAATGAATTTTTCATTGATAAGTGTTTCAATGATCTTCGGAATGCGTGTTTCATCAATTTTCCATTCGTGCAACTTTTGTATCACTTCGTGGGAACAACGTTCCTGATATGCACAATAGGCCTCAGCCTTGTGCACTATGGTCTTTAATCCCGATAATTTATCATTTACATCATTCATAGAACGTGTTAGCGGATGAAATGCTTCCACACATCGTTGAAAACAGCAAATACCATAATACCTATCAAAATGATCATGCCAACCACCTGAGAACGTTCGAGGAATTTTTGGGAGAGCTTGCGTCCTGTTATTAATTCCCATGTTGTGAAAATCACATGACCACCGTCTAAAGCTGGAATAGGCAAAATATTCATAAAAGCAAGGATCACGGAAATTAAGCCGGTGATGACCCAGAATCTTCGCCAATCCCATATTCCACCGTAGATCGTAGCAATTCCAATAGGACCCTGAATGGATTCGCTTGCATTTTCTTTTCCTGAAAATATTTTACCCAAACCACGTATGTTGGCCCACAAGTTTCCCATAGCATCGCTGATCCCATATTTGATACCCGATCCAATAGAATATGATTTGGTTTTATACGGATTTTTGCCAAAAACACCCAATAATCCGGTTGAATCAATTCTGACCGTTACTTTCAAAGTATCTATGTTACGCAAAATTTGTACAGGTATTGTCTTATTTTTCAAACTCCACACTATTTCTCTGAATTGGCCATAGGTATTTATTTTGGTCGTGTCGAGGCTAAGCACTCTGTCGTTCTTTTTTATCATAGCTTTATCTGCTGACGAACCCGGAATCACACTGTCAATCGTGAAAGGAAAATTATGAGCTTCGATGAAAAAGTCGCGGATCTTTTTGTTGTAGATTCTATAGAGTGTATCAGGAACTGGGATCACAATGTTCTTTCCATCGCGGTCGACCGTAATGGTTGAACCCATAAGCACGTTCGCAGAAGTTACATCCTTGAAACGTTCCACTTTTTTGCCATTCACCATTAGTATCTTATCACCGGTGCGGAAACCAATATCGCGGCCCGCCTGATAAGCATAAATGCCAGAAGTGAGTTGGTCGGTAGGCAAATATTCTTTTTCGTAATGCAAGATGACACCGGTGAAAATAATCATACCTAATATCAAATTCATGAACACACCGGCAAGCATCACGATTAACCTCTGCCATGCAGGTTTCGAACGGAATTCCCAGGGCTGGGGCGGCAGTTTCATTTGTTCTTTATCCATCGATTCGTCTATCATGCCGGCGATTTTCACATAACCACCTAATGGCAGC
Organism: uncultured Bacteroidales bacterium; assembly: GCA_903913285.1. GTDB lineage: Bacteria > Bacteroidota > Bacteroidia > Bacteroidales > CAIWKO01 > CAIWKO01. Next base: position 12,712 of record CAIWKO010000032.1, on the reverse strand, counting down.
CAGCCGATACCGTATTCCGTGTCGCCTTTTTTGAATTTAAAGAATTTGAATTTCCATGCATCAAAGAACAAATAAAATTTCTCGACCCGGATCTTGAAAGCCCGTGCCGCCAAATAATGTCCCAGCTCGTGAATAAAAACCAAAATCGACAATCCCAAGATCAGCTGGGCAATCATAATTAAAGTGCTCATTATTGTTGTTTTTTAATAATTTCTTTACAAATAATTCTTGTTTCGCGGTCGCTCTGAAAATAATCATCTAACGTAGGCTTTTTAATAAAAGCAGCCGTCAGCATACATTGTTCAATACAAGCGGCAATTTTCAGGAAGCCGATCTTATCATTTAAAAAGGCCTCAACAGCTATTTCGTTAGCGGCATTGATAATGCAAGGCATATTTCCACCCTGTTTCAGAGCCTCATAAGCGAGTGCAAGATTACGAAAAATTTTCGTATCGGGTTGTTCAAAAGTGAAATTAGCGCCGTTAGTGAAGTCAAACCGGGGGAAAGATGTTTTGAGCCGGTAAGGATATCCTAAAGCATAAGCAATAGGTAAGCGCATATCGGGCAGCCCAAGTTGTGCTTTTATGGAACTGTCGGCAAACTGCACCATGGAATGAATGACGGATTGCGGATGGATGATTACTTCGATCTGCTCGGGACGGAGGTCGAAAAGCCATTTCGCTTCGATCACTTCGAGGCCCTTATTCATCAAGGTTGCAGAATCGATGGTTATCTTATTTCCCATCACCCAATTTGGATGTTTCAGGGCTTCCGCTTTTGTTACATTCGCCAGATACTCGCGGGATTTACCTCTAAAAGGTCCTCCGGAACCTGTTAATATAATTTTCTCGACCGGATTGTGATATTCGCCGGCCATGCATTGAAAAATGGCTGAGTGTTCGGAATCAACAGGAAATACAGGAACTCCGTTTTCTTTAGCATTTTTCATGATGATATCGCCGGCCACCACCAACGTCTCTTTGTTTGCAAGCGCAATGGCTTTTTTATGTCGGATGGCATTCAGGGTTGAACGCAAGCCGGCAAAACCAACAATAGCTGTGACAACCATATCTATTTCGTCGGATTCGACTATCTGTTCCAGTGAATCTTCCCCGGCATATACTTTGATGTCTTGTTTCTGTAAGGCAGTTTTTACTTTTTCGTATTGATCCGTGTCGGTGACAACAACAGCATTGGGCAAAAACTCGAGTGCCTGACCTATCAACAGGTCGGCATTGGAATGAGCAGTAAGTATTTCGGCAGTAAACAAATCCGAGTGCTGCCTTATGACATCAAGAGTTTGAGTTCCGATGGAGCCGGTAGAGCCTAATATAGCGATTCGTTTTTTCAATGAGTTATTAACTAAAATGACATGAATTCTTTTGGATTCACTGCTGTTCCGTTGTGCCAGATCTCGAAATGCAGATGCGGGCCTGTAGTTAATTCACCGGTATTTCCTACAATCGCAATAGGGTCGCCTGCCTTAACATATTCGCCTGTTTTTTTAAGCAGGGCAGAATTATGTTTGTAAACTGAAATGATGTTGTTGCTGTGCTGGATAGATATTATATAACCGGTTTCAAGGGTCCAGCCTGTAAATACCACTGTTCCGTCCAGGGTTGCTTTAATGGCATCGTTTTGTTTCGCGGCTATGTCTATTCCATAATGCCCTTTAGCAGGATTAAATCCGTTTACTACTATTCCTTTGATGGGTGCAAAAAAGAAAAAACTGCTAATAGATCCCTGGCCTTCTGTTGAAGATGAGAATGCTAAATTATATTTATCAAGACTTTCAACTTCGGTACGAAGAGCAGAGTCCTCGGGTGAAATATTAAAATCAAGATCTCTATAATTCGGGATGGAACTGTCGGATGGTTTTTTCAGGTCGGGTTGAGGAAAATCTTTTCCTTCAACGATATATCTAATGTTCTTTAAATAAAGATCCCGACGGGCAATTTCTTTATCCATAGAATCTGTTTTGAGCATAAGTTTATACAATTCCCGCTGCATATCCACGTCGCCGTAACCCGGAATATATTCACGCAAAGGAGTGTATGCAATAATAAAAGTTGTGGCAACAATAAGAATCATGATAGCAGCACCTACAACAACAAATACGTTCATACGTGTAAGCCGGAATGAGATTTTTCGCTCAAACGTGGAATCGTTCATAATCACAAGACGATATTTATCGTGAAGCTTTTTCCTGAACCTTTGCCAACGTGTTGTTTTTTCTGAAGTCATAATCTAAACTTGGTGCAAATATCCGAAAATAATATTATATTTCTTAAATCCATCGCAAATTATCATATTTTTGAAAATAAGTTAGCTGTGGTTTTTTTATGTTACGATTAATTAGTCGTTCAAACTTCATTATGATCTTCGTAAAAGTTTATTAGAACTTTTTGGAATAAAATACGCTGATTTTTAAAAAAATGAAATAAATTTGTAAATTATTAGTTATTTTGGATAAAATCTATTAAAGTGTCAGGGAAACTAAGTAATAAAACTTTTTTTGCTGTATGTTGTTGTTTTGCGTTATTGTTTTTTTCGTGTTCAACGAAGAAAAATACCATGTCGCGCAGAATGTATCATAATCTTACTGCTCATTATAACGCTTATTTCAACGGAAAAGAAGCTTTGAAAGAAGGTGTGGTTGACCTTTACAAAAAAAACATAGACAATTATTTTAAGGTTATCCCGGTTTATGAACTCGGAACCAAGGCAGATGCACAATCGGTGTATAATTTCTTAGATAGGGCCATAGATAAAGGTTCCATTATTATTCAGCGTCATTCAATTTATATTAAAGGTGTCGAACATGTTAAATGGATCGATGATGCCTATATGTTGATCGGAAAATCATATTATTACAAACAGGAATACGATCTTGCACTGCAAACGTTCAATTTCGTATTAACCAGATTTAAAGACGGTGATCTAAAATATGAAGCTTTGATCTGGAAAGCCAGAGTGCTCACTCAACAAGGTAAAATTGATGATGCCGAAGCATTACTTGAAGCTATTGAAAAAAAGATCGATAATAATAAAGCCAATCGTGTTGCCGAAAAGATGTTTCCGCTTGCCTACGGGGATGTTTTGAATAAACAACAAAAATATGCTAAGGCTATCGAGTATCTGCAGCAGGGAAAACATCTCAATAGATCAAAGCATGTAAGAACCCGATTGGATTTTATTTTGGCACAGACATTTCAGCGTAGCGGAAATCCAATAAAAGCAAACGAATACTATAGAAAGGTTTTGGGAATGAATCCTACCTATGATATGGAATTCGCTACAAAGATCAGCCTGGCCAAGAATTATGATGTGACGATGGGCGAAAGCAAAGACATCAAAAAACTATTGAACAGAATGCTCCGCGACGAGAAGAATAAAGAATATCAGGATCAGATCCATTACGCACTGGCGGAAGTGCTCCTGAAGGAAGACAAAAAAGAATCGGCTATTAAACATTTAAAAAAGTCTGCACAAACCAGCGTTTCGAATAATTATCAAAAATCAATTTCGTATTTAAAATTGGGGGATCTGTATTTTGCCGAACCTGACTATCCGAATGCCCAGACTTATTACGATAGTTGTATTATCTATCTTCCTAAAGATTATCCAAACTATCAACTTATAGATAATACTAAAAACACTTTGAATGAGTTGGTAAAAAACCTGACCACCGTTAGTCTGGAAGATAGTCTGCAGATGTTGGCAGGTTTGCCGGTTGCTGAACGAAATAAAAAAATACAGGAACATATTAACGAAATTATCAAAGACGAAGAACGCAAAAAACAAGAAGAAGCCGAACGACAAGCGGCTCTCGCAAATATTCAGCAGATCAATCAGAACGGAAACCAATCGACAGGATCGTGGTATTTTTATAACCCTTCATCAATGAGCTTTGGATTTACCGAGTTTACCAAGAAGTGGGGAAATCGCAAATATGAAGATCTCTGGAGGTTGAGCAATAAAGATGTGACGGACTTTAATTTTGATGAAGTAGCAGATAAGGTTGACAGTACCAAGATCATTAAAGAAAAAGGCTTATCGGACCTGAAAAATCCGAAGACCTATATCGCACAATTGCCATTGACACCGGAAGCGATCACAAAATCAAATCTAAAGATATGTGAAGCACTCTATAATCTTGGAATTATTTATAAAGAATCACTTGGCGATTATGACAAATCGATTGATGCTTTTAGCAAACTTGAGAAGAGGTTTCCGGATAGTAAATATATTTTGCCGGCCTACTACAATCTGTATCAAATTTACAATGAGAAACAGGATGCCGGTAGAGCGGGTTATTATAAGGACTTAATTCTTACGAAATATCCTGAAAGTGACTTTGCGAAGATGATATCCGACCCGAATTATTATCAAAAACTCGAAGAACAAAAAAATCAGTTAGCAAACTTCTATAAAACTACCTATCTGGCCTACACATCAGGACAATATCCGGTAGTTATGCAAAATGCCGATAGTGCTGTTCGTTCAAAAAAGGATAAAGAGCTCATACCAAAATTCGAAATGTTAAAAGCTCTTTCGATCGGAAAAACAAAAACACAACCGGAGTTCATTGATGCTCTTACCAAGATCGTTCAAAAATATCCCGAATCGGATGTTAAGACTCAGGCTCAGAATATCATTGATGTTCTGACAAAGAAAAACACAGGTGAGACTCCCGGAAATCCAGTAAAATCAGATTCTTTGGTTAGTGGCAAACCTCCTTTATATAAATTCGACCCGGCTGCATTTCATTTTTATATAGCAGTAGTTGAAATAAAAAATCTGAACATTAATGATTTGAAAATTGTTTATTCAAACCATAACACCAAATATTTTTCGTTGAAGAACTATCTTATCAACACTTTGTTCCTGGACGACAAACACGAGGTCTTGAATGTAAGTCGTTTCGAAAATAAAGTTGAGGCGATGAATTATTTGCTGTCGATAGAAAATGCTCCTGAAATACTATCCAAACTTCAAAAAGCAAATTTCAAACATTTTGTGATCTCTGCTACCAATTATCCTATCTTCTACAAGAGCAAAAACGTGGATCTGTATCTGAATTTTTATAATAAATATTATACGAAACCATAGCAGTATACATCCGTATAACGCTTTAAAAATTAAAAGTCATGGCAAAAAACATCGAAGTCGAATCTCCCGCAATCAACATTATTGGAAATGGAACAACCATAAAAGGCGATATTAATGCTTCTGGTGATATGCGTATCGACGGAACGCTTATCGGGTCGATAAACTCAAAGGGTAAGGTTGTGATCGGAGTTACAGGTGTTGTTGAAGGAGAAATTGTTTGTCAGAGCGCCGATTTTTCGGGAACTATCAAAGCAAAGGTCACTGTTAGTGAATTGCTCGCTATGAAATCGTCAGCTGTTTTGATCGGAGAAATAAGCACCGACAAACTTTCTATCGAACCCGGCGCTAAATTCACAGGCACCTGCAAAATGACCGGTGTTGTGTTAAAACCTGCCAACATGACCCAATCTGCAGATGAAAAAGCAGAACAATTCGCTTGATTCTTACGCTAAATATTCGAGTATTGCACTTCAAATGCTTGTTATTATTGTAATAGGTGTCGGTGGCGGCGTTTTGCTCGATAAATGGATCGGAATAAAAATCCCTGTTTTTACAATTTTATTATCGTTGTTTTCGGTGGGAACATCCATCTATGTTACTATCAAAGAATTTAATAAAAAGAAGTGACCATGAAAAAAAAGCTGATCATTAATACGTTTTTGTTATCTCTGGGTCTCGAGATCATTTACGTGATCTTATTTTTTGTTCTGCCAAAATATATTTTCATTTCATTGTTATTTCAGGTACCTTTGTTCTTGGCAGTTTCTTTGCTGGCCAACCTCTTCCTGGTATCTTCAGGTTCCGAAAACCCGAATAAATTCATCAGGATATTCATGCTTTCCACCTTTATAAAGTTCGTGTTCTATGTCATGATTTTATTTGCTTTTGTAATGATGTTCCGTGCCGAGGCGGTACCTTTTATCATCAGCTTTTTCATTTTGTTTGTCGTATACCTCATCTTCGACGTGGTTTTTTTATTGAACAACAAAGCCTGAAATAAAAAAATAAATTATTTTACTCTGGGTCTTCATAAGCTTATTATTCAATAGTTTCAATACGGGTAATAAAAAAATACGAATTATTCTTTTGATTTTAGAATTTGCTTATATTTGCCTTTCTTACTTTACCAAGAAGAAACGTTGTGTGGATGAAAACAAAAGTTTTAAAATCAATCAGTTATTTTATATTTCCCCTTTTCGTTCTGTTATTTTTTTCGATAAATAATGCATTTTCCGAAACGAACGACGCGGGAACTCAGCCGAACAAAAAAGAGAAGTTCAATGCCGGTAAAATGATCATCGAACATGTTGTCGATAATCACGAATGGCATATTGCCGAGGTGGGCGAAACGGTAATTTACATCCCCTTGCCGGTGATACTGATCGACAACGGTAAGTTGGTCGTATTTTCTTCAAGCCGCTTTCATCATGGCGAAGAGTCGTATAATGGTTATAAACTTGATGCCGAAGGAAAAATTGATAAAGGAAAATATTCAGGTAAGATCGTAAAATTGAAAGAAGGTACAGAAAGTGAAGTTGCCTCCGTTCCCCTCGATTTTTCGATCACCAAAAATGTGCTTTCAATTTTCATTTCTTGTTTACTTCTTTACCTGATATTTATTTCCATTGCTCGTCGTTACAAAAAGCGTGGTTTGGTGCCTAGGGGTTTTTTACAATCCTCGCTCGAATTTATTCTGCTTTTTATTCGCGACGAAGTTGCGCGCCCGATCATTGGCGAGAAAAAATATGAAAAATACTTACCCTTTCTGCTAACGGTTTTCTTCTTTATATTTTTCACCAACCTGTTGGGGTTGATCCCGTTCATGCCGGGCGGAGCAAACGTAACCGGAAACATTGCCGTGACAATGGTTTTAGCAATATTTACCTTTGTCATAACAACCTTTAGTGCCAAACGATCATACTGGAAACATATCGTTAACACACCCGGGGTTCCATGGTGGTTAAAACTTCCTGTTCCGTTGATGCCGATTGTTGAAGCACTCGGTGTGTTCACAAAACCTTTTGTTCTGGCTGTTCGGTTGTTTGCCAACATTACCGCGGGTCACATCATTATCCTTGGGTTTATGGCACTCATCTTCATTTTCGGACAATTCAGTGTAGGTGCGGGGTATGGTATCTCTGTAGTTTCAGTCATCTTTGGAGTCTTTATGTCTTTGATAGAACTGCTTATCGCATTCATTCAGGCCCTGATCTTTACCCTTCTTTCAGCTTTGTATTTTAGCATGGCCATAGAAGAACATCATGAAGAAGAACACGTACATTAATAAATAATAATAAATGACCATTTTTTAACATCAATTTAAATTCAATTTTATGTCAGTATTATCAATTATCATGGAAGTTGTGCAAGATTTCACTCCTATTGCAAAAATGGGAGCAGGGATCGGTGCAGGTATTGCAGCAATCGGAGCAGGTATCGGTATTGGCCGTATCGGGGGTAGTGCGATGGAATCCATCGCCCGTCAACCCGAATCGACCGGTGATATCCGCACAAATATGATCGTAATAGCCGCCCTTATCGAAGCGGTAGCGCTTTTTGCGATCGTGGTCTGTGTGCTCGTGATTGTTATGTAGTATAACATTTACCACACCGCTGCGGTTGGTATCGGTGTGGTAATTTTTTAAACTTTTAATTAAAAAACAATGAAACTGATTACTCCGGATTTAGGATTGGTATTTTGGATGACATTGTCATTCATCATTCTTCTTTTCATCCTTACCAAATTTGCCTGGAAACCCATCATCAAATCGCTCAAACAGCGCGAAGAAAAGATAAGCGATGCATTAAGTGCCGCCGAACAGGCTCACGAAGAAATGAAACAACTCAAATTCAGTAACGAAGAGTTATTGAAAGAAGCCAAAGAAGAACGCGATGCGCTGTTGCGCGAGGCACGTCAGGTTCGCGATAAACTTATCGATGAAGCCCGTGTGCAGGCCAACGAAGAAGCGAACCGTATTGTCGAATCGGCAAAAGAAAGCATTCAATACGAAAAAATGCAGGCAATAACCGATCTGAAAAACCAGATCGCCGTTTTGTCTATCGAAATTGCTGAAAAACTCATACAGCAAGAACTTGCTAAAGACGACAAGCAGGATAAACTGATCGAGAATTTTTTAAGTAATATTAATTTTAATTAACGGAATATTACATGAAAACAGGAAGAATTGCAATACGTTATGCAAAAGCCTTGTTCGATCTGGCCGTTGAACAAAACGTGCTCGAGGTGGTTCACTCCGATATGGATGTGATGCATAAAGTTTGCGTTTCAAACAAAGATTTCAGGTTGCTCTTGCAAAGCCCTATCATAAGTCAGGATAAAAAAATATCGGTTTTTAAAGCCTTGTTTGCCGAAAGTTTCAATTTTATGTCTTTTCGTTTTCTCGAGATCATTATCAAAAAAAGACGCGAAGTAGCCATCGATGAAATTGCTGAAGAGTTTATCAACATGTATAAAGATAAACACAACATCAAAACCGTGTATCTCAAAACAGCAACGGCGCCTTCAGTCAGCCTGATCGAAAACATAAAACAGATGCTCGTCAAGCAATTGAATGCAAATATCGAACTGGTTCAAACCGTCATCCCCAATCTTATCGGGGGGTTTGTGCTCAGTGTCGACGACCGACAATACGATGCCTCTGTCAGGAGGAACATCAACCGTTTGAAAAAAGAATATCATATCAATTTTTATGAATCAAAAATTTAATAGTTACTTATAATGGCAGAAATAAAACCAGCAGAAGTCTCCGCGATATTACGTCAACAACTGGCGGGATTTAAATACGAATCGGAGCTTGAAGAAGTAGGCAGCGTGCTTCAGGTCGGCGACGGCATTGCACGTATTTTCGGTTTGAACAATGTAGGATCGGGCGAATTGGTGGAGTTCGAAAAAACAGGTGTCATGGGCGTGGTGCTCAACCTCGAAGAAGACAACGTGGGTGTGGTTATGATGGGCGAATCGGATAACATCATCGAAGGCGACATCGTGAAACGTACGCGCCGCATTGCTTCCATAGCCGTGGGCGAAGGTATGCTCGGACGCGTTATCAACACCATCGGTATGCCTATCGACGGCAAAGGCCCCATTCAGGGCGAAGTTTACGATATGCCTCTCGAGCGCAAAGCTCCGGGAGTTATATTCCGTCAACCGGTGAATCAGCCGCTGCAAACGGGTATCAAACCCATCGATGCTATGATTCCTATCGGCCGCGGACAGCGCGAACTTATCATCGGCGACCGTCAAACCGGCAAAACAGCCATCGCTGTCGATACCATCATCAATCAAAAATCATTTTACGATAAAGGCGAACCTGTATTTTGCATCTATGTAGCCATAGGTCAAAAAGGTTCTTCGGTGGCCAACACGGTGAAAACCCTCGAAGAAAAAGGCGCTTTGGCCTACACCGTGGTGGTGTCGGCTACAGCTTCCGACCCCGCTGCCATGCAGTTCTTTGCTCCCTTTGCAGGAGCTGCCATAGGCGAATTTTTCAGAGATACCGGACGTCCCGCCCTCATCGTGTTCGACGACCTTTCGAAACAGGCTGTGGCCTATCGCGAAGTGTCGCTGTTGCTCCGTCGTCCTCCCGGACGCGAAGCCTATCCGGGCGATGTGTTCTATCTCCATTCGCGTTTGCTCGAACGTGCTGCACGTGTCATCACTTCCGATGCCATCGCCAAAAAAATGAACGACCTGCCCGAATCCATCCGTCACATGGTTAAAGGTGGTGGTTCGCTCACGGCTTTGCCCATCATCGAAACTCAGGCTGGCGACGTGTCGGCCTATATCCCCACCAACGTCATCTCTATCACCGACGGACAAATATTTTTGGAAACCACCCTGTTCAACTCGGGTATTCGCCCGGCTATCAACGTGGGTATTTCGGTTTCGCGTGTGGGCGGCAGCGCTCAGATAAAGCCGATGAAAAAAATTGCCGGCACCCTCAAACTCGATCAGGCTCAGTATCGCGAATTGGAATCTTTCTCCAAGTTCGGTTCCGATCTCGATGCTGCCACCAAGGCAGTGCTCGACAAAGGTGCGCGCAACGTCGAAATACTAAAGCAGCCTCAATATTCGCCTATGCTGGTCGAACATCAGATCGCCATCATTTATTGCGGAACAAGAGGCTTGCTCCAAAAAGTTCCTGTAAAGAGTATCATCAATTTCCAGGTAGAATACCTTCATCATCTCGATGTATATCACAAAGACCTGCTCGATAACCTCAGCAAGGGTGTGTTGACCGACGAGATGACCCAGACAATGGAAAAAGTATGTGCAGAAGTGGCTGCCAAATATGAAAAATAAGATTCTGAAAAGAACCTATTGGTTTTTTTTAACGATTAAATAAATTGTTGCATGGCCGGATTAAAAGAAGTACGTATACGAATAGCATCGGTTAACACCACCAAGCAGGTAACCAGCGCGATGAAGATGGTGTCGGCGGCTAAACTGCGCAGGGCTCAGGGCGCCATACTGAAACTACGTCCGTATGCGAATAAACTCAACGAACTGCTTTCAAATTTGAGCTCCAGCGCCGATGTGAGCGACGACGTGGTATTTTTCAAAACCCGTAAGATCAAAAAAACCCTCGTGGTGGTCATCACCTCCAACCGTGGTTTGTGCGGGGCCTTCAACTCCAACGTGCTTAAACGTGCCGTGACTCATATCAATACCAACAACAAAGAACTCTACGACGGCGGTCAGCTCGATATCATCACCATCGGCAAAAAAGCCACCGAATTTTTTGGGAAAAGAAAATATAACGTAATCGAAAACCACGACAGCATTTTCGAGCATCTCACCTACGAAATGGCAAGCGAACTGGCAGAGAAACTTATGAACCTTTATGCAACGGGAGTTTACGACCGCATCGAGATCGTTTACAACCAGTTCAAAAATGCGGTAACTCAAATTTTGACGGTCGAACAGTTTCTGCCCATTCAAAAACTGGTGCCTAAAGATGCAAAACCTGCCGGCAACGTCGATTATATTTTCCAGCCTGCCAAAGAAGAAATTCTGGCCGATCTGGTTCCCAAATCGCTGAAAATACAAATTTATAAGGCTTTGCTCGATTCGTGGGCCTCCGAACAGGGTGCGCGCATGTCGGCCATGCAAAAAGCCAGCGACAATGCCGAAGAACTGCTCAAATCGCTGCGCCTTATGTATAACAAAGCCCGTCAGGCTTCCATCACCCGCGAGATCATCGAGATCGTGAGCGGCGTAAATGCCCTGAAAGGGTAGTTATTAGTTATTAATTACTAGTTACAAGTTGCACGTTAAAAGTAAAAAGAAGAAGTAAATTAATTTGAAAATGATATTATTGAGCGACAAATGAAACTGCTGAAGGCTGTTTTCAAATCGCTAATCGCAAATCACTAATCGCTAAACTTTAAAATCTAAAGAAATGCTAACAAAAAAAATGGAAAAGGCCTTGAACGAACAGATCAACGCTGAGTTTTATTCTTCGTATCTCTATCTGTCCATGTCGGCTTATTTCGTACGCAAAAACCTGCCGGGTTTTGCCCATTGGATGTATATCCAAACCCAGGAAGAAGCTGCCCACGCTATGCTGTTCTTCAATTTTGTGAACGAACGCGGCGGCACTGCCGAACTCAAAGCCGTGGCCAAACCCGATTTCAACTGGACCGACCCCATCAAAGTATTCGAAGCTGTTCTCAAACACGAACAAATGGTAACGGGCCTTATCAACAATTTGGTCGACATTGCCATCACCGAAAAAGACCATGCCACCAACAACAAACTGCAATGGTTTGTGGCCGAACAGGTAGAAGAAGAAGCCAATGCCACCGAAATTCTCGAACAACTCCGCATCGTAGAAGGCAAAGGACAGGGCCTGTTGCTTTTAGACCGCGAACTCAAAACCCGGGTGTTCGTCAATCCTCTACTGCCCGGAGCTGCAGTGTAAGCTCCATCTTTTTTAATTTGTTAAGGCAAGCAGAACACTCTGCCTGCCTTTTTTTTTATGCTTCATGCACGTGATATAAGCCGAACTAAACAACAAAACCTTTCTCCTCCTCCTTCCGCAATTTCCACAACAGGTACTCCGCAAAGCTAAATGAACAAGAATAATAATTTTTTATCAAAAAAAAAAGGCTCGCATCTTTGCAAGCCTAACTAAAAACTAAGCATCCGGTGCCGGTGGCCCGTCATCAATCGGGTCCATCGGCAAATCTATCTCGTTGTCGGAATCGGGGTCGAGAGAGATGTCTTTATTGTAATCCTGAAAGCCGGGAGCTGTGCCGCTGATGTGTTTGCAGCTTACGGGTGTTTTGTCGTTGCCATAGGTTCCGTCGGCTTCGGTTTCTTCGGGATCGGCTATACCCTGCAGGAAAACCAAACCATTGCCGATAGGATCAAGTGTTACGCTGTTGTACATTTTGCCGTAGACATTGGCGTAGGCTGTGGTGACGGGTGTTGTGCCGCCATCGTCGACGATCTTTTTGCGGAGTTTGATGTTGTAGCGGGCTACTTTTTTGAGGTCGACAGGAATGTTGGTGATGCTGCCACCAAAATACATGTTGTTTTCGTAAGTGGCAGACCATGTGCCGACTTCAAGGCTGT
>CAIWKO010000031.1 GCA_903913285.1 uncultured Bacteroidales bacterium | reverse complement strand
TACACTATTAACACTAAAACCGGCGCGGCTCAATTGTTCGCGTATCTTGCTTTCCATGCGTTGTAATTGTGGTCCGTTTAATGCCGCAATTATACCAACACCAACCAAAGGAGCATATTTATAATCACCAGGATTCGATTTGCTAATCTGTCTGATCTGTTGTTCTCCTGCCGAAGCAATAACAAAATCACCATTCATGATCACTGGGTTTTCATTACCATCCAATATTATATCTCCGTGGTTCATTTTATTATATGGGTATTTCTTGATCCATTAAACCTGATAATGGATTCATAACATTTGTTAGTTGGTTAAAAAATTGATCGGCGCTCATCTTCATTGCAATCTTTGTCCCAATAGCTATTGGTACCGTTGAGTCAGGAGGCAGGGACGCCGCTGTTTTTATTTGTTTGGCTAAATCAAGTGCCTTATTAGCCGCAGTAACAAGAGTCATCGCACCGTTGTATATACCCACAATGGTAGATACCGCATCAATAGCATCTTTTATCGCTTGAGGTAATTTGTCTTTTAACGCCTGTGGAACCATATTCCAGGCATCCACAATTTCGAATGGCCCCATGTTCGGAGTGAACCCTATGATATCTCTGTATTTCATGATGCTTTTAATTTTGACGCTACCACTAATTGCGCTACGTCGGTTATAGGAGTTCCCGGTGGAAGACCCGGAGCTATGACCACACCATTATTTCCTCCCATCATTATAGCCGATGCCGTAACATCGAAATTGCCATTCATCTTAATAACTATATTCCCGTTTTCATACGAATGTTCAATACTGCCTACTTTAATTTTAATCTTAGCTGCTTTTGAACAATGCAAGGCATAAGCATCCGTATTGCTCAGCATAGCCACCAGGATCAGGCTGTCATCTTCAGGAATCACGACCGTCGATTCGTGAACGCCTGTTATCGATACCAACCTGATCCCGGTTATTTTTGCTGATCCGTCTTCCGGAGTCCCGTCGCACGTCTTGTCATCCTCATTAATATTTGATGCCTTGGCAACAATAAAAGGGTTGCCCGGTATGCCGGCCATCCTGCGAATACAATCTTCTATTTCGAGTTCTTTGCCCATTTTAAACCTGGTTTAAAATTTCAATTTCCTGCCTGTATCCCGACATATTAAAGTTGCGTTTCACCAATTTAACGGTGAAAGCTTTTTTATCCCGGTACGTATTTTCATCATCTCTGAATTCAACTACATCCATGATCCGCACGACCGGCCATCCAAAAGCTTTAAAACTGCCTGATATCTGATTCGTCTTAAATCCTTCCTGTGTCTCCTTTGCGTACTTTTTTAGGTCCTCTAGGTTCGTAATGCTATTGGGATAAAATGTCCTCACATTACCATCGGTTATTGTTTCCGGATATTTCGTTTCAAGTTTACTTCCATCAGGAAGGATCACTTTTGCCACGATCTGAATTTTGCCTGGGTCGATGTCTTCCTGGGTGATGGAATCTTCAATAAAGTTTTGTTGGTATTTGAAAAGGATCCTCTGGGCATTACTATCCTGATTGGCTAATGTCGATGGCATGGTACCATAAAATTTTCCGGACTTAAAAAAGAAGTTCATTGGATATTCTTTCTTAATAGTATCTAGTGCCTGAGCAAGCGATATGTTGCTAAACCGAAACCGGCCTATTTTGGCGCTCTCTACGTTGCGTTCGATGTTTGCCGGGAGATATTGCTCGATGAAATCCTTCACGTCCATATTATCGCTCTGATATGCATCTATCATTATTTTTTTTAGCACATACATGTTGTCTTCGCAATAGAGTTCTGCCGGTATTTTGTAGGTCCGAATGTTCCGGATATAACCTGAAAAGACCTGTTCTAACTGATTGTTATATCCCAGTTCGACGTTGATCTGATCACCTGCAGACAGAAATTCATAAAGCAGC
>CAIWKO010000030.1 GCA_903913285.1 uncultured Bacteroidales bacterium | reverse complement strand
TACACTATTAACACTAAAACCGGCGCGGCTCAATTGTTCGCGTATCTTGCTTTCCATGCGTTGTAATTGTGGTCCGTTTAATGCCGCAATTATACCAACACCAACCAAAGGAGCATATTTATAATCACCAGGATTCGATTTTATAATTTGCCTTATCTGCTGTTCGCCTGCAGGAGCAATTACGAAATCACCGTTCGTGATCACAGGGGTTTCATCCTTATTCAATAATATGTCGCTATGGTTGATCATTGTTTTATTTTGGTGTTTTCAAAATCCGAATTTGATGGGGATGGTGTGCCCGGTGTAAATGCAATATTCAAGATAGCTCCATTACCGACAACAGGTGAGTTCAATAATAATGTCTGGAGCGTTGTCATGTCATTATATACCTTTTGCATCCAACTTACCATTTTTGCAAGCAGCACAAGTCCATCATTATTTCCGCCATTCATATTTATAAGTCCGTCTGTTATATCTACAGTGCTGTTACCAACTTTGATCATTAATTTTTTAGCCTTACTGCAATGCATCAAATAAGCATCCGTATTGCTCAGCATAGCAACCAGGATCAGGCTGTCATCTTCAGGTATTACGACCGTCGATTCGTGAACACCTGTTATCGATACCAACCTGATCCCGGTTATTTTTGCTGATCCGTCCTCCGGTGTCCCGTCACACGTCTTGTCATCCTCATTAATATTTGATGCCTTGGCAACAACAAAAGGATTGCCCGGTATGCCAGCCATCCTGCGAATACAATCTGCTATTTCGAGTTCTTTGCCCATTTTAAACCTGGTTTAAAATTTCAATTTCCTGCCTGTATCCCGACATATTAAAGTTGCGTTTCACCAATTTAACGGTGAAAGCTTTTTTATCCCGGTAGGTGTTTTCGTCATCCCTGAATTCAACCACATCCATGATCCGCACAACCGGCCAGCCAAAAGCTTTAAAACTTCCTGATATCTGGCTTATTTTAAAATCAATACATTGCTGTTTTGCATATTCTTTTAAACTGGCCATATCCGGTTTTTCCGTAACAAATGTTCTGACGTTGGCATCCTGCATAATTTTGTCTGGGTATTTTGTTTCTAATTTCGTACCATCAGGCAAAAATGTTTTAGCTATTATCTGAATCTTTCCAGGATCAATATCGTCTTGAGTGATGTTATCTTCAATAAAATTTTGTCGGTATTTAAAAATGATTCTTTGTCCATTGGCATCCTGATTAGCCAGAGTTTCTGGCATGGTACCATAAAACTTACCATCCTTAAAAAAGAAATTCATAGGATATTCTTTCTTAATTATATCCAATGCCTCGGCCAGTGATTTGTTGCTAAGACGAAACCGACCTATTTTAGCGCTCTCTACGTTGCGTTCAATGTTAGCTGGCAGATATTGTTCAATGAAATCTTTCACGTCCATATTATCGCTCTGATAGGCATCTATCATTATTTTTTTCAGCAAATACATATTGTCTTCGCAATAGAGTTCTGCCGGTATTTTGTAGGTCCGAATGTTCCGGATATAACCTGAAAAGACCTGTTCTAACTGATTGTTATATCCCAGTTCGACGTTGATCTGATCACCTGCAGACAGAAATTCATAAAGCAGC
>CAIWKO010000029.1 GCA_903913285.1 uncultured Bacteroidales bacterium | reverse complement strand
TTTAGCAATAAAAAATATAGAAATGGCTTGGAGTAAGCCAATTTACAATTGGCCCATAATCCTTAACCAAATTCTAATTATCTTTGAACAACGATGCAAATTATAAAAATCCTGTTTACACAATCTACTTTATAGTCTCAAGTAATGGGAACGTAATAATTTGCTTCGGGAAGGTTCAAACAGGTTAAGGGAAGGTTTAAATAGGGTTTGGGAAGGTTCTATTTGCTTTTGGGAACGTTCAGACAGGTTTCGGGAACATTCGGATTCGTTTTGGGATCATTCATATTAGTTTCGGGAACATTCAAGTAGGTTTTGGGAACATTAATTTTGGATGTTATATTATTATTTTTACGCACAATCTACTACAATATATGGTTGTGTGTTTTTTTGCTTTATTATGGTGATATTTCAATTTTAATGAATGCTAATTTATTTTTTTAAATTCACCATAATACTCTATTAACTACGTTCTAAAAAATTTTTAAGTATCCAATAAAATTTATTTAAAATTATTTTGCAGATTTATTTTTTAATATTATAATTGCAAAAATTTTGTAGTATTAATCATTAAACAATTAAATATTATGACACCACGAAAAGAAGAAAAAATTGTAATTGCAGAAATTGTATCAGGACAAATTACGGTAGATAAAACCGAATTTACGGATTACTCTATTATTTATGATGATCCTTTTATACCAAATTACAAGTTAAAGATAATTGAAGCGAAAGGACTTGTTACAACAGAAATACTGATAGCCGAAGGGAAAGTATTAACCGAAATGCTTTATGCAGATGTGGACAGTTTGAAGGTTCACATGAATAAACTTGAAGGCTATGTTAAACGAGCCATAGGTATGACGGTTAAAGCAAGCGATTTCGGGATACATGAGGTTAGAGAGAAAATAAATAGTAAAGATGTGGAAGGTTTGTTGATGAGACTTTCGACGGTTATATTAAATGCGGAAAATAATATGACCATTTTAGATCCGATAGGCTATAAGGCAGCCGCATTGACATCGTTGAAAGATCTGAAAGATAAAATAGATACGGAAAATGTGAAACAAACTTTGCATATTGATGCAAAAATGAAAACCGTTGATACAAATAACACGGTTTTTGATGAGCTTGATGCTATAACAAAAGATGTGATAGATGCAGGGAAACGCATTTATAAGTTCAGCAATAAGGTGAAGTTTAATGAGTATAATTATAAACGACTGCTGGCTAAGGTGCGCCATGAACGAAATGCATTGAAAACGGAAGAGAATAAAATAGCCGGAAGCTGCGTGGTTTATGTGAATTGCACTGATGCAGATGATAATCCACTTGAAGAAATGACAGTGACCATTTCGGAATTTGGATTGGTGCTAAAAACAGATGAAGACGGAACTGCCTATTTTGAGGAAGTGACAGCAGACGCAAAAAAACCTGTTACAATAATAATTGAAGGTGAAGGATATGTTAATAAAACCCTGGAAAAACAAATACTGGAACCAGGCGGTATGTTGAACTTAGATGTAGTAATGGTTCCTATTGCACCAGCATATCAGACTGCAGAGGAGGGCGGAGAAGGGAGCTGACATGAACAGTAGTTATTTATGGTAATTAATGGTAATTAGTTTTCATTAGTTATTAGATAAAAAACTCCCGAAGTAACTAACAGAGGGAGTTTTTTGAGTAAGAAGGAAGAATTGATGATAATTTTTAGTGTTAATTTTTATGAAAATAAAAATAAATAGTATTTTTACAAAAGTAATGAAGTGGTTGATACACATTTGAGAAGGCAGGGGTGCAGGATATTAGTAAAAACATAATAATTATTAATAATCATGAATGACTTGAATAATTCCGCATCAAAAGAAGATGCAATAAAATCAATTTTACTTATTAATAAAAAAATTCAATTTATTTTTGGGGTTTCAATATTTTTTATTACACCTGTAGTTGTATTAGCGCTAACAATAACTGATTTTGATAAGTTGAAATTTCTAATCTATTTTACTGATAAAGCAATCCCTGTAATTATAACACTTTTTGGTTTTACATTAGCTGTGTTTACCTTTACTATGCATATAATTCCAGAGAATATGTTTGAAGAGCTTGAAAATGAATTAAAATCGGAAATTAAGAAAAATAAATTAACCAAATTTCAAAACCAAATATTTGCTTACTATTGGTCTCTTATGTTGCTTTTATTTTCACTTGTATTCATGTTCGCGATAAATATCATGCTAGTAAATTCTCCAAATACATTTTTAAATGAAAAATCATGGATCATTGATATTTTTTTCTATATCACAATCTTATTATTTATTGCGAATATGTTACTTACCGCAACGATTACAAAAATTACTGTTTTATATGCACAATTTCGTACACTTGCCAGAATTCTCAACAAAAAAAATCAAAATTCTGAAAATAAATCCGATAATGAGAACATTAATTAGAATAAGTATTATTAGTTTTTAATTCTATGCTGGCGAATGTGAAATATTTGGTTGGAACCTTGAAAGTATATTTTACAACTCGCTTGTAATTGAAGAATATAGCTGGAAGGATGAAATTTTGAAGCTATTTTTCTATCTATTTATTTAAACACCGAAATCAATTCCGCATGTTGCGGATATTGTTTCAGCAAGGCATTGGTGTCGGCCAGCTCGAAATCGTCGAAATCGAATCCCGGCGAAACGCTGCAACCCACCAGCGCAAACGAATCGGCGGCGGGAACGCGGGCTGCAAACCAGCATCCGTTGGGAATAACAAGCTGAAACATCTGCCCGTTGGCAAGGTCGGGGCCCATAGTATAGTTGAGCAGTTTGCCCCTTTTGGTGATGATATACACTTCTATAGGCGAACCCTGATAGAAATGCCAAATCTCGTCGGAGGCAAGGCGGTGAAAAGCCGACTGCTGACCGCTCTTCAACAAAAAATAAATAGAGGTGGTGAAGTTGCGTTCGGATTTATAACGCCCGGGCAACGCATCGTGGCTGATGGTTTCGGATGAGCGAAAATTTTCGCGATAATAGCCTCCTTCGGGATGCAGAATAAGCTGCAGGTTTTCGATCCAAAAATCGGCTGTTTGCATCATAAAAACACTAAAATACTACTTATCTTTTGTTTTGGGTTTCTTCTTTTGATGATGAAAGGTGTAGCGCGGAGGCAGATACTTTTCGTTCAAATAGTAGAGCAAGCGAATGGTGATAACGTTGTTATACTGATCGCGGTTCCATTGTTTGGCACCGTTGTTGAACAATCGGGTTCTGATCTTGGCCATCGAATAGGAATAACTGATATCGAACTTGAGATGTTTCCAGATGCGGAAACGGATATCGGCAATTATATCAAAATCGTTCTTGGTTCTGTAGGTGATAGTATCGGCACGATTCCAACTCTGGGGCTTGTTGTGCTCGAGTTCTTTGAAAGAGATCATACGTCCCCACGAAAAACCGAGCCCGAAGGTCCATGTGGTTTTATCCTCGTAGTGCAACATAAGGGGAGCCGTAAGATAATTCCATTTGAGCGAATAATAAGGAATGTGAGAGATAGAATCGGACTGAGGGGCGTATTTGCGGTAAGCTCCGCGTTCGTCGTAAAGAATATCGAGGCTCAGCGAAAGATGATGCCCCAATGGAAGTATACCTCCTACACCCACGTTGGCTCCGACTTTATGGAAGCCATACACCTGATCGCCATCAACCTGAGTGAGATTGATACCCCCGATCAATACGCCTTTGATCTGCCTGTCGCCTTTGGTATCGCCCGATTCGTCCTTTTTCTGCGCGAGCACACAAAAAGTTGAAAGCAAAAAGAGCAGAACCAGAGAAAGCGAGTATTTTAATTTCATAGAAACGAAAGAGGTGTAATGATATCGCAAAATTAAATAATTTTTAAGAAATATTGTACAAATAAAACGAAATAGATAGTGGTTTAGTACAGCAGATGGCATAAAAAAACCGCCTGAATTGAATATCTCAGGCGGTTTTTTAATTAAGGGACCTTTTATTATTTACTTTCTTTTATCCGCATTTTATAGAACGAACGCCATACAAATACAAGAGCAATAATAAAAAATACAATACCTGCATAAGGGGCATAGTCCCTGAAATTAGGAGAAATAGCTATTTCCATAGCTAGCAAACCAAACAAGGTGGTGAACTTTATTATAGGATTTAATGCGACAGAAGAAGTATCCTTGAAGGGATCGCCCACGGTATCGCCTACTATGGTTGCATCGTGCAAAGGAGTGCCTTTTTCTTTCAGATCAACCTCAACCACTTTTTTAGCATTATCCCATGCGCCACCTGCGTTTGCCATAAATATGGCCTGAAACAATCCGAAAACTGCGATAGAAATCAAATAACTAATAAATAGCGCCACTGCATTGTTTCCTCCAATACCCGAAGGCGAAGAAAGACAAGCAAATGCCAATGCAAAAAAGAAGACTCCAACAAAAATATTAAACATGCCTTTTTGAGCATATTGAGTACAGATTTTTACAACTTCAATAGATTTTGCTGTATCTGCTTTTTTAGGAGCATTAGGGTCGAGATTGATGTTTTTCTTGATATATTCAACTGCACGATAAGCACCGGTTGTAACTGCCTGCATGGATGCCCCCGTGAACCAATAAATAACACAGCCGCCAAGAATAAATCCTAAAATTGAATATGGATTCAAAATATTAAGAATAGTTTCAGGTTCTACTCCAAGAGTTTTCTTTATCATTAAAATTAAGGCGAAAATCATAGTTGTTGCACCCACAACAGCAGTACCAATCAAAACTGGTTTTGCAGTTGCTTTAAAAGTGTTGCCGGCTCCGTCATTTGCTTCCAGATAGTATTTTGATTTTTCCCAATCAGGTTTAAAACCAAATTCTTTTTCTATTTCTATACTTGTTTTTTCTTTATCATCTTCTATTAACGAAAGTTCATATACAGATTGAGCATTATCAGTAACAGGACCATAACTATCAACTGCAATAGTAACCGGTCCCATACCTAAAAGACCAAAAGCTACCAAACCGAATGCAAAGATTGAAGGATATATCATGATAGCATCCAAGCCAAAAGTACTGGCAAAATAAGCAATAAACATTAAAACAAAAAACACAAGGCCAGTCCATATTGCACTATAATTACCTGCAACAAATCCTGAAAGAACCACCAAAGATGCACCACCTTCGCGACCTGCTGCTACCACTTCCTGTACATGGGACGATTTGGGCGAAGTAAATAATTTGGTGAATTCAGGAATCAAGGCACCACCAATAGTACCGCAACTGATAATGGTTGACAATATCCACCACATATCGGTATGACCATTCAAATCTGGAATCAGAATGTAGCTGGCGACAAATGTTACAATAATTGAAAGAATAGAAGTAATCCAGACCAGACTTGTCAATGGGGCTTCAAAATCCAGGTCTTCTTTTCCGCCATATTTTGCATTGCTAAAAATGCCATTAATGTAGAACGCAACTACAGAAGTAATAATCATAAGAATACGCATAACAAAAATCCATACCAGTAGTTTTACTTTTAGTTCGCTTGTAATAATATCGGTCATACCAAAAGCAGTTCCGCCAACAGCCAATAAAATAAAAGATATCAGAGCCACGCCCGTTACACCGTAAGTTTCAAATCCGTCTGCAGTAGGACCAACAGAGTCACCTGCATTGTCACCCGTACAATCGGCAATAACACCGGGGTTGCGCGGGTCGTCCTCCCCTATTTTGAAAACAACTTTCATAAGATCGGAGCCTATGTCGGCAATTTTTGTAAAAATACCGCCGGCAATACGTAAGGCAGAAGCACCTAAAGATTCACCAATAGCGAAACCAATAAAACAAGCTCCAGCCAATTCGCCAGGCATAAAAAGTAAAATTACCAGCATCAGGGTTAATTCAACACAAATTAATACAACCCCGATACTCATACCGGCATCCAAAGGAATATGTAAAAGTTTTAATGGATTTTTTCTTAAAGAAGCAAATGCCATACGAGCGTTAGCTAGTGTATTCATCCTGATACCAAAAGCTGCCACAGAATAAGAACCTAATATCCCAACTACTGTCCATGATATAATTAAGGCCACAGAACCAAATCTTGCTCCGGCTGTTTCGCCGATAGGAGATAAAAATCCGAAATAACCGGCAACCGCAGCACCAATGAATAAGAAGAGTATCGCAAGAAATTTGCCTTGCTGCTTTAAATAAGCCTTGCAAGTTTGATAAATAACTTCAGCAATATCCAGCATTGATTTGTGTGCAGGAAGTTTTTTTACTTTCATGAATTGATATAATCCAAAAAGTAATCCCAAAATTGTAATAATAAATCCGTAATAAAGTATGTGCTGATTTTTAACAGATTCGGGAATTTTTAAATCAGCTTCACTTCCATAAGACAAAGCAGGCATCAACAACAGTAATGCAGGTAGTAATTTTTGCATGAAACGTTTCATAAAAAAGTTTGTTATAATTGGGTGCAAAAGTACTATTTTTAGTTATTGTTTTTCAAATAAAATAAATCGATTTGTTCTGATAAATAGCAGTCTTATTAAATTTAAAATTTATGAAAGGAAAAAATGCTGCTGACTTATTTGACTCTTCAATAAAAATCATAAATCCGAATAAATTTCAATCGGATTTTATATTATAATAATTATCTTTGCATATACATTCTAATTGAAAAACAGCAATCGCAAACCTATTTTGTTGATGGAGAAGGTCAAACTTGAAGTTATCGGAATTACATACAGCCAAACGCAATCGGGGACTTATGCTTTGGTTCTTGAAGATGTTTCGAATAAAAAGCAACTGCCTATTCTTATCGGTCATGCCGAAGCCCAATCGATCGCTATAGCCATTGAAAATATCAAGCCACCCCGTCCGCTGGCACACGACCTGTTCAAGAACTTTGCCGACTCTTTTACGATAAAGATTATTGAAGTTATCATAACCAAGCTGGTTGATGGTGTTTTTTATGCAAAACTGGTATGTACGAACGGGAAAAAAGAAGTTGAAATTGATGCAAGAACTTCGGATGCCATTGCACTGGCGCTACGCTTTGGGTGTCCTGTTTATGCTTACGGACCTGTGATGAAAGCTGCCCGAAGTATTGAAAATGTTTTTCCTGAAGAACTGAATGAAAATAAGGCCTCAAATCAGAGTGAATTGAAACCCGATGAGGAAGATTCAGCCGAATATGGAAAATTTTCGAATGAAGAACTGGAAGAAATATTGAAGGAAGCTATTTCGAATGAAGATTATGAAAAAGCATCGAAAATACGCGATGAAGTTAAAAAAAGGAATAAATAAGTCTACAACCTACTAAAAGACCTTTCTTATGAACGTAAACACCAGCCTGAAGTATCGCCTGATCGTGATGAATTTTTTTCAATTCTTTATATGGGGATCATGGCTTCTAACAATTGGAGCATACTGGTTTCAAACCAAGAATTGGACGGGGACAGAATTTGGCGCCATTTTTTCGACAATGGGTATTGCATCCCTGTTTATGCCTGCCATAGCCGGTATTATTGCCGACCGCTGGATCAATGCTGAACGTTTATACGGGATCTTTCATATTATGGGAGGTATTGTTCTTTTTACTGTTCCATTGGTTGGAAATCCATCTTCAATGTTTTGGGTCATGTTGGTGAATATGATCTTTTATATGCCTACCATTTCACTTTCAATAACTGTTGCATATTCTGCTTTGAAAAATCATAACATGAATATCATTAAAGAATACCCTCCTGTCAGGGTTTGGGGCACGGTGGGTTTTATCATTGCATTATGGACTATCAGCCTTTCAGGTTTTGAGACCTCATCAACACAGTTTTATGTTGCTTCGATCGCTTCAATCTTTTTAGGACTTTATGCTTTTTCATTGCCAAAATGTCCTCCGCTTGCAAGGGGTCATAAAAAATCTTTTGTCAGCGAACTTGGACTTAATGCATTTAAACTCTTTAAGAGTACAA
Organism: uncultured Bacteroidales bacterium; assembly: GCA_903913285.1. Lineage (GTDB taxonomy): Bacteria > Bacteroidota > Bacteroidia > Bacteroidales > CAIWKO01 > CAIWKO01. The sequence continues at coordinate 5,036 of CAIWKO010000029.1, read as the reverse complement.
AAATGGCATTCTTCTTTATTTTTGCCATGCTGTTAGGAGCTTCATTACAACTTACCAATGCTTACGGTGATACATTTTTACATGACTTCGCAAAGGTTCCCGAATTCAAAGATCTGATCGCAATAAAATTTCCTGCTATTATCATGTCGATATCTCAGATCTCGGAAACATTGTTTATTCTGACAATTCCATTTTTCCTGAGAAGATTTGGAATTAAGAAAGTGATGTTATTTAGTATGATCGCTTGGGTTCTTAGGTTTGGATTGTTTGCATATGGAAATCCTGCTGAAGGTTTGTGGATGATCATTCTATCGTGTATCATTTACGGAATGGCTTTCGATTTTTTCAATATCTCAGGCTCACTCTTTGTTGAAACACAAAGCGAACCCGGCATCAGAGCCAGTGCTCAGGGATTATTTATGATGATGACGAACGGTTTCGGTGCTTTTTTGGGAAGCAGACTAAGCGGTTTGGTGATAGATAATTATTTTACCCTTTATAAATACGACAGTGTTGTGCACAAAATTGTGAGTTCATTCGATTGGAAAGGTATATGGATCTCTTTCGCGGCCTATTCGCTGGTTGTCGCAATTTTGTTTGCCATTCTGTTCAAACATAAACACGACCCGAAAGCTTTGGAGAACGTGAATCATTGATTCAGGATCGCGGTTTGATTTATTATACTAATTCATCGAATTGGTATAAATTTGCAGCTTCAAACTTTCTAAGTACAATTAATAATGATTAAGATTGGCATTAACGGTTTTGGCAGAATCGGAAAACTTGTTTTTAGATTATTGCAAAACAAACCTGATATTGAAATTGTAGGAATAAACGACCCTGCAAATACCGAAACACTCGCGCATTTGTTGAAATATGACTCTGCCCACGGGTTGTTTTCAGGAACCATTGAAGTTGGTGATGACAATTTGATCGTGAACGGAAAAACGATACAGGTGTATCACGAAAAGATACCGGCAAATATACCGCGTACGATGCATGGAGCCGATATCGTTATTGAAGCTTCGGGAATATTTACTTCGCGCGAACAACTGTCGCAACATTTGAGTTCGGGAGCCCGGAAAGTTATACTAACATGCCCTCCTAAAGATGCACTCGACAAAACCATTATCATTGGTATTAATGAAAAAACGCTGAGCCCGAACGACCGAATTATTTCGAACGCGTCGTGTACGGCAAATTGTGTAGCCCCGATGCTTAAAGTCCTTCAAGATAATTTTGTGATCAACAGGGTTTTTATGAATACGGTTCATCCTGCCACAAATAATCAAAGCCTGATAGATGCTCCCCGAGCTGATCTGCGGCGTTCGCGCACTGCTTTATCAAATATTATTCCGACAACATCAACAGCAATTCCGGTTATAAAAGAACTTATGCCTTTTCTGACAGACAGGTTTGACGGATTTGCAACCCGTGTGCCTGTTGAAGACGGTTCGCTTATCGAATTAAATGCTCTTGTTGAAAAGAAAACTTCCATCGGGGAAATAAACGAAACTTTTTTGAAGGCAGCAACCAATGAGTTAAAAGGAATCATGGAGTTTACTTCAGATCCGATAGTTTCATCAGATATCATCGGAAATCCGCATTCGGTAATATTCGATTCATTATGCACGAAAGTATTGCAAAATAATTTTATTCAGGTTGTGGGATGGTACGATAATGAATTCGGGTATTCAAACCGTGTGGTAGACCTGATAGAAATGGTTTCGCGTTTATAAAAACAAACAGGCATCGCCATAACTCAAAAACCGGTAATCGTTTTGCAGGGCGTGTTCGTAAATTGCTTTCCACCGGTCGCCAAGAAAAGCAGAAATAAGTAATAACAAGGTACTTTTGGGTTGATGAAAGTTGGTAACCATTCCGCTAATGATGCGAAATTGATATCCCGGCATAATGATGATCTGCGTTGAAAAGCTGATGTGTTCCAGTTTGTTTGCCGACATGAAAGCGAGCAAAGACTGAAGAACTGTTTTGGTTTCTTTTGTTTCAACAGTATGATACGGTTCCCATTGTTTCACCAAATCGGGCATCACACCGCTTTGCATGTAATTTAATCCGAGCCAGTACAAACTTTCGAGCGAACGAACCGAAGTAGTTCCAACAGCAATAATAGCTCCTTTTGCTGCCAACAATGACTCAATAAGTTTTTTGGAAACCACCACCTGTTCGGCGTGCATCACGTGTTGCTCGATGTTATCGGCAGATATGGGTTTAAAGGTTCCGGCGCCAACGTGTAAGGTTACATTTGCAGTGCTGATATTTTTTTCGTTCAGTTGTTGAAAGATATCGTCGGTGAAATGAAGGCCTGCCGTGGGCGCTGCCACAGAACCATCATTACGGGCAAAAACGGTTTGATAGCGTTCGTTATCATCACTGTCGGCGGGACGATGAATATAGGGAGGCAAAGGTACTTTACCGGCAGCTTCGATTATTTGCGCGAAACAATATTCTTCGGGATTCCATTTAAACTGAACCGAAAAAGTTTCGTCATCGTGTCCGACCATGCTTGCCGATAATAAGCATTCGCCGGAATTTATCCGAACCGGCAAAACCAATGTTCCTTCTTTCCATTTTTTGGCATTGCCTATCATACATTTCCAAACGCAACTTCCCTTTTGTTGCATGGCAAGTTGTATATCTCTTTCGGGCGATTGAGGTTCGAGGCAAAATATTTCGATAGCAGCTCCCGTTGGCTTATGAAATAACAAGCGGGCATGAATTACACGGGTGTTGTTTAACACTAACAATGCATTTTCGGGGATCAAACCGGCAAGCTGATAAAATTCTTTATCAATTATGGTATCGTTCCTGCTGACCAACAATTTGGATGCGTCGCGCTTTGCGGCAGGAAATAAAGCTATCCTTGCTTCGGGGAGCGCATAATCGAAATCGGAAATGTTTATATCGGGAATCGTTATCATAAATTGAAAGAACGGCAAAATTACGAATAGCAAAACGTTTGGCATAATTATTTTTCGTTTATTCGGCAGTATTCCTATTTTTGTATGCAATTTTACCGAAGTGATGATGAACAAAAAGAACCTGCCTTTTGTGCTTTTAACCCTAAGTATGTTTATTGTACTCATCGTTCCTGCGTTATTGCAGGATGGTATGTTTTTAGACGGGCTACAATATTCGTGCGTGGCAAAAAACATGGCGGTTGGCAAAGGGAGTTTCTGGCAACCGTGTTTCAGCGACACATGGTGGAAAAGCTATTCGGGAGTTTTTTTGGAACAACCTCCGTTTGGAATTTGGCTGCAATCGCTTTTTTTCAGGATGTTCGGCGAGGGGATGTATGTTGAACGCTTTTATGCTTTAGTAACTGCCCTCGTCAATGCTCTTTTTATTATTCTCATCTGGAAATTATTGTTTAAAAATAAAACCGACCTTTTGAAATTATGGTGGATGCCTGTTTTATTCTGGATCAGCATTCCGGTTTGTTATTGGTCGGTGCAAAACAATATGCTCGAAATCACCATGAGCATTTTCACGCTGGCGGCAGTGTATTTTTCGCTGCGCGTTATGGTGTTGAAAAAGTTGAAAATTGTAAATCTGATCGTATCGGGTTTGTGTGTGTTTTTGGCCACGCTCACCAAAGGTTTGCCGGGTTTGTTTCCGCTGGTGATTATTCCGCTTTATTGGTTTATGTTTAAAAATACATCGTGGCTAAAGGCATTGCTTTATACCCTTTGTTTGATATGCATTCCGCTTGTTGCTTATGGCATTGTTATGCCGAACCCGGTGGCAGCTCACAGTTTGCATTTCTATTTTTTCGAACGGCTTTTGTCGCGCATTTCGGACGACCCCACTGCAACCAACCGCTTCGATACCTTGTTTAGGGTGATCAGCGAACTTTTGCCCATAATGATCACGGTTGCCACAATCTTTATGATTTCGAAAATAAAGAAACAAAAGATAGTTAGCGAAAAGACCCAATTTAAAACAGCAATGTTCTTTATTATTACAGGATGTTCGGCTTCGCTGCCATTGATGCTGACAATGGTTCAGAAAGGATTTTATTTTGTGCCCGCTTTACCTTTTTTCGCCCTTGGGTTTGCTGTTTTGCTTGCTGAAATTGTTGCGCGGTGGATCGTAAAGATCAATGTTCAAAGTTTAGGTTATAAATTGCTGACCGCAACTGTTGTTTTAATGTTGTGTGCTTCACTTTTATATTCCGGGTATAAAAGCGGTAGCATTTCGAGAGATGAAGCCGTGGTGCACGACGTGTATCTTTTTGGAAGCGTTATTCCGAAAGGCAGCATTGTTAAGGTTGATAAAAAGGTGTATGATAATTGGTCGGTTCAATGTTATTTGAACCGCTATTTTGATATCGCGGTGAGTATTTCGGACCAATTTCATTATAAATATTGGATAAAAGAAAAAAACAAGCTTCAGCCTGAGAATGCGAAGCTGAAAAAAGTTGCACTGCCCACCGAAACATTGGAGCTTTATGTTATAGAGCATCCCTAAACGGGGATGAAAAGCCAGCCACATAGTAATTTTGTGACAAAATGGCATAGAAAGTCTGATATTAGTTGGGAAAAACAGGGCTGAAAAAAGCGGAAATTTATTTTATTGGTCTAATTTGCTTAAATAGTGTAGATTGTAATGATTTAAATTGGTCGGGAATTCGATCAACATGGTCGGGAATTCAATCAACATGGTCGGGAATTGAGTCAACATGGTCGGGAATTCAATCAACATGCTCGGGAATTGAGTCAACATGGTCGGGAATTGAATCAACATGGTCGGGAATTGAGTCAACATGGTCGGGAATTGAATCAACATGGTCGGGAATTGAATCAACATGGTCGGGAATTCAATTTGAATGATCGGGAATTGAATCTAAAAGTTGGATAGATGGAAAAATGCCCACCGAGACTATAAAGTAGATTGTGTAAACAGGATTTTTATAATTTGCATCGTTGTTCAAAGATAATTAGAATTTGGTTAAGGATTATGGGCCAATTGTAAATTGGCTTACTCCAAGCCATTTCTATATTTTTTATTGCTAA
>CAIWKO010000028.1 GCA_903913285.1 uncultured Bacteroidales bacterium | reverse complement strand
TTTAGCAATAAAAAATATAGAAATGGCTTGGAGTAAGCCAATTTACAATTGGCCCATAATCCTTAACCAAATTCTAATTATCTTTGAACAACGATGCAAATTATAAAAATCCTGTTTACACAATCTACTTTATAGTCTCAATTGCAGGTCCATACCTGCCGAATTAAAGTTAGTTAATGAGTTATAGTATTATAAACATGACTATTACGACGAATCATTATATAAAAACCATAAAACAACCAGTTTTGCAAAGTCTCCCGACTTCGCACTAAATAAACCTTAGTTTTTACTGACAAAATAAAAATTGTTATCTTTGAATCAAGATAAAATTTAAAACCATCGACCAACAGTAAACAAAAAAGAACCTACCAAAAGAATAACAAATAAACTTTCACATTATGACAAAAATAGACAAATTGATAGAAAAGCCAATGAAATGGTATCATTACATTGCAGGATTTTTTGCCGGGGCATTTTTAACGAATGCAATTCCGCATTTTGTGAATGGAGTTTCAGGAAACGCTTTCCCCACACCATTTGCTAATCCTCCGGGCCAGGGACTTTCATCACCTTTAACAAATGTTTTATGGGCCTTATTTAATTTGCTCGCAGGATATCTGCTTTTCAGGGTAAGCAGAATACATTCAAAAAGTAAATTAGCGCTGGTCATATTTTTCGTAGGAGTGATACTTATGAGCATTATGTGCAGTATCGCATTTTTGGATAAAGCAAAATAAAGGATTTTATTATCGAAATATAGAGACCTCTAATGTGCACGTTTTCAAAGCGTGCACATAACAATATCAGATGAGTGCTACAAAAAACAAAACAACCGGCAGTAAAACAAGCCTGAAAACACCACTTTTGCAGCAAAACAGATGGCAGTATATCATTCCGTTGCTATTGGCAGGCTTGTGTATTTTGATGTATTATGCTTCGCTCAAAAATGCTTTTCTGGCTTACGACGACCCCGATAATGTTTTAAACAACATGCTGATACGAAAAATATCGGGCGCTAACTTCATCCGCTATTTCACCACTCCGCTCATTTATATGTACACTCCTTTCGTATACATCTCCTTTGCTTTCGACTACAGAATCGCTGGCTTGAACCCGATGATGTATCATGCAACAAATCTCATACTGCATATTTGCAACACTTTGCTTGTCTTTTATGCTATCAGGGCGCTCACAAAACGTACAGACTTAAGTATAATCAGCGCTTTATTGTTTGCCTGCAGTCCGTTGAATGTCGATAGTGTTGCCTGGATATCCACCCGCGGCACACTCCTTTTCACCTTCTTTTTTCTTTTATCGATCATCGGATATGTAGTATATACCGAAACTAAACGGACACGATTTTTGGTATTTTCTATCATAGCATTTCTGTTCTCGTGCTTTTCGAAATCAACAGCCATAACCTTGCCTCTAATTCTGCTGGTTATTGATCTATACACAACACAAAAGATCACCCGGCGTGCCCTGTTGAAAAAAATTCCTTATTTTGTCGTGGCAGTTATTTTCGGAACCATCGCATTATTTTTACGGACCGATACAGGAGTTACACACGCTGTAGCTAATTTTAACTATCTCGACCGTTTTTTTATGTTTACCTACTCCATCGATATGTTTTTGCTAAAATTAGCTGTGCCGTTTAACATATCGGCTATCAACACGTATCCCGCAAAGCTCAATGGTTTACTTCCTACTATTTATTATTTTTCGCCAATCATGTTAGCAGGCATTGTTTTCTGTGTATTCAAATTCGCTAAAAACCGAAACGCATTACTTTGTGCCTTGCTTATTTTTATGATCACCTTATCATTAAACCTATTGCCTTTGCTCGAAGACGGTTATCTGGCCAGCCGCTATGCCTATTTGCCATCGGTAGGTTTCGGATTGTTTATTGCCTTATTGTATGCTGAATTGGAAAAAACTAAAGCCTATTTAAAATTCAACAAGGTTTTTATGATATTATTTGTCATGATAATGCTGATGTTTTCGTTCATAAGCTATCAGCGAACCAGGGTTTGGAATAACACATTTTCGTTGTTTAACGATGTGATAGAAAAAAATGCCGACAATGTGTTTGCCTACAACTCAAGAGGCATAGCCAAATATGAAAAGAAAGACCTTGATGGTTCTATAGCTGACTTTTCGAAAGCCGTAAAGATCAATCCATCCTACGACGGAGCTTACTATAACCGTGCTATTTCCTATTATGAAAGTTCGCAAACAGAACTTGCCCTGAATGATTATGATAAAGCCATTGTTTTAAATACAAATTTCGCAAAAGCTTATGACGGCAGAGGAATACTATATATGGAGACTTTAAACAAGTTGCCCGAAGCGATCAGTGATTTTACAAATGCTGTAAAGATCAATCCCGACTTTGCTCAGGCTTATTATAACAGAGGTGTTGCCTATGCCAAAACAAATAATTTCGATAAAGCATGTTCCGATTGGAAACAGGTTCAACGCCTGGGTTACGACCGTGCCAATGAATTTATTGAAAAATACTGTAAATAGCAGAACTTGCGAAGGCAACATCTCATCAATTATATTTGTAAACAATGATCAAAACATAAGCCCATGGATAAAAGCGTATTTACAGATAAAAACACTGTGCCAACCAACAGCGATTTAAGAATTGCATTGGGCGATACTTTTATGTTATGGCATACTTTAGCGGAACATGTTCATTTGAAATATCCTGAAGCCATGGATGAGTGGAGTTTTTCGGGCGATAAATATGGATGGAGCTTCAGGATTAAAGATAAAAAGCGGGCTATAATTTATCTGTTGCCCAGAGACAGGTTTTTCAAAGTTGCATTCGTATTCGGTCAAAAAGCAACTGATGCAGTTATGGAAAGTGATATTGCAAAAGAGATCAAAACAGAACTCGGATTAGCAAAAGTTTATGCCGAAGGACGCGGGATCAGGATTGATATTAATGACACGAATATCATCTGTGATATCAAAAAACTAATAGACATAAAATTATCACACTAAAATTTAATTTCATTGTTCGAATTTTGTACTTTCGAACTTTAATTCTCATTACGTAATTTGCATTCAAAATAATTTTATTTTATGAAAAACCTGACACTTACCTTTGTTTCGGCATTATTCTGCATGGCAGCCAATGCCCAGAAATTCAATCCACCACCTACCCCATCTCATCCTGTTACCGATACATTGCATGGTGTGCTGATCACCGACGATTATCGCTGGCTCGAAGATAAAACCGACCCGAAAGTTATTGAATGGACCAAGGCCCAGCACGATTATGGTATTGAATACCTCAACAAAACAGAGAAGCAGCATACAGGCGTTCGCGACGAAATTGCCAACTACATCGATCTGGATTATGAAGGACCACTTCACAAAGAAGGCAAACGCGTTTTTCAGGATATTAAAAAGAAAGGCGACAAGCAGGATAAATTATATATTATCATCAAAGGCGAAAAGATACTGATTTGGGATCCCGTAAAAATCGATACATCGGGTAGCACATCCACTTCGGACGTGAGTTATACATACGACGGCGAACGGGCAGCCATCAGTGTGCAGAAAAGCGGTGCCGAAATCACCACTACTTATATTGTTGATACCCGAACCGGAAAGATATTATATCCTCCTTTGGAAAACACTTTCGGATACCAATGGACCAAAGATCAGCAACACGCCTATTTTACAATCCGCCAGCAAAAAGATGTTGACAAACAATTGCCTTTAAAAACCTATCTGTGGAAAGTGGGCGACCCGGTGAAAAATGCCCAGTTTATAGGAACAACCACCGATGCCAAGAACAGCTATTATATTTATGATAACCGTTATAGTGATGTATGTTTTTACGGTGAAAGCGATTTTTATTCCAACAAGGCTTATATGAAAAAGAACGGCATCGGCGAAGAAGGCAAACTGATCTACGAAAGCAAAAAGTTTGCTGCATATCCGGAAGCTATTGAAGATAAATTATACATTTTTACCAACGATAACGCACCAAATTATAAGTTGATGGTGGCCGACAAGAACAACGCCGATTATAAGAACTGGAAAGTGCTGATACCCGAAAGCGAAACCGTGATGCAGAGCGATGTTATTACAAAACACAACATCATCATACAGGATAAAAAAGACATACAAAGCCGGTTGACCTTATACGACCTTTCGGGAAACAAAATTAAACAAATTGAACTTCCCGAAACGGGCAACGTTAGCTGGATAAGCTACGACCGCGAAGAAGATTCTGTTTACGTTGGCTTGACCACATTTACTTCCACCTCAAAAACTTTTGTTGCTTCGCCAGAAAATTTTAAATGGAGATTGTATTTTCAGCGTAATCTGCCTATAGATATGAGCAATATTGTGGGAGAAATAAAATTCTACAAATCTAAGGACAGCACAAAAGTTCCCGTGTTTGTGGTGCATCGAAAAGATATGAAATTAGACGGAACAAACCCTGTTTTACTGACCGCTTATGGTGGATTTAATTACGGAATTGAACCTTATTATTACGGCTTCTATGCGCCTTTTCTTAATCGAGGAGGTGTTGTGGTTGAAGCCGGCATACGCGGTGGTAACGAATATGGAGAAAAATGGCACGAAACAGGCATGTTGGCATATAAGCAAAACTGCTTCGATGATTTCAACAGTTGCGCCGAATGGTTGATAAAAGAAAAGTATACCAATGCTACCCATATCGTGGCCATGGGCGGCAGCAACGGAGGTTTGCTGATGGGAGCCATAGCAACCCAGCGTCCCGACCTATATAAAGCCATAGTGTGCGAAGTGCCGCTGCTGGACATGCTAAGGTATCACAAATTCCTGATCGCACGCTATTGGATACCGGAATATGGTTCGTCGGAAAATGATGCTGATTTTCGCTGGCTTTTGCGATACTCACCTTATCATAACATTAGAAGAGGCGTAAATATTCCGACTATGCTGGTAACTTCAGGAGCTAACGATAGCCGTGTTGATCCAATGAACGCCAAGAAATTTGTGGCTGCACTGCAAAACAACCCCGGACAAATTAGCCCCATTATTCTTCACATGGATTACAACAGCGGACACGGCAGCGGACAAAGCACAGCTCTGGAGATTGACAACTGGGATTTTATTTTTGAGTTTATCATGAACCAACTGGGGATGAAATAAATTCCTTTAAGTTGAAAAAAGATCAAGCGATTTAATTTCATAATTATGGAAACATACAAAAATTGTCAAAGTTGTGGCATGCCTTAGGCTAAAGATCCTGAAGGCGGCAACTTGAATGCCGATGGAACTAAAAACCTGAAATATTGCAGTTATTGTTATCAAAATGGCGAATTTAAATATACGGGTACCGTTAAAGAATTTCAGGAATTTTGCAGGCAAAAGATGGTTGAAAAGGGACACTCAAAATTCCTGGCATGGCTTTTCACACGTGGAATGAAACGTTTGGAACGCTGGAAAAAACAATAACAAAGCTGTTCTTCCCAATATTATTAGTAGAAACCAATTAATCAACAACTCAACCATTCATCCTTCCCAATTTTTAAATTTTAATTCAAATTTGTGTAAGGGTATACCATCTATCATGTGTATAAGTTAATATTGCTGATAAAAATTTTGATACAGATATGAATTTAATATTAAATCTGCACCCAAATAAAAATAGAAAGTACAACAATGATATTTCTTTTATACCCGAAGGAATTTTTAAACAATGTCGTCTAACAGTAATATTAATGTATCAATTCAATAAAAGTATAGCAAAACCAAAATTAATTATTAAGTAAACCAAATCTTTATGAAAAAGAGAATTTTAACACTTCAGCTTATTTTATTAATATGTCTTTTTGCTTTTACGCAAGCAAGTGCACAACAATGGGGTCTTTATACGCTTTACGCAACAAAAACCGGAACCCAAGCATTTTTAATTGACACGGCAAACACACCCGTAACTTATCATACATGGAATTTTACTTCCACAAAAAAATCGGCGTATTCAACGTATCTCATTCCTGGCGACACTTTGGTCAGAACATACGGTTATACTGCTACTGGCGGAATGACCGGTGGAGGAGTAACAGGAGGAGTTCAGAAAGTTTTATGGGACAATACCGTTGTTTGGGATTATCAATACAATAGCTCTACCTACACTTTACACCATGATATCTGTCCTTTACCCAACGGAAATGTGTTGATGATAGCGTATGAAGTAAAAACCGTAGCCGAAGCAACTCAGGCAGGAGCTTCGAGTAGCACCAGTATTTGGGCAGAAAAAATCATGGAGGTAAAACCCACAGGTGCAACAACAGGAACAGTTGTTTGGGAATGGCATCTTTGGGATCATTTGTGTCAGAATGTGAATGCAGCAAAAGATAATTATGTAACTTCAATCGTCAATAGTCCGCAACTTATGAATATCAATTATGGTACGGGGCAAGACCGATGGCACATGAATGGATTAGATTATAATTCTACACTTAATCAAATAGCAATTAGCATACATAACTCTAACGAAATTTATGTGATTGATCATAGCACCACAACTGCTCAAGCTGCCACTCACACTGGTGGCAATTCAGGAAAAGGAGGAGATTTTCTATATCGTTGGGGAAACCCTGCTGCTTATGGTGCTACAGGAACAACAGATTTTAATGTGGTTCATGATGCGCACTGGGTACCTTCAGACAATCCTAACTATCCTAATTATCTTTGTGCATACAACAATAAAGGCGGATCAGGAAATGTTACTGCCATTGATATTATTAACCCACCATACAATGGATACAACTATAACCTTACACTGGGTTCGGCTTATGCACCAACCATATACAGTTATAGGTTTACCTCAGCTTTTTCTGCTCAAGACGAAGGAAATTCGCAGCAACTTCCCAATGGAAACATGTTAGTTAACAATGCTTTTGGCGCGATTTATGAAGTAAACGCAGCAGGCACCCAACTGTGGACAAAAGCATCAACAAATTCCTCCCATGCCTACAGGTTTTCTCTATGCTATGTGAGAGGACCTATTGCAACCGCAGGAGCATCATCCACATCGGTAACATCAGGAACACCGGTTACATTAAGCTCTTCTGCTTTATCGGTAACAGAAACCAGTCCAACCTACACCTATTCGTGGTCGCCAGCCACCATGACCAATCCGAATATCGCAAATCCTGTGGTAACTCCAAACTCAACCACTACCTATACCGTTTTGATAACCAACACAAGCTTAGGATGCACCTCAACAGCATCTGTAACTATAAGTACAACGGTTGGAATCAATGAGAATGATAAGCTTGCCAATGTATCGCTCTTTCCAAATCCTACTTCCGGTATCATTAATTTGAGTGAAGACTTTGTAGGCATCAACGACTTCGAGATTGTGGTCAGCAATTCTATTGGAAAAATCATATTGCAAGCAAATAATGAAAGAATCATAGACCTTTCAACCTTCAGCAATGGCATCTATTATGTGATGATTCGAGCTAAAGGCATGAATAGTATCAATAAAAAAGTAATTTTGATTAAATAAACTACCTTAATCCACAATATCATGAATAAAACTTTATTTACAACACTCTGTTTTTTAATCCTTGGAGCCGGGACTTTACTAAAAGCTCAACTGTTCACCAATTATACAACTGTCAACGGACTACCCGATAATTTTATTTGCGGAGGCATTGCTGTGGATAGCAATAACAATAAATGGTTTGGCACCTCTGCCGGCGTAGCAAAATACGATAACGCTACCTGGACAACTTATACTACCACAAATGGTTTAATTGACAATTACACTACTTGCATTGCTGTTGATAAAAACAACAATGTGTGGGTAGGTACGAACTTAGGTGTCAGTAAATTTAATGGAACCACCTGGACTTCCTATACGACAACTGATGGTTTAATTGATAATGCCGTTGTTTACATTACGGGAGATATTGATGGCAGCGTCTGGTTCGTAACACCGGTTGGTGCATCCAAATTCAATGGAACCACTTGGACAAATTACACTACATTGAACGGTTTGCCTACCGATGTCCTTTTTTATGTTGCCATAGAACCTTCAGGGAACAAATGGTTTGGCACCCAAATGCAGGGAGCATCCATATTTAATAATACTACCTTTACCAATATCTCTAAAGCAACGATGGATAGTTTGGTGGATGATAATGTTTTTGCCATTGCTTTTGACAAGTTAGGTCAAAAATGGATAGGAACACGTTATGGTATTTCGAAACTCGGCATATCTAACAATTGGTTGACAAACTATCGTCCGATTAATGGAATTTACAATGAATGGGTTCATGATATAAAAATTGATTCAAACAATAACGTATGGATAGTTTGCTTTACAGATTATAATGTTGACGGAGGCATTTCAGTTTTTAATGGCAGCTCCTGGCAATCCTATTCCATTACCGACGGCTTGGCAGACAAACAAGTTATCCGTTTGGCAATAGACAAAAGCAACGATGTGTGGATTGCCACAGGCAATGGAGTTTCAAAGTTTGCCAACCACGAAGGCATCAGCAAAAATCAAGCAAAAGTACCTTTCAGCGTCTCTCCCAATCCGGCAAATGATGTAGTATATATTAACCATGACAACAATGCTGTTCGACTCGGCATGTACAATCCTTTTGGCACTTTGATTAAAGAATATGCGCTTACAGGCACTTCAAATATCCTTGACATCAATGATATACCGGCAGGAATGTATATAGTTCAACTCACGGATAAAAACAACAATTCATCTTCGACAAAAGTTATCAAACAGTGATACGACGCTTTATTAACCAACTAAAGTATGTACTATTTCTTATAGCTATTAGCTATTCGTATGCCACAGCTTATGGGCAGGATGATTTTTATAATATAAATACTGTGAGAGAAATACGCATAACTTTTAAAGAGCATAACTGGGATACCAAACTCGATAGCCTGTTTGAATTAGGCACAGATGACAGATTATTGGGTGATGTTACTATTGACGGACATCCCTTTAACAATGTAGGAATACGATATAAGGGCTATAGTTCGTGGTCGGCAAGTCAAATAAAAAATCCGTTTTATATTAAATTAGATGAAAGTGTTAAGTATGCCAATTATGAAGGGTTTTCAAAATTAAAATTAAGCAATGTTACTCACGACCCTTCATTTATCCGCGAGGCGTTATCTTATGAAATTGCACAAAAATATATGCCAGCTGGAAGAGCAAATTTTGCCAATGTTTATGTAAATGATACCTTGATTGGATTGTACACCAATGTTGAAGCGGTGGATGATAATTTTACTCAACTTCATTTTAATTCGAAAGGCAATAGTTTTATTAAGGGCAGCCCTGTTCCCCTTGTTTATCCTTACGGAGAAAATGCCAATCTCAATTATCATGGACTTGACTCATCAAATTATGTTCACTATTATGAATTACAATCAACTTATGGATGGAATGATTTGGTTCATTTCATTGATGTTCTTAACAACGATACTTCAAATTTAAGTTCAGTATTAAATGTTGACCGGACTTTGTGGATGCATGCCTTTGATTATTCCTTGGTAAATCTTGATAGTTATATAGGCTATTCGCAGAACTATTATCTATATAAGGACGATAACAATAGATTTAACCCTATCCTGTGGGATTTAAACATGTCGTTCGGAAGTTTTAGAAACTCTGATGCTGCTGCTACTAACCTAACAATACAAAAGATAAAACAACTCAACCCATTGCAGTTGTTGACTACAGCATCGTTTACGCCACGCCCTCTTATAAAGAATTTGATTGCAAACACGATGTATCGAAAGATGTATTTGGCACATCTTCGAACCATTATAAATGAAAACTTTAAGAACAACGAATACTATACATTAGGCAAACAATATCAAACTATTATTGATGAATACGTGCAAAGCGATACTAATAAGTTTTATTCCTATAGCGATTTCCTCGCTAACATGGATACCACTACCGGACCTTTATCCAACCAAAATCCCGGTATCAAAGATTTAATGGTGGCACGCATGGCATATTTGGACACTCTGCCCGGATATAATGGCGCACCTTCTATTTTGCAAATTGCTTATTCTCCAATATCTCCTGTTAAGGGAGGCGAAGTGTGGATAACAGCAAAAACTATCAATTCGAATTTGAATCTATTAGGCTTTAGACAGAAAAGTACTGATATCTTTGTGAGAACCCCCATGTTCGACGACGGCAATCATCATGATGGAGCGGCTGGAGATGGTGAATATGGTGCATCTATAACAATAACGGGCAACACCGTTCAGTTTTATATCTATACGGAAAATGATACAGCAGGAATGTTTTATCCGGAGAGAGCCGAGAACAATTATATCACTATTCAACCCAAGATAAACCCGGGCGATATAGTGATTAATGAGTTTACTAAAGATTGGATTGAAATCTTTAACAACACTAATGAAACTTATAACGTGAAGGACTTGTATATGGCAGATACACGAACAGATATAACCCAATGGGCACTACCAAATATCACCATACCCTCGAAAACCTTTTTGATGATTGGCACAAACCAAAGTAGCACCGTAGGCAGTGTTTCTTCAAACATCAATATTGATGATAATGGTGGTGAATTGGTTCTTGCTTACGATGATGGAACTATTGTGGACTCCATTGCGTATAATGAAATGGAGCTGCCAAAATCCATAGGACGATATCCCAATGGTATCGGGCAATTTGTTTATATGCAGCCCACTTTCGATAAAATCAATCAAATTGGAACTACAAAAAACACTGATTTATTACTATTTCCCAATCCGACACGTGATGTTGTGTACATAGAATTTAAAAATGACGGTGCACCTTATACCATTGAAATAATAAATACGAATGGACAAACGCTAATCAACAACTATTATGATAACGATTATGACAATATGTCTGTTACGTCTAAATCAATAGATATATCTACTTTCGCAAATGGAATCTATTTTATCAAACTTCTTTATAAAGATTACGTATTAACAAAGAAAATAATACTATTTTAAAAGCCATTACAATTAAATCTATAAATAAAACCTTCACAATTATGAAAAAAACTTACTTTATAGTATCAATATGCTTAACAATGCTATTTGCTATTAGTTCATGCAAAAAAGAGCCTGGGTCAGGTGGCAGCGCCTCTATTTTTGGAAAAGTATTCGTTAAAGACTATAACAGTACTTTTACTACTTTCCAGGGAGAGTATTACGGAGGTGACATTTATGTTTACATTATTTATGGTGATGATAAAGATTACAGCGATAAAGTAAAAACTTCATACGATGGAACATATGAATTCAAATATCTTCGTCCTGGAAAATACCAAGTCTATACCTTTTCTAAAGATTCTACATTGCAAACTACCAATGTAATAGGAGTTACTCAAGATGTAGAAATAACAAAAAGAAACCAGGAAGTTGAAGTACCTGATTTAGTAATTTTCAATTAAAAAAATAACAATGAAAAAAATCGCAATTTTAATTATTTGCCTGGCAATCATACAAACGATTCAGGCTCAAGGTAAGAAAGATATTAAAGCTAATAAGATCAAATCGATTACCGTATGGCAGGCTGACGCAGTAAACAGCAAAGCAGAAGGGTATAAAGACTCATACGAAGAGTTTGATAATGAGGGACGAAGCATATTGTCTATTGATTATCGAAAAGATGGCACCATTCAGAAAAAGGAAACAACAACTTATGATAAAAGTGGAAAGAAAACAGAAGAGAACGAATTTGATGCAAAAGACAATAAGAATTTGAAAAGAGTTTATCAATATAATTCCTTTGATAAAAAATCAGGTTGTATGGAGTATGATGCCAATGGGACTTTATTAAAAAAATCAGTTTTTACAATAGACATAGACGGGAACACAACAACCGAAACTGTTTCTGATGCTGCCGGTATTTTAAATAAAAAAATAGTTGAGGAATTTGATAAAAAAGGAAAAAAAATATCAAAAACTGAAACCAATAAAAATGGAGAACTAAAACATAAAGAAACCACAAAATACGATTCATTTGGTAATAAAACAGAAGAAACAGTATACGACAAAAAAGACAATATCAATATTAAACGTGTTAACAAATTCAACGCCTACAATGACAAAACGGAGGAAAGCGAACTTGATGCCTCCGGCACTCTGATAAAGAAAACTGTTTATACTTATAATGCTGATGGAGAAAAAACAACAGAAATGGTATACGATGGTCAGAACAAGCTGTTAAAAAAGATAACTTATACGTATAACAGCAAGAAAATGAAAGAATCAAAACAAACTTATAACGGTGCCGGGACTCTTGAATCAGGGAAGAGATATATTTATGAATATTTTTAATAATTAAACTTATTAATGCAGAACATTGTTGAAATATTAAATTCTTTTGATCCGATAACCTTGCCTGAATTGCAATCTCATGCGCTTATGAGAAGATTCGATACGAAATTCAAGTTTCATATCGATAGATTGCCTGAATTTCTAAAGCATGTTTCTAAGGATTACTATATTCTCGACATTAATAATATCAGGCTGCATAAATATGAGACTCTTTATTTTGATACTGACGAATTTCAACTGTTTGTTCAACACCATAATGTTGCAAGAAACAGGTACAAAATTCGGTTTCGTCGTTATGCCGATTCAAATCTAACATTCTTTGAGATTAAGCATAAAAACAATAAAAATTTTACTGTTAAACAAAGGATTCAACTAAAAGAAGTAGAGAAATCTCTTTTAAACGAAGCGGGCGATTTTTTAAAAGAAAATACCAACCTGGATCCTTCAGTTTTAAAGCCTAAAGTCTGGGTCTACTATTATAGGTTGACCCTTGTAAATAAAATATCTGAAGAACGTTTGACAATCGATATAGATCCATCTTTTAAAATGAATGATACTTCTGCTGCATTCAAACCTCTTGTAATTGCCGAAGTGAAACAAGCAAAATTCATGAGATCGCCTTTTCTTGCATTAATGAGAAAAAACCATATCCATGTTGAAAGCATAAGCAAATATTGCCTCGGCGTTTATTTAACGAATAAAAACATTAAAAAGAACAATTTTAAACACAGTATTACATCTATTAACAAACTTTGTCATGAAAAAAATTAAGATCATACCCGGCATTTTATTTATTCTTTGCCTTACTCTACCAACTTATTATACATTTGCTCAAGATAGTACTTCTGGCGATCAGACAGCACAATATGAACAGGACGGATACCGGTTAAAAGCCGATAAATACACGAAGTATGAAAAGAAACTCGAAAAAGAGAAATTAAAAGAAAAGGAAAAAGATATTGTTGAAATAAATTATAAATTTCTCTGGAGCCTGTTAATTGATATTGCAACAATGCTTCTAATCATTTTGCTTATTTATTATCCAAAAAACAGGCAGATAGAAAGCATTTTCACATTCGTTATGTTTAATCTGCTGATCTTTATGCTCACCTTTGTCCTTAACAAAGTTAAAATATCTATGGGCGCAGCTTTCGGGCTGTTTGCGGTCTTTTCAATGTTGCGCTATCGAACAGAAGGCATATCGATCAAAGACATGACCTACCTCTTTATTTTTATTGCTTTAGGATTGATAAGTGCTATACAACTGGAGTATTATGAACTCGGTATTATAAATGGAGTTGTGGTGATATTTACATTTATTCTTGATGGAAAATTAATATTTAAAGAATACTCTAAATTAATCCGATACGAAAATATTGAACTTATTAAACCCGAGAATCGTGAGGTTTTGCTCGAAGATCTTAAAAAACGTACCGGGCTAAAAATCCATAATATTATCATCGAAGAAATCAATTTTTTAAACGATACAGCTCAAATTAAGATATTTTATCGTGAATAAACATATTAAGATAGTTTTAGCAGGCTCTATTTTTTTTCTTTTATCTGTAAGGATAGTTTTTGCACAGGTTAATGATGCAGGATTGTGGACCTATATGAGTATCGAAAAAAAGGTTACTGCCCGACTCTCGTTCGATATCACTGAGGAACTCAGGATGAATGAGAACATAACTGAGCTTGGCACATTCTTTACAGAAGCCGGTGGATCCTATAAAGTTACTGACTATTTCAAGGTGGGTGCCTACTATAGATTTATTAATAAACGTCAGGTGGATGATCATTACAGTACCAGACATCAATATCATATTGATCTTACTTTTAAAAAGAAATTCAAACCCATAACGCTTTCGTTCCGTACCAAATTCAGGGGTGAGTACCGGGACATTAATTCAAGTGATATCGGGAAATTACCCTACTACTATTCTGAAAATAAACTTACAGTGAAATACGAAATAAATAGAAAGTTTGAACCATATTTTTTTGTAGAGATCTTCAATCCTATTTCACGTCCGCTGAAGGACAGTCATCCCAGCGGTGTTTTTATGGATCAGGCAAAATATTGTCTGGGTGTTGATTATACGATTAATCGCAGGCATGGCCTAGATTTCTATTATCTTTTGGAACAGGAATATAATGTAAAAGATCCGTTGACCGAATATGTTGTTGGTCTAGGATATACTTACAGTTTTTAGCCATCGTATAAAAAACTAATACCAACGGTATTTCCCGTCTTTTCCGATCATGATCTTATCATTATCGGCGAGCCATTGCAGGGTTTTTATCACTTTCTCTTCGGGTATGCTTTTAACAGTATGAATTATTTCTGCCAAAGCCAGCGATGTTTCACTGATCAATGGCTTTATCTGCTCCACGATGGTATCAAATTCCATTTCTGTTAGTTCCAGTTGATTCCGTTTTACACACACATCGCAAATGCCGCATCGTTTGGTGTTTTTTTCGCCGAAGTATTCCAACAGATACTGATTGCGGCATTTGGTGTTTCCCGAAACATAATCCGTGAGGGCCTCGAAACGTTTAAGAGCATTTTCTTTTAAGGTCTTATAGTTGTCATCTGCCAGCAAGATATCTTTGCTGTCCTGACGCTCGGATGTGAATATAAGCGACGGCAGGTCGGTACGCTGATCGTAGTGCAGCACATTGCGCACCACAAGTTCCTTGAGTGTCTTCACGGTTTGTTCGTAGGTGATGCCCAGCTTTTTGGCAATATCGTTTTCGTCTATCTTTACATAATCGTTGAACGGACCGGAGTATAAACGCAGTATCATCTTGATAAAGGCTTCGTAGCGGGGGTTTTGCAGCTCAAACTTATACAGTTCGGTGTTGTTGGTTACGAAATGCAATTTCGAGGGCTCGTTAAATGATTCCGAAAGAACCACATAACCTTCTTTTTCGAGAAACTTAACGGCATTATACGCTACAACAGCCGACAAATTATAGCGTTCGGCAAACTCGTTGATGTTGAAATTATAGCTGCTGTCTCGCCCACTGCCCATGGCAAGCTGAAAGAAATTGCACAGGCAGTAGTACACCTTTTTGATCACTTCTTTTTCGGGAAAAGCAGTCTGAAAGTTCTTAAAGGCATCCATGATATCGGAATTCTCGTATAATAACACCGCGAATGCCTTCTTTTCGTCGCGACCGGCACGACCGGCTTCCTGAAAATAGGCTTCGATGCAATCGGGCAGATCGAGATGCACCACGAAACGCACATCAGCCTTGTCGATACCCAATCCGAATGCATTGGTAGCTACCATCACCCGCTTTTCTCCCCGTTTCCAGGCATTTTGTTTCTGGTCGCGCTGTTTATGTTCGAGACCGGCATGATAAAAATCGGCCGATATTTTATTGCGGTTCAACAGATCGGATACTTCTTTGGTTTTTTTGCGGTTGCGCACATAAACGATGCCCGTTCCTTTGTTTTTGGCGGCAATCTTGAGCAACATCGCCATTTTGTTTTCTTCTTTGCGCACAAAATACGAGAGGTTTTTGCGTTCGAAACTCTTTTGTATGACGTTGTGCTTTTTGAAGCCCAGCTTCAGTTGTATGTCGTCGGCCACCTGAGGTGTTGCCGTGGCAGTGAGCGCCAATATGGGAACATCGGGAATGTATTCGCGTATTTCGGCAATCTTCAAATACGGCGGTCTGAAATCGTAACCCCATTGCGAAATGCAATGCGCCTCGTCGATGGCCAGCAGATTCACTTTCATGCGCTTGAGGCGCTCGCGGAACAGGCTCGTGGTTAAGCGTTCGGGCGAAAGGTAGAGCAGTTTTACGTCTTTATCGAAAACAGCATTATCGAAAGCTATATCGATCTGTTCGGTAGTCATGCCCGAATACACGGCAATGGCTTTGATGCCCCGCTGATGAAGCGTTGCCACCTGATCTTTCATCAAAGCAATGAGAGGCGACACTACTATGCACAAACCTTCGCGTGCCAAAGCCGGAATCTGAAAACACAAGGACTTGCCTCCTCCCGTTGGCAATAATGCCAGGGTGTCGTTGCCCGAAAGAACCGATAGTATGATGTCTTCCTGCATCGGCCTGAAGGTGGTGTAGTGCCAGTATTTTATCAGGATCTGCTGAAGGGTCATGGAACGCTATTTTTTGCTAAGATACGCATAAATAAAATTTCGTGAACAATGCATGGCTAATTAGTTGAATGGTTGACAAGATAAAATGTTTTGAGAAAAATAAGGCACGAAAAATAATTTTTGGTTTTTACCAAATCTTTACAATAAACCTGTTTTCTTTTGCGTTTTTTATAATGTTCATAATTTAAGATTAAGTTAATACTGAGGAGTGCCCGCGCAAGCGGGCATTTCTTTTTATACCCATAATTTTTTTTTATACTAAACAATAATCCCAATTTCCTTAGCGTTACTAGTTGTAGATTCAGGGTTCATAACTTGAATTTTTTTAATTAATACACTGTTAACTGAAGAAGTGCCCGCGCAAGCGGGCATTTCTTTTTTATACCCATAATTTTTTTTTATACTAAACAATAATCCTATTTTTTTCAGCGTTATTATTTCGAAATTCAGAAGTCATGGGCTGAATTTTAATTATTAATTTATGGGAGTGCCCGCGCAAGCGGGCATTTCTTTTTTATAGGTAAACAAAAAAGGCGTATGCAATATCCCGATCTGCCAAAGGGCGGGCAAGATTTGAAAAGGTGGGAATTAAGAATTCAGAAGGGGTGTTTCTGCGAAACTTTATCGTTCATTTCTTTTTCTTGTTAAAAAGAAACGAACCAAAGAAAAGAACAGTCCAAACGAAGCTTCTGCCCGCTCTGAAAAAAACAAGAATATCTAAAAAAGTAGTCCCGATTTCATCGGGAAAGGCAAGCCCCTTTTTTGATATTCTAAGTTTTTTTCATTCACAGCCGACGCTGGCCCGCCGTTTGGACAGGCCTACGCACTTTTTTTCTTCAAAAAAATGAAAAGGTGGGCAAAGGGCAGTGATTAAAGAAAATGATGGGGTTGCTTTGTCGAGCGGAGTCGAGACAAAGGGGGGTGCGAAAGCCAGTTATTTCTCGACTACGCTCGAAAAAGCGAAAGGGCGACCAGAAATCGCCCTTAGGTTGTTTTATGCATCGGGAGGGGTTGGGCCGTCGTCGATGGGATCCATGGGGAGGTCGATCTCGTTGTCGGAGTCGGGTTCGAGAGAGATGTCTTTATGGAAATCCTGAAAGCCAGGGGCGGTGCCGCTGATGTGTTTGCAGTTGGCGGGAGTGTGGTCGTTGCCATAGGTGCCGTCGTCTTCGGTTTCTTCGGGATCGGCTACGTTTTGAAAAAAGACCAGACCGGTGCCTATTCCATCGAGTGTGACAGAGTTATACATTTTGCCGTAGACATTGGCATAGCCCGTGACGACGGGTGTGGTACCGCCACCGTCAACCGGGACTTTTTTTTGGAGTTTGATGGTATAGCGGGCAACTTTTTTGAGGTCGACAGGTATGTTGATGATGGTGCCGCCCAGATACATATTGTTTTCGTAAGTGGCAGACCATGTGCCGACTTCGAGGCTGTAGTAATGTATCCATCCTGTTTTAGAGCTGAGTTTTTCGAAAGTAATGGTGTCTTTGATGACCTTAGTTTTTACTTTAATAACCGGAATACCAGAATCGGCATCGACAAAGCGTATTGCTATTGACGTTTTGCGGCGGTTTGAAGGTTTGCCAATATGAGCAGCTACATCGAAAGCAGCAGCTACATCGGGATCGAAATAGGAATGAAAAACTCTGCCGATGTTGGTTTTTGTGGGGTCGGCCTGGTTTAATAAACGTGATATGGCGGCTGTTCCAAAATTTTTGCGTTTGTCGATGGCTTCTTTTGGAGCATCCAAGGCTAATTTATAAGCTTTGATGGCATCTTCCATAAGGGTTATGTCGGCAGGCAATATGTTGACGAGGATGGCGATATTTGTTTTTAATATATTTTTAAATTCTTCGCATTTGGTGGCGATACCCGAATCGCTATAGCGCATGATAAGCGATTTTGCAATGGTAAGCGATTTTTCGAGGTCGGGAAGATTAAGTTCGGCAGCTTTGAGGGCACCACGAAGCATAAACTTGTAAACGGTTTCGACCATGGTTATGCATGTAACTTCTTTTTTGGTGGTGAAATTTGTGATGTTTTGCAGGTTGATAGATTTTGCTATTTCAATTTTGGTAACAATAGCATCGAGAAGAGCCCTGAGAGGCGGATATTCGAGAATAAGCGCCAATGCTATTGCATAAATGTCGCAAAGATTTTGAATTCTGCGGAGGGAATCGAGGCGGAGGTCGTCGTAAGATTTCATAATTTGGATTTTTGGTTAGTTACTAAATTTATTGGATAATTGGAAAAATCAAAACATGGAAGAAAGCAAGAGATGTTGAGCGGAACATGATCTTTTGACATATTCGAGTACGGGCTTAACACATTCGAGTACGGGCTTAACACATTCGAGTGCGGGTTTAACACATTCGAGTGCGGGCTTAACACATTCGAGTGCGGGTTTAACACATTCGAGTGCGGGCTTAACACATTCGAGTGCGGGCTTAACACATTCGAGTGCGGGCTTAACACATTCGAGTGCGGGCTTAACACATTCGAGTGCGGGTTTAACACATTCCAATGCGGGCTTAACACATTCCAATGCGGGCTTAACACATTCCAATGCGAGCTTAACACATTCCAATGCGAGCTTAACGCAGTTAGAGACCTATTTTTCAGATTCGAAATGAGAGTGATAGGTTTTGAAACGTGATTATTGAAATGCAAATATGGGAATGCTGAAGCGGTCATTTTGATGAATATTGTCGTTTTTAAATTTGATTTGACAAAGGTAAAACCACATTATTGAGAATGTATCAATTTGGCTGGTGTTTTTTGTTGGCGGGTGGCAAAAAGCCGAAATAGGTATTGTTTTCCAGCGTTTTGCATTTTATACTTTTTCACCACTTTTTCCATTTTGGCCCATACAGGTATCTTGATATTTTCGCCCAGATACAGCATCCATCCGCAATCGCTATGTATAAGGTCGGTTATATAGGCGGGGTTGACCACAAAATCGGCTTCGACTCTCAAAAATTTACTGCCGCACAGCCAGGGCATTAGCGAACAAAGCGTTATGCTAAAAGGTTCTTCCCGACCGTCGGTTGTAATCACCCGTATAAAGCCATCGACGATTGTAATATAATGTATTTCGTGTGCCCGCCGCAGCAAGGTTTTGAGGTTTTCGGGCACGGCTGCATTTTTGGTAAGGTATTTTTTTGGCAGACGATAGTATGGTGGGTTTGTTTTCGCCTTCTTGTGTTGTTTTGTGGTTTTCATGGCCTTTGCTAATTAGTTTAGAACAGGTTACCGAAAAGTTGTTCTAAAATTAATAAATAAGTTATTTTGAAAACCAGATAAATACGTTAAGGGTAGAATTTAGGTGTTTAGCCGTTTAGCTGTTTAGCCGTTTAGCCTTTTAGCCGTTTAGCCTTTTAGCCTTTTAGCCGTTTAGCCTTTTAGCTATTTAGCTGTTTAGACTTTTAGGAAGAAGCCAAAAGCCATTAGCCAAGAGCCATGAATTAGGTGTTTAGGTGTTTAGGTGTTTAGACTTTTAGCCTTTTAGCCTTTTAGCCTTTTAGCCTTTTAGCTATTTAGCTGTTTAGTTTTTTAGGAGTTTTTTATTATTATTTTAGCTACGCTTAGCTCCCTTCGGTCGGTTCTTTTGCCTCCCGTCCTGAAGGATGGAAAAGCCAGAAAAGAATTTGCTGATTTGAGGTGGGCAGGGATAAGGATGATATGCTGAAAATCAATAAATATTTTGTAAGTTTGATGTACAATTTGTTAGCTATGGAAACAATAGTTGTTAAACGTGCATTGCACAAGGGTCTTCCCCGTTTGTTCATATTGTTTGATTACAATACGGAACTTATTGCGCTAATAAAACAATTAGACGGTGCAAAGTGGAGCCAAACGCGGAAGGGTTGGTATGTGGAGGATTCTGAAGAAAATCTTCAAAGGATAATAAGTTTGTTTAAAGGAATTGCAGATATAAATACTGCTGAAGTTATAGTTAAAGAAGAAAAAAATTATGCTATAACAGAACCCAAGCCCGTGGTTATTGAGGAAAAGAAACCTAATACTGTCAGTATAGAAGTTATTGATTACAAAAAAATAATACTTAGGTTTCCTTTTGCAAAAGAACATATAGCTAAGATAAAAACCATACCTTATTATTTTTGGCATAAAGAAGAGAAATATTGGAGTTTTTCGTACACTCAAAATATTTTAAGTGAAATAGAAAATTATTTCCGCAAATTCAATTATCAAATTGAAATCAAAAATATCAATACAAAAGGCGAAGACAAAAAAGAAAAAAAGGCTTATGGTAATGAACGAAAATTACCTGTTGAATACCTGGAGAAACTCAAACTGATACGATACAGTGAAAATACTATTCGAACTTACACCGTGGCATTTACTGATTTTATAAACTATTACAGCAAAAAAGATTTATTAGAAATCAGCGAGGAGGATATTAAAAAATATTTGCTCTATTTGGTTGAAAAAAGAAAAGTATCTGCATCGTATCAAAACCAAGTGATAAATGCCATAAAGTTTTATTATGAAAAAGTTTGCGGGAGAAAAAAGCTACCTTATATAACAATCGACCGCCCTTTTCAAGATAAAATATTGCCCACGGTTTTGAGCGAAGAAGAAGTGATGCGAATTCTAAATAGCGTGACTAACATTAAGCACAAAGCAATTTTACTTACCATATATTCGGCCGGACTACGAATAAGTGAGGTAATCAATTTAAAAGTAGCTGATATTGATAGCAGTCGAAAAGCAATAATAATTAAAGGAGCTAAAGGAAAAAAAGACAGAAATAGTATATTATCAGATAAATTATTATTATTTTTGAGGGAATATTTTAAATTATACAAACCTAAGATGTGGCTTTTTGAAGGACAGACCGGGGAACAATATTCAGATAGTAGTATTCAAGCTATTTTCAGAGATGCTTGCTATAAAGCTAAAATTCAAAAGAAAGCTACGGTACATACTTTGCGGCATAGTTTTGCAACACATCTTTTAGAACGAGGAACCGATTTGCGCTATATACAAGAACTATTAGGACACAGCAGCAGCAAAACAACAGAAATTTATACGCATATTACACACAAAGGAATGGAACAGGTTAAAAGCCCTTTAGATAATTTGGAATTTTAAATATGAAAAGTTAAATTGATGATTATTAATATCTACAGAAGCAAAAAACAAATAACACCAACTCTGGAGATATAGTAAAAATAACACCAATGGTACAACACAAACGTTATCAGTAACCGCTAAAAAGAGAGACAGTGCTAACTCAAAACTTCTGAACTAAAACACAAGAAAGAATAAAAACAAAACAGTTAATAATACTTACTTTTGCAAAAATTTTAAATCACAATTATGACACTTTGGAACAACGACACAGAAATTAAATTTTTTACGGAAGCTCTTAAAAACTTTGCTTCACCGGAACAGCTTTTTTACAAACTTCAAGGCGGATATTTTGCTTATGTTCCCAAAGGTTCTGATGCAGAAGGTCAGACATTACAAAGCCGTAATTCTTTAATCGGACAATTTACAGAGAAATGGAGCAAGACACTTTTTGAACCTATTGCAAGAGAATTGGGGCTTTATGCTGTCAATAGCGTAGTATGCGAAGAACTCGCCTTAACAAAACAATCAAATGCCGACCTTGCACTCTGTACAACAAATACAGCTAATCAGCAACCAGAAAATATAAAGCTCATTTTTGAAATCAAAATGAGTGTTGTATCTAACTATAAATATACTCATCCAAACAATGTAGAATTTATTGGAGATTATAAGCAGCACAAAGGAAATCCCGCCTTGCTTCGTTCCGATTCAATGCTGAAAGCAATCGGAAAATCAATTAATATTCGTGTTTCAGGAATAGCTTCAACTAAAATACCAATTATTATTTTAGGAAATAGCCCAATACAAGAAAGCTATCAAAAGAAAGTTGACTTCCTAAAGACATCAGGAGTTATTCAAGGTTTTTGGTCTTTAAATCCTGAACCAACAAATAGCAATTACATCAAGACATCTCCCAAAAGTGGATTTCAAACCATAATAAAAGAGGCAACAATATTAGAACTTGCGAAAGAATTAGTATCAACAGATATGAATTATTTCTCTTCGATGTTTTCAAAAACAGATTTGGGTAAATTAATTTCCATTGCAAGTAAAGAACCTAACGATATAGCAAAAGCAGAAAAATTCTTATCATTAATCAGAAGCTAAGATGAACAGACCTAAAGGAACAGAAACAAGTGATTTTGGAACAAGTGGAAGGATTAATCACGACAGTTCAAAATTTTACAATTCTAAATTATATTCAACTCTTGAAGAACAAAAAGAAGTTGATAAAACAGAGAATAAATTGCCAGACGAATTAGTAAATAAATTTATTCTCGGTTCGGCAGAGAATATGAAAGAATTGCCCGACAATTCTATTCATTTAATGATAACCTCACCGCCTTATAATGTTTCAAAGGTTTATGATGACGACCTTTCATTAAAAGAATATTTGCAGTTACTTGAAAATTCTTTTAAAGAGACATATCGCGTACTCGTTAATGGTGGTCGCGCTTGTATCAATGTTGCCAATCTTGGACGCAAACCATACATACCTCTTTCTGACTACATTTCAAAAATAATGCTTGAAATTGGTTATAATATGAGAGGCGAAATAATTTGGAATAAGGCAGCAAGTGCAAGCCCTTCTACAGCTTGGGGAAGTTGGCAAAGCGCAGCAAATCCAATATTACGAGATGTTCACGAATATATTTTAGTGTTTTCAAAAGGCGACTATAATCGTATTGCAAAAGGAAAACAAAACACAATTACGAAAGAACAGTTTATGGAATATACTAAATCTATTTGGACAATGAACGCAGAAAGCGCAAGACGAATAGGACACCCTGCGCCATTTCCAGAGGAATTGCCTTTTCGCTTAATACAGTTATATTCTTTCACAGACGACATTATTATAGACCCATTTATGGGTAGTGGTACGACCGCTGTTTCAGCAATTAAATCACAGAGAAAATTTATTGGTTACGACATCAGTCAAGAATATATTTCACTTGCCGAAAACAGATTGAAACCCTACCTGACACAGACAAAAATGGCATTTGGAAATCTTGAAACGACAGAACACTAAAAAATAAAGCGGTATACTGATAACGAAAATATTGCCGTCATGTTTTTTTTGCGGGTATTGTACGGGCAGAAAGGGCAGTGCTCTTTTTGACGTTCGGTGCGGGCAGAAAGGGCAGTGCCATTAACTCCCGCAAAAAAAACACGAACGGCAATATTCTGTACGTTATGCGTCATGCTTTAGAAACAGCACATCATAAAACAATAAGTAAATATGGAACTAAACATTAAGAAACATTCAGACCTTACAACTAATGAACTTAAACAGGTTCATGACTTGATTTTGAAAGGAGAGGAAGTAAATGCTAAAACTCTTTCTGACCGATTTGCGGAATCTGCTTGTATAGCATTTTTTAAAGACGACAATTTAGTAGTAGCAACTGCGACAATTAAAAAACCACTTGACAGCTACAAGACAAAAGTATTTACAAAGTCAAAATCAGACTTATCAATTGAAGACTATTCATTTGAGCTGGGTTATGTTATGGTTGACGAAAAATACAGAAAGGATAAACTTGCTTCACGACTATGCAGAGAACTTTGCAGAATATTTTTATCAAAAAAATTATTTGCGACTACAAGGGTTGACAATTATGCGATGCAATCTATTTTGAGAAAAAATTACTTCATTAAAATTGGAGAGCAATATCCAAACAGAGACAATACAGCTTTTTTAATATTATTTATAAAACAAATTTTTATGGACACTTATCACATCAATTTAGGAAAATCAACCTTTGGAACTGAAGTGCTTTGGTCAGGGACAGTAATGAAAATGACCAAGCCAGTCCCAGGCCAAAGAAACATTGTTTCAATGGCAGAGAGTATTGCAAGAAAAGATAAAAACGTTGCCATAGGAGACATTCTTCATGATGCGGCAAAACTTGACTTTGCAAACAATGAAGTTATTTTCATTCCGACATTTGAACGATTGACTTCTCTTGAAGATTTAAAACAAAAACTCAATGATATTTCGGACTAATAAAACAAGTAGACATATACAATAGATTAGCACGAACGCATAACAAAGGCTTGCTATCAGCGGTGCAGCGGGGTTTTAGGACAGTGCAGTTCTTTAATCAAGGGGCGGCGTATTAGGATCCCGACACTCCCGACACTTCGTGTACGGGACAGGTGCGTGTGCGGGACAGGCAGGAAACGGCTTCGATTCGCCCCGCCGAATAGCAAGCCGCAAACGTTATAGCCAATGCCAAGAAAAAAAACGCAACGAACAAAACATATAAGCAATGGGAAAGACATTAGAGAGAAATAAGGAAATACCGTCATTCTTCGGACTGGTAGAGCTTAAAGGAGAAAGGCAACCGATAGACGTCGGAAATAAACGAAATGATGAACCGACCTTGTTTTATAAGCACCCAAACGGAGAACTTTGGCAAGGTGACAGCATTGAGTGGTTAAAATCATTAAGTGATAAAAGTGTTGACATGATTTTTGCAGACCCACCTTACAATATTAATAAAGCAGGCTGGGATACATTTGAAAGTCAGGAAGAGTATATAAAATTTTCAATGCGTTGGATTGAACAAGCGGCGAGAGTTTTAAAACCAACCGGAACACTATTTATTTGTGGCTTTTCTGAAATTCTTGCTGACTTGAAACATCCGGCAACAAAGTATTTTAAAGGTTGCAGATGGATAATTTGGAATTACAAAAACAAAGCAAACCTTGGCAGCGACTGGGGTCGAAGCCATGAAAGCATCTTACATTTGCGTAAAACAAAGGATTTCACCTTTAACATTGACGACATTCGCATCCCATACAGCGAGCATACATTAAAATACCCAAGCCATCCACAAGCTGAGACAAGCCAATACGGAAACGGTAAAAACGCGAATCATATTTGGGAACCAAACCCTTTGGGTGCAAAACCAAAAGATGTTTTGGAAATACCGCAAGATATAATTGAAGTGCCGACAACGTGCAACGGTATGCACGAAAAGACACCACACCCAACACAGAAGCCAGAAGAACTTTTACGCAAAATCATTTTAGCATCATCAAACATTGGCGACACGGTGCTTGACCCTTTTAGCGGTTCTGGTACAACTTCAGTTTGTGCAGAGCAACTACAGCGTAAATGGTTATCTTGTGACTTATCACCTGAGTATTTGGATTGGGCTGTAAATCGCATAGAAACAGTAGAAGATTGGAGTATTGAAAAGTGGAATAAATATGATTTTGAAAACCAAAAACGACGCAACTCAATAAGATGAAACTAACACAACTCGTAAACAAAGCTAAAGACAAAAGAAATTTTGTTGACTTGAAAGCATTCATAGCCTTCTGTGATGAATACTTGAATTTCATATCTGACAATCTTCAGGCAACAATAATTTCTCAAAATGAGAATCATTATCGCTTTTACCAATACAAAAAAGAAGGTAATTTTCAAATTACAAGACCAATCAATTCAAACTTGATGTATGATGCAAAAACATTTGCTAAGACATCAAAAGAGTTTTTAAGAGTTTTGAAAAGTATAAAGACCATCAATAAAAATGATGACGCGATAAGACAAGTTCTCAACAATTCAACATACACTATACAACAATCTGTTGGCTCTGCATTAGACGGATTGCCGGCAGGACAATCAAACACTGCAAGGAAACTAAATGGTGATTTATTTGAACACTTTATTCGTTTAATCATTCGTGAAATAGGAATTCCTTGCAGCGCTGGAGTAATTCAAGTTCCGGTAATTATTGAAGGAGAACCACAATTCAATATGAGTTATCAGCATGATTTGATTATTGAGAAAAACTATGACGTGAAAGTTATTGGCTCTATTAAAACATCAAGCAAAGACCGCATTGATAAAATTTTCATTGACAAATTTCTTTATAATAAGCTAACTGAAAAAGCAACTCCACACATTGCCATTTTTTTGAATGATGTTCAAAGAAAAAATTCCAAACGAGAAAATGAATATGGTATCAATTCAACTTTTCTTCCAGGACACTTCAAGGGTTACACAGTAAAACTAAATCCGCTTGACGGAGTTTATTATTGCGACATCAGACCAAATATGAGAACTGAATCAATTCTCAAAGACCACATCAAGACCTTTGACAATTTGCTAATTGAAGACATTTGGAAATTTATTTAGACATCGAATAATTACAGAAAAAAATGGCACAGGCGATAACGCAAAAATTGCAGCAATTGAAAAAACTGCTGCAATTTTCTTCACGTTATCCGCTCCCCTCGCGTAGAATTGTATTCCCCGTGTTTTTTCATTAATTGAAAAACGAGAAAATAAATAAAAATCTTATTTTGTTCCTAAAGTACTTTAAATACTCCAAGTATTTTAAATACTTTAAGTACTCCTACAACCCCTTCGGAATCGAATCTATCAACTGCTTTGTATAAGCCGTTTGCGGTGCGTTGCAGATGTCGTCGGGGTCGCCATATTCCACTATCTTGCCGTTTTTCATCACCATCATCCTATCCGACATATATTTCACCACCGACATATCGTGGGAAATAAATATCACCGAAAAACCATATTCTGCCTTCAGCTTATTCAGCAAATTCAACACCTGCGCCTGCACCGACACATCCAAAGCCGACACCGATTCGTCGCAGATAATAAACTTGGGTTTCAAAGCCAATGCCCGTGCGATGCAAATCCGTTGCCGCTGCCCGCCCGACAGTTCGTGAGGATAACGATGAAAGAAACCTGCATCCAGATTCACCTCTGCCAGCAAATCGCAACACAATTGTTTGCGTTCTGTGGTGTAGTTGCCGATGCGATGTATGCGCATGGCTTCGGTGATAGCTGCTCCTACGGTTAAGCGCGGATTGAGCGACGAATACGGGTCTTGAAATATGATTTGAATATCTTTGCGCGTCTTGCGCAGTTTCTCGCGCGAATAAGCGGATATTTCCTTGCCGAAAAACACTATTTTACCTTCCGTAGGTTCAATCAATCGTAGCACCGTGCGCCCCAAACTCGTTTTGCCGCAACCCGATTCTCCAACCAAGCCCAAGGTCTCGCCCGGGTGCACCGTGAAACTGACATCATCCACCGCCTTAAACTCCTTTTGAGCACGAGAGAACATGCCGCTATGGAGTTTGAAATAGGTCTTCAGATGCATTACTTCCAACATCGGCGCAAACTTGAAGATGCGTTCCAAATCTTTTTGGCGCTCCTCCTTCGTGATGATATGAGGGCTATGTTTCGCGCCTTCGTTCATGAAACTATCCACCGTGGGCAAACTCGTGTAGCGCACATCCAACTTCGGACGACATGCCAAAAGCCCTTGGGTGTAGGGATGTTGCGGATTCTTGAACAGATTGCCCACCGCGCCTTGTTCCACCACATTGCCTTTATAGACCACCAACACCTCGTCGGCAATTTCGGCTATCACGCCCAAATCGTGTGAAATGAAAATGATAGACATCGCATACTTTTCTTGCAAACGCTTCATCAACTCCAATATGTTTTTCTGTACCGTAACGTCCAAAGCTGTTGTAGGTTCGTCGGCTATGAGCAAAGATGGCGTGCACGACATCGCCATGGCAATCATCACGCGCTGCCGTTGCCCTCCCGACAGTTCGTGAGGATAGGATTGATAAGCTTTCTCTGGGTCGGGCAGCATCACCTCCCGAAACCAATGCAATACCTGTTCTTTCAAGGCTGTTTTGTTGAGATGTTGATGCAGTTTGATGGCTTCTGCCACCTGACGACCACATTTATACACAGGATTCAAGGACGTCATCGGCTCTTGAAATATCATGGCGATTTCGTTGCCACGTATCTGTTGCAGATGCTTCTCCGACAAAGAAAACAAGTCGGCTTGATGTCCGTCTTTATGAGTAAATAGAGCACTTCCTGCCACTATCTTCGATATGCCTGCGGGCAACAAACCCATCAAAGCCAAAGACGTCACCGACTTCCCCGAACCCGACTCTCCAACAATGCCGATGGTCTTTCCTGCTTCCAAAGAAAAGGAAATACCTTTGACGGCATGAATTGTGCCGTTTTCAGTAGTAAAATCTACACTGAGGTTTTGTAAAGAAAGTAGAGACATCTGTTTGTATTAAAAAACAGCCGCTGATGGTGCGGCTGCTTATGATTGGATTATTTATTTTTCCTTTGGCTCCTCGATAACTTTGAATTTGTTACGAGTTTCCTTCACCAAGTTCCAATACCAATCATCCCCATAACCAGGTTGTTTCACCTTCGAGGTTTCTTTGGTTTTTCCTTTGGTTTTGATGTTGCCATCCATATATTTTGTGAAGAGATAACCATAAAGCTCCTTCCAACGTTTCACAACATCCTGACCTGTGTTGGTAGAATAGGATGTCAACATTTCAACAGCTTTCTTTGGTGATTTTTTATAGAGTTCTTCCGCTTTCTTATCAATAGTAGGCACTTGTTCCTGAATGAATTTCGTTTCCAATTCTTTCTGAACGGCGCGTATCTCCGGTATCATTTCTTTATAGCGCGTATAAGCAAAGTTCGACACCTGATTGAACGCCCAAAAAGCACTGCTATTATTAAACGTCATCATATCGCCATTGCCTTCTTTGTAAGGTTCAGGAACCGCTGTGATACCGCAATACATCGGTGCATACACCGTGCTGTAGGTATCGTCAACACCAAACCAGAATATGCCTCCAATGGGTGAAGGCAACCACGCACGACTCTGAGCAACAAACGAAAATCCTGTCTGTTGTGTAGAAGTGGCTCTTTCATTGAAATATTGAACGCCATCAACCTTCCAGGTCAATGGTCTCCAACGATAGGGACAAGCGTAAGCTCCGGCACCAAAGTCTTTCGTCATATCCATAGGCGTTCCTTCATAATGATCGCGCATCAGTTCCATCACATCATGTACCGTTAATTTATTATCTGGTTTTATCCATAATGGCATCCTGTTTTTAAGGTTTTCGCCCATGGCATAATCCACATATTTCCCCATATCTTTATTCACCCGATTGAAAGCAGACCACACCCGTGCTTCGCAAAAGCGGGCACCTTCAAAGTTCAATGGATTATACGTATCCGAAAAGCTAAAATCTTTATCTTCTCCTTTAAAATATCCTTTTTCGCGGGCAAAAGAAATCACATCCTTGGCATACATACAATTTTCTGGGTCGTTCAAAGGGAAAGTGGTGATACGTGCTTGATTCGCATGACCTGAAATATACCCATCAGGGATACGACGAGCCACCCAAACAGCACCATGGCTTCCGGGTCCTTTGCCTATCATCTCCAATATCCATGCTTCGTTGGCATCGCTGACAGAAAAGGATTCGCCTTCGCTGGCATAGCCATATTCAGCCACCAAATCGCCCATCACTTTGATGGCTTCGCGGGCAGTTTTGGCACGTTGCAGCGCCAAATACATCAAACTGCCATAATCCACCTTGGCGGTGGTGTCCAGCAGCTCTTCTCTACCGCCATAGGTGGTTTCCCCAAGCGCCACCTGATATTCGTTCATGTTGCCAACCACCGAATAGGTGTGCAAAGCTTGTTTAATCTTGCCTAAATACTTCCCCGTGTCCCATTCATAAATATCCATCATAGCTCCTTGAGGATAATCTTTTGCAGGTCTGTAATACAATTCCCCATAAAGCTGATGAGAGTCTGCAACATAAGTAATCATCACCGAACCATCTGCCGAAGCCCCTTTAGTGATGATAAAATTTGTACACGCTCGGCTGTTCGTTTGCAGCCCCAATGTAATCATACATGTCAATGCTAATGCAATGAATAATCTTTTCATAGTCTAATTTTAATTATTAATATTTATCGTTTTTAATTGATTTGAATTCCTCGACAAAATTACGTATTTTTACTATCATAGCAACACTTTAAGAAATATTAACGCTCATTAACTATATTCACCCCGCTCCGATTTGCCAATTTTTCGTACTTTTGCACCAAGTTTTCCCACGTGGCTCTCATAAGCATAGTATGTTGCCGATGGCGATTAAACTTCTAAATAAACCATTTATTCCATAGTATTACTTTAAAACCTAGACGAGATCATGCATACACCAACCACTCAAAAATCAGGCTTCCGCAGTTTTCCACGCAACTTCTGGACCGTCATCACCATGGAATTCTTCGAGCGCGGCTCCTACTATGGCGTCATGTCGGTACTATCGGTTTATTTAGTGCTCAGCACCAAACATGGCGGGCTTGGTTTCTCTAAAGAAAGCGTCGGTGTCATCAAATCCACCATCACGCCCTTGCTTTATTTGCTGCCCATCATCTCGGGCGCAGTGGCTGACCGCTATGGATACAAAAAAACCCTCACCTTTGCCTTCATCGTCATGAGTGCTGGCTACTTCCTCACCAGTTTGTGCACCGATTATGCTTTGGTTTTCATGAGTTTATTGCTGATGGTGACCGGAGCAGGCTTTTTCAAGCCCATCATCTCCGGAACCATTGCCCGAAGCACCGACCAAGGCAACTCCTCCCTCGGTTTTGGCATCTACTATTGGTCTATCAACCTCGGCGCTTTCATCTTTCCCTTATTTCTTATCCCTTATCTCAAAGAAATCAACTGGTCCTACATCTTTTTGATGGCTGCCATCGGCACAGGCTCCATGCTGCTGCTCAATATCTTCGTTTATAAAGAACCCGCCAAGCCCGCCAACACCAAAAGCTTGGCTACCATACTCAAAGAAGCCGTTATGGTGCTCAAAGATTATCGTTTTATCCTCATGATTGTCATCTATTCGGGCTTTTGGATTTTATATTTCCAAATGTTCGACACCGTGTTGTGGTATTTGAGTGAATATATGGACATGACACCCGTGAACAACTTCGTGAATGGGTTTCTCCGACTCTTTATGGACAATCCTCAGTGGAAATTTGAAGCGGAACACGTAACCGTCATCAATGCTGGCACCATCATATTGTTGCAAATACTGGTTTCGAGCATTGTGAAACACAGTAAAGCCCTCCCCACCATGATAGTGGGCATCACCATGGGCACCATCGGCATGGGAATCTTAGCATTGTCGCCCAATGCATGGGTTTTTATCGCGGGGATGATTATTTTCTCGGTGGGCGAGATGACGGCGCATCCTAAATTCATCTCCTACGTCGGACTTATTGCGCCCGAGGACAAAAAAGCGCTCTATCTGGGCTATTCTTTCCTCTATGGCGTGATTGGCAGCGGCATCGGTGGCATCTTAGGGGCGCATCTCTATGTTTATTTTGTGGATACACTCAAAAATCCTGCCGCGCTGTGGTTTATCTTTAGTTTGATTGGCGTTGCCACCATCATTGGATTGTTGTTGTTCAATAAGTTTTTGGCTCCGAGGAAAGTATAACACCAACCGAACCGAACTCGAAACCGACAACCTCCTTGGAATTTGGAATTTGGACCTTGGAATTTGGTTCTTTCCTTTTGGGCGCCACCCCCTGAATAACGGGGGTCGGGCTTTCCGTTCCTAGTCCTCGCGCCGCGAAGAAGCGGCGCTGTGGGCTATCCACTATAATCCCTGGCGCGGGGGCTAACAGCCTTTCTTTCAAAAAATATACGATGCCCAGCCATCCTCTCGATTAAATTATTCGAAGTTTACAATCAACGGAAAATCGGAAACTTTCTATGTCTCTTCTTCACTACACTTAGTCTTGCCCCGATTACTCAAACTAGACTCCATTTTATGACATGTAGGCTTCATCAAATGAGAAGTAGATTCCATTAAATGCAATGTAGGGTCCGTTTTATGTCAGATAGGTTCCGTTAGATGAGAAGTAGGTTCCGTTTTATCCCAAATTCCGCAATAGAAAATAAATGATTATTTTTGCTTCAAAATCCTAATGCGTAGCATTAGAAAAAAATGAGTTATGGAATTTGATATATCCTTTACCAATAAAGAGATTACACCATGGGGTGGGATGGT
>CAIWKO010000027.1 GCA_903913285.1 uncultured Bacteroidales bacterium | reverse complement strand
TTTAGCAATAAAAAATATAGAAATGGCTTGGAGTAAGCCAATTTACAATTGGCCCATAATCCTTAACCAAATTCTAATTATCTTTGAACAACGATGCAAATTATAAAAATCCTGTTTACACAATCTACTTTATAGTCTCCAATACAAGTCTGCAATGTTGCAACTCAAGTCTGCAATGTTACAACTCAAGTCTGCAATGTTACAACTCAAGTCTGCAATGTTGCAACTCAAGTCTGCAATATCACAACTCAAGTCTGCAATGTTGCAACTCAAGTCTGCAATGTTGCAACTCAAGTCTGCAATGTCACAACTCAAGTCTGCAATGTTGCAACTCAAGTCTGCAATGTCACAATTCAAGTCTGCAATGTCACAACTCAAGTCTGCAATATCACAATTCAATTCTGCAATGTCACAACTCAAGTCTGCAATGTTGCATTTCAAATATGTATTTGCATAATTCATTCTTACTTTATTATATTTTATCACCTTTCGCCTTTTTTATATCACGCAATATTCGCAACATCATTTAACAGTATGCTTTTCCTGTTATTAGCAATTTTGCTTTCTATCATGTGCCTGATATTATTAATATTGTCTACCGTAAGCAAAAGTTCCCTGGCAATGGCCTGCACCGTGTTGCCGTTTGCGAGGCGTATCAATACTTCAAATTCGTTTGGCAACAAATTATTGCTTTGAAGCCAATCATAATTGGTGTTAAATTGCTGCGCAAAACTATCGGCCACAAGTTTTGATATATATTTCCGGCCTTCCATAACTGAATTTACGGCAATCTTTAGGTCATCGGCATCTATTTCTTTGGTAATATAGCCCGAAGCCCCGTTAAGCAAGGCTCTTAATGCTAATTGTTTTTGAGCACAAAGGCTCATCATTATTACCTTGGTGGAAGGACTGTTTTTTTGGATGAATTTCAATAGTTTGATACTGTTCACACCCGGTATCGAGAAATCGAGCAACACCAAATCAAAACTGATCTGATTTACCAGCATGGTGGCGAAGTTTCCGTCTGCTGCTTCAGCGAAAAAAGTAATATTATTTATTTGTTGTGCCGATTTCTTCAAACTTTCGCGATACACTCCGATGGTTTCGCATATTAGTATTTTCATAATACAAAATTTTTAATATCCATTACTATTTGCCTAAATTGATTCTGAAAAAAATATTAATGCAGGCATTCTTAAATAATTTGATTTTTTGAAAAGCAAAAATAATATACAATTAAAAAATAGTTTGTAGTATAAACACGAAAGTTTTGTAGTATAAACACGAAAGTTTTGTAGTATAAATACTACAAGCTTCTAGAATTTATACTAAAAAACTCATGTGTTTGCCTAATGAAGAGGCTTTAATGGTTTTTAATAATATACGAATTAGATATATAAATTGGGATGGTAGGGTAATAGTTTTAAATTACCCTGGAATAAAGTATCCGAATTGTTGAAAAAAAAACAGAAGGTTTTATCACCGAAAGATTTTAAAAGTCGAAAATCAAATAATTTTAGCCTATAAAATCAGTTTGTTTTCAAAGCAATATTTCGTGAGTTCATTATTAGTGGTCAGATTCATTTTTTTCAGAATTCTGGCTCTGTAGGTGCTGATAGCATTTTTTGAAACAAAGTACTCCGAACTTATTTCCTGAAGTGATCGTCCTTCGGCAAGTTTGATCATAACGTTAAATTCACGATCGGAAAGTAGTTCATGCTTTTGTTTTTTATTATCGTTATCAAATTTTTGCGCGATACTGTCGGCAAGTGCTTCGGAAATATACTTTCCATCCTTCATCACTTTCCTCACCGCGAGCAAAAGTTCCTCCGAGGCTGTATCTTTTGTTAAATATCCTGAAGCCCCTAATTTGAGTGCCCGCAGGGCATATTGTTCCTGAGTGTGCATACTAAGCATTAATACGTGCAATAGCGGATGTCTTTCTCTAACAATCTCAAGTACTTCCAGGCCGCTAATACCGGGCATTGTAATATCGAGCAAAAGAATGTTGAAAAAAACTTCCTTTAAAATTTCCAGCGCTTCCGAACCACTGGCTGCCTCGCCGATCAATTCTACATCGTCGAGCTGACTTAATATCTGACGCAAACCGTCGCGTACAATTTTATGATCATCGCAAATAAGAATTTTCATGGGCTTTAAATTTAACTTGCATTAGTAATTATTTATGGACATTCTTTTATTGTCATTTTTTAGCGATTTGAAAAGCCATTTGCCATAACTTCCGGCTTCATACTTTACAAACACACAAATCCCTAACACCTAACACCTAACACCTATTTCCGATTCGGTACAACAAGCTTAACAACTGTTCCCTTTTTATTTTCACAATACACATCTAAAGTTCCGCCCATTGAGTTTGCCCGTTCTTTCATGCCTATTATTCCAAAAGATTTATTTGAAGTTAAGGCTTTTTCGCTTATTCCGATTCCGTTATCTGTGATCTTTAGGCTTATAGCTTCTTTATTTTGTTTTAGCTGAATGCCTATCTGTGTTGCGTTAGAATGCCTTGAAACATTCGTTAGAGATTCCTGTATGATACGGAAAATCGATAAAGAAACATCATCAGGTAAGGATTTATTAATTTTTAGATCCAGATATACCGGAATGTTGTTTCGGCGTTCAAATTCGTCAGCATACCATTCAGTGGTAGCTTCCAGTCCCAGATCTGTTATCATTAGCGGACGAAGCTGAGATGTGAGTTTCTGTACATTTTTTATGGTATCACTCAACATAACAGAAACTTTACTGAGTCTGTCAACTACTTCTTTGTCGGATGTTTTTTGTTTTATCAGTCCCAGATCGATCTTAATGGCTGTTAGTGCCTGACCCAGTTCGTCGTGCAGTTCACGCGAAATGGCAATTCGTTCTTCTTCTCTCACTTTTTCAACATGTTCAGACAACAAATGCAGTTGTTCGAGTGAGTTTTTCAGATCTGTTTCTGCTTTTTTTTGAATGGTGGTATCAGTTGTAAAACCTCGGATCTTCACCAACTGGTGATTCTCATCGCGTACCATGATCATGGTGGTTCGTGCATATCCACGTGTTTTATCTTTGCGGATAAACTCCAGATCAAGGTCTGCCCGGTTTCGTATCTGATCAAATTCTTTTCGTTGCTGATGCATCATACCGATGGTGAATTCATGGATCACCATTTTGGCCGATTCGGGTGTGAGATAATCGTAAACCGTTTGTTTTCTGTGTTCTTCCTGAGTATAACCTAAAAACTTGAATACGGAAGGTGATACATAGTCGAACGTTAGATCGCCGTTCATGGTCCAGAGCAGGTCGTCGCTGTTTTCAACAATGAACTGATATTTTGCCTGACTTTCTTTCAGCGCTTCTTCTACCAGTCGACGCTCATTAATATCCCTAATTGCACCGTCAATATGAGTAGGTTTTCCGTTTTTATCAAAAACTAAACGAGCATTAACAGATACATATTTTAGTTCACCTGTTTTGTTTTTCAATTTTAACTCAAAATCCCGGAGTTCTTTTTTCTTCTTTAATTTACTCAGAAATGTGATTCTGTCTTTTGGGTTATTATAAAGGTCGAAAACGGATGTGCCTATGATATTTTTGTCATTAAATCCTGAATAGTTTTTAATGGATGGACTTATTTCTAATACCTTACCATTAATATCGATCTTATAAAAAATATCTTGAACATTTTCGAAGATGGTACGATATTTCATTTCACTTTCTAATAATGCTTCCTGAGCATGCTTACGTTGTGTAATATCGGATAAAAAGTTAAGTGTGGCATTTTTTTCTTTCCATTTAAACAAAACCGCACTAATTTCAACCCAACGGATGGTTTTATCTTTTCGCAGGACCCTGAAATGATAACTTTGATGAACATAGTTCCCCTTTAATCGGTTTCGGTAATTTAAACTAACCATGTCTCTGTCGTCGGGATAGATAAACTCCAAATAAGGTTTGGAAAGTAGTTCTTCATTCGTAAATCCCAACAACTCACTTGCTTTTGGATTCGCAATTTGAAAATAATCGTCCTGTGCTACTAATATGCATTGCGAAGCATTATCAAAAAGTAATCGGTATTTTTCTTCACTTTCTTTTAATGCGTCTTGGGTTATCTTTTGCTCGGTGATATCTTCGTGCATAACTACAAAACGTTCAGGCTTGCCCTCATTATTCAGTAAGGGGAATATTATTGATTTTAGCCAAACAACCATATCTGGATAATCAGGATAAAGATCATGGGCATTATAAAAAGTATCCGGTAAATGAACTACTTCACCTTTTTTAACACGTTCCAAATAACTTCTTAGTCCTTGCTTGATCAACAATGGATCCTTGAAAACCGAGTAGGTTGAGGGTGGAACCGAGCCGAAAAGTTTGGTATGTGCAGGGTTTAACATAAGCGTAAATCCTTCTGTATCGAGAATTTGAATCGACATTGGATTTTTCTCAATAATATCCATCATCATCTTTTCTGTATTCTTATGTTCTGTAATATCTTTAGAAATAGAAAGTATACCTTTTTTTCCGCTTGGTAAAGTGATAGCAGTTTCGCGTAATTGAATTATACGATGCTCTCCATCTTTTCTTACATTTACGACTTCCTGTTCCAATATTTCCCCGGCAAGTATCCGTTGAATATTATTTTTAGCTGTATCAACATCACTAGGTGGGCTTAATTTCTGAACATTACTTCCTATCAGTTCATCAACAGAAAATTTCGTAGTTTTTTCAATTTCTTCATTAGCATCCAAAATAGTCCCGTTTTCGTCCGAAACTATGATTCCAATAGGAGAGGTTTTAAAAAGTGTTCGATAACGGAGTTCACTTTCTTTCAATTCTTTTTCAGATCTTTTTCGTTCAGTAGTATCGTGAACAACTGTAAAGCGGTATTTTCTATCTTGCAAATAAATATTTTCGCACGACATCAGTACATGCCTGATATCTCCATTCTTAGTTATTAATTCAGTTTCAATATTCTTAACACTTCCATTCTTATCTTCAGTACTCTTGATCTCTTTTATTTTTTTAGGTGATAATATTCCAAGTTCTCTGGATGTTTTTCCAATAACCTCATTTTTATTAAATCCAAGCAGATTATTAAAGGCTTCGTTAATTTCAATATATTCTTTAGTGATCAGGTCTGTTAAACTACATGCAGAAGGATTGAGATAAAATACTTTCTTGAACTTTTCTTCCGATAATTGAAGCTTTGAAATATCCTTACTGACTCCAAATATCACAGGTTTATCATTCCAAAACCCATACGAAACTCTGGTTTCGACCGGGATTTGTACACCTGATTTCGTAATTAACGGGATCGGGCAATAGTCAATCTCTCCCTTCAGCATCTCACCAACGATCTTATTTACTTCATCTTGGCGGTCGAAGGGGTGAACCATAAGAACAGAATTCCCGGATAGTTCTTCACTTGAATAACCTAAACGATTATTAACCGTTGTATTTGTGTGAATAATTTTCCCCTGTTCGTCAAGCACAAAAAGAAAATCATCGATCGTGTTAAAAAACGTTTCATAATTTTGGCTTATCTGCGTAATGGTTTCATTCGATTTTATTAATTCTGCCGTACGTTGTCGAACTCGTTCTTCCAGTGCTTCATTGAGTTGTTTTAATTCTTCTTCCTGGTGCTTACGTTTGGTTATGTCGCGGTAAATAGATTGGTAGGTGCCGTCGGGCATCATCTTGGTTCGCATTTCGACCGTAATTTCCGAACCATCCTTATGCCTGATAAATCGTTCATTTACCACTGTTTCACCTTTCCTCAACTGTTCGAAATCAAGAGGAGTCTTTTTCAAACTTTCGGAAGCAAAAATCGAATCGCTGATATGCTTACCAATGAGTTCCTTTCGGTTTTTTCCAAGCATTTTGCAAATACATGAATTTGCATCAATAATAAAACCTTCATTAGTTCCAAGTAACACACCGTCTACAGCCAATTCAATTAAATTCCGATAGCGTTCATTGCTTTCCTGCAATGCCTTTTCAGTTTGCTTGCGTCGTGTAATATCAATTGCAAACCCAACAATATGTTCTTCAGGCCCGGGAAGCATAACATCGTTAAGCAATACCGAAACCCTGTTTCCGTCTCTTTTTATATATTCTTTTTCGTATGGTTTACAAGTACCTGTTTCGCTCAATTCACGCAAAGCATTTTCATCGGCCGGCAACCATTCGGGAGGAGTGAAGGAACGCCAGTCAACTTTTTGAGTTAGAAATTCCGCACGTGTGTAGCCAATAATATCCAGATAGTAATCATTTGCTTCAATGATCTTACCTTCAGGTATTGCAATAAAAACACCGATAATATCCGAATTCAAATAACGTTGAATATGAGTATCGTCAAGATGTACTTTTTTTCCGATTTGCTTGCGCTCAACCATATCTTTAACCAGCCTATCATTCTGCATTTCCAGCTCTTGCAGATGTGTTTCCAATTCGCGGATAAGTTGTATAGCCTCCGGATCAGGCTTTTGGGTGTCCTTTTTTGTTGAACGCTTTTTCAGCAAGTCATTTATCTTTTGATGAAGAATTGCTGATTTATTTCCTCTTTTATTTTTAGTATCGCTCACGCCTTATTTTTTATGAAAATAATTGCTTAGATTATTTATCGAACGACAAATATAATTGCTACAGATTAATAATGCAAGAATTATTTTGTATTAAAATTATTTGGTCTGAAAAATAATAGAAAATCAGGATGTTTAATGTAGAAGATACTCTAAAGCAAGATTATAACATAGTAGTGAATAATAAAGTTTTTTTTTAAAAATATTCTTTATGAACTTTATTGAACGA
This sequence comes from uncultured Bacteroidales bacterium, assembly GCA_903913285.1. GTDB lineage: Bacteria > Bacteroidota > Bacteroidia > Bacteroidales > CAIWKO01 > CAIWKO01. The sequence continues at coordinate 46,170 of CAIWKO010000027.1, read as the reverse complement.
ATCAGTCAGAAAAAAAGAAACGGGTCAGAAATGTCAAATAGCTGAAGGAAAATAGTTGTCTGTTTTTTTCGATTTATTGTTTTTTCCCGATTTCGAAAGAGCATTTTCAATATCAGCAATAATATCTTTTTCATCTTCCAACCCGATTGAAAACCGTACAAGAGATGGAGGAATACCTGCTTTTAATAATTCTTTTTCACCCAGCGACGAATGGGTAGTGGAAGCAGGATGAGTAACAATGGTCTTGCAGGTCCCTAAATGCGTTGCGTGAATAATTGTTTCAAGCGAATCGATAAAATTAACGGCATCGTCGTAACTTCCTTTTATCACAAACGACATTAATGAGCTGGCGCCTTTAATTTTGTTTACTTTCAACATTTTATGGTAAGGATTCGTACTGAGCCCGGGATAGTTCACAGATAGTACTTTTGGATGTTTTTCCAGATACTGTGCCACAGCAAGTGCATTACTGCAATGTCGTTCCATGCGTATAGCAAGTGTTTCCAGTCCGTTTAGGTTTAACCATGCATTAAAAGGAGCCATAGAAGGGCCGAGATAACGTAACGGGCCCATTCGGATACCTTCTTCAATAACAGAATTTGACCCGCATATTATACCACCAAGGCTTGAAGCATTTCCGCAAATGTATTTTGTTGTAGAGTGAACCACTATGTCTGCACCAAGTTCTGTGGGTTGTTGCAATGCTGGTGTAGCTATGGTGTTATCAACAACTAATGGAATTTTATAAGCTTTGGCAAGTTCGGCGAGTGCAGGTATATCGGCAATAAATAATGAAGGATTTGATGGGCTTTCTACAAACAAGAATTTAGTTTTTTTAGTTATTGCAGCTTCCCATGTCTTTATTTTTTCTGGTGAAGTGATCCAGTTGACTTTTATCCCCATTTTTTTTAAACCTACTTCAAATAATGAAAAGGTGCCACCATAAACCCGGTTCGAAGAAACTATTTCATCACCATGTGTTAGCATTTGATGACATAAAAGAAAAATAGCCGACATTCCCGATGAAGTTGCAACTGCTGCTTCTGTATTTTCCAGTGAGGCCATACGTTGTTCAAATACATTTACAGTTGGATTATCCCAACGACCGTAGGTATAACCTTGTTTTTTAGCAGCAAATATTTCTGCTGCTTCCTTTGCATCAGAATATTTATAGGCTACCGTTTGAAAGATTGGAACTGACATTGATTCCTGATTACAATTGAGTTTTCCATCATGAATTGCTTTAGTGTTAAAACTTTTTTTTGCCATAATTACCTCCATTGGTTTAAATTATAAATATCATTATTAATAACTCATAAAACTCATCAATTAGATGAACAAATATAAAGTTTTTTATAAAGCATTAAGAAATTTTTTAATGTTTATTTCAAAAATAATGACAATAAGACTTTTTTAAAAGAATAGTTTTCTTCGTTAACTGAATTGCCGGTAGTTTTTCTATGCTTTATGCTAGTTTTCCGAAAAAAATCAGGTAATTTTGCCAAAATAGAAATTATGCTTGCCAATAAAACCCGATACGCAGTTCTTGCTCTGATATATCTAGCCGGTGAATACGGTAAAGGACCCATACAATCTTCAGTTATTGCTGCAAACGAAAAAATTCCGCAACGTTTTCTTGAGGTATTGCTCGCTGATATGAAAGGCATTGGTTTTTTAGGAAGCAAACCGGGAAAAGGCGGAGGATATTTTCTTATTAAAGAACCCTCTCAGATATCTCTTTTCGATATTATTGATTTTTCGGAAGGAACATTATCATGGGTTCCGTGTGTATCCGAAAAATCATATCAATCCTGCGAATTTTGCAAAGACGAAGATTTGTGTAAAGTGCGTAAAGTATACAGCGAACTTAGGGAACATAACAGAAATGTTCTTAAAAACACTTCCTTAAAAGACCTGTTATAGGTTCTCTCTTTTTATTAATTGCCTTTTTGAATTTCTTTTGGTATTATTTAAGATTTATGTTTCGGGTTCTTTTCATAATTCTCCAGGCAAGGCCGCAATTAACCATAAAGTAATTTCTAAAACCCTGTACATTCATATTTCCCGACACATCAATTTGGATGTTTTTCCCTATAAGACAAGCACATCCCAGGTCGAAAGAGTTGGCAGGAGGAGTGTTGGCTTCAAACCAATTATAGCTTTCAATAAATGCACTCAACCTGTCAGTAAAACTATATCCGAAACACAGTGCAACAAATTCCTGCGGAGTAGAATTTTCGGCATCATCTTGCACTCCCACATTATAGCAAATATTCAGTTTGTCGGTAATATTATTTTGCATCAGCAGGTAAAACGAGGGCGAAAGTTTATCCGGTCTGAAATCCTTTTTGCCAACCCATGGCAAAGTAAGATTAAGCAATAAAGATGTTTTGGGCAACCAGCTGTTTCCTTCCGTTAATTTTAATTTTGTTCCTATTGTCAGCGGATTAAATCCAATGAGGCTTGAACTTTCCGTTTTTACCTGCGCAAAATCGGTCTGTAATCTGATTTCGGCATTCTCATTTATTCCGAACCGTAACAAGGAGGTATTGTAAAGAATATTCTCCTGATAGGTATTACCGCTGCTCATCTTTTCAAAAGAGCATCCTGTCTCGATCTGAAATTTTAAAGGAAGAACAATATCGGCTGTTGTTGCCATACCCGGACGATCGGCTGTTAAATATGGTATGTCGGCCGTTTGTGCTTCAACAATCACCGAACTAATAAAAAATAGAAGAGTAACAATAAACCTATTCATGCCAAAGCATAATTTAAAAAGTAATTGAACTCAAAAATAAATCAATTTAAGCGGATACAGAATATATTTGAGAATAATTTTATCGGATCATGCGCATAAAAAATAGCATTAATAGTCCGCATCGCTTATAAATCAATATAATAATCTAATCTAATCTAATGATGTTTTTACTATCAGGGTTTTAGCTAATAGCCCGTAGGGCTTAAATAATAATAGAATAATATGCCCGAATTATGCTTTGCCCGTAGGGCATTAACAATCTCTTATAGCCCGAAGGTCTTTAATGTCAATATAATAATATACCCCAAATTATGGTTTGCCCGTAGGGCATTAACTATCATAATTTGGTCATTTAACAATCCTGATAAAAACACCGTGGGAGTGAAATTATGGTAGAAAGAAATACCAAAACCAATAATACGCCATTTGAACGATTATTTTGATAGCCCGAAGGACTTATAAATCAATAATCTAATCTCATGATGTTTTTACTATTAGTGTTTTGGCAAATAGCCCGTAGGGCTTAAATACCAATAGAATAATATGCCTAGAATTACGGTTTGCCCGTAGGGCATTAACTATCTGATGTAGTTATTAACAAGCCTGAGAAAAACACCGTGGGAGTTAAATTATAATAGAAAAAATTAACGAAACCAATCAATTTTCGTAGGCACCACCCTGCAAATTCAAACAACTGCATTTATAGATCAAGCATCAGATAATTAAACGACATACAAAAACATTAATTCTCTTGTCAATTTTTTTCGCAATTCACTTGCAAAAAAAAAAGCGTCACTCTCACACATCAAAGCGTCACTCTCAACTGACATTGTGTCAGTCTCACCTGACAAAGCGTCAGTCGCAAACATCTTCGCGTCACCGTCAATGGTCTTCGCGTCACCCTCACTCATAAAAGCGTCACTTGAAATATGACTATACGCCACTCTCACCTGACATAGTGGCAGACGCACCTGACAAAGCGTCAGTCGCAAACATCTTCGCGTTACTGTCAATGGTCTTCGCGTCACCGTCAATGGTCTGCGCGCCCATTTATATCTGTGTTTAAGCATTTATTACGGCTAATATTTTATGCTAATCAAGCTTTGAAAATATAATTTATTTCAATTAATCAAATTCGGACTATTCGCAATTTGTGATAAATGTCTGGATCTTAATTCGTATTTCCATTACTGATGCAGTTTTTTTTAGGAATTGATTAATATCAGTTAAAGAACTTGTCTTATTTTTAAAAGATTAATCAAACTTTGCTTAATTTTATACCGCAATACCTAAATTATTCTTTATGAAAAAACTCCTTTTACTTCTAGTTGCATCCACTTTTATTTTGTGTTATTCTTGCAAAAAGAAAGATACCAATACCCAAACGACTCCATTTGTTTTTTCAAGTTTAACTGCTTCAGATACAATAGTGGTAGTTAATGCTTCATTGCATATAGTGGCTGTCGCGAGTGGCGATGACCTGACTTATTCCTGGACATCTGCCGATATGGATGGGAATAATTATGGAACCATTATTGGAAGTGGTAGCGATGTGCAATGGAGTATATGCCATAGCTCGCATTTCAAAGTAAACTGCACAGTGGCCGATAAATATAATAACTCAGGAACGAAATCTGTCTACATACACTCTACAATTTAACTATGTATTTCAAAAAAACTTTAATTACTGTTTTACTATTTTTATTTTTTATTACAAATCAGGCTTATTCACAATGTTGTTCCATGGGGAGTCCAGCTGGGGCCTCTACCTATGTTGGAGTTCTGGCAAAAAATCATTTACGTTTTATCGCCTTCTATCGTTATAATTATTTGGATACTTATTTCGAGGGCAACAAAGTGAGTGGAGTTCCTACTGCACTTAAAAGATCATTCTATAATTTTGCAGGCATTACTGTTTCTTATGGAATAACTAAACGTCTGACATTGGACGCTGATATTGGATATTTTATCAACAAAACTCAGGTTTACAATATTTCGGGCGAAGATTATCGCATTCGCGGGTTCGGTTTATCCAATGGAAGTTTAACCTGCAAATACGGAGCCTACATCAAACCTCAAAAACAAATGGAACTCACGGTAGGTTTAGGAGTCAAGTTTCCATTTTCAGTCAAGCCACTATATATTGATGGTACCCGTTTGGCTATCGACTTGCAACCTTCATCAAATGCTTTTGGTTTAACAGGGCAACTTATCTTCAGTAAAGATTTTCCGAAGATAACATTGCGGTTGATGTCGGTCAATAAATACGATTATAATTTTGCCAATGCCGACAATTATCAATATGGCAGCAACATCACTAATTCTATTTTTGTTAGTAAGAAAGTAGTGAAGAACCTTTTTGCAGTTTTGCAGGTTCGAAACGAATTTCGGTTTAAAGATTATACAAAAAATGAGCATGAAGAAAACACCGGAGGAGAGGTGATGATACTTTCTGCGCAGATAAGTTACTCTTTATTTCATCAATGGCATATTGCCGGATTATTCGATTATCCGATAAACAAAAACTACAACGGTCGTCAGCTTTCACCTAAATATTCTTTTGCATTTAGCCTTACCCGTGACTTAAATTTGAGTAAGAAAAAATAATTCGTTAAAATCATTATTTTCTTAGTGATTACAAGTCTGCTTTTTATTGCTTAATAATACCTTTCTGATAGCAATTTTTCCTTTCAATTAAGGTCGACTTCCTTTGTATTAAGGTCGGCTTCCTTTGTAATAAGGTCGGCTTCCTTTGTATTAAGGTCGGCTTCCTTTGTATTAAGGTCGGCTTCCTTAAAAGTATAAAAACAAAGAAGCCTCATTTCTTGTCAAAATGAGGCTTCTTTAAATAATGAATTATTGTTTAATGTTTCACAACAAATTTTCCACTTGCTTTATCTGCTTTTCCGTTCAGATTATAAAAATACATTCCGTTAGCCAAATTGCTTACCGGAACAGAAACATCGTTATGGTTTTCAATATTCAAACGCTTTAGTTCGTTGCCTAAAACATCATAGATAACCATTTCGTTATATTGTTTCGTATTGCTGATCTTTATAAAATTATCAGCAGGATTGGGATAAACACCAATGCTTGGCACATTCGTTTCGTCCACACCGGCATAAACATCATAAACCCAATCGATGCGTTGTATTGCTGCCGTTTGTTTCACCATGGTCATTTTAATGGCTGTAATTCCCAATTGATTCATCCACCAGTTATAGGTGTCGGTTGTATCATTTCGTACCGATATAAAATGCCAGCCATTATAGGTAGGAAATGCAGCAATAACGGCATATCCCCATAACGAGTCGATAGACATGGCAATTTCTTTCTGGCGTAAAGCAGGAAAAGTGCGTGTAGGTGTTGTTACATTTCCCCAGGCATCCATAGTAGAAGTTTTAATTTGCATGTGTTTTACTCTTACAGAGTCAATATTAATTGTCACAGGAAAACCTGCTATTGTTGTATCGTGTGTGATATGAGATCCCGATTTGCTATCTCCAAAGCTAAAACATGTAAAACTGTCTCCATAATGAGCTGGTAATTTTACGATCGTGTCAGGTATACTAAGAACGATCTTGATTGAATCGCCGCTTCTCATATAATCGCTAACTCCACCTTGCATTGTAAGAGCTGTTGCTGAACGATTAAAGTAATAATAATTTAATACACTATCAAAACGTGCAGCAAAGTTGGATGTTGGAAATAATGAATGTAACGGAGCTAAACTAGTGTTGATAAAATCAACAGAACTTGTGTCCAAAGTTGAATGTAGAGCAGCAAAATTCCATGTTAGGTTGGTTCCAGGAGCACCAGGTACGATTGAAACATCAGCTGCAGTATCGACTCGTTCATTATAAGTGCGGGTCGGAGCGCCTATATCACTTAATGTTAAAGAAATTTGAGCATATGACGATGCTCCGATTAAAACAAAAATAAGAACTAAAAGTTTTTTCATTTTTATTGATTTTTTATGAATTTGGAATCAAATATAGATAAAAAAAATGATGTACATCATTTTAATAAAAATTTAGGAAAAATTTATGATTTATAAATCATAAATTTTTAAGTAGTTATAACATTTGTTAGTAAATATTGTCCTTAAATCTTTTCTCCTTGTTCTAGTGGTTCAATATGAATATACACTTCTATATGGTTCAGTTTGTTCTTTATATCTTCTTCAATACTGTCACAAATATTATGAGAATCTATCACACTGAGATTACCGGGCACTTCAAGATGGAGATCAACATATCGCGTATGTCCCGACTTGCGTGTGCGCAACATGTGATATGACATTTCGGGTGATAAGTGATGGTGAATTGTATTCTCAATTATTGCAATTTCATCTTCTGGCAGTTGGGTGTCTAAAAGGGGTGAGTATGCTTTTTTCAAAAGGGCAAATGATTCTTTTAATATAAGTAATGCAACTAAAATAGCAATAATGGGGTCGAGGAATGTAAGATTGGTAATCCAAATTAAAGCTAATCCAATGCTTACTCCCAGCGAAGTATAAACATCAGTTTTCAAATGCAGTGCATCGGCTTCAAGAGCTATAGAATCTGTTTGTTTTGCTACCTTATATAATCTGCGTGAAATAAAAAAATTGATTGTTGCAGATACAAACATCACTAACGAACCAATACCGAGTGAATCAATAGGTTTAGGAGCAATTATTTTAGTAATAGCTTCGTAAATTATCCATCCGGCAGCAACAAAAATCAACAATGCTTCAATAATTCCCGAAACGTTTTCAAATTTTCCATGCCCATATGGATGTTCTTTGTCGGGAGGTAATCCGGATATTTTAACAGAAAAAAATGCAATAATAGCTGCCATCAGATCCATCGAAGAATGAATGGCTTCAGAGATAATACTTACAGATCCACCAATAAGACCTGCTGCTAGTTTAATAATAATTAAAAAAGTATTCGAAAATATCGAAAGGCGTGCTGTCTTGATTTTTTTATGTTGCGATATTGCTGTAATCATTACAAAAGATTTATTTGATCGGCAAGACTGTATAACCTTGCTTTTTTAACAAATTTAGTATTCCGTTTTCGCCGGGCAGATGTGCAGCTCCAACAGCAATAAAACAACTTTTTGATTTTATCTTTTCTTCAATCAAAGGTATCCATTTTTTATTACGGTTGAAAATATAATTTTCATTGAACTCGCTGTTCGAATCGGATCCGGTAACTATTAAACTATAGATTTTCGATAGATCCTGTTGTTTGTAATACTCCACCATTTCATTCAACAGTTGTTCGGATTGTCTGAAGTTTTTTATTTCATTTAGTAATGAACGAGCCTGTTCCTCAATAGGGGTTGCATCTACTAATGAAAACTGAAAATCAAAGGATTCAAGTCCGTCAGATTGTATGCCTTTGTTTTTAGCTATTTTATATAATTCTTTCTCGTAGGCTTTTATTCTTCCGGCGGTTTGTTTTGTTAATAAAGCGCTTAGAAAGAACGGTTTTAGTTTAGTGTATTTTTCAAACTTTGACTCTTTTAAATTCAAAGAATCGATCACTATGGTTTTAAATAAAGAAAAGTCTTCTTCACTCAAATAGTCTTTTAGAGTTTTACCTTCTGGCAAATACATTCTTTTAGCTATTTCCAATTGTTTTGAAAAAGGTATATCCATGTCTATTTCAGTGATAAAACTCTGACTGTGTTTTAGCTTTTCTTTTACAATATCTGTAATGAAAAAATCTTTTTTCTTTATCAAATGCATCGTACCAAAAACATAAGAATTCTGTGATAGACCATTACCTGAAATCTCCCATAAAAGTGAGTTTTCTTCCTGACTGTATGATAGAAGTGTAAATTTGAATAATAGTAATAGAATTCCAAATCGTTTGATCATCGTTTTTTTTGTAAAAATACTACCTAATACTGAATAAGCACAGAAGTGATATGTTTTTTTAACAAATAAATGTTTACTTTTAGTATAATTCGCTTCTTGAGTAAATTATAAATACGCTAAATTTGTTTTTTTTAGCAAATGAAATATCAGCATTGCATTTTAATATCAGGAATTGTTTCTTTGATTTTTTTGTTCTCCTGTACAAACAATTCGAAGGGAAAGGATAACAGAACGGTATTTCGTTACAACGAATCTGCTGGTATCACTTCTCTTGATCCGGCGTTCGCAAAGGATCAGGCACAGATTTGGGTTTGCAATCAACTTTATAACGGATTAGTTCAACCCGACGATTCTATGCATATCCGTCCGTGTATTGCCAGAACATGGAATATATCGAATAATGGGCTTACCTATACCTTTATATTACGTAAAGATGTTTTTTTTCACGATGATCCCATATTTCCAAATGGGAAGGGCAGGAGGGTGGTGGCTCACGATTTTGTGTATAGTTTTAACCGAATTTTAAGTGATAAAATCGCCTCCCCCGGCAACTGGATATTTAATGATGTTGAAAAAGATTCTTTAGGCTGTGGCAACTTTTCTGCTCCAGATGATACTACTTTCATTATTAAATTGAAGCAATCCTTTCCACCTTTTTTAAGTTTATTGGAAATGCAATACTGTTCAGTAGTTCCTCACGAAGTATCTGATTTTTATGGTAAGGATTTTCGCAAACATCCCATTGGAACAGGTCCCTTTAAACTAAAAATGTGGAAAGAAAATCAAAAACTTATTCTCGTTAAGAACCCAAATTATTTTGAATTCGAAAAGGGACAGCGTTTACCGTATATTGATGCTGTATCAATATCTTTTGTTGTTGATAAACAGTCTGTATTTTTAGAATTTATTCAGGGCAATCTTGATTTTATGTCGGGTATTGCACCGAGCTACATTGATGAATTGATTACGAAAAAAGGAAAACTGAACGAAAAGTATGCTAATCGGATAAACCTTAATTTACAACCGTATTTAAATACCGAGTACCTTGGTTTTTTAGTTGATGGTTCAAGTACGGAAAACTCAAAGAATCCTTTATTGAAAAAGGAAGTTCGTCAAGCTATTAATTATGGCTTCGACCGCAGAAAAATGATAAAATATTTGCGAAATAGTATTGGAACACCCGGTACCTACGGAATTGTTCCGATAGGTATGCCATATTACGATACATTGCAATTCAAAGGGTATGATTACGATCCCGCAAAAGCCAGATCCCTGCTTTCGAAAGCAGGTTATCCAAACGGGGAAGGTTTGCCCGAAATAGTGCTTTCTACAACATCATCCTATCTCGATTTATGTGAATATTTGCAACAGCAATTGGGCGAAATTGGGATAAAAATAAAAGTTGATGTAAATCCTCCTGCAACTCTGCGTGAAATGATTGCTAAATCGAAGGTTAGCTTTTTCAGGGCATCATGGATCGCCGATTATCCTGATATGGAAAATTACTTATCATTGTTTTACTCAAAAAACTTTTGCCCTAAAGGACCGAATTATACGCATTTTTCGAACACGAAATATGATGAACTTTTTGAAAAATCACGAACTCAAACTAACGATAGTCTGCGCACAGTGTTATATGCAGAAATGGACAGGCTTATTATGGATGAAGCGCCGATAGTGGTTTTGTATTATGATATGGTACTTCGTTTTTCTCAGAAAAATATTTTTGGGTTGGGAAATAATCCTATGAATTTATTGACGTTGAAACGTGTCAAAAAGATAATAAGTAAAAACTAAGGGTGCAAAAAATTAATACTTTGTTCCTTTTTGAATAGGATTTTTCTTCTCTAATTTTCTCAGGCGATTATCAATATATCCCATAAAAGCAGCCAGAACTATAAAAATAGTCGAAAGCACTGCAATTGAAATGTATATTTTCGTTTCCATTTTAATAATGTTTAGGAGATTCTTTTAATTTTTTATAGCGAATCACAATCTGAAGTATCCAGCAAGCGAATAATATCCAACCAATGAAAGCCGGATAAAAAACCAAACGCAGATTGTTGTCAAGTGATTCCGGAGCAAATACCATATTGTTTTGCACACCCGGATGAATTGAATTGCCTGTTAACTTTGGTAAAATAAATACAAAGACGATATACAAAGTGTATGAAAAAATATTGTAAACTGCTGCTATCTTAGCTTTTTGAAATGTGTCTGAAATAGAATTTCGTAGGACTTTATAAGCCAGATAAACCAGAATTCCCAATGCAGCTCCGTTAAGTTTCGGGTCGTTCACCCAAATCGTACCCCAGGTATATTTTGCCCATATCATTCCTGTAATTATACCAATAATACCGAAAAGTAATCCCACTGTTGTTGCACTGTTAGCTATCAAATCGTATTGCATTTTTTGCTTATTCAAAAATATCAAACTATAAATTAACGATACAGTTAGCATAGCCATCATAGCAAACCACATGGGTACATGATAAAATAAATTGCGGATACTTTGCCCTATCACATCCAAATCGGGAACAGGTATAAGCAGCCCTGCAATTATCGAATAAATAATCAGCAAGCACGCAAGAATTTTCCACCAATATCTTTTCATAAACAACTTATTCTCTCCATATATACGGAAATAAAATAAACGAAAGTAAAGCAGATGCAATAATCAGGAACAAAATTATAAAAATATTGAAGGCCAAACTAATTTCCGTCGATAGATTCAACAGAGCATTGCATGCTTTTGTAACTGATAATAACAATGGAATTATGATAGGAAACCCTAAGACCGACATTAATAAAAAATTATTATTTGTACGGTTTGCAATAGCTGAAACCATTGTCATAACAATTGAAATGCCAATAATCCCCAATAAAGATACAAGGCTATAACCAATAATATTACCCGGTGCTTTATTAAAAATTATTATAAAAACTATCAGGTTTAATGCTGATAGTAAGACCATGAATAAACAGTTGAAAATTATTTTTGCAATGATGATTGCTTGCGGCGAAGCTAATGAATACATATAAAGTTGCCTGGAACCTGAATCGAAAGCAAAACTTTTTGAGATTGCAGTGGTTGCTGCAAATAAACTTACTATCCAAAAGAGAGCATTCCATGTGGCAGTATCAATTGCACTAATAAAGAGCATATAGATCAAAAAAATCGTAGTAAGCGAATACAATAAAATAATGCTGATATTATTTTTTTGCTTTACTTCTGAAAGTATATCTTTTGTAAGTAATATCCTGATTTCTTTGAACATTTTTTATAACAGATCATATTCAACACCTTTTTCGGCGATCTGGATATTGCTGAAAAGGTTTTCCGTAAGAATCTTCTTATAATCTTCCATCACCTCTTCTTCACCGTGAACCAGAAACATCCTTTTTATTTGTTTTTTATCTTGACAACTCATGTAGACTATCATCTCGCTATAGTCGCCATGGGCACTAAATGATTCTAGTGCTTCAATATCAGCTCTAACATCGTAGGAATTACCAAATATTGAAACTTTTTTGTCGCCACGTTTTATTCTTGCTCCAAGTGTAGATGGTTCGCAGTACCCAACAATTAAAACCGTATTCCTGGGATTAGAAATATTATTAGCCAGATGATGTTTAATGCGACCTGCTTCCATCATTCCTGATGAAGATATTATGATACAAGGTTCATTAGAATCATTCAAATGCTTTGAATCTTCAACACTTTGAATGTAAAATAAATTATTGAAACCAAACGGATCGGGGTCTTTTTCCATTACCTGTAGTATTTCCTTATTAAAGCATTCGGGATGCATCCGATAGATATTGGTGGCATTGACTGATAAAGGACTGTCGACAAATGTTTTTACTTTAGGTAAACGACCGGCAATTACTAATTGATTGAGTGCATAAACAATCTCTTGTGTTCGTCCCACGCTGAATGAAGGAATTATCAGTTTGCCTTTTTTTTGAATGCAGGTATTGATAACTACTTTTAGAAGTTTGTCCTGAGCCTCTCTACGTATATCGTGCAATCGATTGCCATAAGTGGACTCTGCAACGAGTACATCCGCTTGAGGAAAAGGCTGAGGGTTTCGTAAAATACTATTATTTTGTCTTCCAATGTCACCTGTAAAACAGAAATTCAAAATTTTGTCATTTTCCTTGACAGTTAAGTTTACGGCAGCACTTCCTAAAATATGCCCTGAATCTGTAAATGTCAATAATACATCATCAGTAACTTTAAATTTTTGGTTATAACCAATACTAACGAATTGTTGCATACTTTTTATTGCATCATCTTCTGTATAAATTGGATCAACAGGTTGTAATCCTTGTGCTTGACGCTTTTTATTGTGTGTAGCTGTATCATGTTCCTGAATTCGACCAGAATCAAGTAGCATAATAGCACAAAGATCTCTCGTAGCATGTGTGCATAATATCATTCCTTCAAATCCATATTTTACAATATAGGGTATTAATCCTGAATGGTCGATATGAGCATGAGAAAGTATTAAGTAATCAATATCTTTTGGCTCAAAACCCAGATCCCGGTCCATTTTATCTGTTTCCTCACCTTTACCCTGAAACATTCCGCAATCAAGTAAAATTTTCTTTCCGTCTGAAGTTGTAATTAAATGTTTACTCCCTGTTACTTCTTTAGCAGCACCATAAAAAGTTATTTTCATTTCTATAATTGTTTATTTGAACAAAGTTACATAATAAACCCAAATTGAGTAAATAATTCCATTATTGAAGCTTGAAAAAAAAACCCGATACTTTCGTACCGGGTTTTTTAAGAATATTCTCTTATTATTATTCAATAACAATTTTCTTAGTAATTTTATTGTTTCCAGCCTGAACTGTAAAGAAATAAATACCAGATTTAAGACTACCGACAGCAATAGGAAGATTGTGGCTTCCGCTGCTGAGTTGTCCCATAGTTTTATTCATAACTTGTTGTCCTACTAAATCTGTAACGATAACCGAAACAACTGAAGATTTTGCTAAATTCAGATCAATATAAGCATAATCAGAAGTTGGGTTAGGATAAATGCTCATGCTGACAGCATTGTTTTGATTTTCATGTATTCCAGCACCAATATCTGATTTGTCAATATTAACATAAAAAATCTGGTTATCATCATAAGGTGTTTTATCGCCTCTAACTGCTAAGCCAGGGACTGGATCAGCCTGATAAACCATGTGGATTTTGTTATTTGTAGTATATGACATAGATCCAAAAATACATTCATCATAAGCATGAATTACATTTCCTGTCAAATCTATAGGATTTGCCCAATTGACTGAATCAACAGCCAATTTTGTTATGTAATAGTGTCTGTAAATCATTAAGGCATCTGCAGTTAACAAATCTTCTCTGCAAGATGAATATGAAACATAAAGGTCACCGGCATCATCGAAAGTCATACTTGGCATACTTGTTAAGGAAGCATAGTATGTTCCGAATGGCCAGGTGCCCGTGGCTACTGATGGAAGATCGATGGTTCCATTAGCGTTATAATCTATCATAGTTGCAATTAATTGACCATGATTAATCAATGAGTCTAAGGTGCCCATACGAGTTGAATCAAGAACAGGCATATCTTCGTTCCAATAAACCAAACCATCTGTAACAGGATAAAATGAAGAATAACCAATAGAGTCAATCAAACCCGAGGATTTACTATATCTCAGGCGTCCCATAGCAACATGTGCTTTTCCCGTTTTATCAAGCGCGATTGCATAATTTCCATCGGTTGTAGGAATTATTGGTGTTGGGAAAGAAGTGATGGCAGGAAGATTATAAACAGGAATTTTTGTCCAGTTTGTACCACCATCAAATGATTTCATAACAAAAACATTTTGCCAGCTGTTGCCAACCACAAAAGCAATGGTGTCGCCTTTAGGAGCAGCCCAACCATAAGAGTCGCCTTCAAAACCCAAAGTAACATTATTCACAATTGATGCAGAGTCCATACCGGGAAGTATTACCGGTGGCTCCCAAGTGGTACCGCCATCAGTTGATCTGATATAAACCAATGCTAAAGCAAGTCCTTGATATTTCCATATTGCAGGGGCAGTGGCCTGATCGGTACAAGCAATAATATGAATGGTATTGCCTGAAGTTATCATGCGGGGCCATATCAAAGCAGTAGTACTACCTGTTGACATTGGGCCTATCAAGGTAGTTGTTGTCCATGCACCGGTTCCTTTAACAGCTCTTTTCGAAACTAATAAACCTGTTGTCGCATTATGTGTAACTACGATTTCTCCTGCTCCAAGTTCTGCATACGAAGGCCATCCGCTTCTTTCTGTTTCAATACGTGTGGTTGGCAATGCATCCCATGTTGTTCCTCCATCAGAAGAATAATTGTATCCGGTGCCTCTTTCAGGAAAATTAATTTCAGTTGTTCCAAAGTTAAATGTTGCACCTATTGTACCATCGGAATACAGGAGAATCCTGTTTTGAATAGATCCGTTAGATTGTAAATCGTAACGAGTTGTTCCAATTTGCTTTTCATTGATAGATTTGGATGGAACAGGCGCTACTGATGGATTTGTAGCAGTACTAAAATTCATAGTTTCCTGAACGGCACTCATCGCTCTTGTTGCTTTAAGATTGCTGTATTTGCTATCTATTTTTGCCGGTTTCAACTGGGCAAAAGTGCTGAATGCAAACGCTAAAGCTACTAATAAAAATAAAACTTTTTTCATACGTGTTTTTTGTTTGGTTAATGATTATTATTATTTGATTGGTTTCTGAATTAGAATACAAATTTATTATTTTTTTGATAGTAAATAGATTTCTTTTAAATTTTAACATTTATTTATAAGAATGGGATTTTCTTGTATTCACTAAAAGGGTGATATTTTTATAAGTAGGTTTCGCTCGTTGAGCGAGGCTATGTTCTGACTCAGATATATGCTCTGCTGAATAGGCGAAGCTATGTTCTGACTCAGGGATATGCTCCGCTCTTTGAGCGAACGTTTATTCTTCAGGATTGGGGCGACCGATTGGTTTGCCGGTTTCCCACATTTTTTCGGTTTCTTCGTGTTCTTTTTTTAATTTATTGCTGATCTCTTTATTTTCGAGGCGGCTCAAATCGGGTTGGCCGGCATTTACCCAGGCAGTGAACCATAAACTTGCAACTGCTAAAACTGCTCGTCGCATGCGTTTTTCAACCATATTGTGCGAACTTTTATAAAACTCAGTGACATATGCCTGTGAGAATTGTTTTTTTATGATTATCCCCTTTTCGTCGTAAACAAATTTCTTATCATCTGGAAAATTAAGATTTAGTGAATCATAAATCTGGAAAATAGTATCAATTGCTGAATGGCTTTCTTTTGTTATTTGCCAGATAAAATCTGTTATGTTTTCTGCATATACAGCTCGTCCTAGCAAGAAATTGTATTGATCTGCTTCGAGTTCTGGTATTCGGGTTTCCCAGAAAGCGTGAACCCCTTTTTGGTAAGTTACTTTTCCATCATAATATTGAGTAGAATGTAATGGAGTGCAGGCATCGCCTATATAATGACCTATATTGGCCGAAATATACAGGATATTGTCAAAATCCTCGTCTTTGAATGCTTGCGTTAACGAATAAACCATCTTGTTTATCCACCATGGGTTAATACCATATTTTTGCAGGGTATCTTCTGTATATTTTGCTATGGCATCATTCCAGTATTTGGGTAAGCTATCGAAAGGATGGTCACCATAATGATCAATATCGATATAGTGTTTTTTATCTTCGCCAATTATACCTCGTGAACGTTTGTCAGGATCGATTGAATGTTCTGAAAGATATTCAATATGCTTTTTATAGAAACTAAACATTTCGGGAGGCAATGCAAAGACCGCCATCCGATTAATGGTTCTATGAGCTAAAAAACCGAATGTAAAAGCTTTGTTGTTTGCTGAAAAAATCAGTAATATTGATAGAATAATTCGAATACTATTTTTGTTACTTCTCACGAAAAGCAATGATTTTATGTCCGGAAAGTATGGGAAGAATATTCGTTTTGTCGAAAGTATGACAATATTCAATTACATCATCGAGCCCGAGTTTGCGTAAACGATTACGATGTGCGCATTTTTGAATATATTCCATCAAATTAGGTTCTGCTGTTTTCCACAAATCAACTGAAGCAAAAGTTGAGTCGCATATCGTTGTGAAATTATTATCGATTAAAAGTTGCTCAGACAATGCCCCGGCAAATAATGTATCTTCAAGATTAAACCTATTTTTCCATCCTGAACAAAAGATAAGTACATCATGCGAATCGTTCTGTAAAAAAGTCTTTATTGCGGTGAAATTTAAATACGACCCAATAATCATCAGATGCGCATTTGAAGCTGCTTTAATTGCTTTAGTTCCATTTGTTGTGCAATAAGCAATACTTGCATTTCTGATTTTTTTGTTCATGAAATTATAGGGAGAATTGCCAAAATCTGCAAAATCCAAAACTATTCCATCTTTTTCGCCGGCAACTATCATTCCTTTATCTTTACACTTGCGGGCTTCCTCTATCGAACCGACAGGAATAATTTCTTTAACACCCCATGCAAAAGCTGTACAAATTGCCGATGTGGCACGCAGAATATCAACAAGAACAACGTTTTTTTCTTTAATATCGTAAAGGTTAAGCAAGGCAGGAGTGAAGCAAACTTCAATTTGTTTTTTATATAGCATAATTGGAGGATAAGTAATAATATTTATGTTCAGAGTTCAAAATTAGATAAAAATATAAATACTATTGCAGAAAAATCTTGTCAAAAATTTCGCTTAAAATATTAATTTTGCGGTGATTTTTTGTCAGAAGAATAAATTGACAATAACCCTCAATAATTAAGAATAAACAAGATGGCAGTAAAAAAATTTGGAGGTATTCCTAAAAAGTATGATAATCTCGAAAAAGCGAAAATCGTAATACTTCCTGTGCCTTATGATGGAACAAGTACATGGATAAAAGGCGCCGATAAAGGGCCTGATGCTATTTTGGAAGCTTCTGCTAATATGGAGTTGTATGATATTGAAACCGATAGTGAAGTATTTACTAAAGGAATTTATACGGCGAAACCTGTTAAAGAAAACAGTAGCCCGGAAAAAATGACCGAAGCAGTCTATAAAGAATCCATGCAATATGTTAGCGATAATAAGTTTTTGGTAACTCTTGGTGGCGAACATTCTGTTAGTGTTGGGGCTATTCAGGCATATTCAGAGACCTATGAAAACCTTACGGTATTGCAATTTGATGCACATTCCGATATGCGTCCGGAATATGAAGGAAGCCGATATAATCATGCTTGTGCCATGTCGCGCGCTGTTGAAATGTGTCCGATAGTTCAGGTCGGCATTCGCAGTATGGATGTTGAAGAAAAAAAATATATAAATCCTGATAGAATCTTTTATGCAGAAAAGAGGATAAATGACCCCGATTGGATGAACAAAGCTGTTAATTTGCTTACAGAAAACGTTTATATTACTATCGATCTAGATGCGTTTGATCCCTCTATCATGCCCTCAACTGGAACTCCAGAACCTGGTGGTTTATATTGGAATGAAGTTCTTGAATTGATTCGTAAAGTAAATAATAAATGCACAATTGTAGGCTTCGACGTTGTGGAACTTTGTCCAAATGATATTAATAAGGCGTCGGATTTTCTTGCATCCAAACTTATATATAAAATCTTGAGTTATAAATTTAATAAAAAATAAAATCATGACACTAAAGAAGAAAGATCTTTTAAAAGAAACTGTAAAGCATTTTGATATCAAAAAAATTGATACAACTCCCATCATTAATGCTATGCGCGATATGTCGTTTACCTCACGCGACACAGCAAATGCTGCTGATATTTATGATAGGATGATCAAAAATAAGGATTGCACTATTATGCTTACACTTGCAGGTAGTACGAGTGCAGGAGGCTGTATGCAAGTTTATGTTGATATGGTGAAAAACAAAATGATCGATGTGGTGGTTGCTACAGGTGCTTCCATTGTAGATATGGATTTTTTCGAAGCCTTAGGATATAAACATTATAAAGGAACACCCTGGATCGATGATAGTTTGCTGCGCAACTTATATATTGACCGAATTTATGATACTTTTATTGACGAAGAGCAATTGCAGGCTTGTGATAATACAATTCTTAAGATAACGAATTCGTTGGAACGCCGGCCTTATTCATCACGCGAATTTATTTGGGAAATGGGAAAGTACCTGAGTGAAAATTCGAAAAAGAAAGATTCATTAGTTCAGGTTTGTTATGAAAATAATGTTCCTATTTTCTGTCCTGCATTCAGTGATAGCAGTGCCGGATTTGGTTTGGCCAAACACCAGTGGGAAAACCCCGAAAATCATGTAAGCATTGATTCTGTTAAAGACTTTTTGGAGCTAACCCAAATCAAAATGGCTGCTAAAACATCTGGTTTATTTATGGTTGGCGGTGGTGTGCCAAAGAATTTTACACAGGATACGGTTGTTTGTGCAGAAGTGTTAGGCAAAGACGTTCCAATGCATCAATATGCAATTCAGATCACTGTTGCTGATGTTCGTGATGGCGCTTGTTCGAGTTCCACTCTAAAAGAAGCTTCGTCATGGGGGAAAGTAGATACCGTTTATGAACAGATGGTTTATGCTGAGGCAACAACTGTGATTCCTTTAATTGCCAGTTATATTTATCATAAGGGTGATTGGCGAAAACGCAATAGCTTTGAATGGACAAAATTATTTGAGAAAAAGTCAAAAATCCAGACAAAAGTTGCTGTTGAACAAAAGGTAAAGCCAATAACAAAAAAGAAAGTAATAAAATAGAAGTTTTTTTGTTTTATTTTTCGCTAAACCTATTGGTACGGATGTATCAATACGAGTTATGATTAAGTAATAGGTTTAGCAATTGTGGGGCTGATTTTACATCATATTTTGTGTAAATATTCCTGCGGTGTGTTTTTACAGTTTCTATACCGATATTTAATTTTTCAGCAATTTGTGTAATATTATATCCTTTAAACATTAGATCGATCAATTCTTGCTCCCTGTTTGATGCTTTTGGCAGCGCTTCGGCTTTTTGAATTTTGGCTGAAGCCATTTTTACAGTTGCTATTACCTGAACATCAGAAAAAGGTTTGGTTATATAAAAAATATCTCTGATGTTTGCCAATTGGTTGATGATGTCATCATTAGTATAAGCAGTGATGAATATTACAGGAATATGTTTAATGCGCAAAAGGTCCTTTACTGTTTCTATACCATTAATTTTGCCTTTTATTACAATATCACTTATGATAATATCAGGATGGTTTTCCTGAAATAAATCTAAAGCCACGGAATATCTGTCTGCAATTCCAATAATATTGAATTTTGCGGATTGCAGTATGACTTTCAAATCTTCTGCTATTAAAAATTCATTTTCGATTATCAGTATTTTTTCGTGCATTAGTATAGTGTTAATTTGTCATCAAAGATCTTCGGAAATACAAAAATACGTTTTTTTGATTCTTTTGAAGTAAACAAAAAAAGCAAAAATGACCAGCAATAAATTGCTTATACCAACTACTCCGATCTTATCATAAAAATCGCCGATTGTTTTCCCTACAATATCATTACTGTTTGTTCCATAAAGAATAAAAAGAATGAAAAAGCAAATTATTGGGAACACTTTTTTTTGTTTGAAAATGTAGTAGGTGATCATAGTGATCAACGGAAGTGTGTTTAAGAAATGTTCCGTATCAGTGTTTAATATGCTGGGGAGAATTGCTATCAGAACAAAACACTCAAAAATAAAGTCAGCATCAGGCATTCTTCTTTGTTGATTTCGACGGAAGAAAATGTTCAGACCATATAATAACATGAAAAAAAATACTATACCGGCCAGAACAAAATACTGGAATGATATCGTTAATCCTGGATAAATAAAACTGCGTACTAAATAGTCAATATTATTATTGCTTGGAAATGAAGAGGAATGGTCAAGAATTGCTTTTAACCATTCAGAATGAAGTAACAATGTTGCATTCCATCCTAAAAATAGTATCAGAATTAATAACTGAGCGAGCATAAATACAATTCCGCCACCCAAGATCTTCCATTTATTATGTAATAACATCGGTAATGCCAGGATCAGAAAAAAAGGTTTGAATAATATTATCAAACAGAATAGTAGTCCTGAAATTAAATAACGTGAGCGAACTAAATTCTTTATCACCAGCAATAGTAAAAACAATAGCAACATATTGGTATTGCCCAAATGGAACTCCCTATACAATAAGTTTAAGATAAAAATAAAAATTACAGTAAGTATCCATCCCTCGTATTTGATAGTATCCTTAAAAAAATACTCCCTGATCATGCTTTTTAATAAAACAAAGATACCTAACACAAAGAACATTATTCCACAATAATAAATAATGCAAGCTACGTTATATGGCAATAATGTAAAGGGCATGAAAAGCAGCAATACGAATGGCGAATATTTATAATAGCCGGAATCCAAACCGAAATGTATTCCATAAACCTGTGTTCCGTGAGTTAATGCTTGGGCTGCTGAATAATAAACTTTAAAATCATTTAGCCAAAAACGTCCGTTAATATTTTCAGATATGAAAATAAGCAAAAAGATAACTATCGCAAATATTACAAAGCCTTTGGGTAATAATGACTTGAAATTTGTTTTCATTACTGATTCTGCAATTTAAGTGGTAATAATTAGTATCGCAAATCTAATAAAAACAATAATATTTTTGAATATTAATTTATTTTTAGATACAGTTTGATAAAACTTTGTACTTTTATAAAAAAAAAGGAGGTTTAAATGTATATGTATTTAGCTTATATCGGTGCTCCGATATTGTTCTTGTTTTTGATCGGAATCAGGATCGTACGTCCGACACATCGTGGATTAATAGAACGTTTGGGAAAATATCACCGTTTTGCCGATGCAGGATTTCATTGGGTCATTCCAATTATTGAGAGAATGTTTTTGGTAAATGTTACTGAACAAATGGTAGATGCCGAACCACAGGAGATAATAACGAATGATAACCTGAATGCCCGCGTTGATGCTCAGGTTTATTTTAAAGTTAAAGATGATGAAGAAAATGTTAAATCATCGCAGTACAATGTTAACAGGTATCAATGGCAAATCGTTAATTTGGCGCGCACAACGTTAAGAAATATTATCGGTACGCTTACCCTTAAATCTGCTAACAGCGAAAGAGGCAAGATCAACTCTGAGTTGCACAGAACCCTTTGCGAAGAAACGAAAAGCTGGGGTATTGATATTGTTCGTACAGAGTTAAAGGAAATCGACCCGCCCAAGGATGTTCAGGAAACTATGAACAAAGTTGTGAAAGCCGAAAATGAAAAAATTGCTGCTATCGATTATGCTACTGCTGCCGAAACGGTTGCTGATGGTGTGAAACGTGCCAAGATAAAAGAGGCTGAAGGTGTGAAACAGGCAAAAATATTGCATGCTGAAGGCGAAGCCGGTGCAATTAAACTGGTGAACGAGGCTGCAGAAAAATACTTTATTGGCAACGCGCAGGTTCTTCGTAAGCTCGAAGCTGTGGAACATTCACTTGAAAATAATGCTAAAATAGTGCTCCCAACCAATTCCGAACTGGTTAATATCATTGGCGATATGGCAGGTGTAACGCCGTTGCCGATAAAAAAGAAAGATCAGGCAGATAAGAAGGATTTTTAGTTTATCTCATTTATAAGTCGGATAATACTATTTCTGGAAATATTGTTTAAGCTCACCTGCGAGTGAATTAGGCTCACCTGCGAGTGAATTAGGCTCACCTAAAAGTGAATTAGGCTCACCTAAAAGTAAATTAGGCTCACCTGAGAGTGAATTAGGTTCACCTAAAAGTAAATTAGGTTAACCTGCGAGAGAATTAGGTTAACCTGCGAGTGTTGCAGGCTTTCCTGCGAGTGTTACAGGTTCTCCTGAAAGTTCTTTAGGCAAAAGTATTGTCTTACTTCTTTTGTTTTCTGATCGTATTAATATGAAAGCCCAGGCCGCCTGAGATCATAAACTCATCGAGTTTCAACGAGCCATTATCGGCTCCGCGATATCGGGAAGCCAGATAGTTTGCCGAAAGGAAGAAATTGCAGAACTTCGAAAAATATAAAGTATACCCGATGCTGATATCCAACACGGGCATCATTCGCAAAGGCAAAGTATTATCTGATAATGCAGGTGTGACAGGCTGAGTGAACGACATGCCCGGCTGAATACCACCAAAAAGATCATTTCGTCCGATAGGTTTATGCAAAACTGCTCCGAAAAGCACAACATAATTTTGTTTGAACACAGGATCTTTTTGACGGCTATCCATATACCACATACAGTCGCCTCTCAAACTTAGATTTTTGCTGCTATAATACTCCAGAAATCCGCTCAGATATACATTCTTGCTTTTATGTTCGAGCATGAAACTTTGGTTGAATGCCAGATCACCTTTTAAAAGACCTGCTCTGATGATATCTGGATTTTGCTGCGCAAAGCTGTGCGATGCGATCAGCAAAACAATTCCGAAAATTGATCTCTTTACCATAAGTCAGCGATTTTATAATTTAAACTAATATGAATTAAAATATGGTCCTGAATTCCCAAGCCTGAGCTTTTTGTGAAGGTTGTTACATTTTCGGCATGGGATGCGGTTATCTTTGTGCCGATGTGCATCATATATTGAGCCACCAGTGAAACATCGAAACGTTGGGTGATGTTTATCTGGGTTCCAACTCCACCCTGAACGGATGCGCTCCAGCGTTCAGCAAAATTCGATGGGTTTACGTTATCTGTAAATTTAAGATATTCGAAACAATGACCTGCAAGAAGAAACGGCTGAACGATGGGGTCGGGTTTCTTTCTCAAATAATACATCACACTCCAGCCTATATGGGTGTCGGCCCGCCAGGCATAATCCGCAAGATCTGCTTTCAGATGGTCGGCAAACCATTCGGTGTTGATACGATCGGAAAACTGAAGACGGCATTCTGCTCCCGTGCCGAAAGCTGTTTTTTGCCATACTCCGTCGTTAACTAATCCTAAACTGCTTCTTACTCCGAACGAGATCAAACCCGCACGGTTGTTCCTAATGTGTAGTTCTTGTGCCTGAATTGGCAATATAAAAACTACTGCGACTATTAACACTAGTGTTTTCATATCTTTGGGTTTTGGTTAAGATATGAACGTTTGCCAAAATAATTTTATTGTGATAAAATGAAGTTTTTTTCAGACCAATGCATTAAAAAGTACTTCGATCGGATGCAGGGCTATTTTTCCCGTTCCGTCTTTTATTTGCTGACGGCAACTGGTGCCCGGTGCAGCAATAATATCGTAATTTTCTTTTCTGATCTCAGGAAATAAAACCAGTTCACCGACTTGCATCGAAATATCGTAATGTTCTTTTTCAAAGCCAAAGCTTCCTGCCATTCCGCAACAACCGCTGGGTATTTCATCCACACTATAGTTCGAAGGGATTTCAAGTATTTGTCGGGTGGGCAGGGTAGTGGATAAGGCTTTTTGATGACAATGCCCGTGAAGTTTTATTTTTGCAGGTTCTGATGTGAAAAGTGCTGCATTTATCTTTCCCTGCTGAAACTCTGCAGCCAGAAATTCTTCTAAAGTTAATGCATATCTGGCAATATTTTTGGCTGTTTGTCGCAATTCATCATTAACAATGTCGGGATATTCGTCGCGAAAACCTAAAATGGCTGAAGGTTCAATACCTATTAAAGGTGATTGTTCTTTAATAATGTCGCTAAGCTTTCTGATATTGTTATTGGCAATGAGTTTTGCCTTTTTTACCAAACCTTTCGAGAAATATGTACGACCACTATCATAAACAGGGGCTATTTTTATGGTGTATCCAAGTTGAGTAAGCAGAAATATGGCTTTCTTGCCTATCTCAACATCATTATAGTTGGTAAACTCATCGGCAAAGAAATACATGGTTTTGCCGTTTCCGTTCATTTGTTTTAAAAATGGTCGTGCCCATTTCTTCAAAGTAGATTTTCCTAATTGGGGTATGCTACGTTTGGGTGCAAATCCCAAAGTTTTTTTAAGTACGGATGAAAAGAAAGGGTTTCGCGCAAAATAATTGAACACTGTGGGCATCATCATTCCCAAACGGTTGATACGGGTTATATTTGCAATTAGCCATGTGCGCAGCGGCATCAGATGTTCGTCGTAATATTGTTGCAGGAACTCGGTTTTATAGCGTGCCATGTCTATCCCCGAAGGACATTCCACCTTGCATCCCTTGCACATCAGACATAGGTCGAGAATGGTGTAAAGTTCTTTGTTTGCAAAAGCATTGCGGTTGGTCTTATCATAAAGTATTTCACGCAGCAGGTTGGCACGGGCACGGGTGGTGGTGTTTTCGTCGTGGGTTACCATAAAACTGGGGCACATCACTCCGCCTATTGCATGACTTTTGCGGCAATCGGCCGAACCGTTGCAGCGTTCAATGGCCCTCAGAAATCCATTGGTTTCAGAATAATCAAAATAGGTGCTTATGGCAGGTTCACTCACAAGACGTTGTTCGCGAAGGTCCGTGGCCATGCAGGGAGCGTCAATAATTTTTCCCGGGTTAAATATATGATGAGGGTCGAAAGTGTTTTTGATTTCCTCAAGACTGTGGTATATCTTTTCGCCCAGCATCAGCGGGATGAATTCAGCACGAAGACGCCCGTCGCCATGTTCGCCACTCAATGAGCCATGATATTTTTTTACCAAAATAGCCGTCTCCCGGGCAATTGTTTTCAACAGTTCAACACCTTCGCAGGTTCTGAGACCCAGAATGGGCTTGAAATGCAGTTCTCCGGTGGAAATGTGTCCGTAGAAAGCACAATCTGTATCATAGCGTTTGAGCATGGCACGGAATTCGGCAATGTATTGCGGCATTTTATCGGGAGCTACTGCAGTATCTTCCACAAAACTATGCGGCTTTTTTACGGTTGTAACTCCTGTCAATATTCCCAAACCGGCTTTGCGCAGGCTGCGCACTTTTGCCATATCTTTTCCGATGATGACAGGATAATGATATCCCAGTTGACTGCTTTTTAGGTCTTCAATTAAAGCCGCTGCATCTTTCATTAACAACTCATCGTTCGACTGAGCCAGTTCGATGATGAGTATGGCTTCGGGTTTCCCTTGTATAAAGAATCGATTTTGCTGCTGACCCAAGTTCCGCTCAGCACCTTCCAATATGGTTTTATCGATCAGTTCAACGGCTGTCGGCTTATGCCGGAGAGCGATCAAATTGGCCTGCAAGGCTTCTTCCAGTGTATTGAAATGTGCACAAACAAACAAAGTTTTATCAGCAGGGATGGGGATCACATTCAGTTTTGCTTCTGCAATAAATGCCAGCGTTCCTTCCGATCCGCAGATAAACTTTGCCAAGTTGAACGCCTCGTTACTTTTGGTATTAAAAACTTGGCTTTGCATCAAAGCATCGAGAGCGTAGCCATTGTTTCTGCGTTTTATAGCAGATTCAGGGTAGTTGGCGTCAATTTCTTCTGCCATACCCTGCATGCTCAGGGTTTCGTTTATTTTTTGGTAGATACGGTTTTCGAGTGTGTCGCCTTTACATTTTTCCTGAAACTCATCTTTGCTAATTTTCCCAAAAACTACTTCACTTCCATCGGTCAGGAAACAGCGCAACGAAATAAGATGATCGCGGGTACTACCATATATAAGTGAATGTTCTCCGCACGAGTTGTTTCCGATCATGCCGCCTATCATGCAACGGTTCGATGTGGAAGTTTCTGGGCAAAACATAAATCCATGTGGTTCCAGAAATTTGTTGAGTTCGTCGCGTACCACACCCGGCTGAACCCGCACCCATTGTTCTTCCCGGTTAAATTCAATGATGCTGCCGAAATGTTTCGAAATATCAACAATAATTCCTTTTCCGGTGGCTTGTCCTGCAAGCGAAGTGCCTGCCGCTCGCGGAATTAGCGGAATGTTATTGAGCGTAGCAAATTTTATCAATAGCACGATGTCGGCTTCTGTTCGGGGAATAGCTACAGCCAACGGCTTTTCGAAATAGATCGATGCATCGGTGGCGTATAGCGTTCGCGTCACTTCATCGCTGAGCAATTCGCCTGAAAGTTGTTCTTTTAATTTGCCGAGTTTTTGTTGCATACTGCTTTTTTGCAGCGCTAAATTACATAAAATGTGCAAATGTGAACTATGATGCCTGAAGTACTTAATTTGATCCTGAAAAAGCGGATACTTCTATTTCAGTTTGCGGCCAAAGGGTAGAAAACGGGGCACTTTTTTCTGATATTCAGCATACGCGGGGTATTTTCCTTTGCTTATTTCTTCGCTGAAGCTCGAACTGCCCTGAAACAATACCACCAACAGCAAACAACCAGCTATGCTCCAGTTGAACCATTGTCCGCAGGCTGCAATGCTGAACAAATAAAAACTGATCCAGATAGCTTGTTCGGCAAAATAGTTGGGATGGCGGCTTAATGCCCATAAACCTTTATCGAGAAATCCCTTTTTGTAATCGCCTTTGGGTTCTTCTCTTTTTTTTATGGCTGCCCATTTCAGGCTTTGAAAGTTCCATTGCTGGATATCGGCTATCATCTCGAACAGTATAAAGAACAACATTAATGCGGCTGCAACATAATCGAAAATACCCAGAGGTACTGTATTATTCTGAAGAGCCATAATGGTAGGTAATACAAAAAGCACAATGATGATATTCTGATATCCGCAAATGAAAAACAGGTTAAAGAGTGTCCATTTCCAACGAGAACTAAATTCCGGTCTTTGGCGCAGCACCTGCCAGCGGTAGTCTTCTTCGCCCGCCCAAAAACGCCTCTGATAAGCTCCTTTCATAGCGAAATTGGTGGTGAGGCGTATGCCCCAAAGCGATACCAGCACGCTCATTAAAACCAAGCGGGGAGCATAATGGCCTGCGTCGGCAACCACCCAGGTGTAAACAATAGGTATAATACTCCACAGTTTATCAACCTGACTGTTGTTGCCCGTGAGTTCTCCAACTATAAATGAATATGCAACAGCAATGGCAACTATCCAAATAAGTTCGTGTATGGCTTTCCATTCGGCAGGGCCGGGAGCAGTGCCGAAAAAATAAGTGAACACGGGAACCAGCAGCAGAGTGATTGCTAATAGAATTGCAGTAGTGACGATCTTCATAAAGTTTGGCTAAGTGATGGCATTATATAGATAAACAGCCATTTAGTTAAAAATAAGTTGCAAGCTTAATAATTTTAGTGCGAAATTAGAAAACTTAGTACAATTATTGGAAATAATTTTAGTACTTTTGTACTTAATTAGTTTTTTATTTAATTATCGTTAACAACTAATGAACTGTCGGAAACTTTTTATATTTCTTTTTGCCGCGCTGCTTTTCTCAGCTGTTTCTTACGGCCAGAAATGGGATCTTAAGGTCGACAAGGACGGTATCAAAGTTTCTACCCGCACTTTTGAAGGGTCTAACGTGCTCGAGTTTCGCGGAGAGGTTACCATCAAATCCAACCTTTCAGGAATATTAAAATTGATCGACAGTGTTTCGGCATATCCAAAATGGATGCACAATTGCGAATATTCACAACTTATTAAAAGAGTGGGTTCAAGTTCGGGCTATACCTATTATGTGGTGGATGCTCCCTGGCCCGTGAGCGACCGGGATGCCTATACGTTTTATAAAGCTACTCAGGATACAGCTACTAAAGTTATCACTGTCAGCATCACCGGCATGAAAGATTATTTGCCCGAAAAAGAAGGCAGGATAAGGATCCCTAAGTTGATTGGTTCGTGGCAGTTAACTCCGGTGGCAAAAGGGGTGACCAAAGTGGTATTTCAGCAGCACTGCGATATTGGCGGCTATGTGCCCGCGGTGCTTGTGAACGCCTATATAACCGAAACTCCTTTTATTAATTTACAACACATGCGCAGCATAGTCGAGTCGCCGCTTTACCCAAAGACTGTGATGAAGAACGTGAAGGAACTCTAAACTTTGTTCTTAAGGTTTTCTTTCTCTATTGTAGCGTTTGATTTTGTTTTGGTAAAAGCCCTGACCAATAAAATTACTACCGACATTAACCATCCTATCGGATAGGGAAGTATGAGTGTGCCCCACCACCACGATAGTGTGGATGTGCCGCCAAAACCACCCAGTGAAGAAAAATAGAACAGAAAAAACACTCCTGTTACGATCATGATAGTGGATGCCAGAAATATTTTCCTGTGGCGGTCGTGGATCAGAAATGTTGAAATTACAATGAGTATACTGCCTGCTGTCAGCATAACCGAGCCTTCTAAAGGATCGAGAACACCAACGATCAAAGCAACAACGCCAATAATATACAGGATGCGTTTCCAGTTTGTTTTCTTTTTCATTTTTTTATTTAATATTTCTATCAAATAAACTCATGTTTATTCTACCATCATCTTTCCGGTGGCAACTATTGTCCGGCTTTGCACTATGCTGTATAAATAGATCCCGCTGTTCAGGTTTCCGCGATCGAATATAATCCTGGTATTGTTCCCGAAGTTTAGGTTTATTACTTCTCTGCCCATAATATCCAAAATTCTCAGTTCGCAGTTTTCAGATGTTTCGGGTGAATCGATCTCAAAGGTAGTTTGTGTGCCGAAAGGATTAGGATAAACAGAAACGGCAAACCCTTTTTCCGGTTGGTCTTTGATGCCGGTATACAACGGACAATGTGTTCCGTGGTTTCCGGTTGGGTTGCGTATATAATTTATATGGCCCGAGTCGGGCATGATGATATGCACCACGCATTGGTTGTATGCAACAAAAGGTGTTATGCCGCTGAAGCCCGTACTCAAAGGAGCATCCCATGTGGTACCCCCGTCGCCCGAATGCAGATATTGTCCGCCCACGCCCGATTTCACATAAGTGAGATGCAGATCCGAACCGTCGCGCACCATGTAGGGATAATAATAGGTATTGGCAGCATCGTTGGTCAGGTTATGATCGGCACCCCAGGTGTTGCCTGTATCGGCCGATTGATTTAAATGCGTTTGGTAATGTCCCGATGGTGCACCGGTAGATGGGATATCTACAAAGGCTCCGTCAACATTTACCATCGTTCCGTACGAAGGTTCGCTGTTTATCAGCACATCGGCATCCCAGGTGGTACCATGATCGTGCGAATGTTTGTAGAAAATCTGCATGGTTCCGTTGCGGTTATCGTTCCATGCCATGTAAATGTCAGGACCCTGAGCTGCTATGGCTTCGTCTTCCGAACGGCCCACACTGAATGTAACCTGCTGGTGAGCACTCCAGGTTGCGCCGTTATCGGTCGATCTCAGGAAAAATATTTCGGTGTTGTAGGGCGACGATGCTGTAAGTATGTCGTTGACCACATAAACATAGTTGCCCGAAACGGTCACTGCAGGCCAGTCGGCCACGGCGCTGTCGAGCAGGATGTTAGGTTGCCAGTTGTTGCCTGCATCCAACGAGCGTCTGTAGTGCGACGAGCGGGTGGTTCCTACCACGGTTCTCCACACAACATGTATGTTGGGTCCGTTAACAGCTATAGCGGGATTCCATGCATTGCCGTTGGTGTCGGTGATGGCAATGGGTGTGTTCCAGGTGAGACCCGCATCTGTTGAACGAATGTAATAGATAACCGTTCGGGTGCCACTGCGCTGGTCGCACCAAACCACATGCACCGTATCGCCGCTCACACCTATACACGATCCCATGCTTTCGTTCAAACCGGCATTCACTGCATGGGGCGAAAGGTTCACCCGTGCGCTCCATTGTGCATGAACCAATGAAGGAAACCCGATGGCAGCCATCATCAGCATCACTATCGTTACAGAAAAGTGTAAAGTTTTTTTCATAGTATATCGGTTTTAGTTGGTGAATAAAAGTCCTTAATAAACGCCGAAAATTGCTTTATAATTGGGAAAAGAATGGAAAAATAAATCGAAGTATTTTAAGTAAAAGTTAAAAGTACTGGGACCGAAGTCGGGAGCTATAGGTTGAATGGATAGTTGTATTGGGATAGCAAAAAACGGACATTGTCAGGCGGTTGCTTCGGGATCGATAAGCTTAAGTTTAAGATTGATGCGGGTTGTCTTTTTTTCAACTGCAGAGATGTTTTGAAGGTAGACGGGTTCGTGGTAGGGGTCTTCGATGGCAATATCCATACTTGCACTATAAAAGCTGTGAAAATGGATCCAACCGCGTTTTGAGCTGTATTTTATAATGGTTTCGGTACCATTGAAAACTGTGCATTTTATTCTAATAAGCGGAAGATCATTGACTTCGTCAGTCAGATGAATGGCAAGAGAAACATGGTGAACACCCAAAGGTTTACCCACTTTTGCATGTTCATTCCAAATGCCCAAGTGGTGGGGAAGGTAGGAAGTGATTAGTATGCAGATGTTATCGGCAAATTCACCTGTTTTGTTGAGCCAGAGCGGAATTTGATCGGTGCCAAAAACTTTATTCTGACCAATTTCGAATTTAGGACGATGTTGTATTTTTGAATATTGCTTAATAGCTAATTCCATTTCGGCAATATCGGCATCGGCAAGGCACGGCAGAGCAGTGAGATTATCGGACATAATGTTCTTGATGGCAGTGGCTCTTCCAATTATGTCATGACCTTTACCTCTGGAGAAATACGTGACGGGCTTTTTAAGTGCAAAATAGATACTATTGAGTTGAAGATCCAAAGCCTGAATGCAAGCACGATTGGTAAATTTATGCATGGTTTCAATCATGTTGGTTTTCAGAACACTTTTATCTGTTGTAGTGCCCTTAACTTGTTTCGCCTGCTTTTGAATTGCTTTACGAAGTCTGTGCATGGCATTGTCGAACCCAGCTTTTTGATTGGGATACAGTTCTACAGTCATGAGTTCATCATTAATTTGTTTCATGAAGGATTCGAGGCGACGGAAAGCGCGGAAACGGGCTTTTTCATATTTGTTCATAGCCTGAAGAATTATATTAAACTCTATTTTAAGACCACAACATAAATAAACGATGATGCATTGAGCATCAGCGAAAGTATAAACAAAGATACAAAGAATGTTCTATTAATTTACACTATCGTAAAAATAAATTTGGATGTGATTAACATCTGTATGGATGGTGTTAACATTATAATGGATGTAAGCTACACTTGTATGGATGATGCCAGCACTTGAATGGATATTAACAGCAACAGAATGGATATTGTTTGCACTTGTATGGACGTTAATAACATTAAAATGGATGTTGATTACATCGTAATGGATGTCGTTTGCATTTGTATGGATGTTAAAAACATTAAAATGGATGTCGATTGAATTATAATGGATGTTGATAACACTTGTATGGATGTAGATAACATAGTAAACACGGTGGTTGGGGGAAGAATTGAAGACGGAAAAGGGAGGTATGGAGAGATGGAAAGAATGGAAAGATGGAAAGATGGAAGATTGGGAAACAAACCGCAAAGCCCGCAAAGAAAGAAAAGGCAAAGAACGCGAAGTTTCTTTGTGCCTCTATGCGAAAACCTTTGCGTTCATAGCGGTTAAAGGAGGTATTAGAGTTAACATTAAACATGGATAGTGTTTCGTGGCTAATAGCCAATCCAATCCCAAAAATCCCTACCTTTGCATCCTCAAACACCTGCATGGCTTGCTATGAACGAGCGTATTTGGCATAAAGATTTTTTGTTACTCATCGGGTCGAACTTCCTGATGTATATCACCTACTATGCCATACTTTCGGCCTTGCCCATCTATCTCGTAAGCGATCTGCACGCCTCCAAGATGCAGGTAGGAGTGGTGGTAGGCGCCTACACTATTGCTTCGGTGCTGGTACGTCCATTTTCGGGTTTCGCTTTAGACAGGTTTGGCCGCCGCACCATCTTTTTACTGGCATTAATAATCTATTCCGTATTGTTCGCGGGCTATCTGGTTGCACTCAGCATCACCTCCATCATACTATTGCGTTTCGCACAGGGACTCACCTGGGGTTTCACCACCGTTTCGGGCTCCACCATTGCCGTCGATATCACTCCCACGCGCAAACGCGGGCAGGGTATAGGTTATTTTGCCCTTTCGACCACCATCGGCATGTCGGTAGGGCCCGTTATTGGGTTGTTTGTGTGCCATCAGTGGGGCTACACCGTGATGTTCGTGTCGGGTGTGTTCATCAGTTTGGCAAGCTTGGGCTGTGCATGGGCAGTGCGCTTGCGCAAAAGGTTCGTGGTGGGCAAACACATCAAGCTAAAGCTTAACAGCATGTTTGAGAAAACCTCTGTCCGTCCGTCGATGAACGTGTTTCTCACCATGATAGCCTATGGTGCACTGCTGTCGTTCGTGGCGCTTTATGGCCGCGAAATAGGCATACAAAACTCCTCTCTCTATTTCTTGATACTCTCTTTCGGCATAGCAGGGGCAAGGCTCACCGCCGGCAAACACTTCGACCGCAAAGGTCCGCGCCGCATCATCACGCTTTGCCTCATACTGCTTGTTGTTGGTTTTCCGTTGCTAGCGCTGGCTCATAATGCCGTGTTATTCTATATTTCGGCTGTCATCATCGGCTTTGGCAACGGGGTGATATTTCCCACCTTTCAGGGCATGGTCAACAATCTGGCCGATGCCAAGCACCGCGGAGCAGCCAACTCAACGCTCTACACTGCTGTTGATCTGGGCATGGGTCTCGGCATGATCATGGCCGGACTGATAGCCCAGCAAATATCGCTGTCGGCCATCTTCTGGATGTGTGCTTCGGTATGTGCTTTGGGATTGATATTCTTCAGGGTGGTGGTGTTAAAATATTATGAGAAGCATTAGTGCTATAAAAACCATACAGTTTTGTACATTTGCTTTATTCTTTGATCATAATCTCATTCCATCATATAAAAACATCATCCTATGCCGAAAAAACTCCTCAACCTCGAAAAGAAATTCACCCGCAAATGGTTTCTCGAATATTTCCTGATATTGCTTGGCGCTTTCATCATGGCGGTTGGATTCGTATATTTTATATCGCCCTATAAATTTGTTCCGGGTGGCGTTTATGGCATTGCCATTGTGATACATTATGTAACCAAAGGATTGTGGGCCTTCGCGCCTGCAGGCATACCCGTGGGGCTTATGGGCCTTGCGCTCGACATACCTCTTACCATCATCGGCACCAAAATACTCGGGCCCAAGTTTGGCGTAAAAACCGTGGTAGGTTTCGTGGCCCTTTCGCAGTTCATCATGTTACTCACTTTGTTTCAGGGCGACAAGCCGCTGGTTGAAGGCGATCCATTGCTTTCGGCTATATTTGGCGGCGTATTGATGGGCTTGGGCATCGGTTTGATGTTTCGCTCCAAGGCAACCTCGGGCGGTTCAGATATAATTGCCATGATAATCGCCAAATACACCCGTTTGCCTATGGGTCAGTTGATGATCTATGTTGATTCGGCCATCGTGCTCATCGGTTTGGTAGTGTTCCGCGACTGGAAAATACCCTTATATTCGTGGCTCGTTATTTTCATCACCGGCAAGGTCATCGACACGGTTATCGAAGGGATCAACTATGAGAAAACCCTCTTCATCATCTCCGACAAGCACGACGAAATACGCGATGTTATCATCAACGAATTGGATCGGGGCGGAACATTCATACAGGGACAGGGCATGTTTAAAGGTACCGAAAAGAAAATAATCTTCACCGTCGTGAGCCGCAAAGAGCTGGCCTTGCTCAAAGATTTTGTGCATAAGGTTGATCCTATGGCTTTCCTTACGGTGATAAATGCCAACGAAATATTGGGCGAAGGATTCAAGCCGCTCACCAAAAGCGAATAGCCAAACCAAAACCAAACGCGTATGAAAAAATATATCCTCGCTCTTGATCAGGGAACAACAAGTTCCAGAGCTGTTTTGTTTGCTTCCAATGCTGCCGTTGTTGGCATCGAGCAAAAAGAAACCGCGCAGCTGTATCCGCAGGCAGGATGGGTTGAACAAAATGCCGTTGATATATGGAATAACCAGTTGGAAGTGGCACGCAATGTTTTGAAGCATAATAATATTTCTGCATCGCAAATAGCCGCCATCGGCATCACCAACCAGCGCGAAACCACCGTGGTTTGGGATAAAAATACCGGGCAGCCTGTTTATAATGCCATAATTTGGCAGGACAAACGAACCATAGCCCGATGCGAACAACTACGCGGGCAGGGGTGGAGCGACGTTGTTCGTTCTAAAACGGGTTTGGTCATCGACTCTTATTTTTCTGCAACCAAACTTCAATGGATACTGGAGCATGTGGAAGGAGCCAAAGCAAAAGCCGATAACGGGCAACTCTTGTTCGGCACCATCGATACCTGGCTGATGTGGAAACTCAGCGGAGGCAAACTTCATATCACCGATGTTTCAAATGCCTCGCGCACCATGCTCTTTAATATCGATAAACTTTGCTGGGATGAAGAACTGTTGCAACTTTTCGAAATACCTGCATCCATGCTTCCCCGGGTAGTTGATTCCTCTGCCATTTATGGAAACACTGACCAAGGTGTGTTCGATGGAGCAAATATTCCATTAGCTGCTATGGCCGGCGACCAGCAGGCTGCATTGTTCGGGCAAGCCTGTTTCGACGAAGGCACAGCAAAGAACACTTATGGAACCGGTTGTTTCATGCTGATGAATACCGGGAGCAAAGCTGTTGTGTCAGCACATGGTTTGCTCACAACCATTGCCTGGAGCATCAACGGCAAAACACAATATGCCCTCGAAGGAAGTGTTTTTATGGCGGGTGCTGTAATTAAATGGCTGCGCGATGGCATGCAGCTCATTGATAATGCACCGGAAACAGAACAAATAGCCATAGATGCCGGCGATAACAAAGGCGTTTATTTTGTACCGGCCTTTGCAGGCTTGGGAGCTCCCTATTGGGATATGAATGCCAAAGGGCTTATCAGCGGATTAACCTTAGCCACCGAAAAAAAACACCTTGTGCGTGCCGCCCTCGAATCTATGGCCTATCAAACCAAAGACGTGTTGAATGCCATGCAGCGCGATTCGGGAATAACTCTTAAAGAACTCAACGTGGATGGCGGAGCCGCTGCCAATAATTTCCTGATGCAGTTTCAGGCCGACATCCTCGATGTAAAAGTGAATCGTCCTGTAAATATCGAATCCACAGCCACAGGTGCAGCATTTCTGGCTGGCCTTGCCGTTGGCTTTTGGACCGAAGAACAGCTTCCTGCATTACATTCGCTCGAACAAACATTCAATCCGCAAATAGATGCTACCTCTCGCGAAGGTTTGTATAAAGCCTGGCAAAATGCGGTGCAAAGAGCAAGAATGTAGTTTATAAGAACGTAGTATAATTGCAGTAGGATCTTTGATTTAAATCATTATTCAATAAAATAATTGTAAAATAATATTGTTTTCGGACTAAGTTGTAGTACCTTTGTTTGTAATAATTCTAAATAACGAAAGTATGAAAACAAAAATTCTCTTATCCACAATTATTTTAATATTTGGATATCTAAATTTAAATGCACAAACAAACACCGGTATACAAACTCCTTATGTAGGGCAATATGCACCCGCATTTAAAGCCGAATCGACAACCGGAACAATTAATTTTCCTTCAGATTACTACAATAAATGGAGAATATTGTTCAGTCATCCTGCAGATTTTACTCCGGTTTGCTCTTCTGAGATCATATCACTGGCAGCAAAACAAGACGAATTTAAAAAATTAAACACAGCTCTTATAGTAATTTCAACCGATGGACTAAACAGTCACATCGAATGGGAAAAATCGATGGAATCTATTTCGTATAAAGGACAACCTACAGTAAAAATAAATTTTCCATTGGTTGCCGATGTTAGCATGGAAGTATCGAAAAAATATAATCTATTGAGTAAAGATACGCTGCAACGCAAGGACATGCGATCAGTTATTTTTATTGATCCGGATAACAAGATAAGGGCTATTCTCACATATCCAGATAATATAGGACGCAATATTGATGAAATTGAGCGTATATTGATTGCCTTACAAACAGCGGATAAAGATCAAGTTTTGAC
The DNA here is from genome assembly GCA_903913285.1 of uncultured Bacteroidales bacterium. Lineage (GTDB taxonomy): Bacteria > Bacteroidota > Bacteroidia > Bacteroidales > CAIWKO01 > CAIWKO01. The sequence goes on along the minus strand of CAIWKO010000027.1, from coordinate 9,486 downwards.
ACCTGCAAACTGGAAACAGGGGGATGATGTTCTTATCCCTTCGCCTAAATCTATGGATGAATCAAAAAAAATGGCTGAAAAGAACAAACCAGGATACTACAATTTAGCCTGGTATATGTGGTTCAGAAAACTCTGATCACCATGGCAATTCTTTTAGATCAACATTACCCCCTGAAATAATAATCCCGACTTTTTTATCTTGAAAAAGTTGGGCATTGTTTTTTACTGCGGCTAAAGTAACGGCTGATGACGAACAAGGCAGAATAATATATAATAAGAACCTACCGTATAGCAATTATTAAATCATCATTTTATTAAGATACATTTATTGCAACATATCTATTAGGTTACAGGAAAAAAATCGCTTATTTGTTTGATATAAAATACTCCATCCAATCATAATAAATTATCTTTTATTAAAAGTTCTTAAGAAGTATGTTACTTCTCTAGAATTTCCATAATAGTAGGTAAATAAAGACCTGCAAACAGTTCTCATTTTCACAGTATAGCATTATCTGATAATTAATTAATATTTTTTTGTTAAAAAGTTGCGTAATGAAAGATTTTTAATTAAATTTGGAGACTTTTTTTAAAACAGGTCTTTTAACCTGATAATAAATAGGATATATTACTCGTAAAAACCAATATCATGTGGTGAAATTACGTCAATATTAATTATTAAAAATTTTATACATGAAAAACCTCTACACCTCAATTTTCAGTAACGCAGAAAAAACCATTTCTATGGAACAGTCTACACATAACTCAATAAAAAATCTGTCCACCAATAAGCACAGAATTAAATCAATTTGGGCTTTGCTTATGTTATTATTTTTCCTTTTTAGTTCAGGGAATGCGTCTGCTGCTACTACTAAAGTTATGGCAGAATATGCTGCAGGTACTGCAACTACAGCAAATATTTATGCAAGTTCAACGGTTAAAATGTTATGTTTTACAATTGTAACTGGTTCTACTGCTTCTGGAACATATACAACAACAGGGCTTACATTTCCAACTACAGGAACTTGGGCTGTTGCCGATATTACTGATTTTAAATTATATTACACAACAACCTCTACATTTGCAACTACCCATTTATTATCTACCATTACTGTTAGTGCTACAGGTACGCAAACATTTCCCGGTTTTTCTGTTGCTCAACCCACTTCTAGTACATATTATTATTGGATTGTAATGGATGTAGCTGCTTCGGTTACATTTGGACATACTATTCAAATTGGTGAAATGTCTACTAGTATAACTCCAAATGCAACTAGTGGTAGTGCTGCGATATGTGGGGTTCAAACATTTGCTGCACCACCAATAAATATACCTTGCACAGGTTATAATAAAGATGTGGTTGCTAATGGCAATGTATTGCCTACATTTGCTGCCGGTTCTGTTAATGGAGATGTAGATGGAGTTAGCTATGTTATGTTTGATAACACATTTATGTGTGGCACTGGATCTGTCTGTAGTTCTACGGGAGTATACTCCACCAGTATGCCTGTAACCGGAGGCACGGGGCTTACTTATACTTTACAACCTGCCGCTGGAAATAATACCTGTCAGGTTGGCGGGGGTAATAATGCGACAATGACTTTAGTAACGCCGGTTACATCCACCAGCTTATACATGCTTGCTATGGGCGGTAGTTTCGGAGGACCTCTAAATATTACTGTTACTGTATATTTTTCGGATGGATCAAACGAAACACATACAGTTTCAATAGGTGACTGGTGTACTCAACAGTCAGTTTATAGTGCACAAATGTATCGAATTCCAACCACAGCCACTGCATGTAGTGGTGAAGGATATTGTGAATATTTTCAGGAAAGCGCTGCAATACCCATTACCAATAGTTCTAAATACATTACGTCAATTAATTTTAATAATGCTAATGCATCCAGTACCTATCTTAATGTATTTGCAATTTCAGGGAACGTTACAGGAACATGTACTAATTATTATTGGAATGGTAATAATATTACTACATTAAACGGAATGTGGGACAATTCTACAAATAACTGGAATACAACAAATACTGGTACTCTAAACGCAGCATGGCCTTCGGTATCGGGAGGCTATGTTGCTAATTTTTTAACAAGTGCAGCCAGTACTGTTACTCTTCCCGGAACTATCGCTTATGCACCCTGCAATGTAACAATAGGTAACAGTAACCATACCTTTACAAGTTCAGCAACAGCCTTATTAACAAGCCCTATTGCATTAGGTGCCAACACTTTAAAAATGAGCCCCAATGCATCATTTCCCATAACATTGTCGGGCAATATTAGCGGTACAGGAGGAATAACAAACACAACCGGTACTACTATATTAAATGGAACAAACGCCTATAGTGGTGCAACAACTATTAGTTCCGGGACAATTAAAATAGGGAACACAACCGCTTTGGGTACAACTGCTGCCGGTACTACGGTATCTGCAACGGGAGCAGCACTCGACCTGAATGGGATAACCTATGCCAGTGCAGAAGGTTTGACCATAAATGGTACCGGGATAGCAAACGGAGGAGCCGTTTTTAACAGTTCAGTAGCAACAACAGCAACCTTTCCGGGATTATTAATATTGGGAAGCCCAAGCAGTATAATAGCCGGGAGCGGAGCTATTAAAATAAGCAATGTCGGAACTATAACAGGAGCAACTTATGGACTAACACTTGGCGGTGCTTATACCGGAACTGCATCTACACTAACCAGCATTATAGGTACCACAAGCGGTACTCTCACAAAACAAGATGCAGGCACCTGGACACTTTCGGGGCTAAATACCTACACAGGAGCAACTACTGTTAACGGAGGAACTCTAAAAGCAGGCGTTGCCACCACAGGTGCGAACGGAGCATTCGGAAATGCATCTGCTGTTACACTTGCCAACACATCAGGTGTAGTAATGGATATTACCGGTTTTAATAATACAATCGGATCACTTACAGGTGGTGGCACAAACGGTGGAAATGTTACACTTGGAGCGGCAACTTTAACAATTGGTGCCGACGGTACAAGTCCGGCAGCTTATGCAGGTGCTATTAGCGGCACAGGAGGTGTTACCAAAAGCGGTGCAGGTATTTTAACACTTTCGGGCATTAACAACTCGTATACGGGTGCTACCACTATTAGTACGGGTACCTTAAATTTAACAGGTTCATTATCTTCTTCTACCGGAGGCGTTTCGATTGCCGGGGGTGCAACTCTCACCAGTGGTTCTTCAAATAGCATTACAGGCACGGTAGCTGTTACAGGTACTATTAGCCCGGGCGGCAGCGGAACAGGAGGTACACTTACCACAGGTGCTCAAACCTGGAACAATGGAGGTGCATATACCTGCGATATTACAGGAACAGGTTCTACAAATTGCGATAAGCTAACAATTTCGGGTAGCCTTACTACACCTGCGTCGGGTACTTTTACTATTAATGTACCTACAAGCACTATAAGCGGATTCGATAATAATACGAATTACTCATGGACCATAGCTTCGTTTACCAACGCTTCTGCACCTTCATTAACTTATATTGCTGTTAGTGTCCCTAATCTTACTTATACTGGCGGTTTCTCGGTTAGCATTTCGGGTAGTTCAGGTGCGTATACTCTTACATTGGTGTATAAACCACCTGTCCAGATTACGGTTAGTTCAACAGGATCAGCAGGCTCAATTACGCAAAACACTACTGCTTCTACTTCAACACCCAATATATTGTATCAGTTAAATATTGCCAATAATGACGCCAGCAATTCATTCACCCTTACCGGTCTTAAATTTACTCCAACTTTTACAACCAATACCAGTACCATTACAAATTATAAATTGTTTTATTATACAAGTTCTTCAACTGCAGTTAGTTTGTTTACACAATTAGGAAGCACCATTACAAGTATTGGGGCATCGGGTGCTGAGTTGTCATTTTCAGGATTTTCTCAGGCTGTTGCTGCAAGCAGTACCGGTTATTTTTATATCACAACCGATGTAACTTGTGCAACCATTGGGACTACAATACAGGTTGCAGCTATTGCCAACAGTAAATTAACGGGGAATTATAACACCTCTACTTCAACCAATACTGCTACTATTGGTACTTTAAAAAGTTTTGCAGCTGCTACTCCAAACAATGTAGCATCTGTAACCCCAACAGCAGGTGCAGGACAGGTTTCTGTAGCCTGGGTTGCTCCAACAGGTTGTTACAGCGATGTGTTGATAGTTGCATCGCCTGCTGCCAATACAGGAGGTACCCCCACAGGCGATGGTACAGCTTATACAAAAAGTTTAACGTATGGCAGCGGCACTGCTTTTGGTAACGGATTTGTTGTTTATGAAGGCACTTCTTCGCCTCAGGTTGTTACTGGTTTGACAAACGGAACGCCTTACTATTTTAAAGTATTTACACGGAATGGTAATACCTGGAGCAGTGGAATAGAAACAACGGCAACACCAGTATTAAGTTATTGTGCTGCTAATTCAACCACTTGTGATGAATTTATTAGCAGGGTCCAATGCGGAAGTATAGATAATACTACGAATTGTACGGCGGGAGGATATGCTGACTATACGTCAAACACCACTTCAATGACGATTGGTACCGGATATCCGGCCACAATAACAAATGGACACGGATATTCAGGAGACCAATGCGGAATTTGGATTGATTGGTATCATAATGGGAATTTTAGTGACGCAAATGAAACTATTACAATAACAGGGTCCGGAACAGTAGGCCCTTATACAGCAACGATTACACCTCCGATTGATGCGTTAACAGGCAATACACGTATGCGCATAAGGATTTGTTATAACACTGGATTGGACCCATGTAATACAGCATCGTTTGGGGAAGTTGAAGATTATACAATTAATGTTATTGCGGCATGCACTCCCCCCACAACTCAGGCAAGCATGGGAGCTTATACAAATATTGTAACCGGAACTACTGTTACCGCCAACTGGACACGGGGAAACGGAAATAACGTACTTATTGTAGGCAGGCTAACTTCAACTACTGCTGTTGCACCTACTAGCGGCACATCATACACGGCAAATGCTGCCTTTGGTTCGGGTTCTACTACAGGCACCGGAAACTTCGTGGTTTATAACGGCACGGGTACAACTGTAAATATAACCGGATTAACGGCAAGTACAAACTATACTTTTACAGCTTATGAATATAATACCACGGGTCTATGTTATAATACTGCAGGTTCTTCATTATCTGTTGCTACTTGCATTCCATTAGCGGGGGGAACCTATACTATAGGTCCAAGCGGCAGTTATACATCCTTCACTGCGGCAGTTGCAGCATTAAGTTGCGGTATCAGCGGACCTGTAATATTTAATGTTGCAGCTGGAACGTATACAGAGCAAATTGATTTAGGAGTGATAGCAGGAACATCTGCAACAAACAAGATTACATTTCAGGGAGACACTAATACTACGATACTTCAGTTTAGCGCTACAGCTGCTGCCAATAATTATGTTGTAAGGTTTAACGGTGCCAATTATATTACAATTAATGCACTTAAAATAAAAGCATTAGGCTCAAGTTATGCGAATGCTGTAGTTTTTACGAATAGCACTAGTAATGTAAATGTTCTGAATTGTTCAATAAATGGAATAAATACAGGAACTGATGCAAGCCCATATTCTCTTGCAACAGTGGTTACAATCTCAGGTTATTCGTATACAAATATAACACTTGATCATAACTTTTTAAATAAAGGAAGCTTTTGTTTGTATTTTTATCCATCTACAGCTTCTGCGAATAATACAGGAATTGCGATAACAAACAATACTTTTTACGGTGGAACATCCGGAGTATTAAATTGTGTTCAACTGGGAGATCTTAATGGCTTTAATTTAAGCTATAATACAATCAAAGTACCATCAGGAAGCAGTGCAACCTGTTTATGGGTAGATTATTTAAGTGGCTTATGGAAAATATATAATAATAATATATTGAATCTTGGTACAGGATTAGCATTTTCCGGATGGACAAGTATTTCAGGAGTTGGAGTAGGAAGTGAAGCTTTAATCTATAATAATTATTTCTATTCAGCGGGTACAAATTGGAATACCGACCTTTGTAGTGTTAGTTATACTAAATTTCTATTTAATACATTTGCAGGAGCATCTACCAGTGCTACTTTCCATTTTGGCACATATTACGGTGGTTGGTCATATAATATTTTTGAAGATAATATTGTTTATAATACAGGTGCCGGTTATGCAGTAAATATAGCCTCAGCCAGTGGATCCGGTTCAAATCCTGCTAATATGACTATTGATTATAATGACTACTACACTACATACACATATTTAGTTACTTATCTCGGTACAGATTACTCAACAGCAACATTTTCAACATATAAATCTACTTCAACATACGATACTCATTCGATTAATTTAAATCCTACATTCACTGCCACGGGTAATGTACACATCACTAATATAGCATTAAACGTTGGTACACCAATTTCCGCTGTTACTACGGATATTGATGGTCAGACACGTTCATTATCAACTCCAACTATAGGAGCAGATGAACTAATCCCCTGCACCACACCCACATTGTATTCAGTTACGGGTGGAAATAGCTGTAATACCAGCGTTGTTGTGGGATTAAACGGTTCGCAAAGTGGTGTTTACTATCAACTATATCTCGGAGCCTCTACAGTTGGAGGTCCTGTTTTAGGTACAGGTTCTTCGATTTCATTTGGAACTCAAAGTACAGTGGGTACATATACAGTACAAACTACTACTACAGGTGGGTATTGTGCAATTACCATGACAGGGAACGTAACGATTTCTTCCGCTGTGCCTGCTCAACCAAGTGTCATTACAGGTAACAGTTCATGCATTGCTTCAGGTTCATCCCAAACCTATTCTGTTACCAATGTAACGGGAGTTACATACACCTGGGTAGTGCCCGGCGGATGGAATATCACAACAGGGCAAGGTACCAGCAGCATCACTGCAACAGCAAGCACAGGTGGTGGTTCTATCACTGTTACCCCTTCGAATGCCTGCGGCAGTGGCACAGCTCAAACATTAAACGTGTTTTTATTACAAAACATACCCTTTACAGGTTATACTGATGATGTTGTCGCCAATGGTGCTTTTACTTCTCAGGCTTCTACGTCAAATGTTCTTGATCAGGACGGTTACGTTTTTATTGACAACACATTTAATCCCGGTTCTGGTATTTGTCAAACAACAGGTGTTTATAGTACCAGTATGCCTACTTCAGGCGGAACAGGCTTTACCTATACTTTACAGTCGGCCAGTGGCAATAATGCAATGAGGGTGGTAGGCGGTAATTCAGGAACAATAACACTTTCAACACCGGTTTATGCTACTAATTTATATTTTCTTGGTTTAGTGGGTAATGGCCCGGCAACGGTTAATGTTACCGTTACATTTTCTGATGCCAGCACTCAGGTATTTTCAGGAAATTCAGTAAACGACTGGTGTACTCCAGCCACTGCAACTACTGCTGAATTTTACCGAACAATACGAAATACAAATACTACCTGTGGCGCTACCCAGTGTCAATACATGTCTGAAACAGCTTTGGCAATAAGTGCAGGAAACCAATCGAAACTCATAACTTCCATAACTTTTGCCAATACTTCTGCAAGTACTGCAATTCTTAGTGTATATGCTCTCGCAGGTTGTGCGATAGCTCCACCATGCACGGGTGCTGGTGGTGGGACTGCCGTCGGTACTACCTCATTATGTGGTTCGGGAACACCAACAATTACTGCCAGCGGATTTTCAACAGGAAGCGGAAGTACTTACCAATGGCAATATTCGAACGATAATTTTGTTGGCGACATTCACGATTTTGTGGGTCAAAACAATCCGACTGCATTAACAACAGGCGTGGTTTCGGCAACTACCTATTATCGTTTAAAAGTTACATGCCCTGCAGGTACGACAACTGCCAATTCAACTGTGGTTACCATTACAGTTAAAGCGGCTCCAACTGCTGTAGCATCGAGCAATCAGCCTGTATGTGCCGGTTCGCCACTAAACTTTACCGGTACTACCAGCACAGGTACATCCTATAGTTGGTCGGGGCCAAACAGTTTTACATCAACAAGCCAAAATCCAACTATTACATCACCTACCACTGCAGCAAGCGGAACGTATACATTCACAGCAACTGCGGCAAACGGATGTTTTACATCAGGCACAACTGCTGTTACAGTAAATCCAATTCCTTCAACTGTAACCGTTACACCCTCCAGTGCGACTCTTTGTAGTGGAACTATTCAATCGTTAGTTGCAAGTGGAGGTACAATGACGGGAATAACTATTTTGTCCGAAAACTTTAACGGAGCAACAAATAACTGGACCACAATAAATAATTCTACAGGTGGCACTCCTTCTTATGCTGCATGGACTCTGAGGCCATATGATTATCTTTATTCCACAACTTATTTCATTAGTAATGATAATTCGCAGTTTTATCTGTCTAATAGCGATCAACAAGGTTCAGGCGGTACTACTGCTACTATTCTACAATCACCAGCATTTAGCACCTTAGGTTTTACATCTGCTTCCATTAATTTCTATCATTATTTCTATTATTTAAGTGATGCAGCAAAAGTTGAAGCTTCTACCGATGGCGCTACTTGGACTACTTTGCAAACATATAGTGCAATAGTAGGAACTGCCTCAGCTTTTGCAAGTGCATCTGTACCGCTCACTGCTGCTTTTCTTAATAAAGCAACCGTTTACATTCGTTTTAATTATACTTCCAGTTATGGTTATTACTGGGCAATAGATAATGTTAGCATTACAGGAACGGAAAGTACTTCTGTTACATGGTCTCCAACAACAGGTTTGTACACAGATGCCCCTGCAACTATAGCTTATACAGGAACTGCTGCAACAACGGTTTATGCTAAACCAACTACTACTACAACATATATATCTACTGCAACAGCAGCAGGTACAGGTTGTACTAATTCCGGTACTTCAGCTGTTACAGTTCGTGGAGCATTTTCAGCGGGCACTATTGCCAGTTCAACACAAACTATTTGTAATAATACCCAACCGGCAAACATTACTTATACCACAGCTCCCAGTGGCGGCACAACACCTACCTATCAATGGTATAAGCAAACAGGTACAATTGCTGCTCCCACCGGTACATGGTCTCTGGGCTCCTGGACTGCGGTAAGCGGAGGCACCAGCCTTACTTTAGCGGGATCTACAATAGGCGCTCTTACAACCGGTACTTATACTTTTGCTCTTAGAGTTACCGATGCCGGAGGAACTAGCTGTTTCGATGTTTGGAACGGCGACCGACAAGTAATCACAGTTCGTGGAGCATTCACAGCGGGCACTATTGCCAGTTCAACACAAACTATTTGTAATAATACCCAACCGGCAAATATTACTTATACCACTGCTCCCAGTGGCGGTTCTACACCTACCTATCAATGGTATAAACAAACAGGTACAATT
>CAIWKO010000026.1 GCA_903913285.1 uncultured Bacteroidales bacterium | reverse complement strand
TTTAGCAATAAAAAATATAGAAATGGCTTGGAGTAAGCCAATTTACAATTGGCCCATAATCCTTAACCAAATTCTAATTATCTTTGAACAACGATGCAAATTATAAAAATCCTGTTTACACAATCTACTTTATAGTCTCCATTTACATTTTTAATTACCACACCTTACATTTCCAATACCACAACTTACACTGACATTACGTCAGGTTACGAAACCATAACCACAACTTACACTGACATTACGTCAGGTTACGAAACCATAACCATACCTTACTATGACATTACGTCAGGTTACAGAGTCATTACCATTGCTTACAAAGTCATTTTCACACCTTACAATTGCATTTCCATTGCTTACAGTGCAATTACCAGACCTTACAGTGTCAAAACCAATATTCAAATTATCAATATCACCTCTCGATCAGTCATTTCTGCTCCTTTTGAGACACTCTTAAATAATTTCAAATCCTTTTTGCACTCTTTCGAGACATTTTTGCCGCCTTTCAACTCGTTTTTGCAACCCGTCAAAAAACAATACCCTCCCAAAAACTCAAAATCTCTTCCGGTTTTCCCTAACCCATATAGCGCATTCCAAGGCTGTCAGCCCTCGCGCAACCTAAAATATCATAAAGTTTTATTAAACTAAAAGGAAAGAATAGAGTGATTGGTAAAAATTACTCTTCCAACTTTCTAAATTCGTTGCTACCTTCCACTCGTTCCAGTTCGGTGCCAACAGGCATCTTCAGATAGGGGATAATAGCTTTATCGTAGTTGGCAACCGTGTTAACATCGAGTATTTTTGCGGTTTTCGGGTCGTCTAAATATTCCTGCGATTCTGTCCCTGACAAAAAGCGCCATCCGCTGTCGTCTTTTTCGAAAATCTTTTCGCGATACATAAACCCGACCTGCATCCCGTCGACGGTTATTTTATTTGATACTAAACAAAAACCCATGGGTACGATAAGGTCTTTGATATTTTCGATAGGGATTTTGAATTCGGAGTCGGTCATGATTTTGGTTTTTTATGAGTAGTTGCTTATTTGAAAAAAATCGCCAGCCAAATACTGCATGGGTTTTTGGATGTGAAGATTACTTTATGTTTACGGTGAGCATCAATTAATATATGATCGCCTTGCCTCAACAAGACTATACCCGAACCTTCGAATTCAATATGGGCATTACCTTGCAGCAAGATCACCCATTCATTCTCTTCCTGGTCGTACCATCCTTCGGCCGGAGATGTTTGCCCAGAAGAAATGATTTGTTCGATACGTATATTCTGATTTTTATGAATAATATTACTAACTTCCTCTGTGGCATTTTGAGGCAGGTTTTTCAGAATATTACCTTTCGCAAGTTTTTTCATGCTTAAATTTCCCTGAATAAACAGGGAATATTATACGTTTTAATAATGGGATAAAGGTATCAAAAATAATCTTCAATTACACCTTTTCCCTGACGGATAATTTCAGCCTCGCCCGAGGTGCAATCAATCACGGTGGATGCTTCGTTATCGCCATAGCCACCATCAATAACAATATCAACAAGTTTGTAGAAATTTTCGTGTATCAGTTCGGGGTCGGTGGTGTATTCAACAATAACATCTTCATCGTGGATAGAAGTCGACATAACCGGGTTGCCAAGCATACGAACCATTTCGCGGGCAATATTATTGGCAGGAACACGAATACCGATGGTTCTTTTTTTGCTGTGAAATATTTTGGGCACATTGTTATTGGCTTCGAGAATAAAAGTGAAGGGGCCCGGCAATGCAGCGCGCATCAAGCGATATATATGATTCGGGATGGGCTTGGTATATTCAGAAAGATTGCTCAGGTCGTGGCAAATGAAAGAGAAATTAGCCTTTTCAATATTGATGCCTTTAATGCGGGCGATGCGTTCGATGGCTTTGGGTTTATAAATATTGCAGGCCAACCCGTAAACCGTATCTGTCGGATAAATGATCACCCCGTTATTGTTTAAACAATCAACCACAGTTTTCAGCTGACGTTCGGCAGGGTTTTCGGGATAAATTTTAACCAGCATTTTAGTACAATAAAAAAATGGGTAAGCTACTTATATCGCACCGCTACAACCGTTAACCCTTGCTTCCTTCCGGACCTGGGGGAGTTCACAGGAGCTGGTCGTATAAGACTTACCCGCTGCAAAATTAAAAAAAATATCCACAATCCACATAAAATATATTAATTTTGTTTCAGTAAAAAACAGTACCGCTATGAATAAAAATAAGGAATTGATAAAACATGCCGTCATTTTCGGATTGATGATGGCTGGGGCTTTTATTTTGTTCGACCTGCTAGACTATACCTTCGATTTTAAACTTATTATAAAAGAATCTGTTGAAAATGAAACGGTGACGCTATGGCTCCTACCGATTATTACATTTTTTACCTCCATTGCAATTTTTGCCGTTTTTTATATATGGGCCGGACGTACCTACCGCAACAAATTTGGGGATGGATATCTGACTTACGGAAGAGCGTTTATGATTTGTTTGATAATGGCTGTTGCTTCCACATTGGTCATGGCCTTATACACGTATTTATTTTATTATTTATTTGACCCACAGCGGGCAGCAAATTCGGCACAGCAAGCTATCCAAGCGATACAGGATAATGCAAATATACCGGATGAGCGGAAGGAAGATATTATTAAAAGAATGACTGAAGGTTTTACTCCTTTTAGGATGGTTATAAGCAGTTTGACATCCGCTCCGATCTTTTCAATAGTTGTTGGTTCGATTGTGGCGTTGTTTATGCGTAAAAGAGAAAAAATCAGCGAAGTTTTTTAAAAACACTAACATGGATTTATCAATAGTAATTCCTTTATATAACGAAGAAGAATCGCTGCCTGAGTTGTGCGGATGGATTCAGCGAGTGGCAGATGAGCATAAAATAACATACGAGATTGTGATGGTTGACGACGGCAGCAGTGATAACTCGTGGAAAGAAATAGAGAGGTTGGCTGTTGAAAATCCGAATATTAAAGGAATTAAATTCAGAAGGAACTACGGTAAATCGGCAGCGCTCAATGTGGGGTTCGAAGCCGTGCAGGGCGATGTGGTTATTACCATGGATGCCGATCTACAGGATAGCCCCGATGAAATACCTGAACTTTTCAGGATGATAAAAGAAGGTGGTTTCGATATGGTTTCGGGCTGGAAAAAAGTACGTCATGATCCTTCGCTTACCAAGAATATCCCTTCGAAGTTCTATAACTGGATGACCAGTAAAATGTCGGGGGTGAAACTCCACGATCACAATTGCGGATTGAAAGCTTATCGCAAAAATGTTGTTAAAAGCATAGAAGTGTATGGCGAAATGCATCGCTATATTCCTGTAATTGCCAAATGGGCAGGATTTAAAAAGATAGGCGAAAAAGTGGTGGAGCATCGCAAACGCAAATATGGCGTTACCAAGTTCGGGATTAACCGTTTTGTGAACGGTCCGCTCGATTTGATGTCGATCATGTTTGTTTCGAAGTTCGGGAAACGTCCCATGCATTTGTTCGGTTCGCTTGGATTTATTTTATTTCTGATCGGTTTTGCTGCCGCTATGGTGATCGGCATACAGAAAATTTATATTCTGAACATCGGTGGTAAAGCGCCTCTTGTGACAAACAGCCCGTATTTTTATATTGGGTTAACCGCGATGCTTTTGGGTACTATGCTTTTTTTGACGGGGTTCTTAGCCGAAATGATTGCCCGCACCTCGAACGACAGAAATAAATACCAAATAGATAAAAAAACAAATCTTTAAGTTTCGGTACACAAGATTCTAAAATAATTACTGCTGAATATTTGTTTGTTTCATAATATTCTATATCTTTGCACCCTCAAAAATAAAATCAGGCAAAATGGCAAAGAAGAGTAAAGATGCACGTGTACAGGTTATAATGGAGTGCACTGAACATAAAAACAGTGGATTGCCGGGCACATCCCGTTACATCACCACTAAAAACAAGAAAAATACTCCCGAACGTCTTGAGTTGAAGAAGTATAATAAGATCATGAAAAAAGTTACTGTTCATAAAGAAATTAAATAGTTTTAACCATGGCAAAGAAAGTAATTGCAACACTGAAAACATCAACCGGAAAGGATTATGCAAAAGTGATCCGCTTGGTGAAATCGCCTAAAACCGGTGCTTACACATTTAAAGAAGAAATTGTTGCCAACGACGTTGTTAAAGAATATCTGGCAAAAAGATAAATTTTTTATCGTTTCTGTATTCAATCAAGCTTTCCCGCCCGGAAAGCTTGATTTGTTATAGGGTACTATTACTGAAAGCTTTTTTAATACTTCGAAAAATGATAAATTATTTTAGAATAAAACAGTTTCGGTTTCCTCATGAATTTAATTTAATTTCGCAGTACCAAATAATTAACTTTATATGAGCTTATTTAGCTTTTTCACTAAAGATAAAAAAGAGAGCCTGAATGAGGGTTTGTCGAAAACCAAGGAGAGTTTTTTTTCGAAATTGTCGAAAGCTGTTATTGGTAAATCGAAAGTTGACGATGAAGTTTTGGATAATTTGGAAGAGATTTTGATATCGTCGGATGTGGGAGTGAAAACTACACTGAAAATCATCGAACGCATTGAAAGCCGTGTTTCGCGAGATAAATATCTCGGAACCCAGGAATTGAACACCATTTTGAAAGAAGAAATTGCTGCGCTGCTTGCCGAAAACAATATACAGGACCTTAACGATTTTGAAATTCCCGAAACACAAAAACCTTATGTGATTGTGGTTGTTGGTGTGAATGGGGTTGGTAAAACTACTACCATCGGCAAACTAGCCTACCAATTGAAGAACAAAGGCTATAGTGTGATGATGGGAGCGGCCGACACATTTCGTGCTGCTGCTGTCGACCAACTTACAATTTGGTCGGAAAGGGTCGGAGTGCCTATCATCAGTCAGGGAATGGGCGCCGACCCGGCCTCGGTAGCTTTTGACACAGTTACGGCCGCCAAAGCACGGAATATGGACGTGGTAATCATCGACACAGCCGGGCGTTTGCACAATAAAATAAATTTGATGAACGAGCTGTCGAAAATACGTAAAGTCATTCAAAAAGTGATGCCCGAAGCACCACACGAAGTATTACTGGTGCTGGATGCTTCGACTGGTCAGAATGCCATTGAGCAATGCCGCCAGTTCACAGCTGCAACCGACGTGAGCGCACTGGCATTAACCAAACTCGACGGAACTGCAAAGGGTGGTGTAGTGTTGGGTATTTCCGATGAATTCAAGATTCCGGTCAAATACATCGGTGTAGGTGAAAAAATCGACCAGTTACAGATTTTCAACCGCATTGAGTTTGTCGATTCCTTTTTCCACAATTCATGATTTCTTCATCTTCAGGCAAAATTAAAAGGCAAAGCATCAATGTTGTTACATTGGGATGCGCTAAAAACATTGTGGATTCCGAAAAAATTATGGGGAATATCCCTTTGGGGAGTTTCGAAGTTTATCATAATTCCGACAAATTTACCGACATCGTTCTCATAAACACCTGCGGATTTATCAACGATGCGAAGCAGGAATCTATCGATACCATGTTGTTATATGTAGAAGCCAAAAAGCAGCATAAAGTAAAGAAAGTTTTTGTGACGGGTTGTTTGGCTCAGCGATATAAAACCGACCTTTTAAATGAGATTCCCGAATTGGATGGCATCTATGGCTTTTCGGAAATTCCGGAGCTGATTAAAACCATTACAAATTCGACCTTCGACCTTAGCGACAACCGGATTATTTCAACCCCAAGCCATTATGCCTATCTAAAAATTGCCGAAGGCTGCGACCGTACTTGCTCTTTTTGCGCCATTCCGTTCATTCGCGGAAAAAATGTTTCTTACCCGCTCGAAAAGGTTTTGGCAGAAGCCCACCAGCTTGCCGAAAAAGGAGTGAAGGAATTGATAGTGGTGGCGCAGGATACAACCTACTACGGATTTGATATCTATAAAAAAAGGATGCTGGCAACGCTGCTTGAAAAACTTTCGGATATCAAACAATTCGAATGGATACGGCTGCATTATGCGTTTCCTGCCGGTTTTCCCGAAGATGTGCTCGATGTGATCAGAAGCCGTTCCAATATCTGCAAATACCTTGATATCCCGTTGCAGCATATCAACGATACGCTGCTCGAATCGATGCGCCGCTCCATCACCAGCAACGAAACCCGAAGTTTGCTGAGGAAAATCAGGGAGAGAATCCCCGGTATTCATCTGCGCACAGCTTTCATTGTGGGATATCCGGGCGAGACCACATCTCAGTTCAACGAATTGGTCGATTTCGTTCGCGAACAGCGCTTCCAACGTATGGGTGTTTTTAATTTTTCGGCCGAAGAAGGAACGTCGGCGGCTTTGTTGAAACCCCAAATCAGCGAGCGAACCAAAATTGCGCGCATGAATAAGCTGATGGAGTGGCAGCAGGAAATTTCATTTTCGCTGAATCAGGATATGGTAGGCAAAACAATGAAAGTTTTGGTCGACAGGCTCGAAAATGATTTTTATGTGGCGCGCACCGAATTCGATTCGCCCGAAATTGATAACGAAGTTTTAATTCCTGCAACCTATAAACTCGTGGTAGGTGATTTCTACCGGGTCAAGATTAATAAAGCGGAGCAGTACGATTTATTCGGAGAGATCTTTTAGATTTTAATTGAGATTTATTTTTCACCAAAAGCAGTCAGAGTGCGACTCCAAGTCATGCCCCGACTAAAACCATATAATAATTCCCTTATCATGCCATTTTGGCATACAATACAATTTTCCTGCATAAAACAAACCCTCTAAAATTGCTTCATTTTCATTTCAAAATCCTTGCTTTAAAATCCCGATTTTTCAAAATAATTATAAAATACAGTTATTCAACAAACTAATTTAATTCTCAATCCATAAATTAGCAATCCCGAAAGCAAAAAAAGTAAAATCGGAACCAAAAAAAGTAAAATCGGAAGCAAAATTAGCAATCCCGGAAGCATTCTTTGCAATCCCGAAAGCTCTCTTTACAATCGCGGAAGCTTTCTTTGTAATCTCGGAAGCCCTCTTTGTAATCCCGGAAGCTTTCTAAGTAATCTCCTAAGGCAAATTAGTAACCCGCAACGATCTCTTTTTAAAATCGGAACAAAAAAAAGCTTTCCCGGAGGCTTTCAATGTGTTCGCGCAAGGTCGGAAAGTATTCCCGCAAGCTCGCTCAGTATTCCCGAAAGGCAAAAAGTATTCGCGGAAGCTCCCTTAGTAATCCCGCAACCCAAAAAAGTATTCCCGGAAGCTCTCCATGCAACCGCGGAAGGTCGCCACGCAAGGTTTTTTCTGCCAAAATGTCACCGGAGCCAAAAATAGTATTCCCGAACTTAAAAAAAGCATTCCCGGAGCAAAACCTCAAAAACTGTTTTTATTGTTTTTTAATTTATTCTTGTTGTCCTTTAATACGGAATAAATCCCAACTAATTTTTTATTTTAAAAATATTTCAGAAAAAATAATCGTTGTCTGTCACAGCTTTTCCGCCAGATATTTTCCCGTAAACGAATCTTGACATTTCACCAGGTCTTCCGGGATTCCTTCAAAAACAATATTGCCTCCGGCATCGCCGCCTTCGGGGCCCATATCAATGATCCAATCGGCGCATTTTATCAGTTCAATATTATGCTCGATCACAATAATGGTATGTCCTTTTTCAATAAGTGCAATAAAAGCTTCGTAAAGTTTATGAATGTCGTGGAGGTGAAGTCCCGTGGTGGGTTCGTCGAAAATAAACAGGGTAGGTTTATCAACGCTTCCTTTCGACAGAAATGTAGCCAGTTTCAATCGTTGTGCTTCGCCGCCGCTCAGCGTGCTCGACGGTTGCCCGAGTTTCACATAACCAAGCCCCACATCAGCCAACGGTCGCAATTTTTCAACGATACGTTCTTCGGTAGTATGTTTTTTACCGGGCCGGTCGAAAAAAACCAATGCCTCGTCTATGGTCAGGTCGAGCACATCGGTAATATTTTTCCCGTTCCACATAATATCGAGTACCTCATCCTTAAATCGTTTTCCCTGGCAATTGTCGCAAACCAGGTTGATGTCGGCCATAAACTGCATCTCTATCACCACAAATCCGTCGCCCTGACATTCTTCGCAGCGGCCGCCCGGAATGTTGAATGAAAAGTATCCCGGCTTAAATCCCCTGACCTTTGATAATTGCTGCTCAGCAAACAGGTTGCGGATTTCGTCGTAGGCTTTGATATAAGTAACGGGATTCGATCGCGAAGACCTCCCAATGGGATTTTGGTCAACATATTCAATATTGGCTATTCGTTCGATATTTCCTTTGAGCGATGCATGTTTCCCGGTTTTATCCGAATATCCGCCATAGATCTTTTTCAGGGCGGCATACAATATTTTCTTCACCAAAGTTGTTTTGCCCGAACCGCTAACCCCGGTAACAACCGTAAGAACCTGCAGCGGAAACTTGACATTTATATTTTTCAAATTATGCTCATGTGCACCGGTAACTTCGATAAAAAGTTTCCACGGGTTCCTGAATTTCGGAGGTGGGATGGAAGTGATTTTATTCAGATATTTCGAGGTCAGCGAATCCGAATTTTCAATCAGTTCTTTAAAATTTCCCTGAAAGATCAATTCACCACCGTGTCTGCCTGCAAGAGGGCCGATATCAATTATCTGGTCGGAGGCTTTAATGATCTCCTCATCATGTTCAACCACAATCACCGAATTACCGATGTTTCTCAGCCGTTTCAAAACCTTTATTAGTCGTTGGGTGTCGCGCGGATGCAAACCAATGCTGGGTTCATCCAAAATATACATAGATCCAACCAAACTGCTTCCGAGTGCCGTAGCCAAATTTATTCGCTGCGATTCACCACCCGACAGCGAATTGGAAGCCCTATTCAGCGACAAATACCCTAATCCGACATCCATCAGAAATTGCAGGCGATTGATGATTTCGGGCAAAACACTTTTCGTGATCTGGCTGTCGTGAGCATTAAATTCAATTGATTCCAGAAACTTAATAGCTCCGCTAACCGGCATCAAAACCAAATCTATGATTGATTTGCCTGCAATTTTCACATAAGTGGCATCTTTGCGCAGGCGTGTTCCCCTGCAATCGGGGCAAACGGTTTTCCCACGATAGCGGGCAAGCATCACCCTATATTGAATTTTATAGGTTTGCTCCTCCACGAACTTGAAAAAATCGTTGATTCCCTTAAAATATTCGTTGCCGGTCCAAAGCAATTCTTTTTGGGCATCTGTAAGTTCAAAATAAGGTTTATGTATCGGGAAGTCGAATTTATAGGCTGTTGCTATAAGTTGGTCTTTCCATTCGCTCATTTTTTCACCTTTCCAGCATGCAACCGCTTCATCGTAAATCGATAGGTTTTTATTGGGTATAACAAGGTCTTCATCAATGCCAATAATGCTTCCGAAACCTTCGCAAGTTTTGCAGGCTCCGAAAGGATTATTGAAGGTGAACAGGTTTACCGACGGCTCTTCAAATTCCAATCCGTCCAGTTCATATTTGTCAGAATAGATCTTTTCGGTTTTTTCTTCTTTAATTTCTGAGGCAATAATGCATTTTCCACCGCCTTCATAAAAAGCAGTTTGAACAGAATCCGTTATGCGGTCGCGGCTTTCAGCAACTTTGTCCGAAACGATGATCCTGTCGATAACAATATTTATTTTTAAATCCTTAAGCTCTTTCTTCTTCGGAATTTGGAATTCTTCGATCTTTTTCTGTTCACCGTTTACCACAATTCTTCTGAATCCCTGCTGTTGAATGATCTGAAGCTGTTCTTCCAAACTGCGTTGTTTTACCATCAGCATGGGACATTCAACGAAAACCTGACTATCTTTTTTTAACGATAAAATATATTCGACAACATCGGTAATGGTGTCTTTTTTTACAATGTTTCCTGAAACTGGTGAATATGTTTTGCCCACTCTTGCAAACAACAACTTGATGAAATCATAAATTTCTGTTGAAGTGCCAACGGTTGAGCGGGGATTATGAGTCTTTATCTTTTGTTCAATGGCGATTGCCGGGCAAATACCTTTGATGTAATCGACTTCCGGTTTCGGCATACGCCCCAGAAATTGACGTGCATAAGAACTTAAGCTTTCAACATAACGACGTTGCCCTTCTGCATAAATGGTATCAAATGCCAGAGATGATTTTCCGGAGCCGGATAAACCGGTAATAACAATAAATTTATTTCTGGGAATTGCCAGATCAATATTTTTTAGGTTATGAACTCTGGCATTTTTTATAATAATATGGTCTTTAGAACTAAATGATTCTATATCAGGAAATTTCATTAGTAGATATTAATAAGTTAGATAGAGTAAGTGATATTTTTTTCAAAATTATAAAAATTGTTTTGCTTTTTTTGAAAAATTATGTATCTTTGTACTCTGTAATAAGAATATTACCATAGATTATTACATTAATTAGTTGGATTTTATTGTTTAACTAAAACTTGGAGGACATTTATCGGACTAGACATTTACCTTTAAAAATTGTATTTAAAAAAGGAGGTAATATGCCTATGCAGCAATTGACCAGCGATCAGGAGTTAATTGATTGTTATTTGTACGGTAATCATTCTTGTCTCGAAGTACTCATCAACAGACACAAAAAAAGAGTTTTTACATACATCCTAATGGTTGTTAAAGATACCCATTTGGCAGAAGATATCTTTCAGGATGCTTTTGTAAAAGTGGTTAATACTCTTAGAACCGGAGCTTACAAGGAGGAAGGTAAGTTTTTACAATGGGTTATGCGTATTGCTCATAACCTGATCATTGACCATTTTAGAAAGTCAAAAAGAATTCCGTTGGTTGAAAACAGTGAGGAGCATGATATTTTTGATACTTTACGAATTTTTGATTATTCTATTGAAGACAAAATGGTGCGCGATCAGATACATAGTGATGTGAGAGCCTTGATCGATTATTTGCCTGCAGAGCAAAAAGAAGTTCTCATTATGCGTCATTATTATGATATGAGTTTTAAGGATATTGCTGAATCGACGAATGTCAGCATTAATACTGCTTTAGGCAGAATGAGATATGCACTGATCAATATGCGGAAATTGATTGAAGAAAAGGAATTGATCTTAACTGCATGATTAATTTACAGAAGATAAAAACCGGGAAGAAATTTCCGGTTTTTTTTTGCCCTGATACAATAATACTTTTTGTAAGTCGTTTTTAAATCAGATTGTAAAACTAATTTAAATTGGCCTATGCAAAAAACCATTACTCTTGACGATTTACTACTATTTGTTTACGATGAAATTACCGACATGTCTGCTAAAAGTTCTATCAAAGAAGCTATTAAAGCCGAAAACATTCTTTATAAGGAATATCTTCGGATGAGCGATGTGAGGAACGAGATAGAGAAAACCATGGTAAACCCACCGGATTCAGTAGTAAAAGAGATTATTTCGTATTCCAAATCACTTGCAGTCATGAATGTTGATGAGCAGGATTTGAAAACCATAATCAAAAACTGATTAATAAAAGCTCCCCGTCGGAGCTTTTTTTTATTTTTGTTGAAAATAGTAATTATGATCTCTGTTAAAGAACGCTATAAGTTTTTTATTGAATATTTCTCAATTCATCAGCCGGAAGCGGAAACAGAACTTGTTTATAAAACTCCGTATCAGCTTTTAGTTGCAGTGATATTATCTGCTCAATGCACCGATAAAAGGGTGAATATGATCACTCCGGATTTTTTTAAACGATTTCCTGATGCCAAATCTCTTTCGAAAGCTAAAGAAACAGAAGTTTTTGAACTGATCAGAACGTGTTCATATCCTAATAATAAAACAAAACATCTGATAGGAATGTCATCCATGCTGGAGCATGATTTTAAAGGTATTGTTCCTGATGATGTTGATGAATTGCAAAAACTGCCCGGTGTTGGACGTAAAACAGCAAATGTGATTGCGGCAGTTGTTTATAACAAACCCACTATGGCTGTCGATACGCATGTATTCAGAGTTGCTGCCAGAATCGGGTTAACGAACAAAGCTAAAACACCCATAGAAACCGAGAAACAATTGGTTCGGAATATACCTGTGAGCAAGATTTCGATTGCGCATCATTGGTTGATATTGCACGGACGTTATGTGTGTATGGCGCGAAAACCATTATGCAAGCAATGCGGAATATCTTCAATTTGTAAATTCTACGAAAAAAGTACAAAATCATGACCATGAATTATTTTAAAGAAACCCGGTTTGCAATTACAATTTGCAATGAAGACGGTATTATTATTTTTATGAATGATAAATCGGCAAAGACTTTCGAAAAAGACGGAGGATTGAAATTAATTGGTACCAGCCTTTTTGACTGTCATCCTGAACCTGCAAACACCATTATCAGGGAAATGTTTAAGTCGCACAGAGAAAATTCATACACCATCGAAAAGAACGGGATAAAAAAACTCATACACCAAACTCCCTGGTTTGAAGATGGTAATTTTAAAGGATTAATAGAACTATCGATCGAATTACCTCTGGAGATGCCTCATTTTATCAGAAAGTGATCAGTTGGCAATCACCACTTTTTTGGTAAAACTTCCTTTGTCATTTGAGATCCGTAAGAAATAAGAACCTGCTACCAGATTTGATACATCTAAAGAGATCAATTGTCCGTTTGCCTTTACCTGCATTTGTTTGGATAATGCACCAATAATCGTAAAAAGTTTTATTTCCATATTTCCGCTCATCGATTTATCGGTTTGGATGTTCAATATTCCTTTGGCGGGATTTGGATATATTTCGAAGTTCGCGGCAAAGTTCTCTTCAATACCGTTACTGTTGTATAAAGGTGCTTCCCAAATTCCACGTCCGTAAGTAGCTGCACGAATTTTCCCGATGCCGTAGTTTATTTCCAACTCATTTACTTTTACATTCGGCAGGTCGGTGTTGAATGTTACCCAATTTGTCATGGTAGTGTCTTTATAGAACATCCCGATCTCAGTTCCCAGATACAATGCATCGTTCGCGTTTTTCTGATAGGCAATGCAGTTGAATCCCATATTGGTGAGGTTACCCGTAATGTTAGTAAATGTATTGCCTGCATTTTTAGAGTATAAAACTTTGTCTGAACCATTGGAGGTAATTGTTATCCATATTCTGGAAGCATTCAGAGGGTCATTTGTGATATACGAAATAAATTGCCCCGGGGCAGGGTCGTATGTGTTCCAGTTGGTTCCACCATCGGTTGAAACGTATAAATATTCCGTACTTGATGCGTAGATATAGTTGTTGTTGGAAGCAGCCACTATCAAATTATCGATGTTATTGCCGCCCGTGAGGTCGGTAGTCAATTGCGACCATGAGCCGGCGCCGTTGGTGGTTTTATATATTTCCTGATATCCTGCCCAAAGCATTTCTCCGTTGTTGGCATCCATCACGTATGGTGTAACCCAGTTTCCTGAAAGTGTGTCGAAAGGAGTGGCCCCGTTGAATGTGAATCCACCATCTGTAGATTTAAGGATGTTTCCTCCCTGCGAAGTAACATAAATGGTTTGTGGGTCGAAATTATCTACTATGGCTTCCATACCATCGGCACCATAAACATGTGTCCAAAAACTGTCTTTAAAAAGATTGGAACCTACATCCTGTGCACCTGCCGCTATTTCGTAGGGAGCCGATTCGCTGCTTCCCAATCGGTAGAACTGACAAATACCTAATCCCGCACTCAGATCTATCCACGAATTGCCATGGTCGGTAGTAAGAAAGATTCCGCCATCGCTGCCGCAATAGAGTGAATCGCCATAGAAATTCAGCGAATGTATATCGCAGTGGATATAGTTGATCGTGCTGCCCGTATACCACATGGTGTTCACGGTAAAGTTCTGTCCGCCGTCTGTCGATTTCCAAACATTAACACCACCCACAAAAACTTCGTTGGCATTGGACGGCGAAACAGCCAAAGCCAGGTCGTACCATGCCTGTCCGCTCGAATCAGCACCATCTTCAGAATAACCCAAAATATTAGGTGAGTGGGTGCGTGCCGTAAATGTTAATCCGGAGTCGGTAGAGCGGTACACGCCTTCAAAGGTATTGTCGGGTCTCGAAACAACCGCATATACATAGCTGGCGTTGGCTTTGGTAACGTCGAACTCTATTCGCACTGTATCGCTCGGAATACCTGTGGTGACCTGTGCAAATGTGGTTCCGCCGTTGGTGGAGCGCACAAAATAGGCGCCGCTTCCGTAAATAATAGTTGTATCGTTAGGTTTGTATTTCAAATCTTTTACCTCGTTGCTGCTATATACATGAGTCCATGTGGTGCCGCCGTTCTTCGAACTGTAAACCCCATCGCTAGATGCAGCAAGAATACGGTTAGGGTTAAGCGGATTGATAAGAATTTTGTTGAAGTTGCGGTAAGTTGCTCCAAAATGCATTCCGGTTGCGTTCCAGTTGGTGCCGCCGTCGGTAGATTTATAAATTCCGGTTCCTTTGGTATCCCATGCGTCGCGGTCGCCGGTGCCGATGTAAATTATATTATGGTTGGTGGGATGTATGGCAATAGATGAAGTTCCCAATACGGCCATGGTGTCGAAGGTGGTGTTCCACGAACCGCCTCCATCGTTGCTTTTCCAGATGCCGCCCGAAGGTGAGGCCACATAGATATTAGCGGGGTTCTGCACGTCGACTGTAACGGCGTTCAATCTTCCATTGCCGGGATTGTAGCCGCTGTTGCCATTCACCCACGAGCTTAAACCGAGGGGCAGCCATGTAGAAAGAGTTTTACTGCTTTTTGTATCTACAGTTTGCGAAAGAAATTTATGGTATTCGTTAAAATAGCGCATAGGGTCGGGAAAGCGGCCGTCGGGATAGCATTGCGGGCGCATATCATATTCCCAGCGTTTGAACTGTTTGTAGCCTTTGCTGCGTAAGTAGGGTTTGTTTCCCCAATAGGCATAAAAAGCATGTTGTATGTCGAAAAATGTGGCTTCACTTTTGGCTTTGTTCAGATAAGGAGGCTTCATCCAGGGTTGGGCATTTGCCGAAACAGTAATAGTGATAATGAGCAGTAAAATGAGCAGTGTTTTCTTCATGGTGGTGTTGCGTAATTTGCTGTAAAGGTACATATATTTATAAGGCACGATATTCTGTGCGGTTTTTTTACGCTAAAAACCCAAAATAAAAACAATTGATATAACTTTGCACCACTAAAAAAACTAATCAATATGCCAGGAAAAACATTTGCAGAAAAAGTGTTGGGAGCCGATTGCGGCAGTATCGTTTTTAAACGTCCCGACATAGTGCTTTCGCACGATAACACAGCCAGCATTCATGCTACCTTCACCAAAATGGGAGGCGATAAGGTTGCCGATCCCGATCAGTTACTCATTGTGCTCGATCATAACGCTCCGCCCACCAACGCCAAACTTGCCAACGATTATCAGAAAATACGCGACATTGTTGCCAAACAAGGTATCAAAAAGTTTCACGATGTGGGCAATGGCATCTGCCATCAGTTGATGTCGTTGTATGCACGCCCCAATATGATCATTGTGGGGAGCGACAGCCACAGTTGCACGGCAGGAGCCTTTAACGCTTTTGCAGCCGGAATAGACCGCACCGAAACAGCAGGCCTTTGGAAACAGGGAGAAACCTGGTTTCGGGTGCCTGAATCGGTGAAGATCACGCTCAACGGCAAACTGAAATCCGGTGTGTATGCCAAAGACGTTGCTTTGTGGATCATTGGTATGATAGGTTCCGACGGAGCCGATTATATGTCGATAGAATATCACGGCGAAGGAGTGAAGACACTCAACATTGCCGACCGCATGACGATGGCCAACCTGGCTTCGGAAATGGGCGCTAAAAATGCTGTGTTCCCCGCCGACGAGGTGCTGTGGGATTATATCGGCGCTAAAACACAGGGCATTTGGGCCGATGCCGATGCCCGCTATCTGAAAGAATTCACCATCGATCTGAGCGAGCTTTTCCCCGTGGTGGCTGCTCCGCATCATGTTGATAATGTTAGGGCGGTTTCCGAAGTGCAGGGCACCAAACTCAACCAGGCTTTGGTGGGCACATGCACCAACGGCCGTATCGAAGATATTCGCATCGCGGCAAGCATACTGAAAGGGAAAAAAATACCCGCGGGATTTCAACTTCAGGTGATACCCGCTTCGATGGAGATATACAAACAAGCTATGAACGAAGGACTGGTGATGGATCTGCTGAATTGCGGCGCTATTTTTCTTTCGCCCTCGTGCGGACCATGTCTGGGAACAGGGCAGGGGATACCTGCCGACGGAATCAACGTGATATCGACAGCCAACCGCAATTTTCTGGGGCGCATGGGTAACGAAAAAGCCAGTATATACCTGGCATCGCCTGCCACAGTGGCATATTCGGCACTGAAAGGCGAAATAACCGACCCGAGAGGCATCGCGGCCAGCGACAAGTTCCCTTATGGGAAAGAACAAAGCCACACGGTGCAGGTTGAAAAAGGTGAACAGCGTTTCGATAAGGGCGTTTGGGGCTACGGCGATATCGACAATATGAACACCGACCAGATGTTTGCCGGAAATCTTACCTATAATATCAACAGTTCGGAAGGCGACAAAATTATGCCTTACTTGTTTAAAGGCGTCGACGAAAGTTTTGCCGAAAATGTGAAGGCAGGCGACATCGTTATTGCGGGCATGAACTTCGGTTGCGGCTCATCGCGCGAGCATCCGGCCGTGGGATTGTCGTTTGCAGGGGTGCAGGCCGTTATATGCAAATCGGTGAACCGCATTTTTTATCGCTCGGCCGTGAATCAGGGGCTGCCCATTTTGGTGGTGCCCGAAGCCGTTGATAACTACAAAAAAGGCGACAGTGTGCAGGTTGATATGGCCAAAGGAACCATCACCATTGCCGGAAAAGCATACACTTTCAACGCTCTGCCCGATAAGCTTATGAATATTTTTAAGGCTAAGGGTTTGGTGAATTACGTTAAAGGAAGTGCCTAAAACCCGCCTGACCGGACAGGCAGGTGAACTAAAGTACTTAAAGTTAAAAGCAGGGACACGATATTTCGTGTCCTTTTTTCCGGCTAAGTGAAAATGTCGTATTTTGCTGTACCGCCAAGCCTGATAAGTATGTCGTTTATTTCCTTTTTCAGTTCCTGCATTTTAATTTCGCGCCCAACGGTGATGTTGTGAAAATATTGCAGTTGGTCTAAATTCCGTTGTTTGGCGCCCTCTATTTCTTTACGTGAGGTTATGTCGGCCAGGATATGAACTGCCCCGGCAAATTTATTGTTTTGGTCCAATATCGGGTCAACCAGCAATTCATATATACTGTCGTTTATTACCAGTTCTTTTGTTTCTCTCTTATTGCTTTTTTGCGAACGAACCACCGGGCAATTATTTATCGGGCATTCGGTGCCTTGAACCACAGAATAGCAATGTTGGTCGATAATTTCTTCGCGGGTTTTGCCTATAATATCCAAAAATGCTTGATTGGTTTCCATAATTTTCTGGTCTTTATCAAGCAATGCTATCCCATCGCGAATGGCATTAAAGGTATCTATCCAGTTTTGGGAGGCTTTTTTCAATTGTTGTTCTGCTCTCATAAACAGTTCGGTTTCCTCAACTAAATTTTTATTGGCTGTTTTCAGTTTTTTGGCTCGTTTTGTTTTTTCTTCGTTCTGAAAAGCAAGTTCTTTTTTGGCTATAACCAATTCGGCAGCCCGTTTTGCTTTTTCATTTTGTTGAAAAGCAAGTTCTTTGTTGGCAATAACCAATTCGGCAGCCCGTTTTGCTTTTTCTTCATTCTGAAACATAAGTTCTTTATTGGCCACTATCAGTTCGGCAACCAGCTTTTCGTTTTCATTTTTCTGAAAGGCAAGAGCTTTATTTGCAATGATGAGTTCGGCAGCCCGTTTTTCTTTTTCTTTGTTTTGAAAAACCAGTTCGATATTGGCAATAATAAGTTCTTCTGCCCGCTGCTTTTTTTCTGCGTCTTCAAATTTGATTTTTAAATTGAGAATTATTAACTCGGCAGCCCGTTTTCCTTTTTCTTCGGTTTCGAACGAAAGTTCTTCAAAAGTAGAAATCAACTCTTGTTCTATCTGTTTTTGCCAAACGATACTGTTATCGTAAGTTGTTTTAAGAGTATCGTATTGCTCATGCAATATCAGAAGCTCAGATGAGGGGTTTTCTTTGGTTTTTGTCCGGTTATTCATAAGTGCAGCCTTTAAATTGAAATTAATATGTTGATAGTGTTCAGCCAAAAAAAAAAACTCATCCGCCGACTTTGTGTTTCTATTCCGCTTAGTCATCGGATGAGTATATTCGTTTATTTGTTTTGCATCAATTCTGTTAGTTTTTTGCAGCAGGCAGTCTGCTAACGCCATCGATGTTGTTTTATAACGGCCTTCAGGCCGTTGGTATACTCCCTTCAGGCCGTTAGTATACGGCCTGCAGGCCGTTGATGAACACCCTATAGGCCGTTGGTTAACGCGCTGAAGGGCGTTAATAACTGCCTGCAGCCCGTTGGCTAACGCCCTGCATACCGTCGACCGACTGCCTGCAGGCCGTTGCTAAACTGCATAAGCCTTTTTATTGTTGCAATGAACGTGGTTTTTAGTTAATTACGAAGGAGTTGTTCCGTCATTAACAGTGGCATCCAATGCGGGATCGGGGGTGAAATTAACCACCGGAAGCACCACATGCGGAAACTGTTTTTTCAGATCTTCATAAATCACCGTTATACCCGGCACGTTTTGTTTCGATAGCATTTTAACGTTGCGATAAATAGAAATAACCTGGTTAAACAGATCAAAACCAATCACTTTATGAGTATCATCAAGTTTTTCAAAAATAATGCTGATCCGTTTTAAAATAGGATCAATCACTTTTCTGGCTTCGATATCAATTTTTAATTCGGCTGCATCGAGAAAAAACGGAACAATTTGGGGGTTTTGCTCGGTGTAGGTAACGGTTTTTACGGCAAAATTTTCGGTTTCGTCGCCCATTTTGCCGTAGCGTTGCCTTTCTTTGGGAGTGAGGTTCACCACTTTGGGGTTGATAATGGCTTCGATGGCAGCTAACGAAGTTTCTAAAGTTGTTACTTCTGCTGCAGTGAACGAAATTGAAATTAAATTGTCTAATGGCATAAGCTTTACTTTTTTTGGTTTATGAATTTAATTAATTATGAAATTGTTTCTCTTTGGTGTGAAAAAAACCACTGCGTAAAGTAAAAAATAAAAAGTATGGGCAAGGCAAGTGCCCGATAACCGAAAAAGTTGCGTAAAAAACCAAGCCTTGGTTTTGTTTACGTTAGAAGTTAGATTGCAATGAAATAGTAAAAGGTTAAAAATACCCCCCCCCTACGGAAATAGGCCTTTCAGAACATGATATATCAGAACGATAGATCATCGGGTTTATTTGTTTTTTGATTAGCAGAACAAATATAAGAAATAAATTAAGAAAAGTAAAGTTTCTTGTAAAAAAAGTGAAAATAATTTTTTTGAATGCAGAATAATTTCTCTGTGCATCTCTGTTTTTCCTCTGCGTTCACTGTGGTAAAAAGAAACCCGAAACCGAATAACTCCCAGTTCCAGTCACTCAAGTCGCTTCCTCTACTCTTTTTCCGACTGCAACTTTTTCTGAAACTCTATCATTTGCTGAATGCGGTCGCGTTTGTCTTCGGCCTCGATGAGCTCTTGTTTTTTGTTGGTGATAGAGGTTTGCACCTGCTGATAGGTTTCGGTGTTGGTTTTGCCATCGGCTTTCAGTTGCGCGAGCTGGCTTTCGTATTTCTTTTTCTCACCATCCAGAAACACGATACGCGAATTCATCACTGCCAAATCGTTGTCGAGGTTGATGTCTAAGCGCTCGTTGCATTTTTGCAGCATTTCAACCAGCATGGCTTCTTTGTCGACCAGTTTGTTGTAGTTGAAAAGCTTTTTATCAACCAGTTCTTTCACCTTGTCGTATTCATCTTTGGTGTCGGTGTATATCTGTTTCTTGGTTTTTTTGGCCAGTTCCAGTTCGGTAAGTTTGTTTTTCAGTTCCTTGATCTTATCGCCGTTGGCTTCCTGGCTCAGTTCGAGGGTGCGTTCGGCTTTGGGCAATTCGTAGCGCGCGGCAGCCAAATCTTCTTTCACTAGATCGATTAGATTTTTGGTTTGGTCCGAGTTGCCCAGATTGTAAATATGACCGTTATAGGCGGCATTCAGGTTCACCACGGGCTCTTTCTTTTTGGCTATCTTCTCGTCAACTTCAAACTGCTCGTTGGCTTTTCGGATCTGCGAACCGCTGAAACTGTTGGTTTTTACAAACTCATCAAACTTATCGAGCGGCACTTCCTCTGTGCCCACTTTTATGATAACCGATTTTTTCTTTACCAGGATGTTGTTCACGTAATCGTCATACGTGTCGATCTTCCAGGTCACGTTGATCTTGTCGGGATAAAGCGTGCCGGTATTATCGCCGTTGAGCCACAAATAATAATTATCAACCTTGGGTTTCTTTGGATTTTTGTCGTTGGGTGTCACGATGGGAATCTCGATCTTTGGCAGCGTTTTGCCCCCGACACCGGTTACTTTCTTTTGCAGATTTTCCAGTTTCGCAATAAAACCCGGCATATTGTCGGCTACATCTTTTGTGAAATTGGCATTTTTATAAAAATACCAGTAGTCCGAAAAGTCGTAGCTCTTCCTGAAATTATCCACCTGATCGACGAAAGATTTTCCGGGTTTCCCGTTGCGGATGCCGGCATGCTTTCCGCAAAAGATATAGGCCCAATATTCCTTGTCGTCTTTCCACACATATATTTTATAAATGCCGTCCACGGTGCCGTCGTCGTTGAGGGGCAGGATGCCTACCTCATACTGATAGCAAAAAAAGTTGCGGTCGATCATTCTTCCGTTCAGGGTGTTGAGCCAAAGGTCGTCCTTGTTCGAATACGACTGCTTTTTGCAGTTGTCGCTCCAAATAACCACTCCCTCGAACTGCGAAAAAGGCGGCAGATCGTTCGGTATCACCGTGGGCATTTTTCTGCCTTTTGTGCCGTAGGGTACCATCAGATAATTGATCAGCCCCGAACGGGGGTTTATTTCCTTATCTTTATCATATTGAAAAGCGCAATGCCACACGGGGTTCTTTTTGTCGCTGGGTTTCCAAACATAAGCGTAATCTTCCAACTCGCCAGCGGCGTTTTTGCCTCTGCCTTTCATCACGACGGTTTCGTTAAGATCTCTCCAATACACATCGTTGAAATACCTGAACATCTCGTATTGCCCCATGCGCAGCACCTTTTCGTTGGGCTGATGAAGCAGGTCGAACACCTCATTTCTGTACGTGTCGAACAGTTTATACTGAAGCTGGTTTTCGTTCAGGTTATTTGCTTCCAGATATTTTTTGGTGTTGAAACGCTGCAGTATGCATTGCTGGATATCGGTGGGTGTTTTTTTAGAGAATTGCCGCTTCGAAATATCAATGCTGTCACCGTATTGCGTGAAAAATATTTCGAACCACTCGTAAGCCAGATCGAAGTTGTTGGCATCTTTCCACGAGCCGCTTCCTTCAATTTGCGGAAAGATGATGGTGTCGTAAACGGTTTTCTTGTCTACTTTTTTCTTGGTGTAAAAGCCTGCCAGATCGGCTTTCACCTGACCTGAATCGATACCCAGCTTCGGCACCGAAGCTTTGAAAGGCTTATCGACGGCCACATTTTTACCGATGGTTTGGTTATACGACGAATCAACCCAGTTCTTTTCCTGCGAAATGGAATAATGCCAGATGCAGCCCAAATAAAAAGGATGGTGGTTCTCGATGTTGTTGCTCGAAAGGAAATTGATCTCATCGGAAGTGTACCCGAAATTGACCAGCATCGACAGCAAACTGTTGCCGAATATCAGATAATCCCAGGCGGTGGTATAGGTTCTGATACCGTAATTATCTTCATCGTTTGGGCCAATGAACCTGCCATCGAAAACACCCAACACGTAGCGGCTGCCAAACTGGTTCTTGTTGAAATCAGCACGCAATTTAAATATTTCTTTCCATTCGTCGAATCCTTTTTTGTTCTTATCGCTAGCGGCATTGTTCTTAGCATCGTCGATTTTTTGAGCCGAAGTCACAACCGGTTGCGACATTAAAAGCAGCAGAAGCAAGGCTGGAGTTACTAGTTTTTTTAATGGGAGTTTATCAAAAGGATAGTTTTTGCTTAGGTTGAATATACACATAAAATTCCTGATGCCCCGGAAGCATGCAGACCGGAGACGGATCCTAACCCCGCCGAAAACAGCAAGGTTAAGGCATGATTTGTATGGTTTAGTAAAGAATTTTACCAGCCTTTTCAGTTTACAATAAATTTGTTATACAAATTTACGGAAAAAAGGTTACAAAATCAATGTAATGAAGTTGTTAAAAAGGATGATGAATGTCAGGATATTCGTAAAAAAAAGCAGATATAATTACTGATTTCTTTCCAGACGTTTCTTTTCGGCTATTTTCTTCAGTTCTTCTTCCTGAATGGCACGCGGAACGGCTTCGTATTGATGAAATTCCATCGAATAGTTGGCGCGGCCGCTCGAAATGTTGCGCAATTGCGTTGCATAACCGAACATTTCCATCAAAGGAACAAAACCGTTGAGCTTTTGCGAACCTTTGCGGAAACGGCGCATGGCTTCTATCTTGCCACGACGGCGGTTTAAATTGCCCACAATTTCGCCGATATATTCGTCGGGTGTGTTCACTTCAACTTTCATCACAGGTTCGAGCAAAACGGGATTGGCTTTCAGGAAAGCATTTTTGAAACACATCGAAGCACAAGTTTGAAAAGCCATATCTGAAGAATCGACAGGATGGTAGCTGCCGTCGAGCAGCGTTACTTTTACATCAACCACAGGGAAGCCTGCAATGATGCCTGCATCGAGGGTTTTTAAAATGCCTTTATTGACAGATACCACGTATTCGGCTGGAATAACACCGCCTTTGATTTTGTCAACAAATTCGTAGCCTTTGCCTTCGTTGGGTTCGATGCGCAGAACAGTGCGGGCAAATTGTCCTTTACCGCCGCTTTGTTTGGCATATTTAAGATCGTAATCAGCTTCGTGTGTAATGGCTTCGCGGAATGCAACTGAAGGTTGCCCAACTTCCACTTCCACATCAAACTCGCGGCGCAAACGGTCGATTATAATCTCTAAATGGAGTTCGCCCATGCCCGAAACAATGGTTTCGCTGGTTTCGTCGTCGTAGCGCATGTTGAACGAAGGATCTTCGTTGGCCAGTTTTCGCAGCGATTCTATCATCCTTTCCTGATCTTTGCGTTTTGCAGGATTGATCTTAAGTTCTATTACCGTTGGCGGTATGTGAATGGATTCGAGGAATAGGGGGTGATCATTATCGCAGAGGGTGTCGCCGGTCTTGGTCAACTTCATTCCAATCAGAGCAACAATATCGCCGGGACCTGCTTCGCTGATCTCTTCACGGTCTTTGGCATGTATCTTTAAAATACGACCCGTGCGTTCGTGCTTTCCTTTAGTAGAATTGAGTATTTGCATGCCGCTGGTTATTGTTCCGGAATAGATACGGATAAATGTTTGCTGACCCACGAACGGATCGTTGATAAGTTTAAAAGCAAGCGCTGCAAAAGGTTCTTTTGGTGAAGGGATGCGGCTGCGGGTTTTTTCGGGATCATCACAATCAATACCAACTATGGCTCCCACATCGATAGGAGAGGGAAGATAATCTATAACAGCATCGAGCAATAATTGAATACCTTTGTTCTTATAGGCAGCTCCGCAAAAAACAGGAGTGATAAGCAGTTTGAGCGATGCATCTCGGGCTGCTTTTTTCAGTAATTCAACAGAAACTTCTTTTTCGTCGAAATAAAGCTCCATAATTTCTTCGTCAAAGTCGGCAAGTTTTTCAACCAGCAACATGCGTGCATCTTCAACAGCTTGTTTGTATTCGTCGGGGATAGCGATCTCAATGCTTTCAGCGTCTTTAAATGTATAAGCTTTGCGTTCTATTATATCAACAATGCCGTGAAAATCTTCTTCAGAACCCATGGGCAACTGAAATGAAACGGCTTTTGCATCGAGATATTTGTTCATCATGCTGAGCACTTCGTTGTAGTCGGCACCGGTGCGGTCCATTTTATTTACAAAGGCGATGCGGGGAACTTTATAGCGGTCGGCCTGATTCCACACGGTTTCGGTTTGAGGTTCCACTCCACCCACAGCGCAAAAAACAGCTATCATTCCATCAATCACTCGCAAAGAGCGTTCAACTTCAACGGTGAAATCAACGTGGCCGGGTGTGTCGATAATATTGATTTGCGAGCCTTTCCAATGACAAGTTATTGCGGCAGAAGCTATGGTGATACCGCGTTCCTGTTCCTGTTTCATAAAATCCATTGTTGCTTGTCCATCGTGAACTTCACCGGTTTTGCGGGTTTCACCTGTGTAAAAAAGTATGCGTTCGGTTACGGTAGTTTTTCCGGCATCAATATGAGCTGCAATGCCGATGTTTCTGAGTTTTGTAAGGATCATTTGTGTTAGTTAAAAGTTTTGTGTTAGAAGTTCTGGGTTTTATTAAAATCCGATAAATTGGTTTAAATCCTAGAGAAATAATGCTTTAGGCGAAAAGTGTCAAATTTTTTGCAAAGATAGGAATCTTTTTCCAATGGATTGCTATACCTGATAGAAATCAAGCAGCATATTTGTTTAGGGATGCTCAGATATTGACTAAAGAGTTGAACGCGTTTATTTCTGCTTTATGAACTCGTAAGAAGTGTATTCGAGGAAATCGGCCACGCTAAGTTTGAATGATGTTACTTCGCTACCGTTTATCACAAAGGGAAATACTTTTATGCCAAATAATGGATTGCTGTAGGTGCATAAAAAACGGTTATTGGCGATATATTCGAGTTTGGCAGAGAGATCTTTATGATGCTCGAAACCTAATTTAAATGCATCGCCATCTTTAGAAACAGTTATGGTTCCATATACTTCGTTCTGGTAAGTGCCTTCGAAAGCAGAAGCAGGCAAAGGCAAAGCAGTTTTTAGTGCGACAGAATCGCGCCAGGTTTTAATTTCATAATTGTCGCTTGCCATGTTGCGTTTGAAATAATTATTATAAATTTTACTGTAGTTGCGATATGGCAGGTTAAGGTATGCATCGAGTATTTCCCATTTGAGAGCTTCGTAAAAATAATTCTGATCGGTGTTTGTGAGGACGACGATGCCAAGATTTTGGTCGGGGACCAGCGTCACGGAAGTTACAAAACCATCAACGCCACCGGTGTGCATCACAATTTCGTGGGATTCGTAATCCTGCAACTCCCACCCAAGACCATAGAGTGAGAAGATTGACTTGTTGAACGGATGACGAGCATTGCCGAGTATGGATTTTGGCTGGCGGGTTGCAAGAATAGCACTGTAAGGGATTACATTTTTATGGTTGTAGTTGCCGCTATCGAGTAAAGCCATCACCCAATGACTCATGTCGTTTGCCGAAGACGAAATGCTTGCGGCAGGGGCCAGGGCATCGAAATTGCCATAGGGTATCACTATAAGTTTGTTATCGACTATAGTGTGAGCTGAGGCTTTGTTGGTAGCGGCGTTTATTTCGGATACCAGCGCGAGACTGTGCTTCATTTGCAGGGGTTCGAAAATACGGGTACGGATAAATTCATCCCAACTCATGCCGCTGATGTTGGCCAATGCGGTACCGGCAAGCAAAAAACCCGTGTTGCAGTATCCCCATGTTGTGCGGAAGCCATAGGTAGGAGTGAGTTTGCCATATTTGGCGATGATTTCTTTACTGCTGAGGTCGGAATCGAAAAATGTGAAGTCGCCTTGAAACGTTTCCGTTCCCAAACGATGACACATGATATCTGTTAAGGTGGCATTTTCGGCTATCCAAGGGTCTTTGGTGATAAAATCGGGTACCCATTTTTTTACGTTATCGTTGAGCGTACATTTTTTTTCCTGTGCCATCATTGCCATTGAAGTTGCAGTGAAAGCCTTGGTGTTGGAGCCGATCATGAATAAGGTGTTTTCGTTCACTTTGTCGCTCTTGCCCATTTCGCATACACCATAGCCTTTGCTGATAATTACTTTACCGTCTTTAACGATACAAACAGCAACACCCGGAATTTTGCAATCTTTAAGCGCTTTGTTGATATAGTTGTCGAGACTATCGGCTACAAAGGAAGGCGCTTTTTGTGCATAAACGAACAAGCTGCCGAGTAATAGCAGGCTTATGATTCCGATATTTTTTAAGGTTACTTTCATGATGGATGGTTTTGGAAAGACAAACCTACGAAAAATTTTTCATAATAACTTTTTAAGCTTACACACTTTGCGAGATACTCCTTTTTTTTTGATTTAGCCATGAGCTATAAATAGCCATAGCAAGCGTCTTCGTGCTTTTACAATTATCCTTCCATCAAATCATGATGTAAGAGCGTAAATAGCAGCAATTGAACAATATAATTTAAGAGTTGGAGCATACTGGTTAATAATCATTATAACAGTTTAAACAATCATTATAATGGTTTAAACAATCATTATAACAGTTTAAACAATCATTATAATGGTTTAAACAATCGTTATAATAGTTTAAACAATCATTATAATAGTTGTCACAATCATTAAGTTGGCATACAATAACACTTAGTTGGATGCCTGTACAGAAGGAACTCGTTGATAAATTTAGAGCACGTTATGAGAAATCTCTATAAAAACAGGCAATCTGACACACTTTTTTGAACACTCTCACATTCCCCGATCATATTAGAACGAAGGAACTTTCTTCTCCTGCATTCTTCTCACCTGTTTTAAGACCATCTTCTGAGGAGCAAAAGGTATCAATGCTTTGATCATGAATTTTTGAGGGCCATCGGTTATAATAACCATCTTGCCTTTAAGCATGGCATTGTATCCTTTTTGTGCAACAACAGCAGCTGCTGCTGAGTGTTTAAAAAGGTCAGTGTCTTCTACATTGGCTTTTTTTGCGAAGCCGGTTTCGGTAGGACCCGGGCATAGTGCAGTAACAGTAACATTGCTGTCGGAAAGTTCTTCAGCAATGGCCTGACTCAACGAAATTACAAATGCTTTGGTAGCAAAATAAACAGCCATGAGCGGTCCTGGCATAAAGGCAGCAGTGGATGCCACGTTTAATATTTTTCCTGAATTCCTTTTAACCATTTCGGGAAGGAAATATTTTGTGAGCATGGTCAATGCAACAATATTCACATCTATCATCGAAATATCATCTTCAATGCTTCTTTCATGAAATTTGCCGTAACCGCCGAAACCGGCATTGTTAATGAGATAATCGATCTGTATTCCTTTTGCGTTAACTTCATCAAAAATCTCTTTTGCCGCATTTCGCAATGAAAGATCTTTGGCAATAATAGTAACAGAGATGCTGTATTTTTGTTCAAGTTCGGTCTTTAATTCCTGTAAAAGATTTTCGCGACGTGCCACGAGCACCAGGTTGCCTTTGTTTTTGGCATGTATGATGGCAAGTTCTTTTCCGATACCGTTGGATGCCCCTGTGATCAATGCTGTTTTGTTCATAATTTTATCTCCAATAAAAATAAAAGCTAAAATAACCATACAAAATTAGGTCATTATTGCTTGTGAAAGGGAATAAAAGATCTTTTTTTATGAGGCCTAAAATCTGACCTTCAAACCGGCCAGAAAATTGATGCCCGCCTGCGGAAAATACCCATCCATTATGTTGTAGACTCCATTATAATAATAGCGATATACCCAGGCATTGTTTTCGTATTGCATGTTGAAGATATTATTGAGCATGAGCGATACTTTTATTTCTTTGATGGCGCCGAGTTTGAATGTATAATCCACAATAATATCGGAAACGCAATACGGATTCAAAGAACGGTCGATGCTTGAGGTGTTATCAGCATATTGGCGGCTCACGTATTTGGTGATGAGCGAAATGTTGAAGTTTTCGATAAAGTTATAGGCAAAAGTATTTGAGGCTACAACAGTTGGTGAAAAAGCAATGTTGGTGGTGCCAAGATTGTTTTGTATCTGTCCGCCATTGTCCCAATCATCCACATATTCTGTAAACCCGAGAATTTTATTTTTACTGAAACAGGCATTCATTTCCCAATTAAAATGCTTCAACAGATGAGCGGCTCCGCTAAACTCAATACCTGCGCGATAGCTTTTCGGAACATTGGTCATGATAGCATAACCCACGTCGTTTATTTCGCCTGTCAAAACCAACTGGTCTTTGTAATACATATAATATCCGTTGATGGTGGTGGTTACATATTTGCTGCTGAAGGTATAGCCCAGTTCGGCATTATACATGGTTTCGGGTTTTGGCAAAGGTTTCTGTGGGTTGGCATCGGAAAAGTTGTTTCCGTTGGGTTCACGGTTCGATATGGCCAGAGCAAGATAAACACGATGTTTTTTACTGATATCATACGTTACGCCGACTTTTGGATTGAAGAAACCAAATCCATGCGATTGAGTAATATCGCGCAGTTTGGCATCCTGTCCTTTCAGACTGAAATTAAGAGTGCGGTATTGCAGGTCGAGATAGGTTGTGATCTTTTTTACAGGGTTATAATCGACCTTTGCATACAAGCTTATTTCGCTTTTCAGGGAATTGTAATCGTACCACTGATAATTTATGGGAATTTCAGATGCATATTGCGCCCAGATAATATTCCCATAATGACCGCCCTGATATTTGTTGCCTGCGCCACCGATGGTAATATTTAGATTTTTGTGGTTGTCGTAAGCCCCTGAAAACGTAAAGCCATAGAAATAGTTTTTGAGCCATTGCTGGCGAACTAAATTAGTAGCATTAATGGTGTCATTTCCAATAATGGGGTTTGGAAGTCCATAAGAAGCAAAATTGGTTACATCATCAGAATTATTTACATCTTCGTATTCTTCGTAATAGCCGCGTCCGTATGTATAATGCACAGCAGCGTTTATCAAAAACCTTTTACCGATCTCCTTCGAGAATAATAGCTGATAATTATCCTGTTGATAATTGTCGGTTTGATTTGCATAAGTAAACGAGTTAAATCTGCGGTTCGTCTTCAGCGAATCTTTAGGAACGCCGTTCCATGCCTGATAGGTTTTTTCTTTACCGGTAAATATCACAAATTTCAGGATCGTTTTTTTGCCATAATATCCTCCACTGAAAAACAGTGATTTCATATCAGAGGTAGCTCTTTCGATATACCCGTTGGAACTGAGTTTTGATAATCGCACATCAAAAGCCCAATGGTTGGCAATCAATCCTGTTCCGGCCATGAAAGTGTTTTTCCAAGTGTTGAACGAACCATACCCCATGTCGTAAATGGCATAAGGTTTTGGGTTGAGTTTTGTTGTTTGAAAATTGATACTGGCGCCGAAAGCTGCCGAACCATTGGTTGAAGTTCCGATGCCGCGTTGGATCTGTACATTATCGATAGTAGAAGCCAGATCAGGCATATCAACCCAGAAAACACCCTGCGATTCGGCATCGTTAGCAGGGATGCCGTTAATAGTAACATTGATACGGGTCAGGTCGCTGCCACGGATACGTATGCCGGTGTATCCGACACCATTCCCTGCATCTGAATTTGTAACAACAGCAGGTGTGGTGTTTAATAAATAAGGCAGATCCTGACCGTGGTTTAATTCGCCGATTTGGGCTTTTGTTACATTGGTAAAGGTGGATGGTTGATTTTCGGAAGCCCGGGTGGCACTGATGATTACTTCTTCCTGAAGAATAGTGTTCCTGGTCAGTTCGATGTTTACAACTGTGTTTTGAGTAACTCCGACCGTTTTATTGAAATCAGTGTATCCCATAAAAGTGGCTTTCAACTGATAGGTGCCTTTCTTAATGTTTTTAATGATAAAATCGCCATTATCATCGCTTACTGTTCCTACAAAAAGTCCTTCAACAGTAATTGAAGCGCCGGAAAGTTTTTGTGCTGAATTTTTGTCGATTATGTGTCCCGAAATCGTAAACTGAGCAAGGCTCATAAAAGGTAATGCGAGTAGAATTACCAAACTAAAAATAACTTTTTTCATGATGTGTTTTTGTTTTGTTAAACTTCGGATGGCTTAAGAGGCACTGGCCACCCATTAAAGTTTACCCTTACTCCCTACGCCGGCATTACCCAGATCAGGTTCAGAGGGTTTGATCTCAGCCCGTATTTATTAAGGCACCCCTATTAAGAAAACTATTGCAAAAGTATTGTTTTTTGTAAAGCCAAGTTCTTTTTAGAAGTTAAAAAGTGTAAATTTGTAAAGAAAAGTATCCTAATTTATACTGACAATTAATCCGACTATGTTTTAAGCAAAGCTGTATGAAAATAATTATCATTAATGGACCCAATCTTAATTTGATAGGAGTGAGGGAGAAAAATATTTACGGAGAGAAAACTTTTACTGAATTCTTTGCAGAATTGGTAGTCAAATTTAAAGGTCATCATCTTGAATGTTTTCAAAGCAATGTTGAAGGTGAAATCATTAATAAACTTCACGAGACAGGTTTTACTTATGATGGTATCATTTTAAACGCAGGAGGCTTTTCACATACTTCAGTTGCAATAGCAGATGCAGTGAAAGCTATAGCAACTCCGGTAATTGAAGTACACATTTCCAATATTTTTGCTCGGGAAGATTACCGGCATATTTCATTGACAGCTGCGGGTTGCAGAGGTGTGATCTCGGGTTTCGGACTTGATTCGTATCGACTGGCCATCGAATCCTTTGTACGATAGTGGTTTTTACACTCGTTCAAAATTCTTTTTATTGGGTACCCAATTATTTTAATTTTCTTACGTTTTTAATAATTATACTGATCATTTAACAAATTATTATCGAAATTGGCGCATCCTGATGCAAAAAGATACCATCGTATTGTTTCATCCTTTATCGAAAGATTGGGATAATAAGAAAGCTAGGATACCTTATTCTATTTTATTTTTAGAGCGAAATCTGCGCGATTTGGGGTTCAATATTGTATTGATTGATGAATTTGTCGACCGCGACTATAAACCCATTTTACGCAAATATTATAACCGCATTTTTCTTGCTGGTGTGAGCACCATGACGGGGCATCAACTAAAAGGTGCCATTGCGTTTTCCACATTAATACGCACACACACAGATGCAACAATTGTATGGGGCGGCTGGCATCCTACCATACTGCCCGATCAAACCCTCGAAAGCGATTTAGTAGATTATGCAGTGATAGGCCAAGGCGAAGAACCCTTTCGACAATTGATTTTAACCTTGATAAACAAGGGTGATGTTGCCACAGTTTTAGGAATCGGATATAAAAAAGACGGAAAGGTAATCATCAACCCGCGCGCCAAATACCGTGATGCGTTTTCGTTCCCAAAGATTGATTACACGCTGGTTGATGTGAACAAATATATAGGCAAAAATTCCTATGCAAATAGATCGATACGATATATTGCATCGCAGGGCTGCCCCTATAAATGTGGGTTTTGCAGTTTAGCTATGATTTACGAACGCCGCTACTTTCATAAAACCATTCCCGAAATAATGGATGAGCTGGAGTACTTTATAAAAGTGGGCAATATAGATGGCGTGAAATTCGACGACGATAATTTTTTCGTCAACCGCGAATTCGTGATGGAATTATGCCGCGAAATGATCAAACGCAAGTTGAACCTCAAATGGTTCACCCAGGGACATGCTTCACACTTATTAAAACATTTTAAAGAAGAAGATTTTGCCGTAATTCGCCAATCCGGCGCGGTAATGATATCAATCGGTGCCGAATCGGGCGATCAGGTGGTGCTCGATTTAATTGCAAAAAACAATCAAGTAGAAGATAATATTGAGTGCGCCCGTATATTTAATAAATACGGCATACAAACATTTTATACCGTAATGGTATGTTTTCCAATTAATCCTGAAAGAGATTTCCGCGCCACTATCAATTTGCTTATGGATGCCAAACTTTACGATCACAGGTTCAAGGCATTGTTTAGTTTCTACACGCCCTATCCCGGCACCGATTTGTGGGAACTGGCTTTGCAAAAGGGCTACACCCCCCCGCAATCGCTTAACGAATGGTCGGTCGAAACCTGGAAAAAGATACAGTTGCCTTGGGTCGATCCAAAATTCCGCCGGCAAGCATGGCGTTTCATGGATTTTTATATGCCCCTTGCTGATCCCTATCTGCATCGTAAAGCGCGTTGGTTTATGCAGCCGCCCATATTTTTGCTGCGCATACTATTTCATCGCATAGTAATTTGGCGTTTCAAACATAAAAATCTCAACTATCCCATCGAGGCAACCGTGGTTTTATATACCATTTCATTTATCAACAAAATACTCCAGACACGTTTAAAGCTCAAAAACTCGCACGACCAATATTTTGATTGAAATTTGGCAGCTACCCAAAATTATACTACTTTTGAAGATATTATAACATAGATATGAAGATAGAAGATTTTATACTGAAAATTGAAAACGAATTTGAAGATTTAACACCAGGCAAATTGAAGCCCGAAAGCCGGTTTCGTGAACTTTTCGATTGGAATTCGGTCAATGCTCTCACCATGATTGCACTTGTCGATAGCGAATATGATGTGATGTTGGTAGCCGATGATTTCCAAAAGTCAAAAACCATACAAGATTTATATAATATTGTTGTAACCAAGCTGCAAAAATAATGGCGTTCTTCAGCATTCCATACACGCGCATAGCGGGCATCAGTACCTGTGTTCCAAAAAATATTGTTGCAAACAAAGATTATAAGTGGATCAGCGCTAAAGAACGCGAACTATTGATGCGCAAAACGGGTGTGGTGGAAAAACGCATAGTCACCAAAGGCATGACCGCCGCAGACCTTTGTTTAGAAGCCGGCAAAAAACTTATAGATGCACTCAACTGGAATAAAGAAGAAATAGAACTCATCGCTTTTGTATCGCAGTCGCGCGAATATTTGTTGCCTGCCACTGCCTGCATACTTCAAGATCAATTTGGATTACCCAAAACATGCTTAGCCATTGATATTAACTTAGGATGTTCGGGATTTGTCTACGGATTATCCACGATAGCAAATTATGTTGCCCATTGCGATATTAAAAAAGCAATTATGTTGATAGGCGATGTAACTTCTCATGCATCGTATCGCGACAAAACAGCCTATCCATTATTTGGCGATGCCTGTTCGGCCGTGGCATTAGAATATGATGAACACGCAACGCCCATGTATTTCAATTTACAATCAGATGGTTCGGGTCACAAAGCCATCATCATTCCCGATGGCGGCATGCGAAATTATCCAACAAAAAAATCATTTGAATACAAAAGCTACGGAAAAGGTATCATCCGCAATAAATTGCAGGTTGCGTTAGATGGATATGCTGTGTTCAATTTCTCGCTGCGCGAAGTGGCTCCGAATGTAAATACGTTGCTCAAGCAATTTAATATCCCTATCGATAGTATTGATTATTTTCTGTTTCATCAGGCAAATCTTTTAATAAACGAGTCGGTGCGCAAAAAACTAAAACTGTCACCCGAACGCGTGCCTTATTCGTTAAACAAATTCGGTAACACAAGTTCTGCATCTATACCTGCCACCATCAACACCCAAATACAACAACAAGCCTCCACCCAAAAACTTAAACTACTCTTTTGTGGTTTTGGAGTTGGTTTGTCATGGGGCTCGGTATATGCCGAAACGGAAAATATCTGCTGTCCCGACTTAATAGAAATATAACAAAAAATAGTGTATGCATAGCCTTTTCAACCTAAGCGGGAAAACATTTTTGGTAACCGGAGCTTCATCGGGCATCGGCAGGCAATGTGCAATCACCATCAGCGAATGTGGTGGAAAACTTATTATATCGGGAAGAAATTCAGAACGATTGAATGAAACTTTTGCTAAGCTTTCCGGAGATGGGCATCAACGAGTCATTGCTGATCTCACAACAGATGAATCTATAGAAAAACTTGCAGACGAACTTCCCCAACTAAATGGATTAGTTCATTGCGCCGGAATAACAGCACCCATCCCTGTCCGATTTATTCGTTCGCGCCACATCGACGATATGATGCGGATAAATTATCATGCACCGGTATTACTCACCACACGTATTTTAAGTAAAAAGAAGTTAATAAATAATTCCTCCATCGTATTCTTTTCAACTATAGCTACAAAATTTCCGTATTACGGAGGTTCTATATATATCAGTTCGAAATCTGCCCTCTCGGGTTTTTCAATGGTTTTAGCATTAGAATTAGCGCCAAAGGG
This sequence comes from uncultured Bacteroidales bacterium, assembly GCA_903913285.1. Classification (GTDB taxonomy): domain Bacteria; phylum Bacteroidota; class Bacteroidia; order Bacteroidales; family CAIWKO01; genus CAIWKO01. The sequence goes on along the minus strand of CAIWKO010000026.1, from coordinate 32,597 downwards.
AATCCGTTCAAATTGTTTGCTTCCGGGTTTTGTGCGTACGCCCATGTATGAAGCTACCGAACAACATGCCTCGCCCGAAGCCATGAAGAAATTCGAAATGTTGCATCCCTTGGGTATTGGAAATCCCGAAGATGTGGCTGGTCCGGTTTGCTTTTTATTATCAGATGCTGCCCGTTGGATAACCGGAATCAATATTCCTTTGGGTGGAAGTTTGTGATTTTTCTTAAATCATAATAATTTTTTATACTTTTGATTCTGCAAAAAAGTCAGCATGTCGCACATCGATTATTCGGTTATTGTTCCGGTTTTTAATAGTAGCACCACCTTGCATGAGTTGTTCGGCAGGTTGCAGCAAACTTTTACAAAACTCAATACAGCTTACGAAGTAATTTTTGTGGATGATGGGAGCTCCGATACCAGTTGGAAATTACTTACCGAACTTAATAGACAACATTCAGATACCATTAAAGCCATACGGTTTGTGCGGAACTTCGGTCAGCATAACGCAGTTTTCTGTGGCTTTGCTCATGCTTCCGGCGATTTTTTTATTACCATCGATGATGATTTGCAGCATCCACCCGAAGAAATTCCAAAGCTCATTGAAAAGTTCAAAGAAACCGCTTCCGATTTAATTTATGGTTTTTATAAGAAGAAACGCCATAGTCCTTTCCGGAATTTCGGCAGCCGAGTTATTAAAAGGTCTGCCAAGATGTTGTTTGATGCTCCGGGTGAAGGTTCTTCATTTCGATTGATAACAAAGCAACTTGGACAACAAATTTTAGAGCATTCGCAAAACTTTGTATATGTGGATGAACTTTTATTGTGGTATACCGGCGATATATCTTTCGTGAAAGTTCAGCACGAAAAAAGAAAGTCAGGCAAGTCGGGATATTCAAAAATAAAACTGTTTAAACTTAGTTTGAACCTAATGCTATATTACACGGCGATTCCATTAAAGCTAATGACTTATGGCGGTTTTTTTGTTGCTTTATTTTCGTTTTTGCTTGGCATTTATTTTATAGTTAAAAAGATATTTTTGCATGTTCCTCACGGTTATACGTCCATCATTGTAGCCATTCTCTTTTCTACAGGTATAATTATTTTTAGTTTGGGCATTATTGGTGAATACCTCATTCGAATTTATATGGTTCAGAATAAAAAACCATCCTATTCTATAAAACAAAAGCTTTTATGAGGGTTAGCAAGTATGGCATTTCACTCATCCGTTTACGCGAAGATGACCTTGAACTTGTACGTACCAAACGCAATTCTGCCGAAGTAAATGCGTATATGCAGTATCACGAATATATCACTCCTGAAATGCAGTCAGCATGGTATAAATCAATAAATAATGACAATAATTTTTATTATATCATCGAATATAAATCAGAGAAAATTGGTTTGGTTAATGATAAAAATATCGATTGGGAAAAGAAAACAGCCGAAGGGGGGGTGTTTATTTGGGATCAACGATATGTAAATTCAATCGTTCCTATGCTTGTATCCTATCTAATGATAGAAATTGCTTTTTACCTGATCGGTTGGGATACAACAACAATAAAAGTGCTGAAATCGAATAAACGAGCCATTGAATTCAATTTGGCTTTGGGTTATACTCATAAACAGGATGCAGAAGATACGGAATGTATTTTAATGACCTTGACTTTAGCCAATTTCGAAGAAAAAGCCGAGAAACTCCAGCAAGTGATAAGTCATTTGCCTCCGAACGAACGAATTCTTTTGTGTTTCGATGAAATAGATAAAATAAATGGAACCTGCGAAAGCGTAGAAAAGATAATGACGTATGTGCCTCCTGGCATTCTGGTAGAAAAACTTGAGGTAGTTTATTTATGAGTCACTACTGACTTCTGATATTTTTTCCAATCGTGTTTAAAAACTATTGCCAACCCATTTATCAGTTTCATTCTGATTTTTAACGGTAGCATGTGAATAATGCTCATCACAAAATACATCATCCTTCCGTAAAAAATACCAGGTATACAATAAAGGTAAACGAAAAAATTACGTTTATATCTGCGTTCGTAGCCCATCTTTTCGGCAAATGACCCGACAACAGTGTCGCAAATCCGAATTTGTTTGTTGGTTAACAGATGCTTCCAGGCATAAACTTTATCTGCATTTAGTGGTTGAAACAAACTTTTATGATGCAGATTAATCAGTTCTTTAGGATAGATTTTGCGCATTTCATCCAACTTAACATGGTAATTCATCATATCAGGATTGAAGCTAATATTGAGAAATTGGCATATCTTACGTAAATAAATCTCGGGTTCAGCAACCATATCTTCATAGCGAATTGTATAAACCTTTTCGGGGGTGCACTTTTTTTGTTTTACCATTTGCTTGTTGTGAAACATCCATCGATAAGCAAGCGAAGAATAATTTTTTGCTTCGAACTTTGCATTAATCATCGAAATAATATTATCGCGATAATCACGCGTAATATGAATGAAGCGTGCCTCCGGAAAAAGCTGTAAGATTCTTTTTGTATGAAAAGAATAGGAGGGGTTTTTATCGCCCAAAAATTTAATTTCGCTTTTAAGGAAAAAGGATTTAAAATTCATATACACCACTTTGCAGAGATGACTATACGTAGTTTCTCCAAAACATTGCAATAAATCGGCTTCAAGTTGTTCTTCATCAATAATCCAAAAATGGAACTTTGGGTACGACATTAAATCGCAATAAAACGAACGTATCTTTTGTTCGCTCCACAGTGTTGTTTTGCCGTATTTCGGATATAAATGAACTATAAAAGCACATTCGAGGGGAATATTAATTTCGGGATGCGCATCTAGCAAACAACGCAACAATGTGGTTCCGGAGCGGGCACGACCGATGATAAAAAAAAACGGTATTTGATTAATGCTTTGTTGCAAAATCTGTTTTTTATTTCAAAGATAATATTATTTGTTGATTCGTCTATTCGCTTTCATCACCTATGCTTTCAAACGAATTTTTCAATTGCCTTTTTCTTTTCCGAACATCCCGGATATTTCTGATTAAGTTAAAATCTTCGCGTGTAAACAATATAAATGTTGAAATAGGTGCTTTAGTTATTCGGGCATAAACAATTAGCAATGCTATTGAGCCCGATATATAACTGACATTAGTGGCCCATGCTGCACCGATGCATCCGTATAAAGGTATCCATAAAAAATTTAAACCGATATTAACGAGCAAAGCGGGCAGGAAAATTAATATGATGATCCAAGGTTTGCCTAATCCGGCCAAACTGCTGCTCAATATACGCACAATAACAAAAAACAATATCCCTGGCAGTATATTTTGTACCACTTCAATGCTTTTATCAAATGCTTTTCCGTAAATAAATGGGATGGCATACGGAACGATAAAATACAATAGTACTGAAGCCACCAGCACAATTAAAAATCCAAGACGTAGCAACCGGCTCACATTCTTTATCAATTCGGGCATATTGTTGGTGTTGGCGCTTCTGCTTATAACAACTATGCCGATTGCAAACGGTAGTTGCCATATTTTTTCAGCAACCGCCACCCCAATGGAATAGTAGCCGATTTCTTTTTTTGTCGAAAGAAAATCAAGTATCAAAATATCAATCCTGAAATTCAATTGTATGATAAATAAAGCCAACGCGTAAATAATCCCCATATTAAAAATAGAGAAAATAACTTTTTTATCGAAATGTATTTTAATGCCATAATCTCTGGCAATCGTATACACAGCAATCAACAAAACAATGAACGAAGCAGATATTAAGGCAATTAAAGCACCTACTACCGACATGCGAAATACAAATACACTGACAAATATCCCAATAAACGTTAATAATGCTGTGAGCCATTTCAGCGTATTTGCTTTGCTGAAGCGAACGTTGGCCAGAAAAATGCTACCCGAATAGGTAATCAGTAATTTGATGGGCAAATAAACCATGGCAAGCATCACCATCAACAGCGTATAATTGCCTTTGTGTAGAAAATAGTGATACGACAGAAATAATGAAATGCCGATGATACTGCTGGTGACAAATAAAAAGAACAATGCCGAAATAACCTGCTGATTCGAGAATATCTTTTTGCCAATATGATATATGGATGATTGCCGTGTTCCAAAGGCGGCAATACTGGCTATCATGCCCGGTATCACAAGCAAGGACGTATACACGCCTTTAAGTTCGGGGCCTAATACACGCGACAGTATGATGCCTGCGCCCAATCCAAAAATAGTAGCAGCTATATTGCTGGTGAATACTCCGACTATTTCGGAGAATATATTTTTTTCGCTGGCCATTATTTTTTTAATGCATTTCGTCGGCTTATTTTGCGAAACAATTTAATGATGATTCGGTTTTCTTTTAATTTGCCGATAATTTTATATCGTTTACGTAATGGAAGCGAAAATACAAAAGCTCTTAGAATAATCACTAAAAAATAATATAGATACCATTTTATAAGCAAATAAATAATGCCCGCATTTAGTTTGTGTTGCTTATATTCATAGCCAAACTGAGCAGCTGTTTTTCCGGCTATTAACTCCACTGCAGCAAGATCGTTTCCTTTTAATAATGCATGCCAATTGCCTATTCTGCTTTTATTAATAGGGTTGAACAGGGCTTTATGATGGTTCTCGAAATTTTTATACGGTTGGTGCGACTGATACTCATCTTTTTTAAGATAGAATTTTAATATTTCGGGATGATAGGGGAGATTTAAAAAACTACATAGGTCTTGGGTATGTTTTTCCGGGTTCTCTACAAAATCTTCGTAGCGGAGGGTGTAGAATTGTTCAGGCTTCTTTTTTTTATATTTCGCCAGTCGCTCGATAGACTTTTTCCAGGCAATGGCCATATAGGTGGCCGAGGGCAGCAGAAATCTACTTGAAAGCACAGAACCAATATGGTCGTGCACATCGCGTATCATATGTATATATTTTGCATCGGTATACGTATGTATTATTTTATGAAATAGTTCTGAGGAATACGAGGGGTTTTTATCGCCCCTCAATAGTATTTCTCCTTTAGGATACACAGATGTGAACGACAGATGCACCATGCCAATAATTTCGTGAAAATTGGTTTGGGGTGCCAGAGTCATTAAATTTTGTTCAAGTATATTGAGGTCGATGGCAATATTCTTAAAAAATTTGGTGCTTTTCAAATCCATTATAAATTGTCGGATTATTTTCGCATCGATGGTTTTTATATGTTGATATTTGAGCGATAAAGCCAACATAAAATTACATTCGCCCGGAATAATCACATTGGGGTGCGCATCAAACAACACACTCAATAGGGTAGTGCCCGAACGCGGACGTCCAATGATGAAAAACAATGGGCTGTTGACTGAATTAGGCTTCATGAATACTGGGAGATAATACCGTTTCAAAAGTATAAAAAAACTAGCAAATCCATATTTTAAAAATTGTGTTTACTTTTGCATACTCATTCTATGAAAAAAGAACTCCTCCAAAACAATCTCCTGCTCCATTTCATTGTCATCATACTGGGTTTTACCGCCATACTTGGCAAACTCATTTCCCTGCCTGCCTACGAACTGGTTTGGTATCGCATGCTTATTGCTGTTCTCGCTCTCTTGCTCATAGTCGCTTTCCGCCGCCAGTCGCTCGTATTGCCTTTACGGGATATCCTCCGCCTTGCTGCCATTGGCTTGGTTATAGCCACCCATTGGATATGTTTTTTTCAGGCCATCAAAGTCTCCAACGTATCGGTCACGCTGGGCTGCTTATCCGTTACCACACTTTTCACCAGCTTCATCGAACCTTTAATTGAACGCCGGCGCATATCCATACTCGAAGTCGTCATCGGGCTGGTTATAATTTTCGGAATCTACATCATCTTTCAGTTCGAAACCCGCTACCTGCTAGGCATAGTCTTCACCCTTTTTGCCGCGCTTTTTGCCAGCCTGTTCAGCGTGCTCAACAAACAAATTGCGCTCAAATACAAGCCCGATGTGATCACTTTCTACGAAATGCTCAGTGGCTTTTTGGCCCTCACTGTATTTCTGTTTTTGGTGAAAGATTATTCCGATATCCGTTTTAGCCTAAGCATCCGCGATTTGATATTTTTAGTATTGCTGGGCGTCATTTGCACCGCCTACGCCTTTTCCGCCACTGTCCGCATCATGCAAAAACTCTCCGCTTTCCATGTTGTACTTGCCATCAACCTCGAACCCATCTACGGCATTTTGGCCGCCTACTTCATTTTCGGCCAATCCGAACACATGTCGCCCGGTTTCTATACCGGCGCTTCTATCATCCTCACCTCCGTTGTTGTCTATACCATTTTGAAAAGCAGGAAGAAAAGAGAAGTAAAACTTAAAAAATAAAATTCTCTGTGGATAAAACAATAAAAGACTAACTTTCCTTATTGTCAGTTGCTCAACTGAACATTCAACATTGAGTTAATTGAACATAATTAAAATCTGAATAAAAATTAAACATTGGTAAATCCAAATTATCAATGGCTAAATTCAACCAAGATAGGCTAACTGCCAACAAAGTATGGCTAACTCGTTACCAAGTATGGCTAACTCGTTACCAAGTGTGGCTAACTCGTTACCAAGTGTGGCTAACTCATTACCAAGTTAGGCTAACTCGTCACCAAGATAGGCTAACTCGTTACCAAGATAGGCTAAATGCCAACCAAGTCAGGCGAGTGCCTAAAACTCAAAAAATAATTTGCCATTTCATCATTTTATTCATATCCTTCATCATCATTTCATCCAATTACGTCAATTTTTCCCCAAACTTTGAACATTGAACTCAAAACTTTGAACTTTCAACTCCAACTTTAGGCACTCCTAATTCAAACACTTCTTTGCTTCAATACCTCAAACAAAACAATGCCGGCCGCCACCGAAACATTCAGCGACTGGATTTCGCCCGTCATCGGAATCTTTAGCTTTTGGTCGGCAGCTTTCAGCAGTATGTCTGATATGCCGTCTTCCTCCGAGCCCATGATGATGACGGTGGGCAGAGTGAGGTTGCATTGATAGTAGGCCTGTTGGGCTTTTTCGCTGCAGGCCACAACTTGCAGCCCGCTCGATTTCAAAAACTCCACGGTTTTGATCATGCTCAGGCTTCGGCAAACGGGAATTTTGTGCAAAGCTCCCGCCGAACTTTTGATAGCATCGGCGCTCACGCGCACCGAATTGAAATAGGGTATCACGATGGCATCGGCGCCCGCACATTCGGCGCTGCGTGCTATGGCTCCGAAATTGCGCACGTCGGTGATGCGGTCGAGCATCAGTATCAATGGCGTTTTTCCCTGTTCGAACACGAAGGGGATGATATTTTCAACTTCCGAATAAACAATGTTTGAAACAAACCCGATAACACCTTGATGGTTTTTGGTGGTTACGCGGTTCAACTTTTCGATGGGAACGAACTGGTAGGGGATATTACGCTCGGAAAGCATGTTGCGAAATTCGTGAAACAATTCCGATTTCAATCCGTTTTGGATTAATATTTTGTCTACATCTTTTCCGGCTGTGATGGCCTCCATCAGCGGGCGGATTCCGTATATCAACTGGTCTTTTTCCAAAATTTGTTTTTTGCAAAAATACAATAAAAAGGAATTCAGAATCCAGAATGGCCCGCCATGAGTTATACCAAATACCTCATTCCATTTTAATAGCAACCTCTTTCAGTCGTTTTCCGCAGCCTTCCACACGCAGCCAATAGAGTTCACCTTCTTTGAAATCGGTATTGTATAAACTATAATAGTAAGATTGTAAGCCCGATTTATAAGGCTTTTCGGTGAAAAGTGTGATTATTTTATTGTTACTGTTGTCGTAAATGGTCAGGCTCACAAAACTGGTGTAGGGCATGTTCCAGTTTATCTCTCCTTTAATTGAAAAGCCACTATTGGTTTTGTCGGGGAATGAATAATCGTGCATCACACCTGCAGAGCGTTCTTTTTTCGTGCTTGCAACGGCAAATTCGACAAAGTCTTTTAGTTTTTTTACTTTGGCTTCGTCGGTTCCTGTGATGTTACTCGGGGAGATGCTGTCGGTAAGTACCCAAACTGCCTGCTGACCGGTGTTATCCTGACAACCGAGTGTTTCGATCAATTGTACGAGTTGATAAAGGTATCCTTCGGACATACCGTCGAGGTTGAATACACTTGTTTCGCTAGGGGCTCTGTCGTGTTTTTGAGTGCAAAAGGCGTAGATCGTGTAATCACTGCTTTGATGGGGTGCCAATGCGAACATCTGAGTATGCGAGATCATCATATCCTGAATGCTATCGTAAACGCATCGCAAGCGGCGCCCTGCTTCGACATTTAGCTCGAGATTCTGCGAACAGATGTTTTTTATCTGCAGCGAAATACATTTGCCATAATAGGAAGTGTTTTCGGCGGTGTAGCCTTTCCCACAGAATTTAACCTCTACCAATTTCTTTTTGACAGCTTCGAATAAGCTCATCGAATTGGTTGCTTTTGTGCTTATACCGGCACTAAAAACCAGTAACAGCATCACAAAAATTGATTTTTTCATAGCGTATGGTTTTAATTGGTTGCAGGGTAAGGTTTACACCATAGGCAATTTTTTTGTTGATGATGTGTGAACGATCTTTTATTAAAACGTAAAATTGTATTATAAAATTATTCGATTGTAGATTATTTTCAGAAATTTGCAAAAAGAAAGAAAGAAAGATGATCCTTTCGATGGCATATTTTCCGCCTATTGAATATTTTTATCATGCTGTTAAATCGGACCGGATCGTGATTGAGTCGTGCGAAAATTTTGTGAAGCAAACTTATCGTAATCGTTGTTCGATATATGCTTCGGGTGGCAAGCTCGATTTGAGTATTACGCTTGATAAATGCCGGAGAAACCATTTGCCGTTGAAGGAAGTTAAAATATCGTACAGCCTGCCGTGGAATAAACTGCATTTAAAAGCGATTGCTTCGGCATATAACAAATCGCCTTTCTTTATGTATTATCAGCCGGAATTGGAGATGTTCTTTAAGAAAGAATATATTTGGCTACTTGATTTTAATTGCGAAATACTGCAGAAGTGTCTCAAACTGTTGCGTTGTTCACCCAAAATTGTATTAACCGAAAAATACATTCATGAATATGGGCAGGAAGATGACTTTCGCGAAAGCATTAGCCCGAAAATACAATCTGGCATTCAATTTCCGGCCTATACACAAGTATTCGACTATAAATTCGGTTTCATTCCGAACCTGAGTATAATTGACCTGCTGTTCAACCGCGGGCCCGAGGCATTATCGTATCTGAAAAGTTTTTGAATTTATTTGGGATACTCAACCCTGATGTGATATTTATTCATCAGGTTGTTTTTGAAGACGTTTTTCACACGAGTGATATCGCGCATGGTGATGTCGGCATTATTAAACTGTTTTTGGGCAATCTGGCCGTCGATGATGCGTTCAACCAATTCGCTTATGGATTGTTTGTCGGGCGATTTCAGGCTTCTCGATGCTGCTTCCACCGAATCGGCCATCATTAAAAGGGCCGTTTCTTTGCTGAACGGACAAGGCCCGGGATACATAAAATCCTTTTCATTCAAATTCTCGGGGTTCTGCATTTGCTGCATCTTGTAAAAATATTCCGATCTTCTGGTTCCATGGTGGGTTCTGATAAAATCGATGAGCTGTTCGGGAATATTGTGTTTGCGGGCAATAGCTATTCCTCTTTCCACATGAGACAATATGATGCCTGCACTTTCAGTGTTTGTTTTTCCTTCATGCGGGTTGAAACCGTTAATCTGGTTTTCGGTGAAAAACATAGCCATATCCATTTTTCCCACATCATGATACATAGCCCCTGTGCGAATTAGCAATGCATTGGCACCGATGCGGTGGGCTGCATCTTCAGCAAGGTTTGCAACTTGCAACGAATGCTGAAAAGTGCCTGCTGCTTTTTGCGACATTTCGCGCAGCAGTTTGTTGTTGGTGTTCGAATATTCGAGCAATGAAATATTGGTGACAAATCCGAAGAGTTTTTCGTACAGAACAATCATGGGGTAGGCCAGGAGCGTTAGAATAGAATTGATACCGAAATAAATAAAATGCTGAGACGAAATTCCCGTGTAACTTCCGGTTTGAAGCATACTCATTCCAATATATATTAAGGAATAGGTCAAGAAAATATAGAGAGAAGTTACAAAGAATTGCGCCCGCTTTTCGATCCGGACAATGCTGATGATGGTTACAATCCCCGCTATCAGTTGGAGAAATATAAACTCGAAGCCGTCAGGCACCAAAAAACCGATCAGAATGATAGTAATCAGATGTACAAACAATGACAGTCGTGTGTCGAAAAAGGTGCGGATTATTAGCGGTACGATGCATAAAGGTAAGATGTAGATATACTCGTAGCCATAGCGCCTGATAAGAAAACTGGTCGTGAGCACCATGAGCATAATAACTGAAAGTATGAGGAGCGTTTTTTTGTTATCCGCGATAATATCACTTCGGAACATCAGTAAAAAAAGAACCAGCATAATGATAGCCAGCGAAATTAAAATAATTTGCCCTAATAGTATAAAATAAAAACTTTGCCGGTTCTCTATAGATCCTTCGTATTGTTCTTTTAAAGATTGCAAGATTTGAAAGCGATTTTGGTCAACCAATTCCCCTTTTGAGATAATACGTTCATCTTTTTGAACTACACCTTTGGTCAGCGAAATATTTTTTATGCGCAGATATTGCTGTTTGTAGGTATAATCGCTGCTGTAATATATGTTTTGAATGAGTGAGTTTTCTAGCAGGTTTAGCATTATCGGCCGCTTATTGTTGTGTTCAGCGTCCAGTTTTTTGCTAATAAATTGATAGGCTTTGTTGATATTGAAAATATTTTTCAATGTTTTTTCAACGGCCACATTATCCTGAATAATATAAACTGTAATATTATCGGCTGTGTTTCCCGATTCAAATTCATTTAGTCTGATTACTCCGATTTTATAGATGGAATCAAAAACTGTAAGGCAAAGATTCAAATCGTGTTTTTTAATTGTTGCATTGTTTTCGTGATACTCCCTATTGAAATTATCAATCAGTTGTTTTCTTTTAATTATTACACTTGGTCTGTCGAAAATATAGTATGGCTTGGTATCTTTAATAATATTTTCCTTTTCAGTATTGATTTCATTACTGAGTTTATTAATAGTAAAATCGAAAGGTGCGATCAGGTCGTCATACATCCATGGCTTGCCTGCCTGAAATTGATATTTGAATTTATACTCTTTTGGGAATATTATAACAATAAGTGTTATGGTGGCTAAGAAAAATATTGTTTTATAGAAATATGAAAGGCGTTTTTTTGACAGCTCTTGTAAATTGCGCATCACATTGATTTGGTAAGGTGAAATTGGTATTTATACGAAGAATACTTATAATTGTTTTCATCGAGAGATAGTAAGGAAAATCTGTTGAAATTACGCCATTGATTGCCGATTAAATAATATTTTGTTATTTTGCTGAAAAAAACGATGGATTCAGGAATCTGCACCTTAAGTATAGTTCCAATAAGAATGGAACCTACACACAAATCGGAATTAATTTCACAGTTGTTGTTTGGCGAACTTTATAAAATTACGGAAACAAACGATACATGGTATAAAATCAGAACGGTTTTCGATTCGTTCGAAGGATGGGTGGATATTAAGCAGGTACAAAGATTATGCGACGAGGAGTTTGATTATTTAAAAGATCATAATGACACCCTTGCTGGTGATTTGGTTCAGACGCTTTATAATAAGACAGCAAATTCCACCCAACAAATAGTTATGGGAAGCAATTTGCCTGATCTGAAGGCTAGTTCGTTATTTGTGAGTCGTGTGGAATATGAATTAAAGCCGGATAGTATTCGACTTCCAAAATCTGTTTCGGGCAACGACATTGTTGATGTAGCCTTAAAATATCTCAACTCACCTTATCTTTGGGGCGGGCGTACTCCATTTGGAATAGATTGCTCTGGTTTTACTCAAATAGTAATGAAAATATGCGGTATTCCTATTTTCAGGAATGCTTCACAGCAAGCAACACAGGGCGTTGCTGTCGATTTTATTTCAGAAGCCTTGCCAGGCGATCTAGTTTATTTTGAAAATAATGAAAATCAAATTGTGCATACGGGAATTATAATAAATAATCACACAATTATCCATTCTTCTGGGAAAGTTCGCATAGATGCTATTGACCACGAAGGAATTTTTAATAACGATCTGCAACGCTATACTCATAAACTGAGATTTATTAGACGATTTGTTTAGTTATTAATGGCACAAAAATTGAACAAATAATTAAAATTAAAAGTGCGAAAAATAGCTTTCTATATTATAGTGTTAATTATTAGCAACTTTTCATTGGCAAAAGCACAAGACACAAATTGTATTGTAACTAGGGCTGAAATAGTGAATGGTGATACTTTGCCGGTTGTTGCGATGAAAGAGGTTATTATCCTTAGTCCGCTTATTTTTGTTGATAAAATGGATGCTCTAAGATTTTCGAAACTTGCAACAATTGTGAAATCTGTTTATCCTTATGCAAAAGTTGTTGCAGTTAAAGCCAACGAATATAATTCGATAATAGCGAGTGCTGGTTCGAAAAATGAAAAGAAACGATTGATGAAGAAGGCAGAAGATGAATTAAAAGCCAGTTTTGAAGATGATGTAAAAAATATGAATGATGTTCAGGGTATGATTTTAATAAAACTAATTGATCGTGAAACAGGTTCTTCTTCTTATGATCTGATAAAAAGTTTTCGGGGGAGTTTGGTTGCTACGTTTTATCAATCATTCAGCCGTTTATATGGCTACAACTTAAAATCAACTTATGACCCGACTGGCGAGGATAAAGACATAGAGCAAATAGTATTGATGATTGAAAGCGGAAAGTTATAACTATTTACCGCGGCCTTGCAGAATTATAATAGCTGTGTAAATTAATATCTTAAAATCGACTGCTAACGACATATTCTCAATGTAAAGTATGTCAAATTTCAAACGCTCTATCATCTGATCAACATTTTCAGCATAGCCATATTTTACCTGTCCCCAAGATGTGATGCCCGGTTTAACTTTGTGCAATAACTTATAATGGGGTGCGGTTTGAACTATTAAATCAATAAAATATTTACGTTCGGGGCGAGGACCAACCAGAGACATATTCCCTTTAAGCACATTATAGAATTGGGGGATTTCATCTAATCGCACTTTTCGCATAAACTTTCCGAATTTCGTGATCCTTTTATCGTATTTGCTTGACAATTGAGGTCCATCAGCTTCTGCATCAACAAACATGGAACGAAATTTATACATAATAAAAGGTTTTCCATGCAGTCCAATCCGTTCATGAGAATAAAAAACAGGTCCTTTCGATGATAGTTTTACTCCTAATGCTACAATTAAATAAAAAGGTAGTAAAATTAAAATAGCAGTTATAGAAGCGAAAATATCAATAAACCTTTTTAAATGACGTTGCCATGCAGGCATCAGTTCAGGAGATATCTGAATAAGTGGTGCATGAAAGATGGATGTCATCTTTACACTTCCCAATAAAAAGTCTTTCATGTCGGCGATAATTTTTATCACCACATTGGTGTCTTCGAGAAATGATATTATTTGCTCAACATACGAATGTTCTTTTTTGTCGATGGCAATGATAACTTCTTCAATTTCGTATTTCAGAATAATGTTTTTCAGATCTTTGTAATTTCCCAGATGAGGCAGATATTCTTTCATTGGATAATTGTCGCCGTTGAAAACATCAACAAACCCAACAAATTTATTTCCCGAAGATTTCCATTCGTTTTCAATTTCATTGTAAATGGCAGTGGCATTACCGTTACTTCCGATCAAGAGTGTGTTGAACCCGATTATTTTTTTATGAATTCGGTGGGCAGTTCGTGATGATAAAATAAATCTGAACGCAAAAGTTAATGTAAAATGCAGCGCAAAGATGATGATGAAGTATTGGTAATAGTATTTATAGGAAATTACCTGATCGTCGAGTATCAATAGAAAAAATATTACTATCAATCCGAGGAAAGACAAAATAAATGTCTGACTAAGTTCTCTAAGTCTTGATTTACGATATATCTTTTGATACGTGCCGGAAACAAAATATAATGTAAACCAAAAGAAGGTGACAATAACCAACCCTAAATAGAGATTCCTATCGTTAAATATCAAATCCGGGTTATGAAAGATATCAGTACCTGAGTTGTATTTTCTATAAATAAAAAACAGCGTCCATGCAAGTATTGCAGAAAATATATCGAAAAAAACATATTTTAGAACCTGCAGCTTTTTATTCATAGTTTAATAATTGTATAGGAGTTTGATGTTGTCAATATAAATTTCCGAATTTGCTAAAGAATCCGGTTTATACGCTTCGAAATAAACTTTAAACGATTGTACATTGACTGTGTAATTAGCAGTAAGAGTTAAATTGATATAGATTTTTTTCCATTCGGTATTTGGATTTAGTGTAATAGTTTGAACCTTTTCATGGTCACCTGTAGAAAGTTCTTCAAGCAATCCGATATTTATTTCATTATTTGTTTTGTAATTTAGTTCTAAGAAAACAGGTGATAGATCTTGCGGAATATGATAATCATTGGTTGAAACTGCGAAAAGATAGGGATAAGAAGGTGAAAGATTTGCCAGGCTCGAAAATGCTCCTTCAAAAACCAATGCGGGATCTCCTGTTTTGGTAAAAGCTGTATCGCTTCCTGTGTATTTTGACAAAGTTACGCCGCCTTCTTCAAAATCTTCTTTCCATTGAACTTTATCAGCATAATAAATAACTGTGGGATTAATAGTATCAATTTTGTCAGGAGTAAGATTCATTTTCACTGAATAAGGCTGATAAAAAGGATAATAACCTCGAGACATGGAAATGCCATTTAGTTTGACACCCGGACGTATCATTACATCGTGCTGATCGGAGGCTAACACGGGAAAAGTTGCAGGTAATTCATAAATACCAATCAGTTGATCATCAATATAAACCCATGCATCTGTAATCTTGCATGAGTTGGAACCATCGGTTTCATAATTTGTAGAGAGATTGATACGATCGATGTGAATATAAGCAGGAACCAGATCGTTCTTCTTTTTGCAGGAAGAGAAGTAAATAAAAACAGAAAAACACAAAAAACTTAATAAAATTTTAATAATCCGCCTTAACAGAGTAGAAGTAATTTTCATGTGTTTTTTTTGATTCTTTTCTTTAAACGCTAAAGAAAATTCATTATTGTATGAATTATGAAAAAATTAATCAGGAATGTTAATTTTTTCTATGATCTTGTAAGCAACGTCAAGTGCATTATAGCCGTCGATAATGGTAACATTCGGCAAAGTGTTATTTGCAATAGAGAAATAGAAAGCTTCAAGTTCAGTTTTAATAGCATTTATTGGAACAATTTCTGGTTTTTCGAAAAATATCTGTTTCTTTCCTTTTCCTTCACCCAAATCGATCATCATATCGAGAGGATTTAATTCCGATTCGTCGGTAATGTTTTTCAGGCGTATGATCTCGATATCTTTTTCAAGGAAATCAATAGCAATGTATGCATCGTGCTGAAATAAACGCGTCTTGCGCATATTTTTCATTGAAATTCTGCTGGCAGTGAGGTTGGCAACACATCCGTTGTCGAATTCGATGCGTGCATTTGCTATGTCGGGAGTATCGCTCACCACAGCAACCCCGCTTGCACTTATCTTTTTGATATTCGATTTAACGATGCTCAGCACAATGTCAATATCGTGTATCATCAAATCGAGGATCACGGGCACATCGGTGCCGCGCGGATTGAATTGTGCCAAACGATGGGTTTCGATGAACATGGGTTGCTGGATGAAGGGAGAGGCAGCAGCAAAAGCCGGATTAAACCGTTCGACATGCCCAACCTGAACTTTTACTCCGGCTTCTTCCGAAATGGCAATGAGTTCTTTGGCTTCGTCGAGGGTGGTGACGAGTGGTTTTTCGATGAACACATGTTTAGAACCTTTCATGGCTTTTGATGCACAATCAAAATGCGATACAGTAGGAGTGACAATATCAACCACTTCAACAGCATCAATAAGCTCATCGATGGTGTCGAATGCTTTGATGCCGAATTCACTTTCAACTGCTTTCATCACTTCATGGTCGGGGTCGAAAAAGCCTGTCAATTCAAAATCTTCTATCTGTTTTATGCATTTGATGTGTATTTTGCCTAAATGACCTGCGCCCAGAACTCCTATTTTTAACATAGCTGTATAGTTTTTTACAAAATTAAATTTTTTATTAGTCGCAAATTCGTATTTTCGCAAGAGAAATCAACAATGGATTATACGGTTTTTTATTTTATAATAAGCTGAAAAAGATAAACTTTAATTACGATGATAGATTCTTATAAACATAAAGGACTGAGGAAGCAACTCGTTGAAACGATAAAAAAAAAAGGTATCACAGACGAAAGCGTTCTGCTGGCTATTGAGAAAATTCCTCGTCATTTTTTTTTAGATTCTACCTTTCAAAATCATGCATACGAAGACAAAGCTTTCCCGATAGGGGCAGGGCAGACGATATCTCAACCCTATACTGTTGCTTTTCAAACGGAACTCTTACAAATTAAAAAACGCGATAAGGTGCTTGAAGTTGGCACGGGTTCTGGCTATCAGGCTTGTGTGCTGTTAGAAATGGGCGCTATTGTTTATACCATCGAGCGGCAAAAAAACCTATACATGAGTACAAAAAGTTTTTTACCTACCATTTCGTATCAGCCAAAGATGTTTTTCGGTGACGGATATAAAGGCCTGCCTGCTTTTGCTCCTTTCGATAAAATTATTGTTACGGCGGGCGCTCCCGATATACCCGAGTTGTTGGTGGAACAACTTAAACCCGGCGGTATTATGGTGATACCGGTGGGCACAAACGGAATTCAACAAATGATAAGCATCACCAAAACAAAAACAGGTGAAGTGATAAAACGCGAACACGGAACTTTTCGTTTTGTTCCCTTGCTCGAAAATAAAGCAGACGATAAGTGAGTTAGAAGTTGAAAGTTAAAAGTATAAAGTAACCCAGATGTGTGGAATAGCAGGTATAATGGATTTTAATTCGAATGAGGGCTCTATAGCTCCGCATTTGAAAAAGATGTCAGATACACTGAAACATCGCGGACCTGATGATGAGGGTTACGTGTTTTTTAATTCACATGATTCATTTATATGCGGAGCCGACGATACGCAAAGCGATTCGTGGAACAATGCGTTTGAGTATTCTCCCAAAAATCATATTTCCAACTTTAATGAAGATGTTTTTCTGGGGATGGCTCATCGCAGGCTTTCGGTTATCGACCTTACGGCTGCAGGGCATCAACCCATGTGCAATGCCGATAAAAGTATCTGGGTAGCCTGCAATGGCGAAATATATAACTACATCGAACTGCGCGAAGAGCTGGAATCGTTCGGGATAACATTTAGAACACGCAGCGATATTGAAGTACTACTGAAGGCTTATGAGTATTGGGGCATGAGATTTCTTGATAAGTTGAACGGCATGTGGTCGTTTGTGATATACGACCGTAAAGAAAACTTTTTGATAGCCTGCCGCGACAGGTTTGGCGTGAAACCCTTTTATTATTATCGTGAAAACGACATGCTGGCTTTTGCTTCGGAGCAAAAAGCCCTGCTGAGTTTGCCGATAGAAACGGGCATCAACCCGAGGGCTGCATATCAGTATCTGGTAAACAGCAAAGTTGAACTTGATGAGCAAGGTTTATACAGCAACATCAAAGAGCTTATGCCGTCGCATTATTTTATTTACGACATCAATGCACGGCAGTTTCAGGTGAAACGCTATTATCAGCTTAGTTTGAACCATCGTTTCGAGGCGTTTGATGAAACTAAAGCCAAAGATATTGTTGAACAAACGCGGGAAAAGATCTATGCATCGATTGAGCTTCGTTTGCGTTCGGATGTGCCCGTGGGTTTTTGTTTGAGCGGCGGTATCGACAGCAGTTCGATAATCGGGGCGGCAAAATCGATTAACGACAGACAGACTCTGGAACAATTGCAGGGCAGTTTGCATGCTTTCACGGCTACACACGATGAGGATGTCTGCGATGAATCGAAATGGGCACAACTGGTGGTGGATAAAAATCAACTGCAATGGCATACGACCGAATGCAGCTCGCAACAGATGTTCGAAGAGCTTGAATCTATTATTTATTATCAGGATTCGCCATTGTTTTCGACCAGCACCTATGCGCAAAATGCGGTGATGAAACTGGCGAAGGAAAACGGCATAACAATTTTGTTAGACGGGCAGGGGGGGGATGAGTTGTTTGCTGGCTACGTGCCTTTTTATGTTTCGTTTTATTTCGAACTTTTGAAAAAAATGCGGTTTGGAATGCTTACAACGGAATGGATGCACCTGAATCATGCTCCGCTGAATGCTTCTGTGCTTTTTAGATCGATGGGCAAGGTGCTGATGAACGAAAGTTTGCCGCGTGGACTGAGAAACAGTTTGTATAAACGAACTCATCGCGAAAGCAACTTCGTTTCGAAGGATTTTGTTCAGCAGAACTTCTCCGACATATCGCTGGCAACCGACTATAGCAGCAAAGCGATGAACGAACTGCTGCACGATTTTTTTACACAACATTATTTAAAGAACCTGTTGCGGTGGGAAGACCGCTGCTCTATGCAATACTCAATAGAATCGCGCACGCCTTTTGCCGACGACATTGAGTTGATAGAATATGTTTTTTCGGTTGCTTCGACGTATAAAATTCATAAGGGATGGAGCAAATATTTGCTGCGCAATGCTATGAAAGATGTGCTTCCCGACACTATTTATAAACGGAGCGACAAGCTGGGCTTTGCCACACCTCAAGCAAAATGGCTGATGAACGAAAACGCACGTATGAAGCTGAGGATAGCCGATCTGCAAGGCTACGACAGCGAAAAGTTTATTGACGGCAGCAAAATTATGGGGCAATGGGAACGCATATTTTCGTCGGCTGCTCACTACCGCGAGCAGGATATGGCTTGGAGATACCTGAATTATTTATTGTGGAGAAAGATTAATCGTATCTGAGATTTTTTGCCAGCGGGTTTTAATTATTAATAATAATCCAAAAAACTAATTCCTATTTTTATATAGTGCGCCTTTCTGCCTGGAGTAACGCACGGAAAATTCAAGTCCACCTTTGTATAATGTAGATTTCGAGAAAGAAGAAACATTTACATCATAAGAAATACCTATTCCAAAATCAGCAATTTCGAAAAAGACCTGAGGAATGATCGCATCTTTATACCGATAAACCAGGCCTGCAGAAAAAGCCGATTCTGTCAGAAACCCTGTAATTATTGTTTGCTTACTGGTTCTTAATCGTACAAGAAATCCGATATCAAGCTCGTATGAAGGTCCTTGCTTCATGTAAAGAACAGATGGCACCAATCCTACACGTGTATCTTGCAGATCATAGCGCAATGAAGAGTTAAATACATAGCGCGGATATACTTTTTCGGGTATGCCGACTCTGCGACTGTGGAAAAGCGTGGCAGCATGAAACATGGCACCATCAATTGTCAGATGAATGATGTCACGTCCATAGAACCTGCTTAATGGCTTTAAATATTGATAATGCAGACCAGTGGCGATATCAAAATAATAAAAGGAACCTAATTTACTTGATTCATTTGAAGGAAGTGAGGGATCGTAGCTGGAGCCATTGTATTGATTTGGCCATTTAATAGCAGAGATATCTACACTTCGCAAGGTGAATCCTGCTGCTAAACCTGCTGATAGTTTATGGTAGTTTCCCATGGAAACAATACATGAAACGGAAACATCGGCACTCGTTGTGGCAAGATGAGCATCACCGGCTTTATCAGAAAACACATTAGCACCTAGTCCAAAATATGCACGTTGCGAATAACCTCTTTTTTCGAAAGGCAGATCGAAAGATCCCATAAAAGTGCTATATGGTTTTCCCATGGAGGCCCACTGGCTCTTATAGTTCAGGATGGCGCGGTAATAACCATTAAAAGCACCGGCTGATGCAGGGTTTAGTAATAAGGGTGTTTGTGTGAGCTGAGAAAAATGTATGTCTTGTGCTTTCGAGCCGAAAGCAGCAATTAAAACAATTATCAGTATTACTATTTTTCTCAACATTCTCTTAAGTTATCTGTCGTTTAAAATACCTTAATCACTATATTTTTAGCGGACCAAAGTAATATTTCCAGATTGGTTAATAACGGTCCCTTTATAATCTACAACATTTATTTTATATCCGTAAACACCGGAAGGTACTTCTTTTCCATGGCAGGTTCCGTCCCATCCCAGTAATTTATCTTTGGTTTCGAATAGGATATGTCCCCACCGGTCGTAAATAACCAGATCGAGTGATTGTATTTCACCGTAAATATAATAAACATCGTTGTTGTCATCGCGATTTGGCGAGAATCCTGTGGGTATATATATATCGGGACAGACATCTGTCACAAAAACCGTCATTGAGACTGTATCTTTACAGTTGATTCCAGTTCCGTTGGAGCCAATTATTGTATAGGTCGTAGTTTCATCAGGCGATGCAAACGGATTGGAGCAGTTGCTGCAACTGAGTCCGGTTGCAGGCGACCAGGAATATACATCAGCTCCTGATGCCGTTAGTTGGATACTGGCATGCGGGCAAATGGTCGGATTTTCGCTCATTGCAACAGTTGGAGGAGGTGCAATCGTGATGGTAATGGTGCCTGTTCCTATGCTGCACCCACCTGTTACCGACACTGTGTATGTGGTAGTGGCAGTTGGTGTGGCAATCGGATTCGGACAGTTATTGCAGCTTAATGTTGTTGATGGACTCCATGAATATGTTGATGCAGCGCTGACTTGTATCTGGGTTGAATCGCCGGCACAAAGAGTGGGATAGGTTGCTGTTACTGTTGGAGTCGACGTTCCCGGAGGTGAGACTGTAACCGTAACAGTAGCTGTTCCGGTGCCGCAACCACCAGAAACTGTAACCGTGTAGGTAGTGGTAGCGGTAGGAGTTGCTATTGGATTGTCGCAATTTGTGCAACTTAAACCTGTTGAAGGACTCCATGAAAATAAACTTCCTGCACTTGCTTGTAAATTACTGGAGTCGCCCGAACATATTGTAGAAGGGGAGGCTGTTACAGAGGGGGCAGTTCCATTTGCGAAATAGGCAGTAATACTGTCGCTTTGGGTATATAAAAAGGAAATGGAAGAGTCGTTTATGCTCGGAGACGGTGTATGATGATGGAATTCCCAATGATCGAAGCAGTAATTACTATTTGGATGAGCCGTCATCAATATGGTCATATTTCCCGGGTAATTACCTGTCCAAAAAAAGCTTGTCAGATTCAGTGAATTCAGATCAATAGTGCCGGAACCGGCAGGCGATACATTTACTGTTAAAGGAAACGGACCTGTGACCGGCCAGCAATCGATAAACTGGTTTATTACAGTGTTGCAGCGGTCTTGTATAAAGTTTCGCAGGTCATGATAGTTGGCCCACCAGGCGGCATAAGTGCCACCGTCACCCCATCTGTTGATATGTTCCTGCATTTCGGGTTGAATTACATTTACCATACTGTCGAGAATTGCAGTCATACGGTTGCAGGTAAGCGGACCGTTGAGCAAATCGAAATATCGCATGATGAAATATTGATAAAACGTTGGATTTTGCATCAAAGCATTTAATATCGGAACATGACCTTCTCCGCCCGGATCGACCAGGGAATTGGGATCGCAGGGATCGGCATCAGCATCTGTACTGGGAACCCCTGTGTAGTTTATGTAATGGTGGAATGTGGCATCTTCGTCCCACAAGCAGTAGCGCCATTTTCTTTTGTCGGCGCCCACATTTATGCCCCTCCACCATTCGGTGTTCCAGTTGAGCCAGTCGGATGTGACGCAAAATGAATTCAGGATGACATAGTCTGTCAAACTTTTAATGCTGTACATGGTGTCGACATAAGCATAGTTAGCCGGAACGGCCATGCTGTTGGTAGTGATAAAAGTAGACAGATTGTTCCAGTCGGTTTGGGCCTGGGCTCCTCCGTATTCGCTCCAAGTACTTCCCCAGGTTTTCAGCATTTGCAGCGAATCTTCGGGCGTGTTGTGATAGTATTCCGTAAAGTCGCAATCATCTACTTTTTCGCGTGTATCGTATACTCCCCAATATTGCCCGTTGACATACAAGATACTGGGCGCCCAGGTTCGTTCATCCATATGCAGGTGAGCTTTCTGAGATAGTGTATGGACGTATGAATCGCGCAGGTGAACAGCCCCAAGCTGAGTACTGGGTCCCCAGGCGTAAGCGCTGCCGGGGGTTTCGAACGGATAATTATCGTTGGCAGCAGCTTTGAAGATGATGTGTTGAAATTCGTCTCTGCTTTTGGTGTTAAATATTTTATAGCGCAGGGCGTAGTTATATCCATACTGGTCGCGGCTCACAAAATCGATACCACGCTGCGGATACGACCAGGAATCGTTGCCATGTTTGTTGGCATTGCCATAGCTTTTGGTTCTGAATACTCCGGTTTCATCAAAATATTCTACTCCGGCATAGGGATCGGATTGGGTTCCGTTCATCAGATCCATCACTCCATCACCATAGATTGAAACTACGCCTACGGTGTGGGGTTCGTTGATGAAATAGGTGTTGCTTTCTACAAAGCTATTGGGCACGGACGGAACCGTACTTATGGCAATTGCACGTAAAACCGTGGTTGTCGAAATTGTGATTGGACCCGTATATAAGGTAGATGCTGCGGTGGGTGTTGTGCCATCTGAAGTATAATGTATGGTAACTCCCGGAGTGGTTGATGTTATGGTAACAGATTGTGCAGTTGTAAAGAATCCCGGACTTACACTCATGGTAGGCATAGAGGCATAATCTGAAAATGAGTTTATATTACTTGAATTAGGAGTTGGGGTTTTAAACAGGCTCCAGGTGCCGGCACCGTCGGTGGTTCGTCCACGCGAGTGTCCTTCCATTGCAGGTTTAATAGTTAGTACGTCGACAGAAGTACCGGCTGCATTTGAAATTATTATGTCTTCGAGTTTGCACTGGGTGAGTTTGAAATTGGTATGAAGGATGCCAGAGGTGATGTTTTTTCCTGATGCCCAAATGATAAGATAGCCATGCGCGGCAATGCTCGCGGTCGCGATCCGCCATTTTAGAGGATTGGTAATTTTATCGCTCACATACCAGTTGTTGAGGCTAACGGCTGAGGCGGTTGGATTGTAAAGTTCTATCCAATCTTCATAATTTCCGAAGTTGTCGGTTATGGTGGCAGTATTGGAACAGGAGTATTCGTTAATGAGAACCTGGGCCTTGATTCCCCAGTTGATTAACAAAATAAAACCGAAAAGAAAGAGTATTTTTTTTTTCATCTAGATTATTTCTGGGTATGGCAGGACGAAATTAAATAATATTTTTCTAATTAACAATGCTTGCGGAATTTTTTATTCTGAAACGCTGTTAATTATTTTATAAGATTTTAGAATTGTAAACGTAAAAAACTATGTTTGCATTGGGTTTGTTTTTTTTATTTTGAGGTAAAAAGATGGTTGGTGAGTTTTTTTTATTGTGTAAGTTGTTTTTTGACTGCGCAACATGGTTTTGCTTTTTGAGCTGGTGAATAATGCAGCGGATGGTTTGAACGGGAATATACAATGTTTAAAATTTATTCTTAGGCTGCCCGACACCGCGAGCAGGATATGGAGTGGAGATACCTGAATTATTTGATGTGGAGAAAAGTGAAGGGGTTGTGAGGTGAGTTTTTTTACGAAGCATCTATTTTCTTAGTTGTTATTTACCGGAAACCTATTTTGAAGTGAAAAGTAATGCCAAAACGCAGGCGTTGTTTTGATGTTCGTGGAGAAAAACAAGCTTGAAACAAGCTGAAACTTGTTTTATTGATCTAATTTACTTAAATTGTGTTGATTGTAATGATTTTAATTGGTCGGTATTGCGACCAACATGTTCGGTATTTCGACCAACATGTTCGGTATTGCGATCAACATGTTCGGTATTTCGATCAACATGTTCGGTAATTCGATCAACATGCCCGGTAATTCGACCAACATGTCCGGTAATTCGACCAACATGCTCAGTAATTCGATCAACATGCTCGGGAATTGAGTCAACATGGTCGGGAATTGAGTCAATATGTTCGGGAATTGAGTCAACATGTTCGGGAATTCGACCAACATGGCAGGGAATTGAATCAACATGGTCGGGAATTCAATTTGAATGGCTGGGAATTGAGTTTGCATGATCGGGAATTCATTTTGAATTTTCAGGAATTGAATCAACATGGTCGGGAATTGAGTTTAAATGGATGGTATTGCAACCAACATGAGAAGTAATTGAGGTAGTATAAAATAGATTGTGTAAACAGGATTAAAGGAGATTCAGAAGGGTTGCCAACCTCCAAATTATACCGTTAACTTGATAAAAGCTACCGTTAACTTTTTTGATTAAATTTTTCTTGTATGATCTGCAATAATTTCCTATATTTGTGGGTGCGAAAAGATTAGTGAAGTAAAATGTCGGACGAAAGCAATGCGCAATAACTGCATTAAACGAGTATTTTTTTGGTGTTTTTATTGATTTAAAATTAATATTATGAAAAAGCTGAGTTTATTTGTTTTTATTTCCGTATTCGGCCTGATATCGGGAACACAGGCGCAGACGTTTGTAAAAAAAATTACAACCAAACATTATTGCGATTGTTTTACAGTTAAAGAGGGCTGCAACCATTATTTTTATTTGTCTACTATACATGAAGCGCTGACCGATGATACTTCCTTTCAAATAATTTATAAAGTTGATGAACATGGAAATTTAAGAGATAGTTTGGATTTGACACATATAATGGGAATGAAAAATTATGGTTCCTTTTTTTATATCGAAAATTACCAGAATAATATGTTCTATGCAGGCAAATTACACGATAGCGCGCATAACTATTTGTATGCACAGATATTTGATACTGCATTAAATGTTGTGAAGGAAGCAATAATCGATACTATGGGTGACAGTACCTACATTTTAAATCATCTTGTCAACAGTAAGGGCAATCATGTGTTTTTGGGCGGTACAATTCATCATTCTAATAATTGGTGGAACTTTACCATTTATGAAACCGATACAAATTTTCAATTGCTCAGAAAAATTGATCCATTTTTTTCTGATGGTAATTGCGGTTTTTGTATGATGAATAATGTTGGTTTTGTTGAAATGAAAGCCGACAGCAGCTACATCATTACATCCTATAAATGGATTATAAAGACCGATAATGACTTTTCGAATATTGATACCCTTTCTCCTAATAAATATATGGTGATTTATAATTCGTATAATAACACTGTTAAACTAAATGACAGTATTTATTTTGAAAATATGTTTTATGATTATCCTCCACTTTATATTAAAACCTATACTTTTTTAAATAAATACAATAAAGACGGTGTTAAAAAAGATTCCATAATGATTACGACGCCTTATGATGATAACAGGGTAGTTCAATGGCACGATTTTTTAAACTTCAATAATCCCGATACTTTGTTTTACTGTTTTTTAGCGGGTTATGGTTCGGGAAATTATATCGGTGTTACCAAATTGAGTCCAGATGGTTTAATTTATTGGCAGAAATATGTTAGCCTTAATGGGGCATACACATATGGTTCAATTGCGGCCACACATGATGGTGGTTGTGTTTTAGAATGGGAAGGAGCTCCTACAACGGATACTTCTACTACAATTTGGTTAATTAAAATAGATAAAGACGGAGATATTACCGGCATAAACGAAAACAAAATTATCAGCGACAAACAAATATTAGTATTTCCCAACCCTGCCAATGATCAAATTAATTTCGAAACGGGTTTATATAAAGATATCGACATTAAAATTTATAATATCAACGGCCAACTGCAAACCGAAACGAAGTTAAGGCAGGGCAGCAACACTATTGATATCAATAAATTTGCAAGCGGAATTTATTTCTACAAAATTTGGGACAAAGGAAGGTTTATTGAAGACGGGAAGTTTGTGAAAGAATAATAGGGTATACGGTTTATACCTGTTCAATAAGTTCTTCGCAAACCACTGCTTCGGGTATTTTTTCGAATAGCAGTTCGTAGGATTTGCCGACACTTACTTTTATTTTGCGATCTTTGAGCAACTGACGTGTTGCCAGTTTGGTATCCAATACCTGCCACAGGTCGCGGGCAATGCCCGTAGCGCTCACGATGTTAACGGCCCTCCCGTTGATGAGGTTGAAACTAAAGGTCATGTTGGCTTTTTGTTTTTGTCCGAGCACATCAAATTCGTGTTTGTAGAGCTGCAGTTTCTGAACATCGCTGTCGGTATTTTTTAAGAGTACGTGGATCACTGCGGCATATTTCTGCCAAAGTACCATAAATCGTCCGTCGTCTAACATTGGGCTGTATTTTTAATGAATACTGTTTTTCTTATCCTGAAAAGGCGCTGTTTGAGGCGGAGATTTTCAAACGGGAATAAGAGGGTATGCAAAGATACGCTAATTGGTTGGTTTTATCGAATAATTGATGATTAATAATAATTAAGCTTATACTACGCGGATTCTGACTACCTTTGCAGCGAATATAAAAGCTTTATTTTGACTTTCGACGAACTGAATTTAAATACCGCGCTGATAAAAGCCTTAGACGATATGGAGTATGATTGTCCTACGCCCATTCAGGAAAAGGCTTTTCCGGTGATCATGTCGGGCCGCAATGTGGTGGGCATAGCACAAACCGGAACGGGAAAAACCCTGGCCTATTTGCTGCCTTTGCTGCGTCAGTTGCCTTTTTCGAAACAGAAAGATCCGCGCATACTGATAGTGGCTCCCACGCGTGAGCTGGTGATGCAGATACTGGAAGAAGTGAAAAAGCTTATCAAATACTCGAATCTGCGTTCGGAAGGCATCTATGGAGGCACCAACATCAACAGTCAGAAACAAATGGTTTTTGAAGGTACCGACATCGTGGTGGCAACGCCCGGACGTTTGACCGATCTGGCCCTGACGGGAGTGTTGCGGTTGAAAAGTATTCAGAAACTGGTTATCGACGAAGTTGACAAAATGTTCGGACTCGGGTTTCGGCTTGAACTGATCAATTTGCTGGAGCTGCTGCCTGCCAAACGTCAAACGCTAATGTTTTCGGCTACCCTGACGGCCGATGTAAACGATTTTATTGCAAAGTCGATAGCATTGCCCTATACGATAGAAATAGCCCCGCACGGAACTCCCATCGAAAAGATCGTTCAAACGGCTTATCATGTCCCGAATTTCAACACCAAGGTAAACCTGCTGGAACTGTTGCTCAGAAATCATGTAGAAATGAGTAAAGTGCTGGTGTTTATCAGCAAGAAAAAACTCGCCGACCGCCTTCACGAGATGCTCGAAAAAAGAATGCCCGAACAAGCAGGTGTGATACATTCGAACAAATCGCACAACACACGCCTGGTAGCCCTCAAGCATTTTTCGGAAGACCATTTCAGGCTGCTGATCGCTACCGACGTGATAGCCCGCGGCATGGACATAAGCGATGTTACACATGTTGTGAATTTCGACATGCCCGAGGTGCCCGGAGATTATTTGCATCGGATTGGGCGAACCGGAAGAGCCGACAAAGACGGGGAAGCCATTGCTTTTATCACGCCCGACGAGATGCCTTTTAAAGAAGCTGTGGAAACTCTGATGCTGAAAAAAATAACGATGGAAGCTTTGCCCGACGATCTGGTTATTTCGAATGCTTTTTATGAGGAAGAGAAAGCAGAGCGTTTGTTTGATAAAAATTATCTGAAAACGCCCGATCTGAAAAACTCACAGGGTGCTTTTCACGAAAAGAAAGAGAAAAACAAAAAGATCAACCTCGGCAGCGCCTACAAGCGCAATCCGAAATTCACCAAGAACGGCAAGCGCATCAAAAAAAACAACAAATCGGGCAAGACACGCTACTAGAGTTATGGATCAGGAGCAAAAAAACAATCCTCTGCACGGCATAACTCTGGAAATGATACTGAATGAACTGGTGGAACATTTCGGGTGGGAAGAACTGGCAAACAAAGTAAACATCAATTGTTTCAAGAGCAATCCCAGCATACGGTCGAGTCTTACATTTCTGAGAAAAACACCCTGGGCACGCGAAAAGGTTGAAAAACTTTATGTGTGGATGCTGCGGTGGAAATGAGGGAGGGGAAATTCAGAATTCAGAATTCAGAAGTCAGAATTTCTCAAATCGCATTTCACCTCCTAATCCACCAATCCCTTCATCTCTTGTGCATAATCAAACTGCAGGTCTTCGTGCAGCATGGCTAAGGTTTTGTTGAGTTTTATGAGCTGGCGTGTATAGATGTTGCTTAGGGCTGTGCTTGATTGCAATGGCAAACCGGCGTTCTTCATGCGGGTGCAGAAAAATATTCGCACTTCCACGTCGGTTTGTTTCGAGCCCGAATATTTGATGAATTTGTTGGCGGTGCGCAATATCTTTCGTAGCGATTTCTTTACCAGATAAACATTGCTGCGGTTGATCTCCTCAAACATCAGCGCGATCATTTCCTTGATCTCTTCCACGTAGGCCTGTTCGTCGCCGGCATTGAACAGCAGGTAGGTGAGCAGTTCTTTATTCTCCTTTTTGTAGCGGGTCATCCGCATGCATAGGTCTAAAACCTCTGCGGGAGGCAGCAGTTCGAGTTCCGATTTCAGTTCTTTCAGGCTTGCGGCTTTCATGGCTTTGGCGACTTATAAGAACAGTTTTATACGGCCCACTTCGCCCGAATTCAGCCTCACTTTGATGCCGTGCGGATGGAACGGACTTTTGGTGAGTATATCCTTAACAGTGCCTTCGGTTATTTTCCCGGAGCGCTGGTCTTCTTTCTTCACGATGCCCACTTCCATTCCGGGTTCAATTTCGTTACGGTTTTGTCCGTCTGCCATTGTCTTTTAATTTTAAAATTATTTACAAACCGTGATCTTTACCTTGAACGAAAGTTCAGGCACTGAATTCGGTTTCACTATTTCGGCTTTAAGTTCTTTTTTTGTAAAAATGGCACACAGGCTGTTCGACACGCGATACAGATGCGGGATATGTTCCGGTGGGCAACCGTCCAATATGCCAGCCAGCACACTGAAGCGGGTGGTTTCGGTGCCTTCGCCGGTGTCGTGCCACACTATCATCGAATTGTCGTCCTTCAGCAAACGGAAAGCATTACGGGTGTCGTTCATCACCGATTCGGTGTGATGGTCTCCGTCCAGAAATATCAGGTCGAACTTTTTGTTCAGCGACGTGAAATCGAAGGTCTGCGAATCGGCCTGCAGATGGATGATGTTCTCCACCTGTTTTGAAAAGCAGCGGTGCATCCCAATGTAAGCTTCTTCCATGCCCATGCGGCGCATTTCGTCGTCGGGCAGGTTCAGCGTGTAGCAATTCTTTACCAATGGAGCCACATTGGCGGCGCTCTCGCCGCGCCAGGTTCCTATTTCCAGATAATCTTCCACCTGGTTCTGCCTGCAGATGCTTCTCAGCAGGGCGAAGTCGGTGGGCAGCGAACTCCCTTCCAGAAATCCGTAGGGTTCAATTTCTTCCTCCCGGCTTATGAATTGTTCGATGCTCACAGTTTTTAAACCTTCGGGCAGTCCGTATTTTTTTTCCACATATTCCTGCATGGCTTCTTCACTGTCGTTTATGAGGTTCAGCAGATGCGGCTTTTTCAATATCAGCCCGAATGCTTTAAATGCTTTTGAAAGTTTACTCATGGGTATTTTTATTGATATTCAAAAACTGTTTCAACAGGCCGTAGTACTCCCTGATATATTTCGGTGTGGGAAGCAAAGCCGCAAACCGCAACTTCGACTCTTTGCAGAAGAACCAGGTAACATAGACCGAAGTGGCCAAATACGAGATGCTGGCCGTGATGGCAGCGCCCAGATACCCGAAGCGCGGAATGGTTATTATCGACAGTGCTATGGTGATAAGCAAACCTATAGTCGACCCGATGGTGTTCACGTGATATTTCCCGCTACCTGAAAAATAATGTCCCAGTATGAGTGCGTTCACGAACACCAGTATGCCAGGCGCCATGCACCACATGATGCGGTTGATGTCGGAGAAGTCTTTCCCGAAAACGAACGAATAGAACGAGGCGGGCAAAATCACCAGTACGATCAACACCAGGAATGTTACCAGCAAACTGATGCGTAGCAATTCGGCTGTCAGGCTCTGGTTCTCTTTGGGGTCGTCGGAGTTGGCGATCTTTGAATATTGCACCAGCGCAACACTTCCGCTTATCATCCACACCGATTCTATGATGGAAACCGCGTTCGAATAAACCCCCACCGATTTTACGCCTATATATGAATCGAGAAAATAGTAGCTCACACGGAAACTGAGTAGTTGGGCAATATGTGCCAGTTGGTTCAAAAAACCGAAACGCAGCAGCATCGAAAGTGCGCTGATGTATGAAATTTCTTGATTGCCTTTTTCGGTTCTGTATGGAAGTAAGAAGAGTAGACTTAATAAGAATGAGCAAATGTAGGCCACATATAGCGCATAAATATAACCAAAGATATTCACCAGATAGCCTCCGAAAAACAGGATTAATAAAGTCACTACAGTGATCAGTACCTGGAAAAAGCTGATGATATTGTTGGCTTTGATGTTTTGCTTTCCCAGCAAAATGGAGCAATTCACCGAAGCAAACGAATTGATGGCAGCCAATACAGCAATATGAAGCACGTAACGGTGGTCGATATCCTTAAAAGGGAACAGTAGTAGAACTGCGGCAAAAATGGCGCTTCCAAGCAAGGTCCAGAAATAGGAGAGGAGCACCAGTTTTTTTATGGGGAGCCTGGGGGTGAGATAAACCAGCGAAGCGCCGCCCACGATGTTCGAAAAGATGAGAATAAAAGCAATGGTAGTGATGATCAAACCTTGTTGTCCCTTGCCTTCAGAACCCAGAAACTGCGAAACGATCACCGCGATCAATAAATTGAGTATAGCTGATGAAAATTTAACGCCGAAGGTTTTGAATATCTTTTTAAACAAATTCTATCTTTTTAGTGCGGTTTTATAAATGGTTTCGAACTGTGAACCGATTATATTATAGCTGAAATGGTCGAGGGCAAAGGTCCTTATATTTTTGCTATCGTACAAGTCAATTGAGCTCATCATTTTTTCGAGCGCTTCGTGCAGGGCTTCTATATTGTTGGGTTCGGTCAGCATTCCGTTCTCTTCGTTCAGGTATTCTTCAATTCCGCCTATGCGTGTCGACAATACGGGCAGCCCGCACGACCATGCTTCGGCAATAACACAGGGAAAGTTTTCGTAGTTACTGAAAAGCAAAAGTAGATCGCAGTATTTCATGATGGCGGCCACTTCCTCAGTAGTTTTTCTGCCGTGAAAGATAATATATTCCGACAAGCCCAAACGCTCTATTTTCTTCTGATATTGTTCCATGTCGCCGTCGCTGATAACTTCCAGCACAAGATCATCGCGGCTTTTTACCAGTTGCTCCAGGGCGAATAAAATTCCGCTGAAGTTCTTCTGTACATCGAGCAACGATGAAACATGCAGCAGATGGAAACTGTCGTCGATCTTTTTATCCTTTTCCCTAAAAATATCCGTATCCACCACGTTGGGAACCACCGAATAGTTTCCTTTGATCCCAAAGCTTTGCATGGCTTTGGCCAGATTGTGAGTGACGGGGGCGAGACAGGATGCTTTTTTGGCAAAATAACGATATAGGAATAACGATTTGCCGGGTTTGTTGGGGTCCTGGGGCAAATATCCCGTCCAGTGTTCGGTTATGATAAAGGGAATACGCTTGAATAATTTAAAGTAGAATGCGATCAGCGAACAGGGAATCAAAATGTTTCCGTGAATGATATCGGGATCCTTTTCGGAATAAATTTTGTCGAAACCGTGCCGGTAGGCGTTTAAGATCTTAATCGATTTCACAAGGAACGAGATGAAAGGAATCTGTTTTCCGGACTTTTTCAGGTAAATAATATGTGTTCGCAAGCCATTATTTTCGCTAAAAACATACTCACTTTTTGCTGTCATTGTGCTGTCGAAACAAACGTGGAGCACATCCACATTGGCATAAAGAGCAACGGCTTCGGCATGCTTTTCAACAAAATTTCCGTTTGTGGGCTTAACCCGTGTGGGATACCATGCCGACAGAAACAGAACTTTTAATTTTTGTTGAACCATAATATGCAAAAGTAAAATAAAAACGTTTTTATTTGCAGCTAATTATGCATCTGAAAAATTATTATTTAATTTTTCGGTGAAACAAGGAAAAAATATTTAATTTTGCACTTCAATAAACGGAGGATGTAGCTCAGCTGGTTAGAGC
The DNA here is from genome assembly GCA_903913285.1 of uncultured Bacteroidales bacterium. Lineage (GTDB taxonomy): Bacteria > Bacteroidota > Bacteroidia > Bacteroidales > CAIWKO01 > CAIWKO01. Next base: position 192 of record CAIWKO010000026.1, on the reverse strand, counting down.
GTCAGATTGTGGTTCTGAAAGTCGTGGGTTCGAACCCCATCTTCCTCCCTGTAAAGGGGCTAAAACCAGATGTTGAAAAGAGATGATTTCAATTTTTGCCAATTTTGCCCGAATATCTATGTGTTCATAAAGATTGTGGTATTTATACTTTTTAAACCAGATGTTAAAACTGGGTGCATTCTTGGTTAATGT
>CAIWKO010000025.1 GCA_903913285.1 uncultured Bacteroidales bacterium | reverse complement strand
TTGGGAACGTATAGCCGGTGAAATCTGGAAAGGTACCTTTAAAGGACCTATAGATCCAAAAATGGTTAAATGGTTAGCAACAAAATTATCCGATGCCGTTATAGAGGGCATGGGAAAACCTTACGAAGAACTTGAGTTTAATTCTCCTCAAAAAGACATGGCCGATCACCTGCTCACCAATGCCTATCAGTTTAGTGTTGCCAAGAACAGAACCGACATGGAGTTTCTCACTCAGAAGTTGGTCGATCCGGAAACAAATAAAATAAGAATCTGGCCAGAGTATAAGAAAATTGTTTCGGCGGTGATGGACGATTCCAATAAGAATAAGTTCAGAACCGAATACAACTTTGCTGTGGCTGCAGCACAAAACGCGTCGCGATGGTCCACCTTCGAAAAAGAAGCTAATCTAAAATACCTGACGGCAAATGACGGCAGGGTCCGCGACAGTCACCGTGTGCTTCATGGGTTGATCTACCCTAAACAGGATTCATTCTGGAACTCTCATTATCCTCCCAATGGATGGGGATGTCGTTGTTATGCCATCGAAACGATGGAAAAGGTAACATCTCCTGATAAATCCGTGCCACATGTAGACATACCGGCAATGTTCCGGGTAAACCTTGCAAAAGAAAAATTGATGTTTCCCAAAGATCATGTCTATTATAAGGGAGGTGATTCAACTATCGCAGCCATAGTAACCCATGCCGAAGACGTAGGCGCACGCGATTGGGCAAAAGACTGGGCAAAAACAAATATACCTGAAGCAAAACCTCTAACAATACCAATTGAGGGAATAAAACAATTTTCTGAAATTTTATTGGCAAGAAAGGATATTACCAATATACTCAATCATAATTATCCCGGATGTTCATCAGCCTTTAGATCTGTTTGCAATTTGGGCACTTTATTAAAAGATGCTAAATATATGGGGAGAAAAGCGGATGTCCAAACCAAACATCCTGGTGTTAAAATGTGGCATTATTATAAGGTAAAAATTAATGACGACACTCGTTATGTCAACGTTAAAGAAAACAAAAAAGGAGATTTCCGTGTATATTGTATATTGGAAAAACTATACAAGAAAGGTCTTATAAAATAAAAAAGTGCTGTTAAAAACGGTGAAGGGAGTGAAAATCCCCGCGATTTATATCAACAACACAATGCAAAGATACAAAACAAACTATACCAAAAACAAATTTTTATAAAAAAAATTATGCCCATCACCGTAAAGTTTACAGGAAAATCAATACAGGCAATCAAGATGGATATCCTCCGTAGCGTTCAGGACAAAATTCCGCGCAAAATCAAAATAATGGCCCTGGAATATTACCACAATAGTTTCCAGAATCAGGGATTCACCGACTCTTCTTTCCAGCCCTGGCGATCTCGTAAAAACGAAAAAAGAGCAGTGTTTTTGGGGAAAAGAGTAAAATATGGACGCAAGGACTCTGCCTCTAACAGAGGATTACTCGTAAAAACAGGAAGATTAAGAAGGTCTATTATGGGTAAGATATCGGGCAAATCAATAAGCATCTTTACTGATGTACCCTATGCCAAAATCCATAATGAAGGTGGCCGCGCCGGGCGCAATCACTCCGCCAGGATTCCCCGCCGCCAGTTTATGGGAGTGAGCCTTATGCTCAACAAAGAAATAGAACACATGATCACCGTAGAAATGAAAAACGCTTTAACAAAATAAAACCATGCCAACACCAACTCCTCCTCCAGTACCAAATGCAGACTTTACCGGAATCAGAGCGAAACTCTATGCCGATATTGTGGCAGCCGTTAAAACGATCACCGCCGGTGATCCTGCCAAACAAGTGTTTCAGTTTTTCGATATCTGGAACCAACAACTTGAGTATATCGAAAAGGATCCTCCATTTAAAAGGCCGGCTCTTTTTATCGAATTTACTCCCATTGCCTGGCAACCGTTAAGCCGCGGACTGCGGCAGGCTGATGCCGTTATACGGCTTCACATTGTTACCGATACCAAAAAGCGCACTGCCGATGGCTCCGCTTATCAGGCCGATGCCTTATCGTATTTGGGATATCCCGACGATGTGCTGAAGGTGATGCGGGCCTTCGGTAAGAATTATGCCGGCACTCCTGAAAATACGTTGTCCGAAACCGATCACAATCACTCTGACATTATTGATATGATAGAAGAGTATACCATGCGGGTGATGGATGCCACTGCGGTACGGATACCGGCAACGGTAATTAATGTGCAACCGGTCATCAACCCGCCTGCGGAACCAGTGGTTTAAAATGATTTTAAACATAAAAAAAGCCTTCGGTTATGAAGGCTTTTTTGTTATTAACTGCGTTTCTCAACGCAGGGTTCCGGTATCATCTCATTGAGCAACTCCAGTAAGAAGTATTGGCTACAATCCTCATCGTTTATACATGCCTTTTGCAAGGTACGTATTATAGCTCTAATCTTATTAACGAATTCTTCAGCGCTGCCGCCGCTGGTTTCTATCATCAAACGGCCATCTTTAGTTATTATGCACATCGTCGCCTCCTTTCAAAAGTTTACGGGTTACGGTTTGTATCGTGCTTTGTGGAAGTACCGGCGCTGTGAGGTTATTGCCGGTTTCAAACAAAGCCAGGTAAAGCAACATGCCTTCCCGCGTTTTTGAATTTTCCAGTATCTCTTTTACCGCAAAATAATTTATCCAATATACATCATGGTTCTGACCATTTCTTATCGTTATAGCATCGCCTTCTTTCAATGCCTTT
>CAIWKO010000024.1 GCA_903913285.1 uncultured Bacteroidales bacterium | reverse complement strand
TTTAAACACACAAAAAATAGAAAGTTTAGAAAGATTAATATTAGAAAATAACAAATAATCATTCACGCCATCAAATCTTGTTATTGGTAGACCATTCAAAGCATTTGTAACAAATAATGGCTGATAAGCTGATGTAACTTGTGCTGCATTATTACCATTAGAGCTACAATCGTTCCATTGGCTCACAGTTGAGCCGTTTAAACTAATTGCAGAATCAGCTTTTAACCAAAGTTGTAAGCCGGAAACTTGAGAAGGACGAAACTGTGAGAATAAATTTATGCTAATAAGAGCAAAAAAAAGTATGAGCAAACATCTTTTCATTAGTAAATAAATTTAATTAAACGTCTTTGTTTTTGGTTCAATTGTTACAAAAATACATAAAAAATTGAACAAAGAAAAGGATTTAAATTTTATTTGCTAATTTTGTAATAGTTTAAAATAAATGGGATTCACTTTATTCGTGTTTATTATGCTTAAGTTTCAATCGTAATATAAATTATGGATTCAATATTTGTTACCCAACCCTTTTTGCCTCCCTTAGAAGAATTTACTCCTTATTTGCAGGAAATATGGGAAAATAAATGGCTCACAAATAATGGAAAGTTTCATCAGGAATTGGAAAAAGCTTTATGCAATTATTTGGGGGTTAAATATATTTCGCTCTTTGCTAACGGCACATTGGCATTGATAACGGCATTGCAAACCCTTAAAATTACAGGCGAAGTAATTACAACGCCTTTTAGTTTTGTGGCCAGCACTCATTCTTTATGGTGGAACGGTATAAAACCAGTGTTTGTCGATATCGAAAAAGAAAGCTTTAATTTGAACCCTGATAAAATAGAAGCCGCAATTACACCGCATACAACAGCTATTTTACCGGTTCATGTATATGGAAATCCTTGCAAACACGATCAGATACAGAAAATTGCCGATACTTATGGGCTTAAAGTAATTTATGATGCTGCTCATGCTTTCGGGGTTAAGCAAAATGGAATTTCTATTGCCGGTTATGGCGATCTATCGGTGCTCAGTTTTCATGCTACCAAGGTTTTCAATACCTTTGAAGGAGGCGCTATTGTTTGCCACGACGAAAAAACAAAAAAACGTATCGATGATCTGAAAAACTTTGGATTTCACGACGAAACAACTGTAGTTGCCCCGGGTATCAATGCCAAAATGAACGAAATTCAGGCTGCATTTGGTTTGCTACAACTGAAGTATGTTGATGAGGCTATTGCCCGAAGAAAGAAAATAGCTGAACGGTATCGTGAGCTTTTGAAAGAGATAAAAGGTATTAATACTTTTGACGAAATTGAAAATGTAACGCACAATTATTCCTATTTCCCGATTTTAATTGATAATATCAAATATGGTAGGACAAGAAATGATGTTTTCGAAAAGCTCAAAACTGAAAATATATATAGTCGCAAGTATTTTTATCCGCTGATTAGTAATTTTTCCCCTTATAAATCATTGGAATCTGCCATGCCCGATAATTTACCCGTGGCTGAAAAAATTGCCGCTCAGGTTCTTTGTTTGCCGATCTATCCGGTTCTTGAATTTTCGGTTCTTGAAAAAATTTGCAATATTATTAAGACTTTTAAAGTATGAAACTCGCAATAATGCAGCCATACTTGTTTCCATATATTGGATATTTTCAGCTTATGCATGCTGCAGATAAATTTGTTATTTTGGATGATGTTAATCATATAAAGCGTGGTTGGATAAACAGAAACAGAATTTTAGTGAATGGCAAAGATTATCTCTTTTCAATTCCCATCAAAAATGCCTCTCAAAATAATTTAATTCTTGAATGCGAATTATCTGAGGATCCCTGGAAACAGAAATTTCTGAAAACCATAGAAATGAATTATAAGAAGTCATCTGAATTTGAGGAGGTCTTTCCGGTTATTTCGAATATTGTCAATTGTCAGGAGAAAAATCTTTCGCGATATATATTTTACCATTTTCAAAAGATCTTTGAGTTTTTACAAATGGAAATTTGTGTAATTCCTTCGTCTTCTATATACAAAACAGAACATCTTAAGGCACAAGAGAAAATAATTGAAATTTGCAAAAAGGAAAAAGCATTATATTATATCAATCCGATTGGTGGTACTGAATTGTATGATAAAAAAAAGTTTATTGCAGAAAACATCCAACTCCGTTTTTTAAAAACAAATAGCATTTTATACAAGCAAAATGCAGAAAAATTTGTACCTTGGCTTTCTATTATTGATGTGCTGATGTTTAATACTAGGCAAACAATTATTGAATTTTTAGAACAATATACTTTGATTGAGAATGAATAAATATTTTTACAACCTCGGGCAACTTTTTAATCATATTGCAACAATTTATAAGACGAATATTGCACTTAGGTTTCTTGAAGACAAAGTTGTTTTATATTCAGAACTGGAAACCTTATCGAATAAGATAGCACATTTTTTACTTGCAAAAAAAGTAAAACAGGGAGATATTGTTGCTATCTTTAATGAAAAAAGCGACCTTGCATACGCTGCCATGTTGGCTTGTTTAAAGATAGGGGCAATATACACCAATCTTGATCAAAACAGTCCTGTTGAGCGTTTGAGAAAAATGATAGGTTTATGTAAACCTGTAATTTTTTTTAGTCCCGAGATTTCTTACAATCTTCTTAAGGAATGTCATTATAGTTCAACCAAGCTTGTATTATATACATCTCCTGCTTTTAAGGAGTCTCTTGCAGACTTTTCAGCTAGCTACCCACAAATAAATATGGGTGTTGCAGGAAACACACCAGCATACCTGATGTTTACTTCAGGTTCAACTGGTTTTCCCAAAGGTGTTATAATTTCTCATTCTGCTGTATTGAATTTTATTCAGTGGACAAAAACCACTTATAATACAACCGACAAAGATGTTTTCACCAATATCAATCCGATGCATTTCGACAATTCTGTTTTTGATTTTTATGCATCTTTGTTTACCGGTGCAGGCTTGGTCCCGGTTCCGGAATCCTTGTCGCGGAACCCAAGAAAACTGTTGGATGCATTAAATCATATTAAACCAACAATATGGTTTGGTGTGCCGTCTATGTTTGTATATGTTTTAACTATGAGGGCATTAAAAGATTCTGACCTGCCTGATCTAAGAATTGTTTCTTTTGGCGGTGAAGGCTTCCCTAAAAATCAGCTTCGAAATTTGTGGATTATCTTGGGGAAAAGAGTGCAATTTATTAACGTGTATGGTCCGACTGAATGTACCTGTATTTGCACTTCCTATGTTATTTCAGACGAGGATATGAATATTGATGAATTATTGCCGTTGGGCCCAATGGCTCCGAATTTTGGATTTCTTATTATTGATAGCAAAGGAAAACAGGTGAAGGATGGCGAAATCGGAGAGTTGATCATAACCGGTCCTAATGTGGGGCTGGGTTATTATAATAACCCAGAAAAAACCAAAGAAGTTTTTGTTCAGCATCTCCAGAATAAAAACTTTAAAGAAATAGTATACAAAAGCGGTGACATGGTTCGGTATAGTAAATTGGAAAATTTGTTATATTTTTGCGGAAGAAAAGATAACCAGATTAAACGTATGGGATATCGTATTGAATTGGAAGAAATTGAAAATGCCTTGGGTTCATTGAATTATATTGAAGAAAACGGGGTGATATTTCATAGATCAGAAAATGATAACGGTAAATTGATAGCATGTGTTTGTTCAAAAATAAATGATGAAAATAAAATTCTGAACGACTTGGTAAAATATATCCCTTTATATATGATACCCGATTATTTCAGATTTTACGATCATTTGCCAAAAAATCAAAACGGAAAAATTGACAGGTTAAAATTAAAAGAAGATTATTTAAATGAAAAATAATTTAATCATATTTGGAACAGGCAAAATTGCCGAAGCTGTTTCTTACTTTTTCGAAAGAGACAGCGAATACGAGATTTGTGCTTATATTGTTGATGATACATTTCTGAAAACCTCAGTTTTTTTGAATAAACCTGTTGTACCATTATCAGAATGCGAAACAAAATATGATCCGAAAGATTATAAAGTGTTTGTTGCGGTTGGCTATCAATCCATGAACAAACTACGGACTTCTAAATACAATTATTTTAAAGAACTTGGTTATGCTTTTGCCGGTTATACAAGTCCTCTCGTCAAAGGCAATTATACTGTAGGCGACAACACCATTATTATGGATGGGGCTATGATTCAACCATGCGCAAAATTTGGTAACAATGTGTTTGTTTGGGGTGGCGCTATGATTGGACATCATACAGTTATTGAAGACAATTGCTGGCTTACAGGTGGTTGTTTGATTGGGGGTCTAACGCATATCGGGCAAAGTACTTTTGTCGGATTAGGATCTATGGTGGGTCATGAAATAGAGATTGGCGAAAAATGTATGTTGGGAGCCGGAACCCTTGCCTGCAAAAGTTTAGCTGCCGGAACCGTACTCGTGGCTCCAAACACTGAGCCTCACCGGTTGAATTCCGATCAATTCATACGTATGTCAACGTGTTTTCGGTCATAAAAAATTTCAGTATCATAATAGAAAAGAATAATGGAAAAAATAAACGAAATTTTAATTAAAATATTTAAGATCAGCTCCGAAGAAGCCATTAAAAATTTAGGGATGTCAGAAGTTGCTAAATGGGATTCATTGACTCACATGGATTTAATTGTCTCCATCGAAGATGAATTCAACATACAATTATCGGGCGACGATATTGCTGAAATGATAACCTTTGATGCTATACGTTCCATAGTAAAAAAATATATTTCCTGATCATGAAAATAGCAGGATTACGCATAATTATCACAGGTGCCGGTTCAGGTTTTGGTAAACAAATGGCACTGAAACTTGCATCGGAAGGTGCCAAAATTGCGGCAATCGATATCGATCAATCGGCACTGGAAAATTTAAAGTACGAATGCCCCGAAATTCATACCTGGGTTTGCGATGTGGCCAACAATGCAATGGTTGAAAATACCGTTGACGATATCTTTATTGCTTTTAATGGTCTCGAGGTATTGATTAACAATGCCGGGATAATGAAAAATGCCCCTTTGGTCAATATACTGAACCGTTCCGATAGAAAGCATTCGGTTGAACTTTGGAACAATGTTATCGCGGTCAACCAAAGTTCGGTATTTTTTATGTCGCGTGCTTGTGCCGATAATATGATAAACAAACGTAACAAAGGAGTCATCATTAACATTAGTTCCATTTCAGCGCAGGGCAATATGGGTCAAACGGCTTATGCTGCATCTAAAGCTGCCGTCGATGCCATGACAAAAGTATGGGCAAAAGAACTGGGCCGTTTTGGCATTCGGGCTGTGGCAATTGCCCCCGGATTTATGGATACTGCGGGCACGCACGATGCTCTCGAAGAAAAAATGCTGGCTCAATGGATAGAAAAAACTCCATTACGTCGTACAGGGAAAATTGACGAGGTGGTGAAAACAGTTATTTTTACAATCGAAAACGATTTTATAAATGGTGAAATAATTAATATAAATGGTGGATTAACTATATAGTTTTTACTTGGAGACTTCTTTGGGTAAAAGCAAAATTTTTTTGGTATTCTGCACAATAATTAATAATAATTACTTGCTAATTTGAATTTTGATCTAAATACGGAAAGATTATTTTTACGCCAGCCAACGATGGATGACCTGTATGAATTATTTCTATTAATGTCTGATCAGAAATTAACCCGGTTTTTATCCTGGGAACCACACACAAATAAGGATATAACTAAAAATGTTATTCGGGGTCTTATGGAAGCCCAAAAAAATGACAAAGGCTATCATTGGTGTATATGCTTACATGATGAAATTATTGGTTTGGTATCATTAATTGATGTTAAACGAAATATCCGTACATGGACAATTGATAGAGCAGAGTTGTCATATTGGATTGCCACACCACATCAGGGCAAGGGTTTTGCAACTGAAGCATGTAGGTCAATTATCGAATATGGCTTCAATTATCTAAAACTTCACAAAATAATTATTGCTCACGCAACAGAGAATATTCAATCACAAAGCATTTGCCGAAAGTTGGATTTCGTTAAATATGCGCATGAACATGATGCCTTCAATAAAAGCGATATTTGGCATGATCTAATCTGGTACGAAATTATTAAGAAAATAGAATGAAGTGGATTAAAAAAGGTCTTATTTTTCAGCCTGACGGAAGATTTGAATGGTCAAAACACTATGCGCAAGTACCTACGCCTCTTGAACTAGATCATTGTATTCGTATTTTTTATACTACTAGGCCCGATGTTAAAGATGGAAATCATGTGAGTTATTGTTCATTTATAGATGTAGAAAAAGACAAACCGCAAAATATCATTTACATTCATAATAAGCCTGTTCTAGATTTAGGTGAAAAAGGCACGTTTGACGAGTTTGGGATTATGCCTGGATCATTTATCAAGAAAGATAATCTATTATATTTGTATTATACAGGATGGTCAAGAGAAATCGGCGTACCTTATACAACTTCAATAGGGTTAGCTATAAGTAGAGATAATGGAAATAGTTTTAATAGAATATCCTTGGGCCCTTTACTTTCCAAAAACATTACAGACCCATTTTTAATAAACGGTCCTTATGTAATAGAAATTATTGATAAATTTCACATGTGGTACTCCTCATGTTATAAATGGGTAAATAATGAAGACCGTCTAGATCCTATTTATAAAATTAAGCATGCTGTTTCTGATAATGGTATAAATTGGATTCCAGATGATTATTTTTGTATTTCTGAAAAGATTGAAAATGAAGCACAAAATGCCCCATGCATTAAATTTATTAATGGGTTTTATTATATGTTTTTTTGTTATCGGAAAGGAACGAATTTTAGAAATTCACAAAACGGATATAAACTTAGTTGTGCCATTTCAAAAGATATTAATAACTGGAAACGAATTGATGATGGTATATTTAATGTAAACGACAATATTAGTTGGGATTCGGAAATGAAAGCTTATCCGAGAGTGATTCAAATTAATGATCGTATATTATTTTTCTATAATGGTAATTATTTTGGAAAAGATGGTTTTGGTTATGCGGAATTAGAGTTTTAAATAATAAAATATAGTATATGCAGCACGATCCAACAAAGACGAAATATGAGTATCTAAAACACAATGATTTGAGACCAAAATATGAAGCTGGGTTAAAGGCTTTATTGGAAATGGATATTAGTAAGCAAGATCTAATTCATCATTTTCCGGCATTTATTGGTCATCAAACATTAGCACGAGAACTTACACTTTACGAAGCGTATAAAATGACTTTAGATGTTGCTGGTCATATAGCTGAAATTGGAGTAAATTTGGGTTTTGGTTCTTTATTGTTTGCAAAACTGACCAAAATTTTCGAACCAAATTCATTAACTTTAGTTCATGGTTTTGATTGGTGTCAAGGTGCAGAGCCTACTGGGGAAGAAGAACATGTTATCGTGCAAGGCTCATATTGTACTCCTGAAGAAAAAGTCAGGAAAATTGTAAAAGTTCAAGGATTAGATAATATTATTCATTTACACAATATTGATGCATCTAAAGATTTGCCAGCTTTTTTTAAAGAAAACAATCATTTACAGTTTAAATTAGTATTTCTTGATTGCGGAATTTATGATGTTGTATCAGAGTGTTTAAAACATTTTTGGGATAGAATTACTCCTGGAGGCATACTAATTCTTGACCATTATTCTTTCGAACTTGCACCTGGCGAAATGCGTGCTATTCGGGATGTCCTTCCTCATGTCAAATGGAAGCAGTTCCCATATGGATGGATGCCATGTGCTTATGCAATAAAAGATTAGTTTCATACATAATATGAACCCACTTAATACAAAAAAAGAATAACACCTAAATGTCCGGATGTATTACTAAAAAAAGAGATCGATTTTTCGAAATTATAGATACCATAATCGGATTTTATTAACTCAACATGGCCTATAATAACAGATAAAGCGGCGATAAATCTCAAACCATTTAATCCCGGGAAGTGCATTTTATCCATTATAAATTTAAAAAAGAGAACTTTCTAAAAGTACAAATTAAATATTATTATTTAAACCGATATTAAAAATCCTTTTATTAAGTAAAATTTCATAAATAATATTTTCGTCTAACTCCGATTTGTAATCCAAACCTTTCCATTATCACCAAACACCTAAACAACAAAAGCCCAAACACCCAAACTCTCAACACCAAACAACTCAATAAAAAAAGACCCGAACTTTCGTCCGGGCCTTTCCTTCATCAATCAAAAAAGAGTAAAATTTATTTATCATTTTCCTCTATCGTTTCTCTTTCATCAGTAAAAGATAGTATTCGGAAATTCATCTATCCACTGCTTATTTTTGAATAGCGTTTTTTAAGTTTTAAAAACCACTTTTCATAAAATTCATAAGATAAAGCTGATAATCCAATAGTTAATACAATTGCTGTAGGATATATTATTAGATTGTATTGCAGCGCATTTTGAGCAATTTCTAGTGTTGGTATAACATTCCGGATTATTAGTAATATTATTACAATGGATATCCAGTGGTAAACATACAATCCGTATGAAATTTTTCCAAGATAATCAAACAAACGGTTTTCAAGACTTATTAATGTCCTGGGGCTGGTTGCCATATTTAGAATAATAATACTAAAAAGAATAGTATACATTTCGTCTCCAAAATATTTAGGCATATATCCTAATATCCATAATAAAAAGGCCAAAATAAAAACACCCGCTTCTACTACATGATGTTGAAGGATTTTCAATATTGATTTCTTTTTTGAATAATACAACCATGCCATGATACCACCCATCGCCATGGAGTTGAATTTTGCTATAATAAAAAATTTGGATAATTGTTTTAAAAACAAAAAAATACCGGGGTTAAAAGAAATATGATTAGTTACAAAATCAATAAGGTGTGGAAATAATGAGACTCCGACAAAGATTAAAACTAAGACCAAAAGTATTCGTTTTCTGACATAGTTTACCATCACAGGCCATATAAGATAAAATTGTTCCTCAACTCCTATCGACCATAAATGGGATCCTAATGGAATCCACATGCCGAACTGGGAAGCTAAATTAGGTAGGAAGAACACATATAGGATAATGGATAGAATGATGTTTTTTGAATTAAAAAAAGCATAGCTATTTGCGCCTTTTGATAGTAAAGAAAATAACAAAAAGATTACCAATAATATCAAAAAATATAAGGGCCAGATGCGAAGTATTCTGCGGATGTAAAATTTTTTAATAGATATCTTTTTATATTTGCCTTTTTCGGCAAGCAATAAATATGTAATAAGAAACCCACTTAATACAAAAAAAAGAATAACACCTAAATGTCCAGATGTATTACTAAAAAAAGGGATCGATTTTTCGAAATTATAGATACCATAATCGGATTTTATTAACTCAACATGGCCTATAATAACAGATAAAGCGGCTATAAATCGCAAACCGTTTAATCCTGGGAAGTGTATTTTATCCATTATAAAATAAAAAGATAATTTTATAAAAGTACAAATAAAGTATTATTATTTTATCTGTGATAAAAAAATCCTCCTTTTAAATAGATTTTCATTATCAAAAAATCCCTGCACTATCAATTTTCAATCCAAGCCATTCCCATCTATCTGTATTTAAGTTTTTAAGCACCTATTCCTTTGCATTCTCTGCATAACATTCTTCGTGCTCTTTGCGGTTAATATACCTTTCCAACCCCTCAACAAAAAACGCCTCAACAACAAATAACTCAACACCAAATAACTCAACACCAAATAACTCAACAAAAAAAGACCCGAACTTTCGCCCAGGCCTTTTAGTTTAATCGACTTAAGAATAGAAATCAGATTCTATTCCTGTTCTTCACCAGAAGGAGCCGATGTGTTTTCGGCAGAGGTGGTATTGCTTTCATCCGAATTCAGGTCGATATCCTGATCGGTGTTGGCATTATCCAATACCTCAACATCCGTTATGGTTTCAGTTACATAAGTGTAAGCAGTGCATTTCAACTTATAGGTGCCTGCCGGAACATTTTCGAAATAATATTCGCCTTCTTCGTCGGAAGTAACGCTCATATTGAGTTCAACTATGGTCACGATGGCATCTTCGATGAAGCTGCTGTCGACACTGTTTGATATCACACCTGAAATAGTGCCGTTTCCGCTTATCGGAGCCGGTTTATTTCTTTTACTGCGATAATCGATGATGTTACGGGCGTTTTTGTAGCCTGAAATCAGATCTTCGTCCTCGGTGACGTAAATAAGCTTGTCGATCTCATTTTTCAACAAGTTCATGGCATCCGGAAACAGAACCTTAAGTTTTGCGGTGCATGTTTTACGTGCATCGCGTGCTTTCTTAGGGTTACCCATTATAGCTTTAAAATCCTTAATGGATTTTTCAAGGGCCACAAGTTCGGCTGCATCAATGCCGGAATCCACGATATCGGCGGCATGAAGGGTAGCAGCATCGAAAACGTTTTCGGCTGTTATAACCAGCATTTCGTCACGAAGTTGTAAAAGTTCGGAATATGAAAAATCCATTTCTTTTGTGAGTTCATCGTTTTCGTTGCTGTGTGCATAAGAATAAACTGCTCTTGAGCATTTTGCAACATGTTTGATGCAATTTGCTTTAGCGCGTTTTTTATCCAATGTTATACCGGTTAAAACTTTTACCTGTATTTTGATCGTATCGTCCATATCGGAACGTAAGGATTTTAGTTTATTGATATCAGTTACTAAAGCCGGTATCTGAGACAATGTGGCGTTGTTGTCAATGTAGAATGACAATGTGTTATCCAACATTGACAATTGGTTTTTGTAAATTTTTTTCATTATTTAAAATTTATGAATTAATATTTATATTTCACCTTCCGCTCTTGTAATGTACAAGAGTTCATGGGTGCATAGTATATTCATAAAAATACCGGGGCAGGGGTTTTATAATATAGAGGTGTATTCGGATTTTTTTTATCTTTGCCGGAAGCCTCCTTTTGTTTGGTAGAAATTTTTTAGCATTGGAGTGTTAATTTTTTTTGCCTGCTTGGGAGGCCTTTTTATTTTTTATAAAATTTTTACAAAAATATAGCTTATTTTTATTACAATTTATATGTGTTGATAAATATTAGTGACATAATTTCAACAAATAGTCAAAGAGAATATAGTATGTAGTTGTTATTCAGGTAAAAATATTTTATTAGTGTTGATAACTTTACCTTGTAAAAGCTTCGGTCTTTATATAGAAAATAATATTTAGACGTCTAAAATTATTCAAAACTTCTTTTGGGTTACACTAAATGATAATGAATGAAAGATATATCTTATCATGAATAATTCAAAAATTGACCTTACACTTTGTGCATGAATATATTTTTGCCAATAAGAAATTTTTAAGACTGAAGTAGTATTATTATCATTTCATCCTTACAACAGCTTCTTTATTTTTTGCGCGTATTTACTTTGCGCATCTGTCTGCCGACAAGACAGGCTTTGCCGTTAATTATAATATTAAACATTGTACCAAAAAATTGTATTAAAAAATGAGTATGTAAACAAAAATTTAATACTTTTGAAATGCATACATTATGAATCTGTACTGTATTTCATGAAACAGATATTTTAAGCTTTTTAAAACCCATTTAAATGATTCCGTTCAACAAACCCACCGCAACCGGCAAAGAGATCAGATACATCAAGCAAGCTGTAAGGTCGGGTAAAATATCCGGGAACGGAATATTTACGCAAAAATGCCAGTCATTTTTTCAGGAAAAATATGGTTTTAACAAGTGTTTACTGACAACTTCATGCACCGATGCTTTGGAGATGGCTGCCATTTTATTGGAAATAAAGCCCGGAGATGAGGTGATAGTGCCTTCCTATACTTTTGTTTCCACGGCATTGGCTTTTGTGCGTCAGGGTGCAAAAATAATATTTGCCGATAGTTGTAAAGATCATCCTGGTGTGGATGAAGATAGGATTGAAGAATTAATTTCACCCAAGACCAAAGCAATTGTGGTGGTTCATTATGCCGGTGTTGCCTGCGACATGGCTAAAATTATGAATATCGCAAACAGGCATAATGTTTTTGTGGTAGAAGATGCTGCTTTGGCCATCGATTCGTATTATAAAGAAAAACCGCTGGGCAGTCTGGGACATTTAGGATGTTTTTCGTTTCACGAAACCAAGAACATTCAATGCGGTGAAGGCGGTATGTTGGTTGTTAACGATAGAAGCTTCGAAAAACGTGCAGAGATCATTTGGGAAAAAGGCACGAATCGTTCAGAATTTTATCGAGGAGAAGTGAATAAATATGGCTGGGTTGATACAGGTTCATCATTTTTACCTTCTGAGATATCAGCAGCTTTCCTTTGGGCACAGATAGAAAAACTGGATGCGATACAGCAAAAAAGAAAGGACATCTGGAAAAGGTATTATGAAGGATTATCCGATTGGGCAAAAGAAATCAATATTCAGTTGCCTTTTATTCCCGAATATGCGAGCAACAATGCTCACATGTTCTATTTGGTTTGCAACAATATCGATCAACGAACCGATTTGATGAACAAATTAAAGTCCGATGGTATTTTAGCTGTTTTTCATTACCTGAGTTTGCATAACAGTCCATATTATAAAGAAAAATATAGTGGAAAAGAATTGGTGCAAGCCGACCGCTATTCGGATTGTTTGTTGCGTTTACCTTTATATTATGATCTGAGCGGTCATGATCTGAAGCCCATTATTAATAGTTGTTGCGGATTTAAATAATCTGAAAGGTTCTTATGCTCATAACCATCCTCGGACCCACTGCAACCGGAAAAACTCAACTTGCAGTTGCATTGGCACACAAAATTAAGGGTGAGATCATCAGCGCCGATTCCCGTCAGGTCTATCGCAAAATGACCATAGGCACTGGTAAGGACATGATGGATTTCAGAATAGATGGCATACTCATTCCCTATCATTTGATCGACATTGCAAATGCAGGCGAAGAATACAACCTCTTTCGGTTTACTTCCGATTTCAAAAAAGCGTATGAAGATATTGTTTCCCGCAACAAAACTCCCATCATGTGCGGCGGCACAGGCATGTATATCGAAGCCGTGTTGCGCAACTTTGCCGTGCCCGATGTTGCCGTGAACGATGAATTCCGCAAAAGCCTCGAATCCCTGTCGGATGAAGAACTTAAAACCATGCTTTTGCAGTATAAAACCCTCCATAACGAAACCGATACCGAAAACCGCCGCCGCCTGATCCGTGCATTGGAGATCGCTCATTTTTCAGCAGAAAAGAATATTGCTAACAACACCTTCTTACCTACCGAGCAATTTATTTTCGGCATCCAACTGCCCCGCGAAGAGGTCAGGAATAAGATTACGCAACGCTTGCATGCCCGCATCAAAGAAGGAATGATCGAAGAGGTCCGCGAACTGCTCCGGTCGGGTGTCAGTCCAACGCGCCTCATACGTTACGGACTCGAATACAAATTCATTACCGAATATCTCATGAATGAATATTCATTCGACGAAATGATTCGTTTGTTGAATATCGCAATTCATCAGTTCTCAAAACGTCAGATGACATGGTTCCGCGGTATGGAACGCCGCGGTTTAAAAATTAACTGGATAAACGGGCAGTTGCCGATGGAACAAAAACTGAAGATCATCCGTGAAACCATTTCGGATGTTCCGGAGTCCGATTAATTCAGTAATTTTGCACGATTCAGTTGATGAAAAGCAAATGTTCAAACGATCCTTTCCTATAAAATATAACGAACCTTTGTTTCGTCCTCCTGCCGAGGCCGATTCGCTGATATTTCAGATCACCTACGGTTGTAGCTGGAACAAATGTGCTTTTTGCGAGATGTACACTACAAAACATTTCTCGGTTCGAAAAGAAGAAGAAGTATTGAACGAGATTCGTGAAGCATCATCCATATTTCCCAATACCCGCAGGATATTTCTGGCCGACGGGAACCCTATGGTACTTTCACCCGACAAACTGATACGGGTGTTGCACGCGATACAGCAGTCATTTCCAAAAGCAAAACGTATTTCAACTTATGCCTTGCCCGGCGATCTGCGTTCAAAAACTGTTGAAGAACTCGAGGAATTGAAAAATGCAGGTTTAAAAACACTTTACGTGGGTATTGAATCCGGTGATGACGAAGTATTGAAAATGAACAACAAAAGCGAAACCTTCGACAGTACGGTGGAAGGCCTTCAAAAAGCAAAAGAAGCCGGCATGAAACTCTCGTTGATGATATTAAATGGTTTGGGTGGGTTGAACTATAGCCGTCAACACGCCGAAAATACTGCCCGCCTCGTAAACATCATCCAACCCGAATTGCTTTCGTCGCTGGTGTTAAGTTTCCCGTTTGGAAAATCTCACTTCCGATCCAGATTTCAGGGGAATTATGTTTCGATGGAGATTATGAATCTGTTGAGAGAAATGCAGATATTTATTTCAAATACCCAATTGCAAAACACCATATTCCGCAGCGACCATGCCTCAAATTATTTGGTTTTGAACGGAGTTCTTGGCAAAGACAAACAACTTATGCTCGATGATCTGGAGAGGGCTTTGCATGATCCGAAAAAAGCAGGCCTCAGACCTGAATGGATGAGAGGACTTTAAGAAGAGATTAAAAAGAAAGCTGTCCCAATGATCAGAACAGCTAATAAAATATAATTGATCTTGGTTATTAATTTGCGTTGTATGCCCATTTAATATAAGTGGCTCCCCAGGTAAACCCAGCACCAAATGCAGCAAGTATCAGGTTATCGCCTTTTTTCAGTTTCGGTTCCCATTCCCACAAACACAAAGGCAGAGTTGCAGCAGTTGTGTTCCCATATTTTTCGATATTGATCATCACTTTATTATTCGGGATACCCATCCGGCGGCTGGTAGCTTCAATAATTCTCATATTTGCTTGATGTGGAACCAACCAGTTGAGATCTTCTGAATTCAGATTATTTTTTTCCATCAGTTCGACAGAGATATCCGCCATTTTCGATACTGCCCATTTAAAAACCGCTTGTCCTTCCTGATAAATAAAATGTTCACGGGCATCAACAGTTTCATGGCTTGCCGGATTTATCGAACCACCTGCTTTTTGATGCAAATGAACTCTGCCAACACCATCTGAACGTAAAATTGAATCGATCACACCAACATTTTCGATGGTAGGTTCAAGCAAAATAGCTCCTGCACCATCTCCGAAAATAGGACATGTAGAGCGGTCGGTATAATCAACAATAGAAGACATTTTTTCAGCACCTACTACTATGACCTTTTTATACAAACCGGACTCAATGTATTTTGACGCTGTGTTTAATGCATACAAAAATCCGGAACAACCGGCATTCAGGTCAAAGCTAAAAGCATTTCGGATACCGATTTTATCTGAGATAATGTTTGCAGTAGCCGGAAATTGCATGTCGGGTGTAACTGTAGCACAGATAAGCAGATCGATATCTTCGGGTTTTGTGTTGGTTTTTTTCAATAAACCTTCAACAGCTATAGCTCCTAAATGTGAGGAGCCAAGTTTAGGTTCGCGAAGTATATGTCTTTCCTTTATCCCGATACGTTCCATGATCCACTTGTCGGTGGTATCAACCATTTTGGAAAGTTCTTCGTTTGTTAAAATATACTCAGGAACATACCCGTTAACACCAGTGATCGCTGCTCTGATAGTTGACATCAAGCAATAAATTTAAAAAATAAATAGCGATAACCCGTTAACACACTACGATGCTTTTTCTGTTTTTTCTATGGCTGGTTTTCCTTTATAAAAACCGCATTCTGAACAAACCCGGTGATAAATAACAGGAGCACCGCAGTTAGAACAAACTGCTATGGTTTGTGCTTCAGCTTTATAATGAGTTCTTCTTTTTTTGGTTCTGGTTGTCGAGAACCTTCGCTTTGGATGTGGCATACAATTAGTTTTTTAATGATATTTTTTTCAAGTCGTCCCAACGGGGATCATTATTATTTTGATTGTTCAATTCTTCTATCTTTTTCAATATCTCAGGATTACAAGCACTTTTTCCGTTCTTAACTTCCTGATGCACTCTTTTGTAAGGTATCATCAAATTGATGTAATCATAAATATCATGACTGATATCTATTTGATGTGCAGTCGTTGGCAATGTGATGATCTCATCTGATTCTTCGATCTTTTCATCGCTGAGTTTTACGATCAATTGTTCACTTCCTGAGATCTTTTGTTGATACTCTTCAAGACACCTGTCGCACATGCAAATCACGTATCCTTTTATCTTGAAGTTCAATACCAGCATCGTTGTTTGCCTGTCCAGTTCCAGATTTACCTTAACCTTGCCTTCCGTAATCTCCGAATATTCAAATTCTTTGAAAAATTCTTTGTCAATAATAAATTCAAAGTTATGAATGCCTTCTTCCAATCCTGAAAACTGTATCACAAATTGATTCAAGTAGTTCACTGCTAACCCTTACTTTTTTAAAAGTGCGCAAAGTTATATCTTTTTTTTCAAATACAAATAATATAATTCAAAAATGGCTGTTCTGCTTAGTTTTGTTTTTATTTGAATGCTTTTTCAGGGAGTCCGTCTCCACTTAATTTTAATCGTTCGAAATACTCTGGTGTTTCTTTCCCGATAAGCTTATCGACATAGAGTTTTGCTAAATACTGTCCCAGCATAAATCCTTGTCCTCTCAAACCCAGGAACAAACCCAGTTCTGTGTCGATGATCATGCGCGGTTCAATATAATATCCGGCCCAAATTGCCTGAAAACCTACAGAACTTAACTGAGGAATCCAGTCGGTAAATATCTCTGTAGCAATTTCTAAAAATTCTTTAGAATTTACTTTCAGATTTTTATCGGCTTCCTGCGGGTCATAGGCAGGGGAAGCACATCCGATGATCTGACCTGTTTCGGCTAACTGTTGGCCATAAACAGCAATAAATCCATTATATTTTCTGCGGTCGATGAGCATATCGAGCGGTTGATTGTCCAAACCTATCATCGGCAAACGGCGCGTGATAAATGCTTGGTGTTTCACGGGGTACAATCCGCTGTCGATGCCCAGCATTTTGGCAAATTTGTTGCCATCCGGACCCAAGGCATTGATGAAATTGTCGGTATGGTATTCTATATAATTCTTTTCATGGTCGCGGACAAGAATAATGTAAGTATTGTTTTCTTTGGCAACATTTATAAGCTGGCAGTCTTCAAGTATAGTACCTCCATTTTCGATACCGATACGGCGAATTAGATCAATAACTCGTCCGGGAGTAGCCTGCCAGCAGTTGTTTGATATCAGCGCTCCCATATATTTATCGAGCTTGGGATTGATGAAAGGCGATATCTTTTTCGTAAAATCTTTCGGTTCTATCATATAGGCATCCGACCACGACATCGAATCTTCGCAGGTTTTATAGGTAGCTTCATCGTGAGCAAAGGTTACGTAGCGGGTTTGATGATAGTCGATATTTTTTATCTTTTGCAGTTCTTTGAAAATGGAAAGATTGTGTTCGGCGATATCAGCTATTTCGGGCAAACTGAAGGCTGGACGTCCACCGGCAATATTTCTCCACGATGCACCTCTGCCAAAGTTTATCATAACGGGTTTTTTACCTGCTTCGGCCAGATAGCGGAACAGAGCACTTCCACCTATACCGCCTCCGGCAACAAGAGATTCAACCTTTACAACTTTTGGCATCTTGCCGTTGTTCGAAACATGAACTTTGTTGGCTACACTTTTAGGATACAGATCGCCGAAATTGATTTGGTTTGATAAAGGTCCGCGCGGAGTTGCTTCACCCACCACAGAAATATCGATGCTTCTCAACACTTGTTTCAACCTGCGGATACATCGCTTGCCACGGCAAGCTCCCATACCCAGCCTCGTGGTATGCTTGATTTCATCTACCGAAATAAATTTACGGTCGCCTATCACATTTAAGATCTCTGTTAAGGTTACATCATCGCAATGGCAAACATATTTCTCGAGTTCTTTGGCGGGCTCCGATTTTTTGTAGTCTATCTTTTCGGGATAATTTTCTTTTACAATAAAACCTCTGACTTGGGTTAAATCTTCCCCATGCAGCGTCAACGATTTCACACGTACAACGTTGGTTTTATTGGGTTTTTTCAACACTTTTTCGATGATGCCTTCACCAAGTTTTTTGCCATTATTGTCAACCAGAAATACTTCGGAAGTTTCTTTCACTTCATATTCAACCGGCAGGAATAGCCATTCTTTTTTTAGGCTGTAACCAAAAATAGCAAGCCCCGGGCATTGATAAACACAATCCATACATCCGATGCATTTATCGAAATCGATTTGGGGAACCGTGCTGGTCGAGGTTTTTGTTATTGCACCGTGCGGACAGGCAAATTCGCAAGGGTTGCAGGCAAATCCGTATAAACAGTCGATCAATACAAAAGGCTTTGCTTCCATCCGGGTTGCGGTAGGCATGTAAGGTTCTTCAATAATTTTTACGGGATGCTGCTGCGAGTCGATATATTCTTTAGAAGTAGCCAGATACTCATCATAATCGTAGCGATCGTTCATTTCGTTCAGGATTTCGAAAGCTACCTGTTTGCCTCTGACAACGGCGCTGGTGCCTTCCCCGATCCGGATAGCATCACCCGCTCCAAAACAATTGCGGCCGAAAATCTCATTTCCTTTAATGAGCAATTGATCGTCGGGAACAAGTCCTGTACAGATATTTATGGCATCTATTCCATCGATGATCTTTTCGGTGCCCGGTATCGGAACAAAGTTATTACATTCGGCAACCACAGCACCCACAATACCATCGTGGGTTTCATTCGGCAGGGCTTTTATCAGCATATGTGAAAGCACCACAGGTATGCCGAGCCTGCGAACACGGTTTGCCTGAACGGGAAATCCTCCTTCGTTAGGCATAGCTTCTATTATGGCTTTCACTTTGGCTCCGGCCTGCATCAACTGGTATGATGTCAGGTATCCGATGTTGCCGGCGCCCACGGTAAGCACATTTTTTCCGAGCAACGTAAATTCATTGTTCATCATTTTTTGAACGACGGCGGCAGTGTATACTCCGGGCAGATCGTCGTTTTCGAATGCCGGCATAAACGGAACCGCTCCGGTTGCCACCACAATATAATCTGCATCAACAAAAAAAATGTCGTCGGTTTTAAGGTTTTTAACGGCTATGCGTTTTCCTTCCAAGATATCCCACACGGTGGAATCGAGCATGATGCCGTCGTGGTATTCTCCGGCAAGGGTAGTAGCGATATCGAATCCGCGCATACCTCCGAATTTCCGTTCTTTTTCAAAAAAGAAGAACTGATGTGTCTGCATCAAAAACTGACCGCCAATTTTATCGTTGTTATCCAGAACGATGTTCGAAACATTGTTTTTATTTAATTCTTCGCGGCAAGCCAAACCGGCAGGACCGGCTCCGATGATAACCACATCGGTTTTATAAATATGATGCGGTTGGTTCACTTTAGAAGGAGCGATCTTTGGGGTATAATCTTTTGGTATTTCGCATACTTCTTTAACACCATCAACCTGAGTGATGCATATTCTTTTAATTTTTCCATCAACCAGCATTTCACAGGCTCCGCATTTGCCAATTCCGCATTCTAAACTGCGTTCGCGGTTTTTCAGGCTATGGCTGTGAACTGGAAAACCTGCCTGATGCAAGGCTGCGGCTATAGTGAATCCGCTGTAGCCTGTTATTTTTTTTCCATCAAAGGTAAATGTAACTTTTGGTGTGTCTTTTACTTCCAGTATCGGGTGAGAGTTAATTTTAAACATAGCAGATCAGTTATCGTTTGGTTGAAAAATAGTAATTTTGAAAAACTACGCAAAATTAATTTATTCGCAATTGCAGTGGGTTTTTTATCGAAATATTTTTTGAAATTTTTAAACAATTTTTATGGCAACCAAACTTCAGGAATTTAACGAATATCGTTCCAAAATGAACGAAAAACTTTTGTCGGAAGACAATCTGGTTTTGAAACGTTTTTTTAATCTCGACACCAATGCGTATCAGGAAGGGGCGCTGCCTGTGAAAACCAAGGAGATGCTCGGGCTAATAGCTTCGATGATATTGCGCTGCGACGATTGCATTAAATACCATCTCATCAATTGTCATCAACAAAAGGTGAGCAAAGCCGAACTTTTCGAAGTGTTTTCCATCGCCAACCTGGTGGGCGGTTCCATAGTGATTCCTCATACGCGCCGGGCACTGGAGTTTTGGGAAGAACTGGACGAAGACAGGGGATAGGCTTTCGGATTTAGGTGAAATGTAAAAAGTGCGATTAGTGATTGTCGACTTGCAAATAGACAGACTTACAACCAAAAGTGGCTAACTTCTAATCTAACGAGACTAACCTACAATCTAATGAGACTAATCTCTAATCTAACGTGGCTAACGACCCCTCAAAAACTTTAAAATAAGGATTTTAGGCTCTTAAAACTTTCAACTACAAATTAACCATTACAAGCCTACTATTTAACCAACCAGGCTCATTCCCATATCAATGTCACCAATCGCTGATCGCAAATCACAAAACTTTGACCCCGCTTTCTGCCCATCTGCGCGTTTTTTTTCCCTCCCCAAAACAATAAAACACCTGTTTCACCAGTTCGTTTATCGATGAAATCAATTTGACTTACTTTTTACTATCTTTGCCCTTTATTTCTGTATGCTTAAAACCTCCCGTTTCGTTATTATTATTGTTCTGTTTGCAGTGTTTGGCCCATTGTCGGGCTTTGCCCAGCAACATACCAAAATAATGGGGACGGTTATCGATGCGCAGACCAACCAGCCTGTCCCTTTCGTTAACATTTATTTCAAAGGCACCGAAGTGCAAACTACAACCGATTTCGACGGCAAATTCTCACTCGACACTAAAAATGCCACCGATTCCTTATCGGCGCAATATATGGGCTATATATCGCAGGTAAAACTGATCGTAAAAAACAAATTCCAGTATATTGATTTCGAACTCGAACCTGTTTCATTCAACCTTTCCGAAGTGGTGATCTTACCGGGCGTTAATCCTGCCGAAGTAATTCTGAAAAAAGTCATCAAAAACAAAGAAATCAACAACAAGGAAGGTTTAGATGCTTTTCAGTATGAAGCCTACAGCAAAATTCAAGTTGATGCCAACAACTATTCCGATAAGCTTCAGAACAACTTTTTAATGAAACCCTTCGATTTTGTTTTTGATAATGCCGACACTTCCACCATCAACGGAAAAGTATATCTCCCGGTTTTCTTAACCGAAACCTTATCAGATATCTATTTCCGCAAACAGCCCAAAGTCTATAAAGAAGTCATCAAGGCAAACAAAGTATCGGGCTTGAAAAACAAAAACCTGTCGAAAATAACCGGCGATTCATATCTAAAAATCAATGTTTACGACAATTATAACAAGATATTCGACAAAAACTTTGTCAGCCCTATTGCCAACTTCGGTCTGGCGTATTATAAATATTATCTGATCGACAGCAGTTGGATCAACAATCATTGGTGCTACCACATAAAATTCAAACCCCGCCGCGATCAGGAGCTTACTTATACCGGAAATCTTTGGATACACGACACCACTTTTGGTGTAATTAAAGTAGATATGCATATTTCCAAAGATGCCAACATCAATATCGTCAACGAAATTCAGATCAATCAGGAATTCAAACTGGTTGATAAAAAATTTTGGATGCCTACGGTCGATAATTTAATTGCCGACCTCAACATTACCGAAAATACGAATAAAATTATCGGGATGTATGTCCACAAAAGCACTTCTTACCGCAATTTTATCGTAAACAAGGTTCTGCCCAATAAGTTTTATGATCAACCTGTCGACATTTCGGTCAACGACAGCGCTATCAATCGTAACAAAGATTATTGGTCGGAGCATCGTCACGACAGTTTAAGTGTTACCGAAAAGAAGATCTATAAAATGGTGGATACCATACAAACCATGAAACGCTTTAAGCTTTATAACGATATTTTGTATGTATGTTATACTAATCACCTTAAACTAGGTTATCTGGAATTTGGACCTATATTCTCAATTTATAGTTTCAATGCAGTCGAGGGGCAGCGCTTTAGTTTGGGACTCAGAACTGCCAATAAATTCAGCAAAAGGCTAATGATCACCACCCATGTGGCTTATGGAAGTTTCGACGACAAGTTCAAATACGGAGCAGAGATATATTATCAATTCCATAAAAACCCGAATACCGGTATTAAGATAAGCTACAGCAAGGAAGTAGAACAGTTGGGGCTTGGCAATATGACCATAGGAGTAAACGATCTCTTATTGCGTTCACTCACTAGCCGCAATGAATCAGATAAACTGGCCTTAGCCCGCACATTTCAGGCATATTTCCAGCACGAATGGTTCATGGGTCTTTCGAACGAATTCTTTTTCAGGCATCGTATCATTTTTCCGGTATCAACCCAGCCCTATTTTCAATTGAACGAACCTAGCGGACCTGTAGATAAATCAACTTTTGTTGTTGCGGAGCTTCAGCTTAACACTCATTTTGCCCTCAACGAAAAATTCTTAAGCGGAGAATTCGATCGATTAAGTTTGGGAACCAAATACCCCGTTCTGGATGTTTCGTATGTTTACGGAATGAAAGGAGTTTTAAGAAGCGATTATCAATATCATAAACTCAACATCCGCCTCACGCATTGGTTTAATATTGGTACCATAGGTTGGTCGAAGTATATTATTAATATCGGAAAAGTTTGGGGCACTTTACCCTATCCATTGCTAAAAATACACGAAGGTAATGAAACTTACATTTGGAACGAGGGTGCTTTTAACACCATGAACTATTACGAATTTGTCAGCGATCAATACCTGAGTCTTTATTATACACACCATTTCGACGGATTATTTTTGAATCATATCCCGCTGATGAAAAAATTGCGTTGGCGCGAGGTAATTTATTACAAAGGACTGATTGGTAGTTTATCCTCGAAAAACAAAAACTATAGCGTTTTTCCTGATAATGTTTATACACTCAAAGGTCCATATCAGGAAGTTGGAGTTGGGGTTGAGAACATTTTTAAATTTATAAGGGTATATGGTGTCTGGCGTCTAAACTATCTTGACCATCCCGATATTCATAAATTTATGTTGATGATATCGCTTTATTTTTCTTTTTAATTTACTTTTGTATTTATGAGTGAAGTAAGTACTAAAATATTACGTGCCGATAATCTGGTAAAAAAATATCGTAACCGTACTGTCGTGAATAATGTTTCACTTATGGTGAAACAGGGCGAAATAGTAGGGTTGCTTGGTCCTAATGGAGCTGGGAAAACCACGTCCTTTTACATGATCGTTGGATTGATAAAGCCTAACGATGGCAGGGTTTTTTTGGATGATAAAGATATTACTGATGAACCCATGTACCGTCGGGCACAAAAAGGTATAGGTTATTTACCTCAGGAAGCTTCAGTATTTCGTCAAATGACTGTTGAAGATAACATCAAGGCCGTTCTTGAATTTACCAAACTCAGCAAAACAGAACAACAAGAGCGGTTGGAAACACTGCTTGATGAATTTGGTTTGCAACATGTACGCAAAGGGAAAGGAATCACTTTGTCGGGTGGCGAACGACGACGCACCGAAATAGCAAGGGCATTAGCTGTTAGTCCGCATTTTATCTTACTCGACGAACCTTTTGCCGGTGTCGACCCTATAGCTGTCGAAGATATACAAAGTATTGTTGTCAAGCTTAAAACTAAGAACATCGGGGTATTAATCACCGACCATAATGTTCACGAAACCCTCTCCATCACTGATAGAGCTTATTTGCTTTTCGAAGGTTCTATATTAAAAGCTGGTACTGCAAAAGAACTGGCCGACGACGAACAGGTTCGTAAAGTATATTTAGGCAAGAATTTCGAACTACGAAAGTAGCTCCTGATCGTTATTAGTTTCCGAAATTTCCTTTGCTTTCATAAAATAATTTCTCTTTACTAGGAAAATAATCGTGATTGCAAGGTTAAATCCAGCACTAAGAATTAAACTAAAAAGTATAGCAAGGTGCATTGTTTGATAAAATAATGCTTCCCCCATTTGTCCAATAGTATCACTCATCCCTTCTGCAAATTGAGCAATTTTAGTATCGATCAGAGGAATCGTCATCAACGAATTAACAGCAACAAATACAAAATAAACTGCTATAGCTATCCATACAAAGCGATACCGTTTATAAATTCCTATTATCAGCAATATAGGTAGAACCAGATTTAAAAAGAACACAATATTTACGGCAGGTAATCCGTAAAACGGAATTCCTACCAGATCAAACCCTGCAGAATAAACCGAAAAAATAGAGAAGATTGCAAAAAAGGCATCAACGATCATGATGATCCAAAAAATTTTAATAATAACCGGCATAGGTTTCCAACCTGTTTCCATTTGCATATATTTTTATTGATTTTTGTATTTCATTATTTCTTCGCTCATATAGTTCAGTTCAACTCCGGCAATCTTGAACATCTCTTCCGATTCGGCCCCTGCATGATATTTCATTTCACAAACCACTCTAACGATACCGCAGTTAATTATCAGCATCGCACAGGTTCTGCATGGTGTCATCCGGCAAAATAATATGGCTTTATCAAGTGAAATTCCCCTGCGTGCTGCCTGGCAAATAGCATTTTGTTCGGCATGAACTGTGCGCATACAATGGTTCGTAACGCGTCCGTCTTCGTGTGTTACTTGCTTGAATAAATGTCCCACTTCGTCGCAATGAGGCAGGCCCATTGGCGAACCAACATAACCTGTTACCAGTATTTGTTTATCGCGCACTATCACGCACCCGCTTCGTCCGCGGTCGCAGGTAGCCCGCTGAGCCACGGTATCGGCAATACCCATAAAATATTCATCCCAGCTTGGGCGAACATGTTTTTGTTCCTCATCCATGTTTGTCGATTTTTAATAATACGGAAATAAGTTTAGTGTAAAGATCTTCTATACTGCCATTATTAACTAATACATGATCGGCCATTTCAATACATTTTTTCAGATTCTGTTTATTCGTATCTTTCGAAGTCATTTCGCGTTGTTCGTTAGCAATAAATGTTTCAAACGATACATGGTCGGTTTCCGATGCACGCATAAGTATCCTTTTGTAGCGCAATATAGCATCGGCATCCACGGCTATCAAATAAAAATCACCTTTGCTTTTCAACATTTCGGCTTCACCGGGAGTTCTTATGCTTTCAATAACACAATTTTTATGATTTTGCAGAGCGGTTTGATACAATTGTTCAACTATATAAGATGGATTGTGTTTCGCACGAAGTTCGTTTGCCACCAAAACCATATTGTCGCGGTTCAACGAAAGTCCTCTTATTATGATTTCTTTTGTGAGGTACTCTCTGACTGAATAATGCACGAAATCCTTATTTTGAACCAAATAGTCAACAATTGTTCCTTTTCCTGCACCGAGCGTTCCTGTGATCCCGATAATTATCATGATGCAAATCTACAATTTATTATCATCAATACCAAAAGCATCAATGATCTCAATGGCTCTTTTATTCATTGTTCCGATGGCTAACGGAATATTCCAGTTATTTAGGTTGCGGGGTTCAATGTAGTTCGAGATCCCGCGTATTTGGTAGCACGGAATATTTTTCATCAAACAACAGTATAAAAAGGCAGCACCTTCCATAGTTTCAACATCCGGTGTAAAAAGCGATCTCACTTTATCAATCCGCTCAGCTTGGCCATTGATGGTATTCACCGTTATGCCTTTGACCTTTTTCAAACCTTTTATTACAGAGTTGGTAGAAAGAGAATTGTTAATAATTTCTCCGTTTTTATTCATAAAAGCACCCTGAAAATCTTTCGCAAAGTCGAGATGATACAAGGGTACGAACTTCTCTCCGTAATCCGCGCCAAGTTCAGCAAAACAATCCGTTTCAACAAGAACAACTTCACCGATAGCAATTTCTTTTGTAAAACTTCCTGCAATACCAACGTTCAACACCATATCAAAGTTGTTAGCATCCAAACACCCAATTTGAAAAGCAGTAGCCACCATACCAACACCGGTAACCAATATCGTCACCTGATGATTGCTATAAGTAGCATAATAAGTTCTAACTGATTTCTGTAACGATACTTTCAGGATATTGGCCAGAGGTGTTATTTCCGGAATGGTTGCTGAAACAATTAAAATCCTCATGCGCTATAACAGATTGGTTTAAAAAAAGAAAGTTGTTTCGCAACGCAAAACAACTTTCCGTAAATTCATTCGAACAATTATTTTTGTATGTTAGGCAATTCTAGACCGTAGCCTTTTTTCCTGTCTTCTATCTTTAGTAAGAATGCGAAGATTAGCGCCAGAACCCCAAATCCCATAAAGATCAGCATGGGCAAGGTGTAATTATAAGAAGTTACTGTTTGCCCATCCACAACGGAAGTACCGTTAATACAATATTTATCCAGAACCCAGCCAATAAGATACGGAACGCCCATCAATCCCCAGTTTTGTACCCAAAAAATTAAAGAATATGCCGTGCCAAGTTGATGTTCGGGAATAATTTTCGGAACCGA
Organism: uncultured Bacteroidales bacterium; assembly: GCA_903913285.1. Taxonomy (GTDB): domain Bacteria; phylum Bacteroidota; class Bacteroidia; order Bacteroidales; family CAIWKO01; genus CAIWKO01. The sequence continues at coordinate 30,638 of CAIWKO010000024.1, read as the reverse complement.
AGGCCACATAGCCGAAGGGACTAGGGAAAATCCTACTCCGAGTGCAAAAATTAATACAAATGCCATAATCCAATGATTAAGTAATGGAACAGCAAATAAAGCATGAACCACAATAAGAATAATAGCTCCTATAATCATAATAGTTGCCCCTTTACCTTTCCGGTCATAAATACTCCCGAATATAGGTGTGAAAAAGATATTCCCAAATGGCAACAATCCCGGCAACAATCCTGCCCAATACGGATCTACTCCGAATTTATTAACCATTAAACTGGTAGCATATTTCAAGAAGGGGAAAACTGCGGAATAAAACAGGACGCAAAGCAGGGCAATATACCACCAACCTTTATTTTTCAGAATAGTTAAAATGTCTCTGAGCTTAAATTCCTCTTCAGGAGCCACATCCTGATCAATATTATAAGCTTTGATAGATGCATCAAGTTTCTTATCACGGAACATATAAACAAAATAAGACAAGGTTCCGATGCACAACATGATCAAACAAAGCAGAACAGGTGTTGAAACATGTCCGGTTGCCATTGCAATTGGTAACGAAGTTGATAATGCAAGAGCCGTACCCATACGGGCAACAGCCAACTGAAGTCCCATAGCCAAGGCCATCTCATGTCCCTTAAACCACTTGACTATTACCTTAGATACGGTAATACCCGCCACTTCAACTCCCACTCCGAATATAGCATAGCCAAGAGCCGCAACCATCACTTGTGCGTGCCAACCAAACAACATTGAATTGTCTAATGCATGAGTTGATATTGCCCAATACTTTATAGCTGTTCCACCAACCATAATAATTGCTGACATCATCCCTGTGAAACGAACACCCATTTTATCGAGTATGATACCTCCGATAATCAGGAAAAATAAAAACACATTAAACCAGCCATAAGCGCTTGTAAAAAAGCCATATTCATTTGCATTCCAGCCAAGTTCTTTTTGGAGCATACCTTGCAAAGGCGCCATTACATCCGCCAGATAATACCCGGCAAACATAGTAATCGAAACAAATATCAAAGCTGTCCATCGAGCCGCTTTGGAATCACGTAAAATACGTTGAATTTTTTCTGTCATAAAAAATGAGTTTAATTTTAAAATGAGCGACAAATATAATATTTAGTTTAAACATTGAAGTGTTTTTTTTATTGCGGTAACTTTAAATTTTATTTGCCTTTCCGTCAACTTCGTATATCCTTTCCACGACTTGTTTTTGAGTAGTTTCAACTCGTTTTTGCACTGTTTCGAGACGTTTTTGCAACGTTTAAACTCGTTTTTGCAGTGTTTCGAAACATAATAACCGACTTTCAACTTACTTTTGCCACGTTTCGGAAAGCTTTTGCCACGTTTCGAAATCCTTCTGCCGACTTTCAACTCACTTTAACCTACTTTCGACAAACATTTGCAGTGTTTCGGAACGTTTTTGCAACCTTTCAAGACGGCATTTACGAAATTATCTCCTTTAGCTCTTTTCATTTCCTGAATTAATTCTTGTAAAAATGATTGATTTTTAATTAAATTTGTCATGTTACAAAATTATCAGCATGCTCAATAATAAAACAATCGCGGTTGTTGTTCCGGCCTATAATGAGCAGGATCAAATTTCGATGGTGCTCAAATCGATGCCATCCTTTGTCGATAGAATAGTTGTAGTAAATGATTTTTCGAAAGATATTACCACCACTGTTGTAAAAGAGTTTATCAATGCTTCTCAGAATGTAAGTTCATTACAACTAAATAGCAATCTCGAAAAGGATTTATCCGGCATGTATAATCGCGCCAATGTTTTATTGCAGCAATATAATAAAGACGAAATTAAAAGATTTATCCCTCATAATATTGAAACTCTCCATCCCGAAACTTCCAGAATCATTCTCATCAATCATCTCAAAAATGGGGGAGTTGGTGCTGCTATAGCTACAGGTTATAAATGGTGCAAAGATCATGACATTGATTGCACAGCTGTCATGGCCGGCGATGGACAAATGGATCCCGACGAACTCGAATCAATTTGCAAGCCTGTTGTTTTCGAAACCATTGATTACGTAAAAGGAAACCGATTGATTCACCGGAGTTCGTGGCTCACCATTCCACGTGTCCGGTATTTCGGTAATTCAGTATTATCAATATTGACTAAGATTGCTTCCGGCTACTGGCATGTTTCCGACACGCAAACCGGCTATACCGCAATTTCTAATAGGGCGCTAAATGCAATTCCATTATTTAAGATTTATAAGCGTTATGGCATGCCTAACGATATGCTGGTAAAATTGAACATAGCATTTTGTACAATTAAGGAGGTTGAAATAAAACCAGTTTATGCCATTGGTGAGAAATCAAAAATGAATGTTTTCAAAGTTTTATTTCCAATCATGTGGCTTCTGGGAAAACTGTTCGTTAAAAGGTTGTGGAATAAATATTTGTTAAGGGATTTCCATCCATTGTTCTTGTTTTACAATATCTCGTTTGTATTGGGCATTATAGCTATTCCATATGGAATAAAAATTCTGATACATGTGCTGAATCAAACGGATGTTAATCCTGTGACTTTATTAGCTTTTATATTTTTAATTATCAGTAGCCTGCAGGCATTATTGTTTGCCATGTGGATGGACATTCAGGATAACGAACGGCTTTATAAAAATTGAAAACTTAGTTTTGGTTTTATTAATAAGTTCGGATAACACAAAGAATGAATTAATTTCCGCTTTATGAAAATTTGTTTTGTTGCAAATGCAGAATCAATACATACGGAGCGATGGGTTCGTTTTTTTATAAATAAGGGGCATGAAGTTCACCTGATTTCCCACAAAGGCCGCAAGATTGAAGGTGTTATTTTTCATAAATTAAGTACAATCGGAAATTCAAAAATCACAACGGAGCGCATCCGCTTTGTAGATTTGCTAACTTTTTGTATCAGGGCTATCCAAACCCGAAGGATTATCCGAAAACTTAAACCTGACATTGTTCATGCTCATAATGTTATTTTGAGCGGATTTTATGCCTCCATAAGTAAATTTCACCCAATTATCATCACTGCCTGGGGTACAGATGTGCTGATCGCTCCCAAGGTATCTGTTTTATTGAAAAAGATAGCGAAATATGTTTTAAAAAATGCCGATGTTATCACCTGCGATGGCTTGAATACCAAGGAAGCCATGGTAAAACTGGATGTCGGGGCTGATAAAATAAAAATTATCTATTTCGGTATTGATACAAAGAAAAATAACCCTGTTCAAAGAGATGCCGGAATCAGAGAAAGATTAAATATCGGTAATTCGCCAATGCTGATCAGCCTCAGAAGCTTTTATCCTGTGTACAATATTGAATCATTGATACAGGCAATTCCAATAGTGCTAATGGAAGTTCCGGATGCGAGATTTGTTTTGGCAGGAACCGGTCCGGAAGAAAACAGTTTAAAAGATTTGATTACTTTGCTCAACATTGCGGATAAAGTAATATTTACGGGAAGTTTGTCAGGAGATGAAATTCCAAAATATCTGGCATCAGCCGATCTGTATGTTTCAACTTCATTATCAGATAGTGGCCTGGCAGCCAGCACAGGCGAAGCGATGGCATGCGGCCTTTCGGTTATTGTTACTGATGTTGGTGGAAATCGGGAATGGATCGAAGAAGGCAAAGGCGGTTATATTGTCCCTGTTAAAAATCCTCAAAGTTTGGCTGAAAAAATAATTTTCCTGTTTAAGAACAAGGATCTTAACAAAGAATTCGGAGAAATAAATAGAAAGATAATTGAAGAACGACAGGATTATTACAAAGAAATGGAGAAAATGGAGCATATTTGCAGTGATTTAATTGAAAATGAAACACGATTCCAACTAGGTAATCAATAACTTTTCGCTGAGGACATGAGAAAACGCATACTGTATTTTTTAAACAAACATCCGAAGCTTAATAATCTGGCGGAAGCTTTGTACAGCATTCCTTCGGGAATCGGTTATCTGTTTCGGGGGTCAAAATACGGAGAAAATTACTGGAGCGTTCGTCATTTAAATAAGCAACACAGCCATAAAGATGATTGGGGCGAGGAAAATACTGATTGGATTGAAGCTTATCGGAAATCAATAAATCATGCTCACCGAAAGTTTTTGACAGAGAAAATTTCAGCTATTAATCCGGCTTCCATTTTGGAAATAGGATGCAATTGCGGTCCTAACTTGCATTTGTTAGCCGAAAAGTTTCCTACTGCTGAAATAATTGGGATTGACATTAACCCACTGGCTGTTCAAAAAGGAAATGAATGGTTTGAAAGTGAGAAAATCAATAATATAAAACTACTTGCTGGCAAAGCCGATGAATTGGATAAGTTTGCGGATAAGAAATTTGATGTGGTTTTTACAGATGCCGTTTTGATTTATCTTGGTCCCGATAAAATAAGAAAAGCAATATCTGAAATGTTTCAGGTTTCGGCTAAAGCCTTAATCTTATTGGAGTGGAACGATTTTTCGGGGAATAACGGCAGCCTCGGGAAATTCCGAAAACATTGGGTGCGGGATTATAAAACCCTGTTGGCGGAATTTGTAAAGGAGGATGCCATAACTATTGAGAAATTGCCCGATGGTTTATGGTCGGATAATAGTTGGAAAAAATACGGTGCTTTAATAGAAGTGATAGTTCACAAAGAAAATTAGCCTGATGAAAAAAAAGACTATCATTAAAATTGCAAAATACACCGTCATTCTTTTGATTTTTTTCTTCATTGTGAAGTATTTCTACGAAAACCTCAATACAGTACAGTTCTGCGAGCTTCATTTCAATTATTTTTATCTGCTTATCTCGGTTTTTATTTATTTGCTCCACATTTTTGTTAATGTATTGGTGTGGTATATAATCACAAAACAAAATAACTGCAGCATCGGTTTATTCGAGTCGATCAAAGTCAGGGTTTATTCTGATTTTGGGAAGTACATACCCGGAAAGATCTTTGCCTACGGAATACTTTTCTATAGCTACGACCAAAAATCGATTTCGAAGAAAAAAATTGCGGTTTGTTCGTTTCAGGAATTGATTATCGGTACTATAGCAACCATTATTATCGCATTGGTTTCAATCTACCTTTCCGATTTCGATATGTTGCGCCGATATAATGTTTATTTTCTGGCAATGGCAATCATGTGTATTGTCATGATACATCCGGGAATATTAAGTTTTGTTGCAAATAAGCTCCTTAAGCTATTTAAAAGAGAACCCATAAGCATCATCACCGATTATGGACAGATTTTTCTGGTATTAATTTTATTTATTACCAGTTGGCTGATCTTTGGTTTAGGCTTTTATTTCTTCATTAATTCGTTTTACGAGTTTTCGTTTTCATATTATTTTTTCACCACAGGAGCTTTTGCCATAGCCGGACTCATCGGAATGATTGCTGTTTTCGCTCCTTCCGGGTTGGGTGTGCGTGAGGGAGTTCTGGTTTTTCTTTTGAAGTATATTTTCCCGAATGCCATAGCGGCATTGATTTCTCTGATCTCGCGTCTTTGGATGATTATTTGCGAGTTGTTGTTTCTCTTCTTCATTATTATTATGAATTCATTATTTAAGAAGATTTTTTCTCGCCAGGCACCCAAGTAAAAGACAATTTAAGCGTTTATTATATATAAAAAAAGAGTACTTTTGGGCTCTCGATATCAGAGTCAAATCTTATATCGTATCTCGAAAGTCAAAAAATCGATAGTATTTATGATAAAATGGTTCAGGAAACACTTTAAACTGATATTTTCCATTCTGATTATTGGTGCTGTAGTGTATTTTTTCTCAACTGAGTTTAAGAAAAACTGGCAGGACATACAGGATATGGACCTCAAGCTAAATATCCCTTTCATGTGCGCTTCCCTCCTGATAATCGCTTTGTCGTATCTCATCAACACCATGACATGGCGCTATCTAATTAATTCTTATCACCGCGAATTGCAGCGGATTTCCATTAAAGAAAGTATCGCAATAGTCAACACCACTCAGTTGGCCAAATATATTCCGGGGAAAGTATGGTCGTATGCGGTTCAGATTTTTTGGCTGGCTAAAAGAGGATATTCCAAATCGAATGTTTTGTTTATAAATGTCGTGGCAACGCTATCTACATTAATGGCTGCTTCGGCTGTGGGAACGGTGATGCTGGCCACCACCATGGCTAAAATATCGAGAAACGGAGCCATCTTTTATATCGGAATGATTATTTTGGCCTACGCCGTTTTCATTCTGTTTCACACGCCCATCCTGAATTTTTTGATTCGCTTGGCCAATAAAATAATTAAAAAGGAAATTTCGTACGTTAATATTTCCCTGAAACAAATACTCGTAACTCAGTTGCTCTATCTATTGGGCAACGTGGTTTTTTGCATCGGCGGATATTTGTTGTGTTTTGCCATTGGTATCGACAGCGATTTTAAACTGATGACGGTGCTGGTTGGTTCGCTTTTGGTAGGCGATGTGGTTGGTTTCGTGGTTTTGATCGTTCCGGGCGGATTGGGTGTCAGGGAGAGTTTGATGTTTTTTATCATTACGGGTGTCACCAAACAAAAAGATATTGCTACCGTGGTTCCCGTTGCAACGCGTTTGCTCACCATGAGCGTCGACATTGCCATGGGCCTTTTGGGTTTGATGTTGGGCCGGAATACCGTCATCAATCCGCGCAACGTTACCCAGGCCGAAAATCCTCAATAGTTTTTTTATTTCCTCTTATTTCTGAAAAATTCTTCCATCAGGCGGGCAGCTTCTTCTTTCAGGATGCCATTGGTGATTATAGTTTTTGGATGCAAAATGCTTTTTCCTAATAAAGAATAGCCCCGTTTTTCGTCTTTGGTGGCATAAACGATTTTGCTTATCTGCGACCAGAACAATGCCCCCGCGCACATAAGGCAAGGTTCAACGGTGATATAAATGGTGCAATCGATCAGGTATTTGCTTCCTAAATAATTTGCCGCTGCCGTGATGGCCTGCATTTCGGCATGGGCGGTTACGTCGGTCAGCCGTTCGGTCATGTTATGAGCGCGGGCAATGATCTTGTTTTGGCAAACCACCACGGCTCCGATGGGAACTTCATCTTCGGCAAATGCCTTTTGAGCTTCTTTCAGAGCTTCTTTCATAAAAACTTCGTCGGAGTAATATATCGATTCCATGATTGCTGATTTTTGGTGCTTACAAATTTAGGCTTTTTGGCGGGATTTCAAATATCAGCCATCTTACTTCACGCTTTTGGCGAAATATGATTAATTTTGCCCCTTAAATTTTTCATTATGTTAAGAACTCACACTTGCGGCGAACTGAAAATTGCCGATATCGCAAAAAATGTTACACTGTGCGGATGGATTCAACGCTCGCGCGATCTGGGCGGAATGACTTTTATCGATTTGCGCGACCGCTACGGCATCACTCAACTGGTTTTTAACATGGACAACGCCGCCGCACTTTGCCAACAGGCACGCCAACTGGGGCGCGAATTTGTGCTCAACATAGAAGGAACGGTTACCGAACGCAGCAACAAAAATAGCAAGATGCCCACAGGCGACATCGAAATTACGGTGAGCGCCATAACGGTGCTCAACACCGCCAAAACACCGCCTTTCACCATAGAAGACGCTACTGACGGCGGCGACGAACTGCGCATGAAGTATCGCTACCTCGATTTGCGCCGCAACGTGAACAAAACCAACCTCGAGTTGAGGCACAAAATGTCGGTCGAAACGCGCAACTACCTCCACGAACAACAATTTCTGGAAATAGAAACCCCTTATCTAATCAAATCAACACCCGAAGGAGCCCGCGATTTTGTCGTGCCTTCGCGCATGAACCCAGGTCAGTTCTATGCTTTACCCCAATCGCCGCAAACATTCAAACAGTTGTTGATGGTGGCCGGCTACGACCGCTATTTCCAAATCGTGCGCTGTTTCCGCGACGAAGATCTTCGCGCCGACCGTCAGCCCGAATTCACCCAGATCGATTGCGAAATGTCGTTCGTTACCCGCGACGACATACTCGAAACCTTCGAAGGGCTTACGAAACATCTTTTCAAAAAAATGAAAGACATACGTTTCGACAGCTTTCCGCGCATCAGCTACGACGAGGCCATGCAACGCTTTGGGTCCGACAAGCCCGACATCCGCTTCGAAATGGAATTCACTGAGCTAAACAACGCCCTGAAAGGCAAAAACTTTAAAGTGTTCGACGATGCCGAACTGGTGGTGGGCATCTGCGCAAAAGAATGCGCTTTCTACACCCGCAAACAGCTCGACGAGCTCACCGAATTTGTGCGCAAACCCCAGGTGGGCGCCAACGGCATGGTTTACGTGAAATATAGCGACGACGGCTCTTTCGCCTCTTCGGTGAGCAAGTTCTACACCGACGACGATTTCCATGCGCTGGCCGAACTTATGGGCGCCCTGCCTGGCGACTTGATGCTGATATTGGCCGGAGCCGCCGAAAAAACCCGCAAGGCTTTGTGCGAACTGCGCCTTGAAATGGGTTCGAGGCTTGGCTTGCGTGCGAGCGATGTTTTCAGGCCCTTGTGGGTCATCGATTTTCCGCTGCTCGAGTGGGACGACGAAACCCGCCGCTATTATGCCAAACATCATCCCTTCACCGCGCCCAAGCCCAAAGACATACCGTTGTTGGAAACCAACCCCGCTGCCGTCAAGGCCAATGCCTACGATTTGGTGATCAACGGAGTGGAAATTGGCGGAGGTTCCATCCGTATACATAACAAAGATCTGCAGAAAAAAATGTTCGCCATACTGGGCTTCACCGAACAGGATGCTCAAAACCAGTTCGGATTTTTGATGAATGCCTTCGAATACGGTGCCCCACCTCACGGGGGTATTGCTTTTGGTTTCGACAGGTTTTGTGCTGTGTTTGGCGGGTCGGACTCCATTCGCGACTATATTGCCTTCCCCAAAAACAACTCGGGCCGCGACGTGATGATCGATTCGCCCTCCGAAATTGCCGAACAGCAGCTAAACGAGCTGAATATTAAGATCAGGTAGGGGAGGTTGGTGAATGGTGCGATTGGTGATTTGACAAGGTGTAGACAATAGACTTATAGACTATAGGAAGTTTCGGGTCATAACTTCGGGCTTCGGGCTTCCAATCCTTTTTTCATTTTCAAATTTTAAAACTTGTCCGCCTTTTGGCGGATTATTTTCAATTCTTCCATTCCTACCTGCTAATGTTCTTTCCACACTCGTTAATGCTCTTTCCTCTCCCGATAAATACTCTCACAAACAAAAAAAAGACGTACACTCTCCATACAGGTCTTCTTCCCATCAAAAAACATAGTCAATTATGATACCGGAGGCGTCACAGGCGCACTAAGGTCGGCGTTCAGCACTATGTCTACGGTGCACTCACCGTCTTCAAGCACCTCAACTTTCAACACTACTTCTTCCAGATACGTTTCAGCACTAACTTTCAGCGTATAAACTCCTGCCGGAACGCTTTCAAAATAATAAGCGCCGTCTTCGTCGGTTTCAACACTCAGACCAAGCTCAACAATAGTAACTGTAGCATCTTCAATAACTCCTCCGTCCGTAATGTTCGTTATGGTTCCTATAATAATTCCGCATCCTTTTATTGGGATTCGTTTTCTGCGTTTTCCAACAAAATTGTCTATTGCTCTGGCTTTTATATAAAGTTTCCCGAATTCCGGATTTGCCACTGCAGCAACTTTTACCAAACGGTCCATTTTCAATTTCAGCAGTTTCAACCCTGCCACAACAAGCTCGTCAATATGTTCCAGCAGATCTTTATGATTGTCTATTTCTTGTTGTGATGCAGGAATAATTGCATCAAAAACAGCAATAGCCGCATCCAGTTCGGTCAGATCACTTGCCGTGATCCCATAATCCTCAAGTGCCGTCTTATTGCTCTGCCCTATTAAAAGTATATCTCTGCAAACGCTTACCAGCTTAATATCTTTCATTCTCTTCAGCTTATATTCCGGATAATTGGCTTCATAGGCCATTTCAGCATCATCGGTAACATTTCCATACGAAAAAATAGCATTGGCCAATTTTGAAGCAATACTCGCAAGATTCATTTTATTGATTTTCTTCTTCTTCCGTATGCCTATCTTAATGGCTTCGGCTTTTAGGGTAGTCGCATCTATCTCATCCAGTATATTCCCGAAAGAAACTGCCAGGGCTTCTAATGCCGTAATTCCTGCAACCACAGCTGCATAGGTAACCAAAATTGCTCTAACGACCTTCATCATCTGAATTTCGTTACTTCTGGTACGTCTCATAACCGTAAATTTTTTAATTAAACATTAATTACTGAATCATTTCCCAACAATCCAGAGTAAAATTTACCTCATAAGCATTCCGTTTTGCAATTTAAATTAATAACGATCCATACAAACAAATATTGCACATCAATAAACAATTTTGCACACCTAAATAAACAATAATACAAATTGATTTGCCATTTCCACTTCTCCTGCTCACTATTTCAGATCCTCCCTTTCAATTTCCCTTCATTCTGAATATAATTCGCAGATATCCATTTCTAATTCGTGTACCTCCCGAACCTATACCTTAGTCTCCCTATACAATACCAACTCCTCCCATAACATTACGTCTTACTCCCGTTTCAATACCACCACCTCCCGTTTCATTAACAATGCTTCCCGTTTCAATACCAATGCTTCCCATCACATAACATCAGCCTCCCATTCCATTACCATAGCCTCCCAATTCAGTACCAAAACCTCCCAATTCAATACCAGAACCTCCCAACTTAATACCATAGCCTCCGATGACAATACGTTATCCTCCCATCGCAATACCAGAGCCTCCAATTCTGTTGTCGATGTCCCGCAAGGCATTCCCAATGCCTGACATGGTTTTTTCTGAACCAACTTTTTGCCTCCGAATCCTTGAGTAAGGCTATTGTTCATTCATATACTCTTATCCTTAAAAAACGTTAATTTTCCCTTACAAATCATTCTCTTCCGTTTATTTTCTTTAATTTTACATAAAATATTTCAATCCAACGCTATGAAACCATTTGCAGCTACGCTATCGAAACTTGTTTTCCTCCTGTTTCTATGCTCTTCCTTCACACTTGCCGCCCTCAATCCCGATAACTCAAAAACCCAACTGAGCATCAAACAAAACACCTATCAAAAACTGGTGTTGGTTAATACTTTGTCATTAACCGATTTGAAAGTTCTAAAGATCAATACTCAAAAAGGTTTCTTCACCGAGCTCACCGTTCCGGCCTATGGCAGCGCCAACGAAGTGGGCAAGCCCAAACTTCCCGTTGTGAAGAACCTCATCGAAATACCTGTAGGTGCAACCATCAAAATTAATATCATCAACTCCTCCTATACCGATGTGAAGATAAGCGATCTTGGTCTTCCCTTCCCCTTGTTTCCGGCCCAGCTTCCCCTGTCGAAAAGCGACGACCCCACCAAGGCAGTATTTAGATACGATGCGGCAACCTATGCCATCAATCAGTTCATCACTCACGATCTGGCAACTGTTGAAACCCTCGGCACCATGCGTGGTGTCAACATGGGCCGTCTCGATATTTCGCCCGTGATATACGATCCCGTTAAAAACGTTATTCGCGTTTATACCAGCATCGAAATCGAAATTGTTTTCGATAATGCCGATGAAAGCTCCACCATTCAGCAAAAAGAAAAGTTCTACTCACCCTATTTTCAGCCTTCCTTCGAAAAAATTATCAACTACAAACAACTCCAAAACAAATCGAACTTCACCAAATACCCCGTGAAATACGTTATCGTTTCCGACTCTATGTTCCGCACCACCCTGCAGCCTTTCGTTCAGTGGAAAACAAAAAAAGGTTTTACGGTGGTCGAAGCTTATACCAGTAACCCTGCTGTCGGGAACACCACAACATCCATCAAAGCTTATTTGCAGGGATTATACAATGCAGCCACCCCCTCCGATCCTGCTCCTTCTTTCGTGCTCTTTGTGGGTGATGTTGCTCAGGTGCCTGCCTTTGCGGGAACTACCGCAACTCACGTAACCGATCTCTACTATTGCGAATACACGGGCGATTTTCTGCCCGAAGTATATTACGGTCGGTTTTCGGCAACCAACATAGCCGAGCTCCGTCCTCAGGTCGACAAAACTTTGGAATACGAGCAATACCTGATGCCTAAAAAAACCTTTCTCGACTCGTGTGTGATGATTGCCGGGCAGGATCCAACCAACGGTCCCACTTTTGGCGATGGTCAGATAAATTACGGTACCGAAACCTATTTTAATGCGGCCCACAGTTTATATTCGAACACCTATCTCTATGCTATCTCCGGAAGCAGTGCTGCTCAGATCATTCAAAATGTAAGCAACGGGGTGTGCATGGCAAACTACACCGCTCATGGCAGCCCCGACGGCTGGGCTAGTCCGGCATTTTCCATTTCCGATATCGCCACCCTCAACAATGCTCATAAATATCCCCTGATGATCGGAAACTGCTGCTTAACCAGCAAATTCGACGACTCTATCTGCTTTGGAGAAGCACTTCTTAGGGCAAACGGCAAAGGAGCTATTGGGTATATCGGCGGTTCAAACAGTACCTATTGGGACGAAGATTATTACTGGGGATGCGGCTACAAATCGGGAATTCCGCTCCACCCTGTTTATTCAGCCACAACCCTGGGCTCATACGACAGAACCTTCCACGATCATGGCGAACTCTGGGGCGATTGGTATATCACCCAGGGACAAATGGTCAATGCCGGCGATCTCGCGGTCACTCAATCCGGAAGCGGTATGATATCCTACTATTGGGAAATTTATCACTTAATGGGCGACCCTTCTTTAATGATCTATTATTCCGTTCCCGACCCCATGACGGTTACTTACAATGCTTTGTTGCCGTTAGGTTCAACCGCATTTAATATCACTACCAATGCTCCCTATAGTTACGCAGCTGTTTCGATGGGTGGAGTTTTGTATGGTGCTGCACTTGCCGATTCATTGGGAAATGTTGAAATGACCTTAAATCCAATAACAATACCTGGAACAGCAAATGTTGTTGTAACATGCCAAAACCGCCAGCCCTATATCGGAACTCTTATTGTTGCATCTCCCACGGGCCCCTATGTGCTCTATAACAAAAACCATATCAATAACTCATTAGGTGGCGATACTCTGGTCGACTATAACGAAACCGATGCATTGGATGTTACCCTTAAGAACTATGGTGCAACCAATGCTAATGGCGTTAATGCCACAATTTCGTGCACCGACCCCTATCTTACAATTACCGACAACACTCAAACCTGGGGAACAATTACATCCAATTCATTCTCCTCTCAAACTTCTGCCTACGCTTTCACCACAGCTGCCTTTGTTCCCGATCAGCATGTGGCTAACTTCACCATGACGATTCAGGATAATATTTCCAACACCTGGAACTCCGACTTTTCGTTGAAGATCAACGCACCTTCTCTAGATATCGGCAATTTTGTGGTTGATGATGCAAGCGGAAACAACAATAATGCTATTGACCCGGGCGAAAACAGCAATATCGTCATCCAGTCATTAAACAACGGACACAGCGATGCACTTTCTACCACAGGTACACTCACCACTACAAGCCCTTATATTACTATAACCAACGGAGTATTCAATTTCAACACTCTGGCAAAAACATCTTCAGCAAATGCAACTTTTGCCATCACAGTTTCTTCATCACTACCCGACACTGCATCCGTCGAATTTGTTTATACCTTGCAATCGGGTGCATACATAAAAACCAATCACTATCTGATAACGGTAGGTCAGGCTATGGAAGATTTTGAAACCGGCAACCTTGCTAAATTCGATTGGCAAAACAATGATGATACTCCCTGGATCATCACCAATGTAAACCCCTACGCCGGGATTTATAGTGCCAGATCCGGAATTATCACAGATAATCAATCATCCCAGTTGTATATCTCAATGAATGTAACCGTAAACGATTCCATTTCGTTCTGGAAAAAGGTTTCGTGCGAACAGGGGGCTCTTATCGGAACTTCTTATAGCTGGTACGATAACATGCAGTTCCAGATCGACGGGGCTATCATTGGGCAATGGGATGGTGAGAACACCGTTTTTTCGGAGTCCAAATATCCTGTCACCACCGGAGACCATACTTTCAAATGGTTATACGTTAAAGATGGCTCAGTAAGCGCTGGCGATGATTGTGCTTATTTGGATAACATAATTTTCCCGCCTTCTGTTAAGATAAATGCTTCTGTTCAGGACAATACGAACAATAAATCGTCATTCTCATTCACTCCGAATCCAACCAAAGGGTTCTCGCAAATTAGTTTCACCATCACCAAACCTTCTCAACTGTGCCTGAAACTATATGATATGAGCGGAAAACTCATCGAAACCTTCTTCGATAACCAGCAAAAGCCCGAAGGAACCTATAATCTGCTTGTGAATATGGCTAAATTTTCGGCAGGTATCTATTACATATCGCTTACTACAGCCACTGAGAAATATACTCAGAAGATAGTGGTTATTAAATAACCTCAGGATTATTAAAATAATTGTTGAAACAAAAAAAGGCTGCTTCTTTCGAAGCAGCCATACCGATCATTTAAAAAAAAATTTATTTGAACTTCACACCAAAGGTGAGTAATGCATTATGTCCGGTTATTGTATTATCCACTGCTGTGGGTACCGAAGGATATAAATAATATTTTTGTTTCGACATAACATACGAATATGCCAGATCAATGAAATAGCGGTCAAATTTAACACCCAATCCGCCGCTAAATGCCTGACGATTATCTGCTTTTAATTTTGTTGCATAAGGGCTGTTGCTAAACGTATAACCTCCGCGGATGCTGAAATTTTTGATCTTAACTTCAACCCCTGCCCTAACATTCGACTGACATGCCAGATCGTTGTCGATAGCTCTGTTTTCGTCGGTATAATTATAAGTAGATGCTTTCAAACGTGCATTGCGATAATCGATAAATTCATAATCACCCGAGATCAATGCATATTTACCGATAATAAAAGCCAGACTTCCATCTGCTTTGAATGGAGTAGTCAACTGATAATCGTATGAACCATTTGGTGAGCTGGATGTAAATTTCGATCCGTCTTTAAACTCCGATTGCATATCGCTGCTCCAGGTATCTTTCATCGAATAAAATGTAGGCGTATGCACTGCTGCTCCTATTCGAACCCAATCGGTAATACGGTAGATAACACCCAGTTTAAAATTAAATCCCGTTCCGCGGGTCTGCAGGTTATAATTATATGCCATACTCTTAAACCCGGCGATAGTATCTGCTTTATCAGTTTCTTTATAAGTAGAACTTTCATAATAGCGCACGTAGGGGAATCCAACGGTACCACCGATATATAACTTATCGTTCCAGTTTCCACCCAAAGTTAAAACCAATTCGTTATTCGATCCCGTAACATTGAGACTTTTACTTTGCAAGGCGCCTCCGTTAGGAATTGCCCCGATATAATTGGTTAAACTTCCGAGTGTATCGATCAGATACGTGTTAAAAGCAAGTTGAGTGCTGAATTGTTGCAGATCTTCTGGCTTTGACCCTTGTGCCTGATTGACATAATCGTTAATAATAGAGTTATGCGAATTACCGCCTTCCATGTATGCATTATAATTGTAATCATTCAAGCGGTTAAACCCGATTCCCATTTGAATACCTTTGCATGCCGAAGCTTCCTTTTTAGGTTTGATCACAAACACCACTCCTAAATTGTTCAGATTAAAATTATATTTTCTGTCGTCGCTTGCATTGTTATTATAATTAGATTTCATTATCACGTAATAATTTGAAGGAGTCAGCGTGATTTCGGTATTTTTATAGATTCCTATACCTGCTGGATTAATACTTAAGGAAGCAAAATCGCCACCCAAAGCACCGAACGCCCCGCCCATAGCTACCGAACGTGCAGTTCCTCCGTAAAACACCTGTGAATAACGTAATGCATCGATTTCATTTTGAGCTGAAAGCTGCTGATAAAGACCTGCAAAGATCAGGATCGATATCAAAAAATACTTTTTCATAGTTTTAGATCTTTACGATAAATTATTTCCTTCCGGAGTGTGAGCCACCAGAACTGCTACCCGAGCTGCTCGAACCTGATGATCTGGATGTGCCGCCTCCACCACTGCTGGAACCGGAAGAACTGCTTCCGCTTGATCTGGGTGTTGAATAAGTATTTGAACTCCCACCTGAATTCGAAGGTTTCGAATAATTTGAATTACTACCTGAATTCGATGGTTTTGAATAATTCGAGTTGTTGCCTGAATTAGTATTCGTATTGGTAGTAGAAGGTCTGTAATAATTACTGTTGTTATTATTGCCGGAATTATTCGGCGAATAGCTATTTGGTTTGCTGTTTGAATTTGTGTTATTCGAGTTTGTGGGTCTTTGTTGTTGCGTATTCCCCGGAACAGTATATGTTTTTGGAGTAGCATATTGTTGTTGAGGTTTACTCTGATTGTTGTAGGTAGGACTGGTATATGGTTTAATATTCGAATTCGAACTCGGTTTATTGCTTGAGTTTTGATTTGTATTACCGCCACTAGGTTTAGTATACCCGTTGTTATTCTGATTTGTATTTACATTGGGTTTTGTATAACCGTTGTTGTTCTGATTCGTGTTTACATTAGGCTTAGTATACCCGTTGTTGTTCTGATTCGTGTTTACATTAGGCTTAGTATACCCGTTGTTGTTCTGATTCGTGTTTACATTAGGCTTAGTATACCCGTTGTTGTTCTGATTTGTATTCACATTAGGTTTTGTATAACCGTTATTGTTCTGATTCGTGTTTACATTAGGTTTAGTATACCCGTTGTTGTTCTGATTTGTATTTACATTAGGTTTAGTATACCCATTGTTGTTTTGATTCGTATTTACATTAGGTTTCGTATAGTTATTACCGTTGTTTTGGTTGGTATTAACATTAGGCTTAGTATAATTATCAATAGGATTTGTTTTTTGAGTATTCGTATTTACTTGATTTATTACTTTGCCAGGGTTATCGAACGAATTAACGTTTGGCTTAATAGCGTTATTATTGTGTTCAACCTGAGTATTTGGATTCACAATAGTTTTTCCGATATGTCCGGAAATAATTTCTTTTGTGTTTGAATTAGCTAATGGTTTTATAACACCTGTTTTTGCATTTACTGATAGATTAGGATTGATAAAAGTGTTATTAGAATTGAGTGAAGTTTGATCAAATGCATGAGCCTGGATATATTTTCCGCCAAAAGTCAGGTTGTTATCTTTAATGGACGTATTTGAAGATCCGATGGCATTTTCTCTTGGCCCATAATATGAATTATTATCGTAACTGTTGAAGTAGTATTCGGGAGAATAACCATAGTATCCATCATAGTATCCGTCCCAATAACCATTATTATATCCATCCCAATAGCCATTATTATAACCGCCCCAATATCCGTTACCCCAGCCATATCCTCCGCCCCAATATCCACCGTATCCACCCCAATATCCTCCATATCCACCCCAACCGCAGCTCCAACAAGAATTATATCCCCACCAGGGACGATATGTATAAGAAGGCCACCACCAATTGTATCCCGTATAAATGCTTACTCCCCAAAAATTAGGATCATAATTATACCAGTATGAATTGGTATAATAATCATCATAATAACCATAGCCCATATCATAATCATTAAATCTCCTTAAATTGGCAGCATATTCATAATCATAATAATCGTCGTAGTAATTATTGGTAACGTAAGTATTTCCATTTCCGTCAGAATACGATTGACTGCTATAATTATTGGGGTCCTGATAGGTATTATTATCGGTACCATTCGCATTTGGATCATACGACCTGTTATCCTGCATAGAGCTCACATATTGAGTCGTATCATAATTCGAAACATCAGCTTGTCTGACCTGATCCGCGGTTCGTGGTCTGCCGGGTTGGTCAGTTGTTGTTTGAACTGCCCCAACTTTTTTCGAATAATAGACATCATCGTATCCATTATTTGCCTGATAAGGTGTCTTGCAAGAAACAAAGAAACTTGTTATTGCAATGAAAAACAGGATTTTTACTAATGCTTTCATGGTGTAGCCTCCATTTTTATAGTTGTTTACTCTTTTTTTATTAGTTTTGCATTACCAAATTTATACAAATTCTATACCACTTTACATTATGGCCAAAGATTTTATCACAAAAGAAGAAAATTATTCGCAATGGTATAACGACCTTATTCAAAAAGCAGATCTCGCCGAAAATTCAGCTGTACGAGGCTGCATGATCATAAAACCCTATGGTTATGCCATTTGGGAAAAAATGCAGGCAGCCTTGGATAAAATGTTTAAAGATACCGGTCATTATAACATGTACTTTCCAATTTTTATTCCAAAGTCATTTTTCAGCAAAGAAGCCAGCCATGTGGAAGGATTTGCAAAAGAATGTGCAGTTGTTACTCATTACCGATTAAAAAATTCCCCTGACGGTAAAGGAGTTATTGTAGATGAAGATTCGAAACTTGAGGAGGAATTGATCATTAGGCCAACTTCCGAAACCATTATCTGGGATGCTTATCGAAATTGGATAAAATCGTATCGCGATTTACCAATACTTGCAAATCAATGGGCTAATGTCGTTCGCTGGGAGATGCGAACCCGTTTATTTCTTCGGACTACTGAATTTCTTTGGCAGGAAGGGCATACAGCTCATACTACTGAATCGGAAGCCATGAAGGAAGCCGAGCAAATGCTCGATGTTTATGCTGATTTTGCAGAAAATTGGATGGCAATGCCGGTAATTAAAGGAATTAAATCGGAAAACGAACGTTTTGCAGGAGCACTTGAAACTTTTTGTATTGAAGCTCTGATGCAGGATGGGAAAGCACTTCAGGCAGGCACATCACATTTCTTAGGCCAAAATTTCGCTAAAGCTTTTGATGTGAAATACCTGACCAAAGAAAATAAACTTGAATATGTATGGGCAACATCATGGGGTGTTTCTACACGCCTTATAGGTGCATTGATCATGACTCACTCTGATAATAACGGACTGGTTCTTCCTCCCAAACTTGCTCCTATTCAAGTGGTGATAATCCCCATATTTAAAACTCCCGAACAACTTGCCATCATTGCCGAAAAAGCTCTCCCCATTAAAAAAGCACTTGAAGCAAAAGGGATTTCGGTAAAATTTGACGACAGAGATTCTCTAACTCCGGGATGGAAATTCTCAGAATACGAATTTAAAGGCGTTCCGATTCGTTTAGCTATAGGTTCACGCGATTTGGAAAACGGAACTATTGAAGTTGCCAGACGTGATACCTTGGAAAAATCTTCGTATCAGCTTACAGATATTGAAAATAAAGTCGAACATCTGCTCGAGTTAATTCAGATCAATCTTTTTCAAAAAGCCAAGACTTTTAATTTCAACAATACAAATTACGCCGAAAATTGGGAGGATTTTAAGAACCTGCTCGATACCAAAGGTGGTTTTATTTATGCTCATTGGGATGGAACTCCTGAAACGGAACAAAAAATAAAAGATGAAACCAAGGCTACAATCAGATGCATTCCATTAGATAATCAGTTGGAAAATGGAAAATGTGTTTATTCGGGAAAACCTTCTACCCAAAAAGTTATTTTTGCCCGAGCTTATTAATATTAATTTTTTGTTTAAATTTGTTATAAATTCATAAATAGTAAAAATATGGCTGGTGTAAATAAAGTAATTCTGGTTGGACATTTAGGCAAAGACCCTGAAGTCAGATCTTTTGAAAATTCTAATGACCCAAGCAGACCTAATAAGGTCGCAAAATTCTCATTAGCAACCACGGAAACGTATAAAAACAAAGAAGGAGTAAAAACAGATGCTACCGAATGGCATAATATTGTTGTTCGCAGAGGATTGGCCGACGTTGTTGAAAAATACCTGAAAAAAGGTCAGTTGGTTTATATTGAAGGTAAAATAAAAACCAGAACCTACGAAAAAGACGGTCAAACCAGATATATAACTGAAATTGAAACCGAAAACATGACCATGCTTGGCGTAAAAAGAGATGGAGAATCACGTGATATGGCTCCTGAATCTCCCGACACCCAGTCGCCTCCTGAACCTTTAAAAGATGAAGGCGACGATCTGCCGTTTTAATAAACTAATCTTTACATAAATCCTGAATGGATTTGCTTAACGTAATAATCATTTCAATCGTTCTGAGCGTAATAAAACCAATAACCTTTGGAATTGTTATTGGTTTTGTTCTTCTTATCATATTATTAATATTGAGCGCCCTTATTTCCGGGTCTGAAATGTCGTATTTTTCTATAGATGCGAAACAACTTGACGAGATCAAAAACGACAAAAAGTCGAGCAGCACCAAAATTATCAAGCTCCTCAGCCAGCCACAGAGATTATTGGCCACCATATTAATCTCCAGTAATTTTGTGAACATTTCTATTGTCATTATTTCTACCTACATCACCATCCATTTATTTGACCTTACGAACCACTTCATCTTAAGTTTTCTGCTCGAGTTTGTGGTTGTAACGTCGCTGATACTGCTGTTTGGAGAGATGTTGCCAAAAATATATGCAAATCAACGACCGCTTGCGTTTGCCAATTTAATGGCTTCACCGATGATTATTTTGGTAAAGATCTTTCATCCCCTGAGTTTCATCATGGTGAAATCGACCCGATTAATGGAGAAGAAGATCGCCAATAAGAAACAAAATCTCAGTTTCGACGATCTTTCAAATGCTATTGAAATTACTTCAGACGAAAAAACAGAACAGCAGGAACGCAAAATATTAGATGGTATCGTGAAATTCGGCGATACCGAAGTTTCGGGTGTGATGAAACCCCGCATCGATGTTTTTGCTGTTGAAATTGATACTCCTTTCACCGATCTGCTTAAAATGATAAAAGATTCGGGCTTTTCCAGAATACCCGTTTATAAAGAAACTTTCGACAATGTATCCGGAATATTGCACATTAAAGACCTCCTGATGTATCTGGATAAAAATGATACTTTTGAATGGCAAAACCTGATCAGGCTTCCTTACTTTATTCCTGAAAATAAAAAGATCAGCGACCTGCTTTCGGAATTCAAAGAGAAGAAAATACATATTGCTATCGTGGCGGATGAATATGGCGGAACATCAGGAATTATTACCATGGAAGACATTATCGAGGAGATCGTTGGTGAGATAAATGATGAGTTTGACGAAGAAAACGAGAATGTGATGTTCACGAAGATCGATGATAATAACTATATCTTTGAAGGGAAAACGTCGTTAAACGATTTTTTCAAGATCATCAATATCAGCAATACCATTTTTGATGATGTGAAAGGCGAAGCAGAGTCAATTGCCGGCCTGATACTGGAAATTACAGGAAGCATCCCGCAAAAAAATCAGATGATAGAATATAAATTCATTACTTTTACTATTGAATCGTCGGATAGCAGAAGAATTAAGAAAGTAAAAGTTAGTATTAACCCTTTGAATGATGATCAGGATGAAGAATAAACCCCTAATTGGCATTGCATTTATTATAATTACGTTCGTTTTTTCGGCTTGTACCAATAATGATTACATTCCGAAACCCCGCGGCTATTTCAGGATAGCGCTTCCTGAAAAGAAATACAGATTGTTGGACAGTATTTATCCCTATAGCTTTGAATATCCTCAGTATGCTGTTATTGAAGCCGACCCGAACAGATACGCCGAACGGAACTGGATAAATCTGCAGTTCCCGAAATATAAAGGAACCCTGCACTTAAGTTATAAAGCCGTTACAAGCGACAGCATTTTATTTCAGTATTTCGAAGATTCGCGGAGCTTTGCCAACAAACATATTGCCAAGGCAAACGATATTGAGCCTATTATTATTCACAACGATGCCCATGCAGTGTATGGTTTGATCTACGATATTACAGGCACCGGGGTGGCATCGACCTACCAGTTTTGCGTGACCGACAGCGTGCATCATTTTATGCGCGGAGCCCTCTATTTTAATTTCTTGCCAAACAACGATTCGCTATTGCCCGTAATCGATTTTATCAAGAAAGACATAGATCACCTGATCAAAACGCTGCAATGGAAATCCCTTCCTCAGCTTGGTAAAAAAGCAGTGACCTCGTCCAAAAAAAGCTGAGGTTCGTCAACGTGCAGCCAATGGCCGGCATTTGGCAGGGTGTGAATTTCGGCCAACGGAAAATAGTGTAAGATCGTCTTAAAATCTTCCGGTAAAATAAAATCCGACAGGCCCCCTTTGAGGAACAGGGTGGGTTTGCGGAATTCGCTTTCTTCGAACACCGGGCTCATCAAAGTTTCGACATGGGCCACGATAACCTCGAAGTTGCATTTCCAGCCAAACACACCCGGGGCCAGACGCTTGATGTTTTTCAGGACCAGTTGCCTCACGCGAACATCGGGGAGAAAGCGGGCAATAAAGTTTTCGATATCGGACAGGGCAGTGTATTTCGCGAAATCGACCTTGCTCATCGCGATGAGCAAATTGGCTATGCTCTTGTTGCCCGAATATTTTCGCGGGGCTATATCAACAACAACAAGTTTTTCAATCAGGGCGGGCTGTTGAAGCGCCAGCGAAATTGCAATTCTGCCGCCCAGCGAATGTCCGATCAGGGCGACCGATGATAGCCCGAGCGTGGTTATCAGTTCGGCGATATCGTTGACAAGCGACTGCAGATCGAACGTATCGGAATGGGGCGAATTGCCATGATTGCGCAGATCGGGAAGTATCACCCTGTGGTTTTCGGCAAGTTGTTTGGCAGGCATCATCCAGTTATCGGACATGCCCAACAAACCGTGAAGTATTACGACAGGCTTGCCTTCACCGAAACTGCGATAATACAATTCCATAAAACGCTGTTATAAAAGTTCGCCGGCCAAATTTGCCAGCTCCGAGCGCTCGCCTTTTTCTAACTGCACGTGAGCATAAATCGGGTGATGCTTGATCTTGTCGATCAACACCGAGAGTCCGTTACTTTCGGAGTCGAGATACGGTGTGTCGATCTGATGCACATCGCCCGTGAACACGATCTTGGTGTTTTCGCCGGCTCGGGTTATAATGGTTTTTACTTCGTGAGGCGTGAGGTTTTGAGCTTCGTCGACTATGAAAAATATGTTCGACAGGCTGCGGCCACGGATGTAAGCAAGCGGAGTGATCACCAGCTTATCTTTATCAACCGCTTCGGTGATGTTTTTGAATTCCTTGTCGCGTTCGTCGAACTGATGTTGTATCATTTTCAGGTTGTCGAACAAGGGTTCCATGTACGGATTGAGCTTCGACTGTATGTCGCCGGGCAAAAACCCCAGATCTTTATTGCTCAGGGGCACCACCGGGCGGGCCAGATATATCTGGCGGAAATCGCGTTTCTGTTCTAAAGCTCCGGCCAGCGCCAGCAAAGTTTTTCCGGTTCCGGCTATGCCCTGCAGGGTGACGAGTTTCACGGCAGGATTCAAAAGGGCGTGCAGCGCGAACACCTGCTCGGCATTGCGCGGATTGATGCGAAGCGCCGAACGTTTTTCGATGCGCTCTATCAGCCCGTTCAAGGGGTTAAAAAAGGTGAGCGCCGAACTTTTGGTGTTCTTTAGTATAAAATAATGGTTGGGGATGGGATCAACTATGCCAACATCTTCGGGCAAGCAAAACCCCGTGTTGTAAATTTTTTCGATGATCTCGCTGTGCAGGCCCTCGATAAGGGTTTTGCCGGTGTAGAGCGAATCGATGTCTTTTATCTTCCCGGTTTCGTAATCTTCGGCAACTATATTCAACGATTTGGCCTTGAGCCGCAGGTTGATGTCTTTGGTTACCAGTATCACTTTTTTGTCGGGATTGTCTTTTATGAGCGAGAGGGTGGCGTTTAGTATGCGGTGGTCGGGTTTGTCGTCGCCAAATATTTTGCAGGCATCGATGTCGCCTTTTTTGCCGTTCATCTCTACTTTAAACATGCCGCCGCCTTTGGTATCAATAGGTATCCAATCCTGCAACGAATAGTTGGCCGAAAGGGTATCGATGATGCGGGTGAATTCGCGCGCCTCGAAATTCTTGATGTCGTTGCCTTTTTTAAAGTTATCCAACTCTTCCAGAACGGTGATGGGAATTGCAACATCGTTGTTGTCGAAATTGCGGATGGCATTGTGGTTATAGATGATCACGGAAGTGTCCAACACAAAGATCTTTTTTTCGCCGGTTTTGATTTTTTTTGCCATATACAGGTAGTTTTCTGAAAAAGTGAACTAAAATTAATCTGTAAACGCGCGTGAAAAACAGTGCCCGTTTTTGAGTTACTCACACGGCATCGTTAATAAACAGGCGCGAGGGCTCTAAACCAAAGCTTTATTGTTGCGGCGAAATTTGTATAACAGCAGCATCATGCCCGAAATCGTCAGGGTGCTGAGCACTATCACCCAGACATTGTCGGAACTGCCGAAGGTGTTGTAGTTTTGGTTCACCAGACCTCTGGCAGCCAAAAACGCCACGCAAACCGCCAGGCCGTTGTTGATGAAATGTACCATGATGGGCGCCCACAAACTCCCGGTCCAGTAAAACACGTAGCCCAGAAACATGCCCAGCAAAAATCGCGGAACAAATCCGAAAAACTGAAAATGGATGGCGCTGAATATAAAAGCCGTTACAATTACGGCCACATGTATGTTGCGAAACCATTCGGCAAACACGCGCTGCACAACGCCCCTGAAAAACAGTTCTTCGCCTATGGCCGGCAAAATGGACATCATAAGCAGGTTGACCACAAAACCCCACGCCGACGTGGTGCCCAGAAATGCAGTAGTGAGGTTGTCGTTCAGGGTTTCGGAGGTGCGCATCCAGTGTTCAATGCCCGAAAAGGCTTTGGGGAAGCTCATGCCGGCATTCCATTGGGTGATGCAGTTGAGCAAGGGCAAGCCCGCAATAATAACCCCTGCAGCCAAAAGCAGCGAAACCGGCGCGGCTTTGGTGTTGAGTTTTAAATAGCCCGAAATGCTGTTGCCGCTAAACATGGCAAACAGCAGCACCGGCACTATGAACATGGCAAACTGATTTACAATTTGCAGGTATTTTAGTTTCGAAAGGGTTATAGCGTCCGAAAAATCGTAGCCCCCGGAAAAACTATCTGCAAACGAACGGCCATAGAAAGGTATGGCGATGAGCAAACCCAGGAGATTTATCAGAATCAAACTCGCGAACACGATGAAAAGAAAGTAGAGAAACTTTTGGTAGGGCGGTTTATCCTGTAGGATGGGTTGGATTTTCATGACGATAAGTTCGATGAACAAAAATACACAATTGCAACTAAACAGAATCATTAATTTGGTGATTACAGCATCTAATTTGAGATCATACATGGGATAATTAGGCTGCGCCCAAAACTAACATTCAATGAAAATTATAAGGGGTCAGGCTGAGCCGCTGTTCTTCCAAAAATCACTTTATGTAATAATTATTGAACAGCGTGTCCCTGTCCGCCCTTTGGCGGAGAAGTCGGCCCATCCAAAATTTAGGCATTCTTAAATAGTTGATTTGCTATTTGTAATAAAAACTTGTCATTGGCAGCCGTCCCGCGTCATCCTGAGGAGCGAAGCGTCTCGAACGAAAGCGGGACATGTCCTGTCCGCCGTAGGATAAATTCGTGAATTTATCCTTCATAATACGCTGCATACTTTGAATTTATTATATTTTTATCAGAACAATCATCCTTCTTACTTTATCAAAACAACCTTCCAATCAACACATTTCTTGAAGTAATTCTGAAGGTTGGATTTTTTCAAATTTTTTTATTCAGGCCCAAAACCAATTATTATTCATTAATTTTGTCCTTGTTACTTTTAATCAGTATTGTTAAGGGTAAAATTTAAATCATAAGACATACATGGAACTTCAAATTATTCAGAACAAAATTTACGAAATTAGAGGACAAAAAGTAATGCTCGATTTCGATCTTGCCGAACTCTATGAAGTAGAAACACGTGTATTAAATCAAGCTGTAAAACGTAATTTGGACGTTTTTCCAATTGATTTTATGTTCCGGCTTTCAAAAACAGAATGGGAAATCATATTATCACAAATCCTAATATCAGAACCCGAAAATATTGATAATATAAGTGATGCTAACTTGAAATCACAAACTGTGATGTCAAGATGGGGTGGCAACCGAAAATTACCTTTTGCATTTTCTGAGCATGGAGTAGCTATGTTGGCAAATATATTAAAAAGTAAGAAAGCAAGAAAAACAAGTATTGCAATTGTTAGAGCTTTTATTGCTTTAAAGCAATTTGTTTAAACTACAAGGAATTAAACGATAAACTCAAAGAAATTGAATCGCGATACAACAAGCAATTTAATGATGTTTATGAGGCAATTAACTACCTGTTACAAAAAGACAAACAACAAATCGATCAAAGCCAGCGCAGGCGCATCGGTTTCAAAAAAGATGAATAATCCCATCATCCTTTAACATCTCAAAAATTGTAATTCAACTATAAAATATTTTTAAAGTTTTTCTCACCATTTTAAAATCCAATTAATAAATTACTACCTTTACAATCAAATTATAACAAAAATTAAAACCAAATTTATAAAAATGTAGCATAAAAACCAATAAAATATAGCGTTTAGCCAAATTCTGTTGTTGAAATCGACCAATTTATAACATGTTACAGGATAGTAAGCAAGACGCCATGCGAAAGCGTGGTCGTTGCTTTATCTGTAACAGGGCTCTTGGTCGGGCCTCAACAGCGGTGGCAATTGGCCACGCTGTTTTTTTTTATATGCACAAACAAAAGCAGATGCCGAAAAGCTATTATAAAGAGTAAGCAAAATTTAAAAAAGAGTATATTATGAAAATTACTCCAACTAAAGTTAGAATTGAATTTCAACAATTCAATGTCGAAGCACAAAGGCCATATGATGAGCGGCTTAATGAAAAAGAAATTGTGACAGAAAGTTTATCTGATATTCCTCATGTAGGTGACTATATTGGTTTCCTAAAGGAGGAAGATGGACAAAAAGGCTGTTTCAAAGTAAAAACAAGAAATTTAACTTTTAACAAGAAAGATGGTGAATGGCAAATTTATGCAAATGTTGTTTTAGAAGAAATAACTTCTGATGAATTTGACAAGACAATTAAGTTATGAAAAATATTGAACTAGATAAAGCTAAATATGCATTAGAATGCTTAGGTTATAAATTAGAGATAGTAAGTAAAAACACTAAAACTTATAAATCTATTTACATCAGTAATTCGAACGAAGTTTGTTATAATTTAATCCAAAATAATATAGTTGTAAATACATTTACTCAATCACAACTTGTTGATTTCTCTAAAAAAAACCATTGGATTTAACTATCTTGAAGAACCTGTAATATATGTATAAATAAAATAAACTTATGAAATTAAAAACTGCAACGTTACTGGCATTTATAGGTTCTTTGATTCCAATAATCTGGGGATTAAGTGATTTGATTTTTGTTGCCAAACATGGTAATTCTAGAGAATTATTTGGTATCAATACGCCTACATATTTTATTATAATAGGATATATAATAGCTGATATAACACTTAGCATTTTTCTATTTGTTCTTTTTAAAAAACAAAAATAATTATGGAGCAAGATAATATTACCAATATTTTGGAAATCGAAAGTCCTATTAATGATAATGGGGATAAACAACAAAAAGATATTACCATTGAGAAGAAGGTTAATTATTTTGGTATTATTTTAGCATTAATAACAGTAATATCTGTTTTTCTACCATGGGTAGCAGCATCAAGTTCTGCTCATTATTCATCTAGCTATGGTAATTATAACGGAAGCTATAACAGTGGAGGTATTTCTGGTATTTATTTTGGAGATGGTATTCTAGGATTATTAATTGCAATTGTTGCCTGTATTTTATTTATTATTAAAATTAAATGGGCATTTATACCGGGCGTGATAACCTTTATATTAGGCTTAGCTCATATCTTGGGATGGTCTGGAATACAAGGTACTAGTAGTTATAATTCCAGTTATGGAAGTGTTACAGGCCATATAGACGTTATTCCCCAATATGGCTTAATAATTTTTACTATTGCCTCTTTTTTTTATATGATTTTTGCTTTATTTGATTTATTACACATGTCCAATACTAGGCAATCTACTCAAACTATCAATATTAAAAAAACATTTTGTGGTAATTGTGGAATTGAGCTAAATAATAATGACACTGATAAATTTTGTGAACATTGTGGCACCAAAATTTAATTTTTTTTTAATTTAATTTTATGAAAAAATGTCCAAAATGTGATTTTTCTTATCCTGACGAGAAAAATTATTGTAAAAATTGTGGTAGTAAATTAACATCAACATTAAGTTCAGAGGACATCGCTCAAAGGTCAGTGTTTGAAGATAAAATCATGTTGAATCCTCTCAATACTGAAATATTGAAGGAATATGCTCAATTTCTTTACAACAAGCTACTACATACTGATGCTATAGATATTTTGAATAAAATTTTGGTGATTGATAAAAACGATTCTTTCGCTAACGAATTACTTTATAAATCGTATGAAAAAGTTGGTAACTTGGAAGATGCTGCAAAGATTGCCGAAAAATTATTAGATAGTAATCCGTTAGATTTAGTATTATTGAAAGATTTGTCTGAAATTGCTTTCAAATCTGAAAAAGAAAAAGAGGCATTGGTTTATTTGAATCGTTTTATAGAAATTAAGCCTAACGACAAGTATGCTTTAATAAAAAAATCCGAAATATTACTAAAATTAAATAACGAAAAAGAAACTCTGGAAGCTTTAGAAAAGGTGCTTGAAGTTGCACCTGATAATGTCATGGCTCAATTTGAAGTTGGCATAAATTCATGTATGGAAAATGATTATAGAAAAGCATGTGAATTACTTGGTGCGATTTTGATAAAACTTAAAAATGATGATGATAAAAATAAAGCACTGTTTTTTTATTCTTATGCCTTATTTAAACTAAGCCCCTATGATAAACGATTGTTATCAAGGATTCAGGGAATAAATATTGCTTTGCTTGTAAACAATTTAAATAATCAAGAGAGAATATTACTTGAAGAACTTTTGATATTTCAAGGTAATTTAAATATTGAACAAAAAAACTTTGATAATGCAATAAATTCTTATAATGAGGCATATCTATTGAATAAAAGCAATATTTCTAAACAAATCTTAGCAGATAAATTGTTTGAATTCGCTAAAGATAAATTCAATGCTAAAGAAATCACTTGTTCAAAAGAAAATATTGAAAAAGCACTTTATTTATATCCTGATAATAAAGAATATAAAGTATTATTAGATAATATTAGAAAAGTAATAATTAAGAAAAGAAAGAAAATAATAATATGGTCAATTGTATCTTTTTTTGTAATGATAATTATACTTTGTTCCATTTTAATTCCTCCTTTTCTAACAGAAAAAAGAGCTTGGGAAAAAGCAAAAAGTGAAAATACATCTCATGCTTATCAAGCATTTATAGATGAATATAGCTCAAATTGTTGGTATGCTGATGAAGCATATAAAAAAATTAAACAGAAAGACTCAATAAAAGAAGCGAAAAATGCAGCTGAAGATTCATCATTTGCAATCATTGAAAATTCTAAAATAACAACAATGCTTAAGGAATATTATTCAATTATACAATCAAAAGAATATGATAAACTTAAAGAATATTTTTCAAATCCTGTTGAAAGATATTACGATTCATATAATATCTCTCCCGATAAAGTAGTTGAAAATTTTTTCATCTACTTAAAAAAATACCCTTTTCAGCAATTAACTGTTGATTATAATAGTCTCTCAATCTCAAAAAAGCCTGCTTCTTATACTTTAATATATAACGCTGTTTTTTTACTTAAAAAGAAAGAAACTGATAATTTTCAACAATATGATATAACAATGGATGTAACATTAAATACTGATTTCAAAATAACATCTATTTATGAAAAGAAAAATTCAAAAAAAAATATAGGTGCTTCTAGTGAAAATCCAGAAGTAACATCTTCAAATAAAGCTATGCAATTGACAATAAATGGCAGTAAAGTCAATATCCGTGCATTACCAAATTTAAAAGCAAGTGTAATGTTTCAGCTAAATACTGGAGATGTTTGCGTAATTATTGAAAACGGTAATTGGGAAAATATAAATGGTAATATAGATCGATGGTATAAAATAAATTATAATGGTAAAATTGGTTGGGTTTATGGAAGTTTTGTAAACATAGAAAACAACAACATAAAAGTAAAACAAAAAATACCTCAAGGTAGATCTTAATAATAAAGATTTTGGCTATACCATTTTGGCACCCCAGCCCAGCTCGCGGGGAAATGTTTTCCCCGTGCCTTCATAAATTCAATCATCCTCCAGTTTAGCTTAAGCTGTGTCTTTTTCTTCAAATTTCCTCTACGCGCTCAAAATAAAACTCCTGCCTTTAATAAAAAAGTTGGCTTTACCATTTTGGCTCCTCAATTTAATCTGTGTTTCTAAAAACCAATTTTTTTTCTTGGTTTGGTTTTTTCATGTTTTTCCAGTAGCTCATCCAGATAACTAAAAACAAGTTCAATACTTTTATCCTGATTAGCAAGTTTCTTTTTTATAGCTTCAACTTCTAT
>CAIWKO010000023.1 GCA_903913285.1 uncultured Bacteroidales bacterium | reverse complement strand
GCAGTAAATAAGGTTGCTCCATAACTATACCTGTATATAGTATCCCACGATAATCCACCATTGTTTGTTTTTATCACATAATTATCCAGACCTGTCGACCAGGTAATACCATAGCCTGTAGTTTGATTGGGAAAAGATATTCCTACAGGTGGAGTGGCATTGGGGTTCGAGAAGCAACTTGTCCAGGTTGTTCCGCCATTTTGTGTAATTAACAGATCGGTTTCTCCTTGTCCGAAACCTTTTTGTGAATTCAAAAACCATAAAGCGCCCTCCGGACCTGTGCCCACCTGATTCCAGTTAGCGCCTCCATTTACGGTTTTCAATAAAATACCTCCCTGCGAGCATGTATATCCGGTATCAGCCGTAACAAAATACACCGAAGTTAAAAATGCGCTGGTTCCCGACACTTGCGAAACCCATTGGTTTTGCCCACTGGCAAGTTTTATGCTGAATAAGCATAACATTAAAATTATTGCTGTTTTGTTTTTCATGTTTTTATAATATAGATTTTCTATTTTTTGATTTTTTTGTTTAAATTGAATATCATTTCTATTCCTGTACCAAAACCATAATAATATCTACCGTCGCTATCATCAAATGCAGATAAAGAATAATCCAAATCTAAATTAATACTTATTCTTTTTAATTTATAACCTAAAGTAGTATTTATCTTTCCGAAGAAATTAGGATGGGGAGCAGAATAAGTATCATTATTGGTATTCTTTTCCCAATCTCCAGTAGAAGAATTTTTTATATAATTTATTTCTTTTTCATAATAAAAAACATTCAATGCAAAACCCAATCCAAGATCCCAATAAAAGTGCTTTTTATTTATCATTTTATACTTAAAAAGAAATGGGAAATTAATGCTATGAAAATGAAAAATGGAATAATTATCTACATTATTATAATAGACAGTATAAGGGGGATATTTTGAAAAAGAATAAGCTATTTTATCAACATGGTCTTTAGTTCTATATCCATAATCTGCCAAATAGCTCCCACTTTGTAATGAAATCCTTTCAGTAAAATCATATTTTACCAGCAAACCGACTGTATATCCATATTTATAACGGTCCAAATTAATTTTATTATTATTTGCTTTAGCATATTTTGAATTATCAAGTATTCTAAAACAATATTCTGGCATAGCTGAAAAACCAATACTCCATTTAGATTTTTCCTGAGCTTTTACATAAAAAGAAGAAAAAAATATTAAAATAAAAGTAATTATCAGCTTTGATTTATTGATAAATGATTTTTTCATAAACAATATTATCTTTTGAAATAATTTTTACTGTAAAAATACCTTTAATTTTGTCATCTAGCTTTAAATTATATGGGAAAATAATATTTTCATTATTTAAAATTAATCTACCAATCGCATCGTAAACAAAAATGTCATATTTACTATTAGAATTAACATCATATACAATAGTAAAGATGCCTGTTGTACTTGGGTTAGGGAATATTTTAATTAAATTATTGTTGTATATAATAGTATCCTGGTTTGTATTTGGATTTCCGGTTGTATCAATATTTTTTGATTTATCTGTATTTTTTTTGAATTTGAAAGTAAAATCTTTATAGTCTATATTTGTACCGGGCGTTTTAATTTTAAGTATGTGTGTACCTGGCAAACAATTTGAACATTTTACATCATGTCTGAAATAATCAGTATTGGTTCCGGTAGTATAATACCAATAGATATCATAATCATGACACCAATCAACTCCATTAATCCAAATTTCTTCTTCATTTAATGCTGTAGGAGCTGAATAAGGCGCATAAATACTGCAAGAATCTAATAAATCTCCGTAACAATTAGCATTAATATTTAAAAAATTTTTCCAAACCATACTTCTATTGTGATACCAGCCAAAACCTTCATCACCATCATCACTTATCATATAATATGCATCGTAATCACTATTTATATGATTTTCATTGTCAGTACTCAAAGGAGGAGGTATATTTACATTATGATATTCTTTATGAACATAATTTTTGTCCTCAAAATTTATAGTACTCATAAATTGGGATAATCGATTAAATTCGGTATATGTACCATTAGGGTGAATTGCACCATCCCACCACCAATTTAACCCTGCTCCATAACAATCCATCATTGCAGTACCCCACAAATCATTATGTAATGTAACGCCATTATCACATTTTGTAATACGAAAGTCAGGTCCCATTTCACCAAAAATACGTGGTTTATTTGTGTAACTGTAAATGGTATTATTCAAATAATTATATTTATCTAAAACACCATCATTAAATGGTCTAAAGTTATAACCATGAGAAGCAAGAATATCCACATTAAGAAAAGAAAAATCATTTATTTGTGTGTTAGCATAACTCATTGTGGTTAATAAATATGGGTCAAGTGATTTAATATGTGTTGAAATTTCTGAGGACCAATTATAAATATCACTTCTAAAGGAAGCATTATCATCGCCTAGATATGTCTCCGTGGCCGGGTTTGTATAAATAGCTCCAATACAATCAACCTCGTTTATTATTTCAATAGTTGCCAGATTTGTAGCATAGCCCCATCTTGAAACTATGTATTGATTTCTACGTTTTACAAATTCCTTTGCCGCTACATCAGTTAAATAATCTTTAGGATTAGTGCAATTTGTTTGATTATTATTTTTTATTTTATTGTATGGGTGATTGCCCCATAAATAATAGGGTGGTATGCCACCCTCCGCATTTTTCATTGAAAAATCAACAACTAAATGAACATATAGTCCCAATTCTTTTGCGTGGTTAAAAATACGATCAAGTTCCCATGCTCGTTCTTGGCGATTATGAGTTAACCCATTATATTCTGTATATTGATCATAAACTCCCAATCGTTCCCATTCAATTCCTAATTCAGCTGGTGTCATCAGAATTCGAACATAATTACCTCCATTTGCAGCAACATCATTCATCCAATCAATAAGAGTACTAACCTCCATCGGTCCAAATGGTATCTCGCTTATATCACAAGTGCTAGAATATTTCAACCAAGTCAAATTCGCACCAACTGCAAAAAAGCTATTACCGCTACCACTAAATTTTAATTGATTATTATTTTGACCAATTTGTAGAAATCCGGGGTTATCACTTTCACTACATTCAAAAGTATAGTTTAAAGTAGTATTTAAATTATAATTAGGGCAATTTGCTTGTATTGATACTGCCCATTGCCCGATTTCGTCTGGAGCAAACCGTATCCGCCATGGATAATCTGTCGAATTTTCTTGCCACCAACCGTGCCATTCTTCAGGAACGGTACTATGGGGTCCCTCTTCAGTAAAATCTCTATAAAAAAACCCATCGATTGGTCTTATAATTCCTGTCGGTGAAGTAAATGTTGCCTTAATTGAAATCTGATTATAATCATAAGGATTTATTCCAGTTTCATCATTTAATTTGCAAAAATCATTAATTCTGGTAGTAATTAATTCTGGCAATTTAAGCCCTAGTTCAAGTTTTTCATATCTTCCAACTATAGCAACAGTTGCTACAGGCTCTATCCATACAACATCTACATTACTTTTCTGGATATAGGCATGAAAAACTCCGCTACCTGTTGGTTTTATATGAGTATTTGGATAGAATGTAATATTTTGTCCTGCTTTCATTTCTTTATAATTATTGCCAGCTATTGTAACATAATTCGGCAAATCATTACCTACCTGTAAACAGGAACCAGATGAAATATAGTTCCCATAACTACTATAATTACTTGATGTAATCTGAGTACAAGGCATTGGACTTTGAGCTATTGCTTTACAAAATATAAAAAATAGCAAAGTTCCGGAAAATATTGTTCTTTTCATATTTCCTCCTACCTTATTTATTTATAATAGCTTTTTTCAATTCTTCATTTTCTTTTTTTAGTTGTTCCACCTGCTTGCTTATTTCAATCGTATAAAGGGTAAGTTCTTCTATCTTTTTCAGCAATGTAGCATCCATTTCACCTACATTAACACCTTTTTCTTTAACTTCATTGGCCGATGGCACATCCGGTAAATGTTTATGCTCGTTTATATATTTTTCAACTTCTGCCAGAGGTGTTAATTTATAGTTTTTCTCAAAAACATTATCCCACCAATTATCTAAAGAAACTTCAATTTCTTTAGCTGTTATTTTTCCGTTTACCATCATATATGCACCGTCTAAATTCCCTTCAGTTGATATTGTTCCTGCTCCAATTTGTACAACTCTTCTTTTATATAGCTGTTCATCGGTCAAGGTAAAGTCGCTGCCTGTTGATTTAACGGGTATTAACATAATACTTCCTGTTACATCAGCAGTAATAACACCGCCGCCGGAATTTGCAGAATTAGTATTAAACTGCCATGTTGAGGCACTATTATCATTAGTCCGGGCTCTTTTTGCATTAAATCCTTCGTATCCCGTCAAATAACCTGCCTCACTACAAAGAGCCGAACCAAATGTAATACTGCCTATACCATCACCTATTTGCAGTTTATCTTTAGGTGTTGTGGTTCCAATCCCTATATTTCCTGTTGTACCAACTCCAACGGATGTCCCTACAAATAAAGTTGGGATATCACTGTTAAAACCTATCATTAAAGTATTCGGTTTGTTGTAATTAGAAAACAATTTAGATGTACTTACGCCTGACCCCATAACGATACTATTTGAAGCACTATAGTCAGCATATACCATATTTCCAATAGTAATACTATTTCCGCCATAAGCAATAGAATAACCTCCTAATGCAAGTGAATTAATACCTTTACCGGTTGAATTCGCTCCCAATCCCATTCCTTTAATTGATCCTATTCCATCTGCATATAACCTATTCAATGAAGAAAGATATGCTATAGAGCTATCACCCAAATAAAGAATACTATCAAGTGATGTTATTCTATTAGTAAGTATTTTCCCTGCTGTAGAAACATTTCCCGTAACATTCAGTGTATTTCCTACCGAAAAATTATTCGTTACGGTTCCATCACCTGTCATCGAAACTAATCCTATACCTGTTGAGTCACTCGAAGGACTTAACCTCAATTGCTCAACATTATTAGTTTTCAAAACAAAATCTGCCGAATCTGTTGTCCCTAAAAATTGCGTTTCTGGGTCGGTTCCTTCATTTCCATCCATCGACCAACCATCAATCGGAGCTCCTTTCACTTCAAAATCTAAACGATATTCTTTTTCATTACTACATTCACTGGCATCTTTTATAAAAACCACATATTCTCCTGCTCCCAATTCGGTTCTATCCTCGGTTGTAACGCTATCTCTCCATTGATAAAGATATGATCCCGATCCACCAGTAACAGTTACATCGATACTGCCATTAAAACAACTGTTGCAGCTAACATTGTATCCATTTGGGTAAGTATAAACAGTCCCATCCACTTTCAATTCATTCAACGGTTTGGGTTGTGTTAATGTGATTCCGGCACCCGTCATTATCTGATGGGCATCCTTAACATACACTTCATAATAGCCCGCAGCCGTATTGCTGATATTCGCTGTTGTTTCTCCCGTACTCCATTTATAGGTATAGGGTGGTGTTCCTCCTGTTGTAATCGAACTGATGCTACCGTCTTTTTCTCCAAAACAACTAACATTATATCCGTTCGGATAAGCATTTACTGTTAAATTCACCTGTAGAGAGCCTTGTTGGGGTTCTCTAACGGTAAACCCCATATTGGCCTGGTCGCCCATGGCACACACGCTCGAATCTCTAACTATTATAGCATATTGGCCCACTCCCAGTCCTGTTCGGTCTTGCGTAACAGGCCCATCCTGCCATTGATAATAGTAAGCTCCCGATCCGCCCCACACATTCACATCGATACTTCCATCCGTACAGCCATAGCAGGTAACATTAAATCCATTAGGATATTTATGCACAACACCATTAATACTGAGCCGCTGTAATTGATTAGGCTGTGTCAGCGTTATCTCTGCCTCTGCTTCATTACTGTCAGCATCCGTCACTACCACTTTATAATATCCTGCTGCCAAACTACCAATATCTTTCGTTGAATCTCCTTCACTCCATGTATAAATATATGGTGGCACTCCACCGCTAACGGTCAAATTAATACTACCGTCTTTAAAACCAAAACAACTTACATTATATCCATTTGGATAAACATAAGGCGTTACCGTAAGCAGAAGCGGATAAACCGTATCATTTGTTTCCGGTTTGCCGGGCAAACCACTTATAGTTTTCCGGTTTGCTGCATTGCCTACAATTGCGGTGCTTAATAAAATTATAAGCATGATGCTCATTTTACTGATCATAAAATTAACGAAGTTGTTTCTGCTTTTCATAATTGTTTAATTTTATATTAATATTTGTCTTAAAAAAAATAATTTGCCAAATATATAACTAGTAGATTTCATAATTTCTACCTAATTTTAGGTATTTTTCATTTATTTTCAATAAAAAGATTGTTTTTTGATAAAAACTTCTAAATAATGCCTCAATTTTTTATTCCCTCTCCATTTTTTCCATTCTTCCATCCCTCCATTTTTCCATTTTTCCCCCCAATTTTACCGTTAACTTTTTTTATCCTACCGTTAACTTTTTTGTTCTTTGATTTCGCTGCTTTGTATATTAAATTTGTGCTACTATTTTTTACTATACTTATTACCTGATGTTTTTAACAACATCATGCATGTTAAACTTATTAAAACTTAACCTTTTTAATATTTTCAGTCATGACAAACGAAGTAGTAATTAACAACAACAGCATCTACATCACCTACAACAACAAAATTATTTGCAGACATCTATCCCTGATTCGTTTCTGTAAGTCCTATGGCCGCAAAACCAAGATCTATTTCGATGCCGATATTCCCGAAATTGCTCCCATAGGTTTAAACAAATTACTGCTCTTATTGCCTGCCGATAGTTTTAAACAGTGCCATGCTAACTTTATCATCAATTTACTCATCATGGATCAGGGTTATTTCTTCAACTATAATCTGTATTACAAAAGTCATGTCATTCCGGTTTCTCGCTATCGCGTCGATCAACTCATACAATGCATCAAATACTATTTCAACATACCGGTCAAAAAAGTGAACTAAAAAAACTCATTTTTTAAGTATAAAACCACATTTCGTCGTTTTTCTTCCGAAAAACACCATATTTTCCTTCCAAAAACGTTCCGTTTCAAAAACCAAACTTGTAGCTCACAATGCCACTTATGTATCTGAGAGTAACCTCCCATTACATAATTGCTACCGGATGATACCTCTGCTTCAAGTGATACTATATTTGTGGTATCATTTTCATAAAACAAATTATAATGAAAAATAACAACAATTCTGGCAGTTTTTCGGGTACATCTCCCCAAATGATACCTGCTGCCTCTTGTGTATTTTTCGCTAATTCTTCTTATTTTTTCACTGAACATAATTTTTCTTCCACTGTAACTAATTTTTCTTTCACTGAAACTATTTTTTCCTTCGCTGAAACTAATTTTCCGTTCACTGAACTTAATTTTCCGTTCGCTGAAACTATTTTTCCGTTCACTGAAACTATTTTTCCTTTCGCTGAACATAATTTTCCGTTCACTGAAACTATTTTTTCTTTTGCTGAACATAATTTTTCTTTCACTGAAACTATTTTTTCTTCCGCTGAACATAATTTTTACGACTGTGAACATATTTTTTACGATGTCGAACCTGTTTTTAACCAGTCTTACCTATATTATTACTCTGATTCATAATTTATTACACCCAATAACAATCAATTTTAAACAAACATTATTATTAATTTAAAAACCGTAAACAATATGAATGCATTAGACGAGCGTATAATCGCGGCGGTCCTTCGCGTAAGCGACCTTGCCGACGAATATGATGCTGATCTCACCCCGATTGCCGAAGCAGTAACGGTTCGCGCCAATCTCGCTTCTAGTATCCTCAAATTTCAGGCTGCCAAAGCTTTGAATCTCTCCTCAACTAAACCTGTTACTTCCAACAAAGATTTCATCCGAACCCTTATGGTTCTTTGTGTCTTTAAATTTGTCGAACGTGGTGCTGTTATGGCAAGCATCACTCCCAACTGTAAAGAGCTCGAAAAAGCTCTTGATGTACCCATCACATCCATCACAACTTTCGATGATGCCAATATTGGCACCCGTTGTATGGAACTCTATAACATTATGAAAAATGCAAGTGCTGTTCTCACCAACATCAAGCCTGCCGATTTCACGCAGATGCTTGGCACTATCACTGATTACAATGATATACTTGCTTCTCCTAAAAAGGCTATCGAAAAACGCAAAGCTTTGGGCACCGATGCCATTCATGGTTTTGTTCTCGAATGCCAGGGTCACATGAAAAATATCGTTAAAATTTTTCATTCCTATCTTCCCGATGCCGCTCATTTGGCAGATGTTGCAGCCACTATTGGCAAGCCGTTAAACAAGCGTCATATCTCCATCGCTTGCAAATATTCCGATTCCGATACCGGTGTGTTACTAAAAGGTGTAAAAACAACCGTCACCAATGGTATCGATACATTTGTCAAATACTCCACCGTAAGAGGTTGGTCTCGCTTCTTCTCTCTCATTTCCGACAGTTGGACCATCACTTCCGAACACGAAACCTTCCAGTCCGACACTCAGACCAAAGTAGGTGTCGATCAAACTCATGTGGCTCGCTTCTTTATCAAACTTATCAAAAACGATCCCGAAAATGGTGGCGATCCCGAAGTAACCACAGGTTCTCTTTCTCTTTTGGTTTATATCAAAAGTTCCCTCGAACCCGCTGCAGGCGCTCAAAACTCTATTCCTGCAAACAACTATGTCAACACCACCGACGAAGATGGTGAAGACTATATCGATAGCCTGAAACCGGGTACATTACAAGGTGTTGTTTATTTGGATGGTTACAATCCTGTGCCTTACATCACCGAGATCAAAGCAGGCGAAACCGTAGTTATAAAGATCTACCTCGAACCTGCCTCCGCTCCCGACAACCCCACCCCCGATTCCTAAATCAATTCTCTCATAACTCTTCAAGGGGCGTATTCCATACGCCCTTTTTTATTCGCTTTTTCGAGCGGAGTCGAGAAAATCTTTTATTATTATTCCTGAATTATCAAATTATCCTGCCCTTAGCCAAACCTTTTCATTTTTTCGAAGAAAAAAAGTGCGTCGGCCCGTCCAAACGGCAGGCCGGCGCTGGCTGTGAATGAAAAAAATAGTAGAAAATCGTAAAAGCCTGCCCGACTTTTGGCGGGGCGTTTACGTTTCCGCCGACAGGCGGACTACTTTTTTAGATATTCTTGTTTTTTTCAGAGCGCGTGGAAGCTTCGTTTGGACTGTTCTTTTCCCTGCCTGCCGTCAACTGCCGTTTAGGAAGTCAGGCAGGTTTGGTTCGTTTCTTTTGAACAAGCAAAAGAACCGACCGAAGGGAGCTCAGCGTAGCTAAATGAACAATAACGTTTCGAAGAAACAACCCTTATGAATTCTGAATTCAACTCAAGTTCACCTGCCCGACGGTCAGGCGGGCTCTGGTCACTTCCTCACTCCTCCACCTTCCTCCGCCCCTCTTTCTTCTCTGCTTTCAGTTTCTTCTCCGCTATGCGTTTTTCGTTTACTTCGGGTGGTATGGCAGTTTTTATGCGTTTACGTTTGGGTTTCAGGCATTTCTCCAGCAGCTTCATCAGCTTTTCGGTGGCTTTCTTTTTGTTCATATATTGCGAGCGGTCGTCCTGGCAAACAATATGTATGGCGCCGTCGGCAGTGATAAAAGAAGCTGCTTTGGCTGTAATCAGCGCCTTTTCTTCGTCGCTCAGCGCGGCCGAAGCCTGCGCATCGAATATAAGCTCCACTTTCGAAGATACCTTATTCACGTTCTGCCCGCCCTTGCCCGAAGAGCGTGAAGTGCGAAACCTCAGTTCCCGTGCTATTTTTTCTGCTTCCATTTCAGCAAAATTAATAAATTTGCACTAGCTTACATCAGGCAGTTAATACTTACCATCATGAAAAAACTCATATTGTTCCTTTTTATCGGCATCATCAGCATCCAGCTTTTTGCTCAGAACGATAAAATTGAGATCACCAAAGAACTCAAAACCACTTCGCCCAAGAATCAGGCCATGTCGAGCACCTGCTGGAGTTTTGCCACGGTATCGTTCATCGAAAGCGAACTGCTGCGCATGGGCAAAAGCGAAACCGACCTTTCGGAGATGTTCTATGTGCGCAAAGCATACCCCCTGAAAGCCTATAACTATTACCAATTTCAGGGACATTGCAACTTCGGGCCCGGCGGCGAAGCCCACGATGTGATGAATCTGTTTAAAGAATACGGCGCTATGCCCAAAGAAGCCTACAGCGGTTTGCTGCATACCGAAACCTATCAACTGATGACGATGGATGATGTGATGGACAGCATTATGAAATCGGCCGCCAAAGGCCTGCCCGACAAGCTCAACGAACACTGGAAAACCAGCATCGACAGCATCATGGATGTTTATATGGGCAAAATGCCTGCCACTTTCAGCTACGAAGGAAAAAGCTACACGCCCCAAACTTATGCTGCCTCGCTGGGCCTCGACCCCTCAAATTATGTTGAAATAACTTCGTATGTGCACCATCCGTGGTATACGCAATATGTTTTGGAACTGCCCGACAACTGGATGTTTGCACCCTATTATAACCTCCCCATCGACGAATTGATGCGGGTGATGGATTATTCGGTGAACAAAGGCTACACGGTTTGCTGGGACGGCGATGTGAGCGACGACGTGAGCTTTTCGCACAACGGCGGCGTGGC
Source organism: uncultured Bacteroidales bacterium (assembly GCA_903913285.1). Classification (GTDB taxonomy): domain Bacteria; phylum Bacteroidota; class Bacteroidia; order Bacteroidales; family CAIWKO01; genus CAIWKO01. The sequence continues at coordinate 80,667 of CAIWKO010000023.1, read as the reverse complement.
CAAACTGGATGACGAGAAGACCAAAATAAACGAAACCGACCGTCAGAAAGCTTTCGAAGATTTTTCGGTTACCGACGACCACCTGATGCACATTTGCGGACTGGCCAAAGGAGAGGATAATGTGAAATATTATCTCACCAAGAACTCCTGGGGCGAGAAAAAGGGAAATAAAGGCTATTGGTTCATGTCGGAAAACTATGTGCGCCTGAAAACCATTTCCATCATGGTGCATAAAGATGCCATCCCCGATGATGTTAAGACGAAGCTGGGGATCAAGTGATTTTATTTGGTGATTGGTGATTAGCGACCCGCCTGAAAGGCTTCAGTCGGGCAGGTTAGCGATTAGACATTTGTGATTGGCATTTTGTGATTGGTGATTGGGCTATTCGTTTCTTTTCTGCCAGATTAAAAAGTTTTTTATTCAGGTTTTATGAAATTTCGGGTTTTTTTTATCTAAGAACTGTATTCGGAATCAATTTTGCATTACGCTGAATGATCGCCGAAAATTTACTGAAATCATTGGATAAAAATAACGTTTATGAAAAGCCTGATATTACTCTTCGCACTCACCACAGTTTTTTTCGCCGGCATACCGACATCGCAATCGCAAAGCTTTTTGAACGGCGACTTCGAAAAAACCACCGCCCCCTTCGGAGTGGACCAGATAAACTTAAGCAATGCCGTGTTCAACACCATGATGGAGAATACTTTTGCATTTGGCACCTACGGCGATGTGGATATTATTAATACTCCCACCTACAGCGGAGCAGCACAACACGGTTCGTGGTTTGTGGCTTTGACCGGAGGCGGCACCGATAAAATTACGATGGAGTTGTCGTCGGCTTTGATCGCCGGAAAAAGTTATTCCATTACTTTTTGGGATAAGGCAGGTGCGGGTTTCCAACCTCAGCCCATTCAAATAGGCGTTTCGGACTTAAAAGACAGCCTTGGCACCATGGTATATAAGGGAGATATGCCGCTATTGGGCCAGTGGACAAAAAGAAGTTTCAGTTTCACCGCGCCACTGAGCGGAAAATACATATCGGTTGAACTGGGAGGCATTAATAACTTATACGATTGGGCACAGGTTGATAATTTCACGATAGCATCGGGGAAGTTTGACATCAGAACCGAAAACATTGCCCTGAACAACTTCTGCGCATGTGGTAATATTTCGATTCCGTTCACTGCCACAGGCGATTTTGCTTCGGATAATGTGTTTACGGCACAACTTTCGGATGCATCGGGAAATTTCGATAACCCTACAAATATCGGCGAACTGAAAACAAATTCGCTCACGGGTGTGATCGCGGCAAAAATACCCTGCGAAGCTGCCGCATCGACACGATATCGGGTGAGAGTGACAGCTTCAGGTCCGAATGTTACAGGCGGCGACAACGGAAACAATATTACGGTCAATGCAGTTTCGTCGCCCGTTATTACGATCAAAGCCTTTCCATCGAATGTGGTAAAAGAACGTACTTCGGTAACCTTCCGTCTGGATGCCGGTACGAACAGATCGGCGATAACAACTTATAAATGGCAGGTGAACGGTGTTGATGCCGGAAGCGAACAAAGTTTCACGGCCATGAACCTGCACGACGAAGACGTGGTGCAACTGGTAGTTACGGTTGATAATCCCTGTGCCTCGTCGCCTAAGATCCTTTCGAACGAGATCACCATGACCGTGACCACCCCCATGAAACCCAGTGTAAGCATAGAAGCTATGGGTTCGACCACCCTTAAGAAAGGCGAAGGGCTTACCTTTATTGCCACGCCTGAGAATGAAGGTTCCGATGCACACTATCAGTGGAAAATTAACGGGAAGAATGTGGGCAATAACTCCTCTGTTTTTACTGCACGCAAACTGCATGACGGCGATGAAGTGACCGTTGCCATGACCACAAACACCGACGGAGCGGGCGAAAATACCGTGGTTTCGAATGCTGTCAGCGTTCACATCGATATGCCGCAAAAGGATGATATTGCCATAAAAGAAAAAAGCATTAAGAAAAATAATCCGAAAGATGTAGGCGTGGTGAAATTCAAATCGTCAAGCGGACGGAAAAGTTTCGGCAAACGTTTTTTGAAACATAAAAGCCTGTTTGGCATGCATCACAAGAAGGGCAATCAGAACAGGTTCGCCATGAACAAGTAGTAGGAAGTGCCTAAAGCCCGCCTGACCGGACCGGCAGGTGAACTAAAGTACTTAAAGCCCGCCTGAACGGCTTCAGTCGGGCAGGTGCCTAAAGTTATAGTTACGGGGTAATTTTATTTATTTCTTTTTTCAGGCTGAGCTTGCGGATCTTTGGGGCGAAACCGAATACCGTAGCCACGGTGATGAATGTCATGGTGCTGCCAAAAATAACCGAAGGTATCAAACCCATCAAACGGGCAGCCAAACCCGATTCGAAAGCGCCAATTTCGTTGGAAGAGCCGATAAAAATACTGTTGACAGCCGAAACCCTGCCGCGCATATTGTCGGGAGTGAGCAACTGAAGAATTGTGGAACGAATGACGACGCTGATATTATCGAACACACCGCTGACGAATAACAAAAACAGGGAAAGATAAAAATTGGCAGAAAGAGCAAACAGCAAATAAGCAATGCCGAAGCCCGTTACACCGATCAGGAGTATCATCCCCGATCTTTTCATCGGCGGACGGTAAGCCAGAAACAGCGACATGACAACGGCCCCAGCAGCAGGTGCAGCACGCAGAAAGCCCAGACCCTGAGGCCCCACATTCAGTATTTCGCTGGCAAAAGCAGGAAGCAATGCCACCGCACCGCCAAACAGCACGGCAAACATGTCGAGCGCCAAAGCACTTAATATGATCTGATGCTTAAATACGAATTTGATGCCTGCCGATAAATTGGAAAAAAGTGTTTCGCCCCGCTTCCGTTCGGGCAAAGGCTTTGACCCCACAAACACGAAAAGCATAAAACCCAAACTCAAAAAAATGAGAACACCAAAATACGAAGCACTGACCCCCACGAAACCATAGATCAAACCACCGATAGCAGGACCCGTGATGGCGGCTACCTGCCATACGGCGCTGTTCCAGGTAGAAGAATTCGGATACAGTTCGCGGGGAACGATCTGTGCCATAAAGGCCGATTGAGCGGGAAAATAAAAGCCACGTGCCAAACCCGAAATAAAAATGACGATAAATATGGGAGTAACTCCATACAAAACCAATACACCCGAAGAATAGGAACTCAGCAGAAACAAAGCTCCTGATGTTATGAAAAAGAAACTTGCCGAGATCATGATAATATGTTTGCGGCGAACGATATCGGCCACATAACCCGAAAACAACGAAACAAAAATAAACGGAACGGCTTCGGCCAAACCGATCATACCCAGAGAGAAAACATCCTTGGTGAGTTCATAAACCTGCCAGCCAACAATAATTGCCTGCATTTGGGTGGCCAGAGTGATAAAGAATCGCCCGAAAAGAAAAAACCTAAAATCTTTTATTTGCCAGACCGCATACGGATTCGATTTGGGTTTGCGGGAATTCATATTAAAAGAAATGCCTAAAGTACTTAAAGATTGATGTTAGAAGTTTTGCGCAATCGACCGTGATCAGAATAATTGGCGAACTTCTTTTTTAATGTACTCGATGGCAGCATTCACCGGAAGTTTGTCTTTTTGCATGGAAAGTTCAAAGATCACGGAGCCTAAATCGACGGCAGTGGCGCTATCGTTTAACTTAGAAGCGGCTATATTCACCAGTTTGATCATTTCTTCCTTTGCATTGCGGGCCAATTCCCAGGCAGTGGATGAAAGATATATCTGCTGTGACAGATTGTGTTCGAATTCTTCACGAATATTTTCAATTAAAGCCGTTTGAAACTGAAAAGCAGACATACCGGGTTTGGTAACCCTGATGACCAAACTGCCCGGAGAAACACGTTCCAGAAACAAAATAACTCTTTCGTAGGCCTGAAGCCTTATGGGAGAGATCAATCCCTGATTGGTCATTTTCAGTTCAAGCAACTTTTTGCGATTATCATTTTCAAGAAAGGCCCTTAGAAGAAAATATGCTGTGGCGAACACCACGCCCGACGGCAAAATATACTTTAAAATATCGAGGAAATCTTCCATAATTTTATAATTAAACTTATGGCAAAGATACTCGTAAATTTTTATTTACGAATCTTAAAATTTCATTACGGAATTATCTTCGAAAAACAAGATCTCGGCAATGTCTTTTTGTTTGACAATAGTTCCGGACAAAAAACCAAAAGCATCCAAGCCAAGTGAAAATTCATTTTTTTCGTCTGCCAGATGCCATCGTTCGATACAAGGTTCTTCAGCATCTTCATCTCCTCTGAAAAATCCTACCAGTATCCCTTTCAAAACCACCTTGTTTCTCAGCGTTATTTCAACCTTTCTGTCGTTTAACCTGAAATATTTTTTGTAAAGTTCTTCGGATAAATCTCTTTTCATCGGGTAATAGGTTTTGACATCATTTTTTATTTCGTACTAATTGAATGCTTGTAATCGGGTGATATACCAATGGCACCTGCTCTATCACCACATCGCTCTTATCGAGGCCAAATGCTTTTTTATCGCTTTGTCCCAGACGTTTCAGGAAGAAATAGGCATTGAGTATCAAACCTTCGCGCAATGCAAATTCGTTTTCGACAGAAAGGAACTTTTCGATGACAACGAATTTGAAATCGGGCTCGGGGTTGTACTTTGTAGAACCGTCAGGGCGGATATGCAGATTCAATTCTTTATTGGCCACAAGCTCCTGAACGATCTTCTTAAAATAGAATTCTGTTCGGGGTTGAATACGGAAACCCACGTTAATGTTTATCCGTATCACTTTGTTCTCTACAAGTTCCGAAACATCATAGTTAAGCGTATAAGGACTTTCAGTTCGGTTCAGGTGGACAAACCAATATACATCGGCTCGTTTGGGTTTTTTTGAAAAAATAGATTTGATGATCTTTTCTTCTATTTCGTGGCGGTTGTTGGCTTTGGTAAGATAGATAAGATGGGTTGAGAATTTCGGGATACTATCGTCCTGATTCAATTCACGTATCTGCGACACAAACTTTCCGAGATCGATAAACTTGATAAAGCGATTGTTGATCTTACGGGCATAATACCAAACATACATGGTCATAAAGATGAACAACTCGAAAAACAGGAACATCCAGCGTTCTTTAAGTTTTACGACATTGGCAATGAAAAATGACGTCTCGACCGTCGCAAACATCAGCAGAAGGCCAAAGACCAAATACTTATTCCATTTCAGTTTATAGATCAGGAAATAAGTCAGCAAAACGCTGGTCATCATCATCGCTATTGTGATGGAGAAGCCATAAGCAGCTTCCATGTGAGATGAGGTTTGGAAGTATAATATCATGAGGATACAACCGATCCAGATAATGGTATTCACGCTGGGAATGTATATCTGTCCTTTAAGTTCGGTAGGTTGCCGCAGCGTTACCCTCGGCCAGAAGTTGAGGTTCATAGCTTCGCTGATCAGTGTGAAACTTCCGCTTATCAATGCCTGCGAGGCAATAATTGCCGCTGCTGTCGCTATTAGTATGCCCGGAATCAGGAACCAATGCGGCATGATCTCGAAAAAGGGATTGCGGCCTGCCAACAAAGGCTGTCCCTGTTGCATCAGCCAGGCTGCCTGTCCCAAATAGCAGGCTACCAAACTAATCTTTACAAAGATCCACGTGATCCGGATGTTTTTTATTCCGCAATGCCCGAGGTCGGAATACAATGCTTCTGCCCCTGTTGTGCAGAGGAAAACGGCTCCCAACAACCAGAAGCCTTTCGGATAATGTACCAGCAGGTTATATCCATAATGCGGGCTCAGGGCTAATAATACCTGCGGATAGTGAATGATCTGTCCCATTCCGAGGGTGAGCAACATACCAAACCACACAACCATCATCGGACCGAAAAATTTGCCGATAGCCTGCGTGCCGAATCGCTGGAAGAAAAACAAAAGTGATAATATACCCAGAACGATCAAAATAGTGACCTTCTCTCCGGGGATAATTGTAGTTTCAAAACCCTTCACCATTCCGAGTCCTTCGATAGCAGAAGCAACCGTAATTGGAGGAGTAATAATACCGTCAGCAAGCAGAGTTGTGGCACCCAATATGGTGGGAATGACGAGTTTTTTTCCATACCTGCGCACCAGAGCATATAAAGAAAAGACCCCGCCTTCTCCGTCGTTATCAGCTTTCAGGGTCAGCCAGATATATTTGACGGTGGTTTGAAAAACAAGTGTCCAGAAAATACAGGATACGCCACCATAAACCAATTCGAAATCTATGGGTCGTTCGCCAATAACAGCTCTCAAAGCATACAAAGGGCTGGTGCCTATATCTCCGTATATAATTCCAAGTGCTACAACCAGTGAAGTAATGGTAACTTTCTTGAATGCTGAACTGCCTGACATAATTATCTTTTAAGCAATACTGCAAAAAAAGACAATTAAACATCAGTAAATCCTAAAGGTTTGATGTGAAAATATAAAGAAATTATAAAGAAGGTTAGTTAAACCTATATCCAACGCCGCTTTCGGTGATAATATGTTTGGGATCGTTCGGGTTATCTTCGATCTTTTTGCGCAGAGTTCCCACAAATACCCTGAGATATTGCGTTTCGGTCTGATAGCCAACACCCCAGATCTCTTTTAAAATAAACTGATGCGTCAGCACTCTGCCTTCGTTACGTGCAAACAAACCCAGCAGGTTATATTCTGTGGATGTCAGTTTTAGTATCGTTTCGTTTTTCTTTACGATGCGCGAAAGAAAATCTATTTGCAATTCGTCGAAAATAAAAATACTTTTCGAATCATCCGTATTATTCTTGCGGATGCACGAACGTATGCGTGCAAGCAGTTCGTTGGTGCGGAAAGGTTTGGTAAGATAATCGGTGGCACCAGTATCCAATGCCCTTACGATATCTTCTTCGCTGTTCTGAACCGAAAGAATGATAATAGATTTGTTATACCAGGTTCGCAGATCTTTCAAAATTTCGTGACCGCTACGGTCGGGCAGTCCAATATCGAGCAGTATCAATTCGGGTGGATGGTTGGCAGCCATTATCAAACCTTCTTTTCCGGTTTCGGCCTGCCACACTTTATAATCATTGCTTTCCAGGATTATTTCGAGCAGCTTTCGAATCTGAGGTTCGTCGTCGATGACAAGTATCTCTGCCTTATTCATTTTTCAAATGATTCATATAAGTTGTTTCTGCCGGAATTGATATAGTAAACTTTGCTCCACCTGCTGCAATGTTTTCCACTTTTAAATCTCCTTTGTGGGCTTCTGTAAATCCTTTAGCAATGGAAAGACCCAAACCAGTACCACCGGCTTTTGAGTTCGGCAAACGATAAAACTTATCAAAAACAAATTGTATTTCGCTTTCGGGGAAACCTTTACCGTTGTCGGTTATGGTTATTACGCAATTATTTTCTATGATCGAAACATCAATCATAACCAAAGAATCAACCGGCGTGTATTGAACTGCATTGAGCAAAATATTTTGCAACACCTGCTTCATCAGTTCCGTATCTAATTTGAACAGAGGCAAATTCTCTTCCGTATGCACATCGATTTTATGATCTCTATAAACAGGCGGCAGTTTTTGAATCACCGAATAAATCAATTCGTCAATATCACACCAATCCAGTTTCAACCTGATAGCACCTGATTCGAGTCTGCTCATGTTCAGCAGGTTATTCACCTGACGATTCAATCTGGAAGTGGCAATATCTATTTCCGATAGTAATTCCGACTGATGTTCCTGCGATAGTTTATCCTTATTCACTTTCAGTGTATCAACAGCCCCTATAATGGTCGATATGGGAGTCCGCAATTCATGCGACAATGAATTGAGCAAGGTATTGTATAACCTGATCGTATTTTCTTTTTCTTCTTTATCGCGTGCTTTTTTCTCAGCTTCCCGAATCTTTGAGGTCAGAACTATATTAAGCAAGGCGATCAGAAAATACATCAAAAACATCAGTGCATCTTCAGCATCGGCAATATGAAAAGTAAAGATAGGCGGTATGAAAAAGAAATTCCAGATAAAAGCACTTAACACTGCTGCCAATAACACAGGCATAATATCAAAAACCATTGCTAAAAGCGAAACTGCAACCAACAAAAGTAATGCGACTACTTTATATCCGATAAAACCGGTTGCTGTGAAACAGGCAAAAGAAATAACAGTGATAAGCAACAAACTTATTGCATACTGAAACAGTTTCGAGAATTTTTTTTTGCCTGGAATTATCAAGATCGAACGAAGTTTAATTTGTCAAAGTTAATTAATAAGTTGTAATGAATAACCGCCAAATCATCATTTTTATTACTTTTATATCAAAATTCATTCGAATGAAATTTATGTTCCTTCCGTTCGTCATGATGCTGACGATATTGGCCTCGTGCAAAAAAGATACAGTCATCCCAACTCCGCCAACTTCTGTGACGGTGTTTCGCGATCATGGGTTGGATGTTGGCTGGGATTGGTCGGGAAGCAACCGCATTGCCTATTCGGCAAAAGGCACTGACGCTTATTATGATATCCATCTGGTGAATCCAGACGGAACCAACGATGTGTGCCTCACCTGCGACCATCCATTACTGCCCAACCGCCATATTGCCTGCCCCTACTGGCATCCTTCGGGCAAATGGATCATGATGGTGGTTGAAAAAGCAAGCCATCCCGGGTCTTCAACCGATGCCCTGCCCGGTTTCGGAGCTTACTGCGATATCTGGATGATGAGCACGGATGCCACCAAGGCATACAAACTTGTGGATATTCCAAACGACTACGATCATGGAGTGATAGCTCCCCGATTTTCGCCTGATGGCAAACATATAGCATGGACCGACCGCAAACTAGCGCCTGATGTTTTGAGTGCAACCCAAACCCTCGGCTACTGGACCATCAAAATGGCCGACTTTGCTTTCACGGCTCCCGACAGCATACCCGTTGTGAGCAACATCCGCACTTTCGAACCCGGAGGAAGCGCTTTCTACGAATGCTACGGTTTTTCGCCCGACGGTGGCAAACTTATATTTTGCAGCAGCATCAATCAGGTTTCGGCGTGGGACGAACATATTTACACCATCGACACTGCAGGCAACAACCTGACCAAACTAACAGAAACCGACTATAACGAACATGCTTTTTATAAACCTGATGGCAGCAAGATTGTATGGATGACCAACACTCAGGCCACCAAAGGCGGCACCGACTGGTGGATGATGAATCCTGACGGCTCGAACAAAACCCGCCTCACCTTTTTCAACGAACCCGACAATGCGCAATATGCCGGCAATGCCGTGTGGGCAGGTCTGGGTTGCTTCAGTCCTCAGGGCAACCGTTTTATAGGTGGCCGACAGTTGAGTTTGGTTACTCAGGAAGGAGAGATTGTGATGGTGGTCATCTTGTGATCACTATTCTATTGCCTAATGCCTAACTATCAGCTGTTATTTCGAAAAGGCCTTATCTTATTTCCAAAGTTCTTTACGTTGCGTTAAATATACTTTTTCTTATTTCCTTTCATCCTTCTCATATTTTCACTCTTCCTTTTCTTGCTTTCTGTAAGTTTTTTTCATAATCAATGAGCAAACTTTTATAATCAATGTGCAATTTTTCATAATCAATGTGCAAACTCTTATTTTCTATGAGCTTTTTCCAGAATCAATGTGCAAACTTTTATAATGAGTGTGCAAACTTTTATAATCAATGTGCAACAAGTTATAATCAGTGTGCAAATTTTTATAATCAATGAGTTTTTTTCATAATCAGTGTGCAAACTTTCATAATGAGTGTGCAAACTTTTATAATCAATGTGCAACGAGTTATAATCAATGTGCAACAAGTTATAATCAATGTGCAAATTTTTATAATTAACGTGCATCTACAAATATGTGCCTTTCGTCAGTCGTTTTCTGCATTTCGTATTTTCGCACCTTTTCCCCCTCTTTACAAATCATCCAAACTTTAAAAAGATAATTAAAAACCATAACAAAAAAACTTCAAACTTCTCTGTGATTCTCCGTTTTCTCTGTGTTTCCGTGGTTATCTATAGTTCCAACTCATTAATTTTTTTCCTCCAATCTCCGCAAATTCTAAAAAAATTATGTAGGTTTGACAAAAAATTCATCCTTAACATTCAATCATCATGAACTATATTTCGAATCGTATCAATAGCCTGTCAGAATCTGAAACCCTTGCCATGACCCAAAAAAGCCGCGAGCTGAAAGCTCAGGGTTACGACGTGATCAACCTCAGCATTGGCGAACCCGATTTCAACACTCCCGAATTTGTGAAAACCGCAGCCAAAGAAGCCATCGACCAAAACTTCACGCACTATCCACCTGTGCCCGGCTATCCCGAACTGAGAGAAGCTATATGCAAAAAACTGAAAAGAGACAATAATCTGGATTATACGTTCGACCAAATAGTGGTTTCTACCGGAGCAAAACATTCCATCGCCAATGTGATGATGGCACTGGTGAACCCCGGCGACGAAGTGCTGGTACCAGCCCCCTATTGGGTTTCGTATAAAGAAATTGTAAAACTTGCCGAAGGAAATGCTGTGTATATTCCATCATCAATAGCTACCAATTTCAAGGTTACTGCACAACAAGTGGAAGCAGCTATCACCGACAAAACCAAGGTGTTTATATTCAGTAGCCCTTGCAATCCAAGCGGAACCGTTTATACCAAAGATGAACTGCGTGCATTTGCCGAAGTTTTTGACCGTCACAAGAATATTTTTATTATTTCGGACGAGATTTATGAATACATCAATTTCGTTGGGAAACACGAAAGCATTGCCCAGTTCGATTATTTGAAAGACCGTGTTATTGTGATCAACGGAGTTTCGAAAGGTTATGCCATGACGGGTTGGAGAATAGGTTACATAGCCGCTCCCAAACCCATTGCCAAAGCTTGTGATAAACTTCAGGGACAGATCACTTCCGGAGCCTGTTCAATTGCCCAGCGTGCCGCATTATCGGCGATGCTTATGGATCCGAAAGACTCACCCGAATTTGCCTGCATGCTGAAAGCATTTAAAGAACGTCGCGATCTGTTGCTTGGCTTGCTGCGCGATATTCCGGGCATTATCACCAACGTGCCCGACGGTGCGTTTTATGTGTTTATGGATGTGAAACATTATCTGGGCAAATCGGACGGAAACCTAACTTTCAATACCACTGAAGAACTGAGCATGTATTTGCTGAATAAAGTATATGTTGCCTTGGTCCCGGGAACTGCTTTCGGCGATGCTGATTGTATGCGTTTTTCGTATGCCACTTCGAACGACAAGATCATCGAAGCTGTGAAACGCATTAAACAAGGTCTGGCTGAATTGAAGTAAACACAATTTTTTGACCTTCTGGTTGAATTCGGTTAAAATCTTTCACTGAATACGTTTTAGGTTTTTTTGTGTATTTTTGCATGAATATATTAGTGCAATGAAATTTATCTTTTCCCGTTATTAAAAGTTTGTAGCACAAATTTAAACAGGCAATATATGGATTTAATCTCACCGAATATGTCATCAATATTTTCAATATTAGGATTGTCGATCACTGCGCTTGCCCTGATCGGCTTTGGTTTGTTATTATTCATTCTCGGGCTTATCCAGAAAAAACCCGGGCAATGGGTTCCCGGAATAATTGTCACTTTTTTCTCCTGCATTTTTGGGATCTTTGTTTTTGTGTATATGATAAAAAGTAGCGCGGATAGAAACGAAACATCCTCCACATACGAAAATGACAATGACCGAAGTTCCCTTGACAATGATACCTATCAATCAGAACCTCAACCTACGAAAATTACCCCCGAAGAAACCACAGAGGATCAGGTGTCGGGCTTTATTCAGGATGCAGACAAGAGTTTGATCTATATTAAAATAACTCCTGAAGTTGCCTTAAAAGACTACGGTATTAAACTTGAAAAAATAGACACCTATTTTGCTAAAACCAAAAACAAAAAGATAATACCTCTGGTGCTGAATTTCACCACCAAATGTAAAGGCGATATGGTTTTAATACTCTTTTCTTCTTCGAACGAAGAATTGGGAAGAAGCAAAATTGAAGTGAACCAGCAAGGAAATACTTCCATCACGATGAAATTCATGTTCCCGGATGAGACTAATTTCCTGCAGGCCACTCATGCTAGTTTAAAAATAAGCGACTGATGCTACACAAAGATAAAGACTCCCTTGAAAAATTGTTTGCCGGTTTCACCGATCTGAAAGTGATGGTGATAGGTGATGTGATGATCGACTCGTATATATGGGGCAAGGTCGACCGTATTTCGCCCGAAGCTCCGGTTCCGGTTGTATTGGTTGAGAAACGTGAGAACAGGCTCGGTGGTGCGGCCAACGTTGCATTGAACATACAGGCCATGGGGGCTGTGCCCATTATGTGTTCGGTTGTTGGCAACGACAAGAAAGCAGAAGAGTTTCTTCAACTATTGAACGACAAGGATATTACCACCGTTGGCATCATCAAAAGCCCGAAACGTATCACCACTACTAAATTTCGTATCATCGGAAACCACTGCCAAATGCTGAGGGTTGATGAAGAAAACGGTCACGATTTGACACCTGATGAAAGTGATGTATTTATTAACCGCATCAAACAGTTGATCGTTTGTGAAAAACCCTCTGTTATTATTTTCGAAGATTACGACAAAGGAGTGATCACCGAAAATCTTATCCGTTTGATCGTTGATTTTGCCCGCTCGAATAATATACCTGTGGTGGCAGATCCAAAGAAAAAGAATTTTTTAAATTATAAGAATATCAGCCTTTTCAAACCTAACTTTAAAGAATTGTGTGAAGGCCTGAAAATTACATCCGTTCAGAAAGATATTGAGACATTAACAGCGATATGTAGCGGGTTTCAGAAAGAACATAATATTGCCGTGATGCTGCTCACCATGTCCGAACACGGGGTTTTTGTTTCGGAGATGGAAAACGGTGTGGTGAGTGCTGAAATCATTCCGGCTCAAATTCGCAATATTGCTGATGTATCGGGTGCAGGCGATACGGTAATTTCTATAGCAGCCTTATGTCTGGCATCAAAATTATGCGCTCAGGAAATTGCATACATTTCGAATATAGGTGGCGGCCTCGTGTGCGAAGAGGTTGGTGTTGTTCCTATCAACAAAGAACGTTTGCTGCACGAGTTATTGTCGGCAAATTAATATTACTTTTAACTTCAGGATGGAAAACGAACTTAAGGATAAAAAGAACGAAGACGTTAGCAGGTTATTCGATGAGATTTCACATAAATACGACTTTCTGAATCATTTTCTTTCTTTTGGCATCGACAGAAGCTGGCGAAAGAAGATGATAAAACTCATTCGTAAAGAGCAGCCACTTGAGATATTGGATGTTGCCACGGGCACTGCCGATCTGGCTATTTATGCTGCTTTATATATCAACAACTCGCACATTCGCGGTATCGACATCTCTAAAAAGATGCTTGAGATAGGCGAACGGAAAACAGGCTATTTAAATTTGCGCAAGCAGATCGAACTCATACATATTCCTGCCGAAAAAATGACCTTCGGGGATAGCACTTTTGATGCTGCCATGGTAGCTTTTGGAGTGCGCAACTTCGAATGTCTTGAATGCGGTATCGGCGAAATGCTTCGTGTTATCAAACCCGGAAAGAAGGTTTTTATCCTCGAGTTTTCCAAACCCCGGGGTTTGTTCAAACCTTTATACATGTTTTATTTTAAAGTGCTGTTGCCCTTGTTTGGCCGTTTGATATCAAAGAACAGATCAGCTTATTCCTATTTGCGCGATAGTGTGATAGAATTTCCCGACGACAAAGACTTTCTGAAAATATTGGAAAAATGCGGTTGCAGCAACGCTTCCCAAAAGCGATTGAGTGGTGGAATAGCAACCATTTATGTCGGACAAAAATAAAAAAAATGATACTTTTGCACTAAACTTTGTTTTAAACCGTTATAACAGAGCTAAAAATAATTATCCGACGTTGAAAACATCACTGAAATCTCTTTGTTTTATAGTATTTATCTTTGTTTTACTGGTAAATACTTCCTTCGCCCAACGTCGCGAAGGAGTTCAGGAGAATTTGCCGAAGTTCGATCGCAGACCCTACCATTTCGGGTTTCTGTTGGGCATGAACCAAATGAATTTTGCCTTAAAAACTGTTGACGATTTTTCTCAGTTCGACTCATTAAAATCAATTACTACTAAACCCGATTTTGGGTTCGATATCGGTATCGTTTCGAGTTTAAAACTTACCAAATATTTAAGTCTGCGGTTTGTACCTACCTTATCGTTCGGGAACAGAACCATCGATTACACTTTCCTGTATAAAGATTCTATCGACATAGTTCAGGAAAAGAAGGTTGAATCAACCTTTATGCATTTTCCGCTGTACATTAAATATCAATCGAAACGTATCGGCAATTTCCGTGCTTATGTGATCGGTGGGGCTAAATACAGTATCGATATGGCTTCGCAGGCAAAAAAGAAAGATAAAAGCGACCAAGCCCCTGTGAAACTCCGCAAAAGCGATTATGGAATTGATGTCGGCACCGGAGTCGATTTCTTTTTGCCTTATTTTAAATTCGGTATTGAACTTAAGATGACCTACGGACTCAAGAACCTGCTTTTTAACGAAAACACCATTTATACCAACAGCGTGAAATATATGCGCTCGAAATTGTTCCAACTCTCCTTAACTTTCGAAGGATAATACTTTTTCTTTTTCACTGAACGTGTACTGATAATTAGTATTTTTGATATTCCAAAAAATACTTTATCATGAAAAACAAAATCGTATTTATTCTCAGCATTTTACTTCTTGTTTCGATACGGATTTCTGCACAAAATGAAGCCCGCTTACTCCGGTTTCCTACCATTTCGGGAAATAAGATCATTTTCTCTTATGCCGGCGACCTTTATACCGTCGACAAAAAAGGCGGAATGGCACGAAAACTCACCAGCGATGTTGGATACGAAATGTTTGCCCGCCTGTCGCCCGACGGAAAAAATGTGGCTTTCACGGCTCAATATGATGGCAACACCGAAGTGTATGTGATGCCTGCCAATGGTGGCGTTCCGAAACGATTGACCTATACCGCTACTCTTGGTCGCGACGATATATCGGACCGCATGGGACCGAATAATATTGTGATGACCTGGAAAGACAACCAAACCATCATTTTTCGTTCGCGGATGAAATCATTCAACGATTTCAAGGGGCAACTTTTCAGCATTTCTATTGATGGTGGCACTCCTCAGGAACTTCCGCTGCCCTGCGGCGGCTTTTGCAGCTACTCGCCCGATAAAAGTAAGCTGGCTTACAACAAAGTATTTCGCGAATTCCGCACCTGGAAATACTACAAAGGTGGAATGGCCGACGATATCTGGATCTATGATTTCGGCACCAAACAAGTTCAAAACATCACCAACACCATTAATCAGGATATTTTCCCCATGTGGAACGGTAACACCATTTATTTTTTATCCGACCGCGAACGTACCATGAACATGTTCAGCTATGACCTCACCACCAAGGAAACCAAAAAGGTTACCGACTTCACCGAGTTTGATATCAAGTTCCCGTCTATCGGCGACAGCGATATCGTGTTCGAAAATGGCGGATATATCTACACTTTTGATCTGAAAACCCAGCAAACCCAAAAGATAAACATTCAAATTGCCGACGATTTCAACTCAAGTCGCAGCGAAATGAAAGATGCTTCGAAAAACATCACCTCTTATGATGTGGCTTCCGACGGCAAACGCATTGTTTTCAGTGCACGCGGCGATGTGTACACGGTTCCTGCAAAAACGGGTATCACCCGCAACCTCACTCAAACCTCAGGGGTTCACGAACGCAATGCAACATGGTCGCCTGATGGCAAATATATTGCCTATATTTCGGATGCCACCGGCGAAGACGAGCTGTATTACGTGGTTCAGGATGGTTCGTCGCCTGCGGTGAAACTAAGTTCGAACAGCGATACGTATAAGTATCAGCCGCAATGGTCGCCCGACAGCAAAAAACTGTTGTGGGGCGATAAAATGCTTCGTTTGCAATATATTGATATCGACAGCAAAAAAGTTGCTCAGGTTGATAAATCAATTGACGGAGAGTTTACGGATTTCAACTGGTCGCCCGACAGCAAATGGATAGCATATTCGCGTCCTGACAAAACTGCCCAAACCAAGATCTATCTGTACGATGTAACTTCCGAAAAGAAATATCCGGTTACAGACGGTTGGTACGATTCGGGCGAACCTACCTTTAGCGCCGACGGCAAATATTTGTTCTTCACGTCGAACCGCGACTTCAATCCAACCTATAGCTGGACCGAATGGAACCACGCGTATACCAATATGACCAAAATTTATTTCGTTACACTGGCAAAGGCAACTCCATCGCCCCTGAAACCTGTTGATGACGAAGTAAACGTTGCGGAAGTTAAAGAAACGGATGCAAAACCCGCTGATATGGTTGTTGATATCGACGGTATCATGAGCCGTATCATAGCGCTGCCCATTTCGGCAGGTTCGTATTGGAACATAAATTCGGCAGGCACGGGAGTGTATTATTGCCGTTCAACAGCGGAAGACCCCGAGGCGGCATTGATGCTTTACGATTTGAAAGATAAAAAAGAAACCAACTTGGGGGCCTACGGCAATTATGTTATTTCGGCCGACCGGAAAAAGATGCTTGTGAACGATGGCGGAAGATATGGTGTTATCGACCTTCCGAAAACAAAAATTGAGATAAAAGATTACGCAAACCTGTCGAACATGAAGGTGTGGGTGAACCTGAAAGAAGAATGGCAACAGATTTATACCGAATCGTGGCGTCAGATGCGCGATTTTTTCTACGATCCCGGTATGCACGGGTTGGATTGGAAAGCCATCTATAAAAAATACGAACCCCTTGTGGCGTATGTGAACCATCGTGCCGACCTGACCTACATCATCGGCGAAATGATAGGCGAACTGAGCATAGGGCACTCCTATACAGGCGGCGGCGATCGCCCGCAACCCACCCGCATCAATATGGGGATGCTTGGAGCTACCTTCAGCAAAGATATTTCGGGATACTATAAGATAGAGAAGATATTGCCCGGCCAAAACTGGGACGAAAGCACGCGTTCGCCTTTGACCGAAGTGGGCGTGGATGTGAAAGAGGGCGATTATATTATTGCCGTGAACGGAAAATCGGTAGTGAATACGAAAAGCATTTACGAATTGTTGATCAATACTGCCGGGAAACAGGTTGAACTTACCGTTAATTCGACAGCTTCCGATCAGGGAACGCGTAAGGTTATCGTGGTGCCCATTGAGGATGAAGCAGGTTTGTATTACTACAACTGGGTTGAGAATAATATCAAAAAAGTGAACGAAGCCACCAACGGCAAGGTGGGCTATATACATATACCCAACATGGGCGTTGAAGGTTTGAACGAGTTTGTGAAGCATTTTTATCCGCAACTGAGCAAGAGCGCCCTGATTATAGACGACCGCGGCAACGGGGGCGGCAATGTTTCGCCTATGATCATCGAACGTTTGAACCGCGAACTGGTTTACATGAAAATGGCGCGCAACACCAGTCAGGTGCCTGCCGGAATTGAGCAGCAAATTGGGCCCAAGATATGTTTGATCGATCAGTATTCGGCTTCCGACGGCGATCTGTTTCCGTATCAGTTCAAGACTTTGAAGATAGGCAAGCTTGTTGGCCAACGCACCTGGGGCGGAGTTGTGGGTATACGCGGTTCGCTGCCTTTTATAGACGGTGGTTTTTTGAATAAACCCGAATTTGCACACTACGATGCCGAAGGCACCAAATGGATCATTGAAGGGCACGGGGTTGACCCCGATGTGTTGATTGTGAACGACCCTGCCAAAGAATATGCAGGCGACGACGAGCAACTGAACAAAGCCATAGAGCTTATTTTGGACGATTTGAAAAAGGTGGACAGCAATTTGCCGCCGATACCTCCTTTTCCGGATAAATCGAAATAGGTAATAGGTTAGAGGTAACAGGTAAGAGGTAAAAAATTTATTGTTCAAAGTTTAAAGTTAGTTAGCGATTGCGCCCTTCGACAAGCTCAGGGTAAAATTTGCGATTGGTGATTTGAAAAAAAACCACGGAGATACAGAGAGAACGGAGAAACACGGAGATGGACAGTGTTATTTGTTTAAAGTTTGTTTAAAGGTTCTTTAAAGTTTGGAGGATTTGAGGGTGGGAAGGGAAGATATATGCAGAGGGATTGAATAATTGACCTTCGGAAAGGCTTGACAGACGCGTTGCCCTCTATATTTGAGTAATTGCCCGCTATATTTGACCAATTGCCCGCTATATTTTTGAGTTTCCCGCTATATTTGTTCAATTGCCCGCTATATTTACTCAATTGCCCGCTATATTTGTCCAATTGCCCACTATATTTTTGAGTTTCCCGCTATATTTGTGCAATTGCCTGCTATATTTACTCAATTGCCCGCTATATTTAATCAATTGCCCACTATATTTTTGTAATTGCCCGCTATATTGATCGAGTTGCCCGCTATATTTTTGTAATTGCCCGCTATATTTACTCAATTGCCCGCTATATTTGTCCGATTGCCCACTATATTTTTGTAATTGCCCGCTATATTGATCGAGTTGCCCGCTATATTTGAACGATTGCCCACTATGTTTGACGAATTGCCCGCTATGTTTGGCTAGTTTCCCACTATATTTGATGAATTGCCCACTATATTTGGTAAGTTGCATTCTATAACCGATAAGTTGAGTTTTGTTTGTTTCTATTAGCACTTCGTGAAAGTTAAGTTGCATTTTATTTTAACTAAATTGCGGGCTTATTGAAACTAGTTGCATGTTATATGGAGAAGTCTGAAAACAGAATTTGGGGATTTTATTATTGGTAATAAAAAATTATACAGGTTTGAAAATTAGAAGCGCAAGCGGAAATGCTTATGGATAGCGGAATGTATGTATTTATAGTTTGTGAATAAAAATTATTTTATTAAAAAGTGTGTTTTGAATTATTTTATTTTATAAATTTGTTTAAAATTTTTTATTATTTATTAAAAATCCATCACCATGCATCCAAAAATTGAAGATAAAACCGTTTTGTCGAGATTTGTTATCGACAGTTTTCATTCTGATAAAACAAAATTTACGAACAAGTATAAAAGATATCTGGGCACTTTTGAAGATGATACAATAGCGGCGATAGAGGTTTGTGAAGGAATTGTGGCTACTAAGTTTTATGTTACTCAAAAAGCTACTATTACAAAGTTGTTGATTACTACCGCTATAAGTTTAAGGAGTGATTTGAACGATATTGATATTTTTGCTGAGAATGCAGGCACAAATTTGAATATGGACTATAAAAAGATGGGCACGAGCGATGTTAGAACATGCATTTCGACTAAAAATATGGAAGGTTTGGCTTTGGCGATGACAGTGCTGAATAAAAATATTGATGATAATAATGATGCACTGGAAGATCAGGGATGGAGCTCAGTGCAATGGGATGCCATGAAAGCAAAAGCTGAGCAGGTTAGGCTGCTGAATCAGAAACAAAATCAGATGGAAGCCGATAAAGAAACGGCTGTGAGCGAGAATCATGTTAAGTTTGATACTATGTGGGGTATTACACTGAATTTGTGTAAGGCAGGGAAAGCAATTTTTACGGGAAATGTGAGAGTGAAGGAATATACAATAACCACACTGCTGAAAAGAATACGGCATGACGGAACGACTAAAGAGGAAAAAGCACAGAAACTGGCTGAACAACTGGCATTAAAAATGGGACAACTGGATTTTACGGCAAAGGATTTTGGGATAGACGACAGTTGGATAGAGGATGCGGAACTGACGATAGAAGGTACGGATTATGTGCTGAACACGGACGATGAAGGCGGAATTTTGGTGGATTTGAAGGAAGGCAGTTATACGGCGATTTTGAGAAAGCCGACATACGATGATGTGGTTATTAAGTTTGATATTAAGGCCGGAGAAACGACGGAAGTGGTTTCGGAGTTGAAGGCAATTGATAATGGAACTCTTGGGAGTTAAAAGATAATAGTTAATAGATAATAGAGAAAAACTCCTGAGGTTGTGAATGGCTGAGGGAGTTTTTTTTTATTTTATTTTATTTCTTTAGAATTGAAATTTAGTTATTTTTGAAGTACAATTAAATGGAGACCAGAAACCATTTGAAAAAACGGGGCGGAACTGAAAAGCCAAATGAGTAGGGAAAAATAATAATTAACAATGATGAAAAAAATTACGATTTTATTTTTGTTCTTTATCCTAATTGATGGATTAAGCGTATTCGCACAAATTCCCACAAGCGGATTAATTGGTTATTGGCCTTTTACTGGAAACGCGAACGACATTAGCGGCAATACGCATAATGGTGTTGTATACGGTGCTACATTGACAAATGACCGTTTTGGAAACCCAAATAGCGCCTACAGTTTTAATGGGAATGGTGATTATATACAAGTTTCTACAATAGACCAAAACACGTTTTCAAATGATTTTTCAATTTCTGTTTGGGTGAATTTTAACAACTATGACAACAATTATCCATATATTATTTGGGGTGAAAATAATTTTTTATGTCTGCAAGGATTTGGACCTGTTTTTACCACGAACCACAAGAAAATAGGTTTTTATACTTTTAGTAATACTTCGGTACAGCAACCAGGCCCTAATTTTTATACTTCTGATACAGTTGCAACTCACAATTGGCATCATGTTTTAGTAAATAAGAGCGCTACAACGATTAGCATTTATATTGACAATATTTTATCAAATACAAACACAAGTTATCAAAATATTGCTTTAACAACAGGTTCAAGCATTGTTTTTGGACGTGGTTATATTACATTATCACCAAGCATTTACACTATTGATGGTAGTTTGGATGATATTAGAATTTATAATCGTGCATTAAACACATCTGAAATTTCATCAATATACAATGAAAACACAGGATTAAACTCTATTATACTCGATCGTAATTTTAAAATATTCCCGAACCCGACAAATGGCAATATTACAATCGACTTTGGTTGCGATTACACAAAAAAGAATGGTTGTTCCATAAAAATTACAAATTTGCTAGGTCAAATTGTTTATACTTCTAATGTATCACAACAGCAAATGACCATTGATTTATCAACAATGACTGATAAAGGAATTTATTTTATTCATTTAATAGATACTAAAAGTAATATCGTAGATGTAAGAAAAATAATTTTACAATAATACAATATCTATGAAAAACATTGATAATCCCCTTAATTATATATTGCAAACCAAATCTTTTGAAGATATTGTAATAGAAGCATTAAATAAGGTTGATGAAATTTATTTTGGATATGAAAGAAATCATGAGGGTTTATTAAATTCTATCAATGCAAATTTACAAACAAGAAGAATAGAGTTTAGACATTACGAAAGAGTTTTTTGTAATGAATTGTATTTTCAAATAAAGACATTACTTATTGCGAATAATTTCAGTAATCATATTCTTTTTGCTGAATTTCAAAAGGAATTCTTAAAAGAAATGACTTTAAGCAAATTGAATTATACTCAGCTATCTAAACGCTTTATTCCGGACTTTTTGATTCATAATCCTATTGATAATTCTTTGCAAGAATTGATTATTGAAATTAAAACAAGGCCGAATATATTAATTCGCGAATTTGATTATGACATTCTTAAAATTGTCGAGTTTATTGAATATTATAAGTATAAAAAAGGAATGTTCATAGCAGCTAACAATGATTTAGATGAAGTAAAAATTCAAATTAATAAGAGCAAAAAAATTAAGGTAATTAACTCAGAAACTCGTGGTAAAATATTAATTGTAACTAGATCGAATGGTATGAATGCGTCTAAAGTATCCAATCTTAATGAAATATTAATATCATAAAGAGTCATGTTCGGCGTCAACTTCCGAATTTATATATAACAACCCAAAGGCTTTCCCCGACCTAACAGGCTTTAAAATTGTCTGAACCGTTGATTTATCTGATTAAATGATTTGAATGATTTTATTCAACCCCATACGGGGTTGGAGGGTTGTGGGGGTGATATTATACCAGGGGCGTTGCCCCTGGCTACCAATATGTCGCCCCGATGGGGCTGTAAGAAATTGGATTACTGACGGGGTGAACTACAACGCATGATGCCTGCGCACAGTCACCCTGTCAGAGAAGCAGAAAGATTAATGGGCAATGTGCAGTTAATGAAAAGAAGGCTGATTGCCCCCGCGGCAGGGATAGGAACGAAAAGCCCACAGCGGAGCGCAGCGACGCGAGGACTTGTAGTGTATAGCCCGACCCGAAGGGGCCGCCCAAATGAGGAGAAAGATAAAAGTGAAAAGCTGTGCCTTCAATCCGCAATTAAAATTAATTACTATTTTTGCATGAAGTAATATGGTGATGGAGTTCGCCTTTAACCGCCTTTTGTGCTGATGACTCCTGCTTAATTTAAAGAAGGAGGAGATTTATGATCAGCATTTATTTTGTAGCAGCTTTTTGGTTTCTGGCTGCCGTTTTGTCGACCATAGTGGCAAACCGATTGAAAATATCGATGGCGTTGATGGAAATTATTGTCGGCGCTTTGATAGGATTTGCAGCGTATAAACTCAACCTAAGCGAACGACTGACCTTAAATGCCGACTGGCTGAAGTTTTGTGCGGGAGTGGGCGCTATTTTGCTCACATTTTTGGCCGGTGCAGAGCTAAGCCCCGACAGCATGAAAACAAAACTCAAAGAAGTTTCGGTGATAGGGCTGGTTGGTTTTTTCGCTCCTTTTATCGGCTGCTCGCTGATAGCCTATTACCTTGTTGGCTGGAACATGCAGGCAAGTTTGTTGTGCGGAATTGCCCTGTCGACCACTTCGATGGCCGTGGTGTATGCGGTGATGCTGGAGTATGGTTTTAACAAAACCGAATACGGAAAAGGAATACTGGGCGCGTGTTTTGTAAACGATTTGGGAACGGTGATAGGCTTGGGATTGATATTCGCCCCGTTCACCTTCCGCACGATAGTGTTTTTGGCAGCAACGGTTTTGCTGATCGTTGTTTTGCCCTACATCACGAAATTCCTGATACAGCATTTCGCGCATAAAACCGCAGAGATACGCGCCAAATGGATACTCTTTGTACTGCTTTCGATGGGGGTGTTGGCCTTATGGTCGGACAGCGAACCTGTTCTGCCTGCCTATATCATCGGAATGATTTTGGCCCGCACCATGGAAAAAGACGGGCATTTTGTAAGGCGCTTGCGAACGCTCACGGTTGGGTTTTTAACGCCTTTGTATTTCCTGCGGGCCGGCGCCCTGGTGAGTTTGCCTGCTTTGATAGCAGCTCCGTTTATTTTTCTGTTGCTGTTCGGAGGCAAGGTTTTTTCGAAGATATTTGGCTTATACCCTACTATCCGCAGATTCAGGTTTCATAAAAAAGAACGGTGGAACTACAACTTTAAGAAATACACCAAAGAAAGATGGTATTATACCCTGTTGATGTCGACAGGGTTGACATTCGGAACCATTTCGGCTTTGTACGGGCTGTCGCACAATATCATTACTCAGGAACAGTATTCATTGATTGTTGGAGTGGTTATTGCCAGTGCCGTTATACCCACGCTTATTGCGAATAAATTCTTCCTGCCGAAACATCTGCTCGAACAACCTGTTTTAGACGATCAGGCCCCCGACAAAGACGATATTAAAGCAAAATTGTAGTGAACGAAGTTTTAATACTAACTAAGGATTAAAGATATTCTTGCCACAAACCTGCCTGACGGCAGGCAGGGACTCCAAGACACCAAGAAACACAAAGTTGATTTGATTGAACATTTGTTTATTTCTTCGTGAGGCTTAGTGTCTTCGTGCCTTAGTGGCTATATATAAACCAGATATAAGATCATCCTTTGATTCGCATCTTATACTTCGCTCAATAAGCGTTTATTCGAATTAATGGATCTTATCCTGTTAATTCTGCAGGATAGCCTCTTCCTTCTTCAATTCCGGAACAGCAGACTTCCCTTCTTCTCTTTCTACATCAAGAAACTCATCGGCATCTTCGTAGGCTTCTGTCTTACGTCCAAGTATCGGCAATATCTTGCCAACAATAAATCCGGCAGCCAAAGCAAGCACGATGGTGATGAGCATACCGAATAACTGGTTGCCGACATTCAGTCCGCGTGCAATCGGCAGTACAGCCAAACCGCCCATCAAACCGGGTATACCGTGAAGATTGGTAACGCCGCAGGTATCTATAATCTTCATCCATTTCTGTTGCTTCGATTGAATAACGGCAAACCCAAGAGTTGAAATTCCGCCTGCCATAATACCAATAACGGCTGCCATCGAGTGGCTTGCCACCACGCAGGCCGAACCGATAGCAACACCACCGGCCAGAGCAGCATTTGCAATATCGGCAATGCTCACTTTTTTACGCAGCGAAA
Source organism: uncultured Bacteroidales bacterium (assembly GCA_903913285.1). Classification (GTDB taxonomy): domain Bacteria; phylum Bacteroidota; class Bacteroidia; order Bacteroidales; family CAIWKO01; genus CAIWKO01. The sequence goes on along the minus strand of CAIWKO010000023.1, from coordinate 56,145 downwards.
TAGAGAAGATATAAGTAGTGAGCGTTGAACCGCACAATGCCAGAACCACATTCACAACGGTGTGAGGCATTTCGGCAGGTGTTACCAAAGCAGCACAGAAACTGGGCCAGAATATCCACAAAGCCATACTTCCCAACATCGAATAGCGGTCGCTGGTGGCATCCGATTCAATGGTCTTTTCCATTTCCTGTTTGGTTGTCATGGTTAAAGCAACTCCCAATCCGAATATAGCTCCGAAAGCATGTATCACGATAGAACCGCCCGTGTCGAGCACACTGCCTGCATCAATCAAACCCAGACCTCCGCCCAAAACGATCCATTCGTTGAAAGCATAAGCAGGGATAAATAATAAGCCTAATAAAATATACTGCGGCAGTTTTAAACGGCCCAACACAGCTCCGGCAGCGATCAGCAAACTTGCAGCACCGAACTCGGCCAAAATAAGTTTTTCAATCTCGCCATAGCCATTACCAACCCAACCCGTGCTTCGGATGAGAAAATACAAAGGAATAGCAGAACTAACCAATAAAAAAGTAGCTGTAAGCGCCGAACGGCCATACTTACGAACAAATACCATTAAAAAACCAAAACCGATCAACAACATCGCCATAATATGTATGGCACGGTTGTATCGCTGATCGTTGATAATGGATGCTGAGAGTGCTTCGTTTGTCGCATCAGCAGCAAACGAAACCGTCGACATTATTGCTAAAACTAATGTCGCTGAAATTTTTTTGAGTGTATTTGAAGAGGACATAAAACAAATTATTAAGTGGATAAATGAATTCGCTCAACAAAAATATTCTTTTAAATAATTCAAAAAAATAAATAGCAATTTTACGCAAAATACTATAAAGTTTCTACGTAAAAAAATTCATTAATTCACTTAGCAATTTGCTTTCGTGATAATTTTAGAAAATAAGAAAAACGAAAACCCTATTTTAAAACAGGGTTTTCGTTGAGAAGATATTACATTTACAAAGTGCCTTCGTCGTAGGCTGTTTCACCATGCTGACCCATATCAAGACCAAGTTTTTCAGTTTCTTCAGATACCCTTACCGGAGTTATCAGGTTAATTAAAATAAGCATGATATAGGTAAAGATGAAAGCATAAGCCGAAGCAATAACCACTGCCACGGTTTCTTTCAGGAAGAAACTTGATGTACCGGAAATCAAACCATCAGCGCCTGAAGGGTTGATAACCTTTGAAGCAAATACACCTAATAAAATACATCCTAAAAATCCGCCAACACCGTGGACACCCCATACATCGAGTGCATCGTCCCATTTCCGTTTGTTCTTGAACTGAACAGCCAGATAACAAACTCCTCCGGCCGCGATCCCCACTAAAGGTGAAGCCCACAAAGGTATGAAGCCCGCACAGGGGGTTATTGTCGCCAATCCGGCAATTGAGCCGGTTAACAAGCCCAGGAACTTCGGTTTCTTCGCATGTATCCATTCAATAATTACCCACGTCACCGTGGCAAAAGATGCCGCGATATCGGTATTTAAAAAGGCCAGTGAAGTTATATGGTCGACGGCAACTTCGCTGCCGCAATTGAAACCATACCATCCGAACCATAATAGTCCGCTGCCGATAGCAACCAAAGGAATACTGTTAGGTGTGTTGTTTTTTTCAACACGGGCACCAACATAAAATACCGAGGCGAGAGCAGCAAAACCTGCTGTTGCATGAACAACAATACCACCTGCGAAATCGATAACTCCCCATTCAGCTAATAAACCACCGCCCCAAATCATGTGGACGAACGGATAATATACCAGGATCTGCCAGAACGTTAAGAAGATCATGTACGATTTAAAAGTTACACGGTTTGCAAAAGCGCCTGTGATAAGAGCAGGTGTGATAATAGCAAACATCATCTGGTAGGCAATAAATACGAACTCGGGTATTTTCCCGTTTGTATACATCGAATCCATGCCAACCCCGTGCAACATAAATTTATCAAAGTTTCCGATAATTCCGCCTGCGCCACCGCTAAAACACAATGAGTATCCGAAGATAACCCACAAAACGGTGGTCCATCCGAGCGAAGCAAAACTTTGGATCATAATACCAAGAATGTTCCTCTTGGTTGCCAGACCGCCATAGAAAAAGGCCAGACCCGGCGTCATTAACATTACCAGGCTACATGCAAGAAGCATAAAACCTGTTGAACCTGTATCCATAATAAATCTCCTAAATTAAGTGAATAATAAAAATTATAATGTAAAACCAAAAACAAAATAAAAACTCGACGACTGTGGATTAAATATGGCCGAAGCCTTAACCGGCAGACTAAAATGTTCTGAAATCTTAATATTTCTGTACCCTGTTATTCCGGTATTCACCACTGCAAAACCCTTTTTATAGGCCGGACTGGTGTAGGCGCTTGCAAAAGGCGAAGCCCCGGCAAAAACATCGAAATTAAACTGCTTCACAGCAAACGAATACCCTAATTCAATATAAGTAGAATAGCAGTTCTTATAATTAACCGATTTGATCAGCTTCGAATCCGTAAAAACAGTATCTGTCGGGGTCTTGTCGTTTCCGTAAATATATGTTCCAACCATCACGCTAATGGGAAATTTTTCAGGCCCTTTGTAGCACAACATGGCTTCATACGTGTGAGAGGTATATTTTGTCAGGTTGGTGCCGGTTGTAGTATCAAAATCGATATGGTTCGGCGATTTGCAGAACGAATATCGTGTGTCGTTGATGCCCGAAGCCAAAGCAGGAATATAATAATCAGTCAGGCAAACCGAAAAACCTTTTAAAGTATATTTCAGATAAAGGTCCGATTCCAGATAGTTCGATGTGATGGCCACTGCACCCCAATAACCCATCTCAAAACCGCCTAAATTGAACGAAAGTGTGGGCTGTATGCTCGGCGAACTCCCGTAATCTGTTCCGCGCCATATATAGCGGCTCATCAGATCGGCGCCAACATTTAATTTAAATGGAATATTACATTTTTTTTCCTGAGCCGAAACATTTCGGGCACTGATTAATACAGCCAGCAATAAGAATACAGATAATACACGCTTCATATAAAATACCTAACCTATGAATATTTCAGGTGGTAAAGGTATTTTATACCCTAAAAGCCGCCAATAATGGTTTTAGCGTAATTTCTATTAAAACAAATACCTAAGATTAGGTAATTTACCTATTTTACAAGAAAGGAAATTTATTCTGAGATCTCAATGATCTTGTTTTTAATGCCGTAGATGATGAGTTCGGCTGTCGATTTTATTTTCAGCTTGCTCATGATATGGTTTTTATGGCTGTCAACCGTGCGAACACTGATAAACAGTTTATCAGCAATTTCTTTGTTCGACAGCCCCGCTCCCACTTGCTCTATGATCTCTTTTTCGCGGTTGGTCAGAGTTTCGTCTTTATCGATGCGCTCAAATCCGAAGCGCGATTTCTTAATATAACTTTTCAGGATATTCGACGATATCAGCTTGCCCAGATATTCGTCGCCATGAGCAATGGTGTTGATGGCTTCAAGCAGTTCTTTGCGCGAGGTATCTTTGGGCAGATAGCCTTTGGCTCCGTTTATCATGGCATTCACCACAAAATCTTCGTTCTTATGCATCGATAAGATCAAAATGTTAACCTCGGGATATTGCTCCGAAATGATTTTTGCCAACTCGATTCCCGATGTTTTCGGCATGCTGATATCCAACACCAGCACGTCGGGTTTGTTTACTTTAAGCAAGCTGAGGAGTTCGTCGCCGTTCGAGGCTTCGGCTATCACTTCCAGGTTCTCTTCGTCCGAAAGCAGCGATTTTATGCCATCGCGGAATATCTGATGGTCGTCGGCCAAAATTATACTGATGTTTTTCACAAGGATTAATGTTTTAACCGGATAAAATTAAGAATTAATTCGCACACTTTGTTCCTGATTGATTTTTAATATCACTATGATTACGGTTCCTTCGCCGGGCATCGAACTCAATGCAAACGACCCACCCAGTATCTCGGCCCGGTCGCGCATGTTATAGATGCCGTTGCCCGTTTTGCGTTTCAGGTCGGTATCAAAACCCTTACCGTTATCGCGGATAAGCAGTTTGATGGTATCGTTCTCGTAGTTGAACTCTATGTCAACTTTGGTGGCAGCGGCATGTTTTATTATGTTGTTGAGTGCTTCCTGTATGATACGGTAGAGATATATCTTGCTGTTATCGTCGCATTTGTCGGGTATATCGTTAAAGCTAAATTTGACCGCAATATCGTTGCCGGCTCTCACTTCTTCACACAGGTTTTCGATGGCACTGATAAGCCCGAATTGATTTAATACCGGAGGCATCAGGTTTTCCGACATGTTCACCACTTCTTTAGAAACGGTGATCAACAGATTTTTGGCATCTTCAATTATGTTCATCTTGAGGTCGGGAGTGGCTTTTTCGGCACGCTCCAGTTTCATCTTCACGGCAAGTATTCGCTGACCGAGGCCGTCGTGCAGCTCGCGCGAGAGGCGCTGCCGCTCCTGTTCCTGCCCGTCGATGACAGAGGTGATGCGTTTTGCTTTTTCGATTTGTATTTCTTCGGTTTGCATCTTTATTTTTGATGCCATTTGGTTGAAGGCCCGCGTTAGGTCGCCGATTTCATCGGTTGAGGTGTTCACCAGGTTGACATCGAACTTGCCTTGCGAGATGGATTCGGCGGCATGTTTGAGTTTGATGATGGGAGCCGTTACGCGCAGCGAGATGAAATAAACGATACCGAAAATGATGAGCGATATCAGCAGGCTTAGTATGATGATACTGTTGCGAAGCGTGTATATCGGTATCATGGCTTCTTCGAGATCTATTTCAACGAGTATCACCCAGTCGAGGCCGGGGATGTTTATTTTGCCGTAGGAGCCCAACACCACCATGTCGCGATAGTCGTGATACTGACCGGTGCCGGTAACGTTGTCAAAGGCTTTTTCTACTGCCGTGGTCTTCACCTCCAGTTTGTTTATGGAGTTGCTCCTGAAGCGTGATGAGGTCTTCATTATTTTATCGCGGCCCACCACGTAGGCTTCGCCCGTCTTCCCCAGCCCATTGAGCACGTTGGTGTTATACATAATAGAGTTGATGGGTTCCATGTCGATTTCGAGCAGCAATGCTTCGGGTTTGAGGGCCGAACTGTAGTTTTTTATCGGGCTTCCGAGGTAGATCTTTTTATTTTTGAGGTCTTCGACTATGCTTACATGGCCGGCTTTGGTTATTTCGGCAAATTGGGACGCAAATTCGGTTTGGCTTTTGGGCACCAGGGTGATGTCGGTTTCGCAGAGGCTGTCTTCGAGCTGAATGATGCAATCGAGGTTGCGGGTTTCGACCACGATGCGCTTGTAGTTTACTTTTCCGCCAAAGTGTTTGCTTATTTTTTGCTTGTATTCGTTTATGATGAGGGTTTTGAGCTGATGTTCGGCGGCGGTGCCCGGGCTGAACAGGTTGGATTGTTCGACGAAGGTGGCCCAGTTTTCGAAGTGGCTTATTTGGTTGACCTCGTCGATGCGCTCTATGAAATAGTTTTCGAGGTTGCGCTCTTTTTCGAATTTGACGGAGTTGAGCTGATCGAAGGTGCGGGAAATGAGGGCGTTTTTCGAGGTTTGATACGAGTAGAGGCTCAGGATAAATATGGTGATGAGGCTAAGGGCGAAATAGAAGCCGAATAGTTTTTGGGTTAGGGAGGTCTTGTTTTTCAGCATTGCCTAATTGAAATAAAATTTAAATTAATAACTTAGAATAATTCTCCAAATACCATTAATAAAATTGTTTTATTCCGGAATCGGATATCTTTTAAATTCTGCATCTCGATTAAATAAGTATCGATACGTGATATAATGCTTAGCTGGCTCAGCACCAATAGCAGTCCACAATTTGCGCATAATGGGATTAAAGTCTCCTACCCATGAAAACTCAAGTTCGGTATAATGCGGCATTTCTTTAAAAACCCCATGAAGTTGGTAAATAAAAGCTGATTCGATTCCTAAACCTTGATATTTTGGAATTATCCCCATTAAAATACCTTTGGCTCTAGTCAGTTGTTTTGTTTTTACTCTATAAACTAATTTCAGTTTATTCCATAGATTCAATTTTCCATTAAAATCTTTAAAAATAATATTCACATCGGGAACCATCAAATAAATTGCAACAGGTTTTTCGTTTTGATAGGCTATCCATATAAACTTTTCTTCAATAACTACTTTGGCTTTAATTAAAAAGTTCATAACATAAACGGATTGAAGAGGTTCAAAATCTTTCTTAAAATCTTGCCACGCTCCATTAAAAACCTCTGTAAAGTCTTTTACTTGTTTTTCTATTTCTTTATAACTGAAATGAACAAATTTATACTCAGGTTTTTTGGCAACCCATGCAGCAATTTTCCAAAAACGTTCTGGTATTTCTTTTTTAAGATCGTAATGAAATCCTTCTTGGTTAAAATAAACCTTAAATCCATAATTCTCAAAAAGTAGCTGATAATAAGGTGGATTATAAGCTACTTCTACAGCGGGTTGTGTAAAACCTCCAACCAATAATCCCCAATATTTATCGGTTTCGCCAAAATTGATCGGACCATCCATACCCTTCATGCCTTTTTCTGTTAACCATGATTTTGCAGTATCGAAAAGAAAGTTGGCAGCTTCTTGATTATTGATGCACTCGAAAAATCCACATCCACCAATGGGTTCATCAGTAGTTCTAGTGGAATTATAATCTATAAATGCTGCGATTCTGCCAATTAATGAACCTGATTTGTTTTTTAACACCCAACGAATAGCTTCGCCATGTTTGTAATAATTATTTTTTAAAGGATTAAAAACATTCTTAATATCGTTGTCTAAAGGACAAACCCAGTTCTTATCATTTTTATAAATTACCCGAGCTACATTTAAAAAAGAAATCTCTGTTTTTTTGTCTGTAACTTCAATCAGGCATATATCATTTTGCTTCATATTTTTTGAACAGATTATGATTAATTTATAGTATTAGATTGATAAAAAATCTCTTGAATTAAAGATTGGTATTTTTCTATAATCACCCGTCTTTTTAACTTTAGTGTTGGAGATAACTCTCCTGAAGCAGGAGTCCATTCTTCTGTAACCAAACGAAAACGTTTCAACTTTTGATGAGTCTCAAGTAATTGATTAATATCTTCAATTTCAAGCTTATAATGATTAATTACTTCAGAATTATTTATAATTTCAGATACAATTCTTGTGTCAATTCCTTTCTCAGAACACCATTTTTTTAGGGCTTCAAAGTTAGGAGAAATTAAGGCGCTGGCATATTTTTCACCTTCGCCAATTACCATAGTTTGTTCAATAAATGCTGATTCGTTTAATATATTTTCAATGTATTGAGGAGTAATGAACTTGCCATTTGAAAGTTTGAATATTTCTTTTTTCCGATCAGTAATTTTTAAAAACGTATTTTCTACGAGTGTGCCAACATCGCCAGTATGAAACCAGCCATCAGCGTCAATAGCATTTGCTGTGTTAGCGTTATCTTTATAATAACCCAGCATTACATTTGGTCCTTTGCAAAGTATTTCGCCATCATCCGCAATCTTCAGTTGAACATTATCAATCAAAACTCCCACGGTTCCCAATTTTAAAAGTGGCGGTGATAAACGATTAATTGTAATTATTGGGGAAGTTTCGGTTAATCCATACATATTTAATAACTTTATGCCAGCAGCCCAAAATACTTTTTCAAGTTTGGATGACAATGCTGCACCACCGACACCGATAAATTTCACATTTCCACCCAATGCCTGACGCCATTTTTTAAAAATAATAACATCGGCAATTTTGAGTTGTAATGAATAAAAGAAACCGTTTTTATTGCTCGTTTCAAACTTCAAACCAAGTTTTAATGCCCAGAAAAACAATGAGCGTTTTATGCCCGTCAAAGCTTCACCTTTTATAAGTATTCGCTGAAATACTTTTTCTAATATCCTTGGCACAGCACCAAAACCATCTGGTTTAATTTCCTGTAAATCTCTTGCAATAGTACCAACATTTTCTGCATAATAGATGCTGCACCCTGAAAATTGAGTTTGATAATTTGCCATACGTTCGCCAACATGACATAGTGGCAAAATACACAAATATTTGTGAATCGGCTTTAGCTGGAATACTCCCGCTGCAGCTTTTGCATTAGAAATTAGATTCTGATGCGACAACATAACTCCTTTCGAATCGGCAGTTGTTCCTGATGTATAGAGTAATGTAACCCAATCTAATTCACTAATTCCAGATTTTATTTGTTCCACTTCCTTGCGGTATTTATCTTTACTTGCTTTCCCCAATTCTACAACTTCTTTCCAGCTTGCAATTTCCGCATCATCATTAAAATTATAAATTGCAGTAAGTTTTCCCAATGATGGTTTAAGTGAAGAAATAATATTAAATAAAGACAGGTCAGATACAAAAACTATTTTGGCATCAGAATGTGATAAGATTTGTTCGAAACCTTCTTTAATCAGGGTAGCAAAAATGGGAAGGTGTATAGCACCAATTTGAGCTAATCCCATATCAACAAAATTCCATTCTGGCCTATTATTGGAAATAGTTGCAATAATATCACCTTTTTTTACACCCATTGAAAGTAATCCATAACTAACCCAATTGGAATAATTGATGTAATCTTTAGATGAATATTGTACCCATTTACCTTTTTCTTTGCCGACAAGTGCATCTTCTTTTTCAGGAAAAAGTTCTTGGTACTGTTGCAATAAATCAAATGTTCGTTTTACAGACATACTATTTTAATTGAATTTGAGCATTTTTATGGTGTTTAAATTATTTTTATGTGCTAAAGTTCCTTTATACTCATCGTTGGGAGAAAAATCGCTAAAAATCCATTCTTCCGATTCAATAATTCCTGCAAACGATTGAAGTTTAAATTCTTCATTTTTGCATGTAAATTCAAGCTTATCAGGCGTTATTCTCATACCCTCTCCAATTGCTTTCAAAAACGCTTCCTTAATCGTCCAAAATTTATAAAACCTATGCAATCTATCAGTTGCAGTCTTATTAATATATTCTTGTTCAAATGTATTGAAGTTCATTTTAATCATCTCATCCAAATCATTCAGCGGACGAATTTTTTCAATGTCAATACCAACTTCGCCATTATTTGAAAATGCAAAAATACAGCAATCGCCAGAATTAGAAAGGTTAAAAAAAGATTGGGATCATTTAATTGGTATGGCTTCCCTTTACTATGTTTTAATAAACATAGTTCGTCAGTACTGATATGCAAATATGCCGAAAGGAGAATTCGCAACAAGCCACGGGAAACAATAAAGCTATTTTGGTCTTTTAAAAATTTATAATAAGAAATATGTTCAGATTCATCTGAAGTTAATGCGTTGCTGCATTTCTCAACCAATTTATCATTATTATGATAAAAAGCATACCAAATATGAATATCTCCAGGAAAAAGTTCAGGAAAATAAGACCTAGATATATGTTTCAGATCTTGTAAAATATTTTTATCCTTCATATTTTTCATTCCGGATAAATGCGAGTTCATCAGGTTAACTCCTGAGTAAGAAGTTCGAGAAGTTCATCTTTATTATCACGACAAAATAGATGTCCACCATTTACTTTTCTGAAATTAAATTCAGAAGATGTATGTTTTTCCCATGCTTTTATCTCATCATCTGCAAACACAGTATCCCTATCACCTGCAATGGCTGTTAAAGGACAATGCATTGGTTCGTCATCATAGTATTTGTATTTTTTTCCCAAAACTATATCTGCTCGTAAAACTGGAAGCATTTCATCGAACACTTCTTTGTTTTCTATAATTGATTCGGCAATTTCCAATGAACGCAAATGATTTTTGATATTTGGAATATTCTTCTCTTTGTAAACTTCTTCATCACCTATGGCATTCAGGAATTTGAAAGCACTTTCAAGATGTGGAGCTCTCCAGCCACCAATAATAAATTTAGCTGGAACAACTTCTTTTGTTTTACGCAAATATCGGAAAAACTCGAAAGCTATTCCTGCTCCAGAACTATGGCTATAAAATGCGAAATTCGCAGTTAATAGAGGTTCTATAACCTCGCTAAGTTTCTTAACTAATTCAAAAACATCATCAAAAGGTTTTTCATCACCTCTTTCTTCTCTGCCAGGAAATTGAACAGCACAAACTTCAATATCATCGGGAAGAAATTCGGGCCATGAACTAAAAATAGATGCTCCTCCTGCAAAATACGGGAAGCAAAACAAGCGTAGACGCGGATTTTCAATTTTTTTGGTACGAATAATCCATTTGTCTAGTTCGCTACGTTCTTCTAAAACAAGTCCTGATGCATTAGATTGTCCAGTTAATTCAGCCAAAATATGTGCTGACATTTCCTCTATCGTTGGTCCACGCATAATCCGCATCATGGAATAATCAATTGAAAGATTATTTTGTATCCAGTTACGGATTTGATTTGCCATTAAAGAATCTAAACCATATTTGGTTACAGGTTCTGCGATATCCACTTTATTGGCAGTTGTACCAATAACTCTTGCAAAAGTTTCTTTCAACTGAAGAACTAAAATTTCTGTTTGATTTTCGGGCAATGCATCCATTAAAATAGATTTAAGGGCTCCATCACCTGTTCCAACTCCAGAGTTTCCTCCTCCTAATTCTTTCTCTCTAACAAGATGAGCGAAGCGGCTTGATTTGGCTGAATGAGGGAAGAAACTTCCAATCATTTCCCAATCTGAATCTGTAGCAACACGTTGTATAGGATTATTAAGCAACATTTGCTCTAGCACACTCAATGCTTGTTGAAGTGAGAAAGCTTTCCAACCTTGTTTATATAAAAGTCCGCCAACATTTCCACTCCGAGCAACAAATCCTACGTCGCCAATTACGCCCCAATTGATTGTCATGGCTGGTAAACCCGACGATCTGCGATAAGAAGAAAAGTTGTCTAGAAAGCTATTTGCTCCAACATAACTAACCTGCCCAGGGTTTCCATAAATAGCAGAAATAGATGAGTAGGAAACAAAATGATCGAGTTCCATTGATAAGGTCGCTTCATGAAGATGCCAACAACCAACAGCCTTAGGTTTGAAAACATTCATATACCGTTCAGGTGTAATTTCTGGAATACTTCCATCGTCTAAAACCATAGCGGCATGCTGAATTCCTTTTAACGGGGGCATGGTTTCTTTTATTTCATTAAAAATACGCTGAATATCATTTCTATTAGACACATCGCCTTTTGCCAAAAGCACATTTATTCCACGTGATTTCATGCGCTCAACCAAAGATTTCTCTTCATCGGTTTTAGGACCGCTTCTGCTTAATAAGACAAGATGCTTTGCTCCTTTGGTTGTCATCCAATTTGCCACAGAAAGACCAAATCCAGAGGCTCCTCCTGAAATGAGATAGGTTGCATTTGATTTGAACTCAATTGTTTTGGGAGGAGCAACCTGTACTTCACCTTCCATAGAAATAATGATTTTCCCAATATGCCTTGCTCCTGCCATGTACTGAAATGCATCAGAAAGTTTAGAAACAGGAAATACTTTAACAGGATGAGTTGAAAATTTATTTTTTACGAAAAAATCTATAGATTCTTGAAAGAGCCTTCCACCAAATTTTTCTTTTTGTTTGAAGAGACGATCAACATCCACAGCAAAATATGAAAGATTGTTTCCAAATGGTTGAAGACCAAGTTTGCTATTTCGATAGATGTCGGTTTTCCCTATTTCAACAAAACGACCGTAGGCGGCCATACATTTGATACTTTTAAAAATTGCCTCGCCAGATAACGAATTCAACACAACATCAACCCCGTAGCCGTTGGTTTTTTTCAATATATCATCTGAAAAATCCAAAGTTCTTGAATTCATTATATTTTCAGGTTTTACACCAATGCTTTCAATATATGCTCTTTTATCGGGGCTACTGGCTGTTGCATATATTTCAGCGCCAAGTGCTTTAGCTATATGGATTGCAGCAATACCTACACCACCTGCCGCAGCATGAATAAGGATTTTTTCACCTTTTTCAAGTCGACAATGATGAACAAGCGAGAAAAAAGCCGTAGTATAAACTACTGGCAGACTTGCCGCTTCTTGCCAACTAATAGATGATGGTTTTTTAACAACATGACAGGATTTCGGGTAAGCAAATCCAGCTAAACACGATGGTGCAGTTGCTATTACTTCATCGCCCGGAATAAGATCTTTAACATCTTTACCAATGCGTGAAACAACACCAGCGCATTCCAAGCCAAAAGTTCTACCAAACAATCCTCCTTCAACAGCAGCATCGGAAAGAAGCCCCATTGCTATCATAATATCTCTAAAATTGAGTGCGGACGCTTTTACCTGAATTTCCACCTCATCATCTGCAGGCATTCTTTTTTCGGTTTCTCTCCATGTAAGATTATCCAATACTCCATATTCGGAAATAGTAGCTGTATATGGAGAACCTTCTGCTGGAAATGTCTTTTTTGCTTGTGAAACAATTTTACTTAATGAAATTCGCTCCAAACGATTGATAAATCTCCGTTTGCCTCTAAATGCAATTTCTTCTTCTGAATCTTCACTGAATAACTCTTCAATAAACATTTCTATTTCCTCATTTAAAACAGGCGAACTAAAGTCAACCAAACTTGTTTTAAAAAGCGGAAATTCATTGACAACAACTCTACTCACACCTCGCAAACCCGTTTGTGCCAGATTCAATGTTTTTGGCATTTCTCCAACTATCTGAACCCCATCGGAAAGTATCCATATATTAGGTTTGCTCGTCAAATTAGTCTGATTAAGTTTTTTCATGATATTCATGAGCATGATAGAAGCCTGTTTTTCAGAATGAACAATCGTTTCTTCAGTAATATGATTATTGTCCACTGCATCAAATCCCCAACAATAAATAATGCCCTGAAAATTCCCTTTTACAGACATCAAATCAATCAGTTGATCTGCACCATTTTGTTCTATAATATTTACTTCATAAAGTAAATCCGTTTGCTTTTTAAATTCACTTCCTTTTTTTACAAGAGTACAAACCTTGTTCAGACCTTGTAATTGTTCACTAATTTTATCCGCCACTCCTTTATCGTCTGCAAAAATTAGCCAATTAGCTTGCGAAGTTTTAGAGATATTCTCTTTAGCATTTACCAATAAATCAAGCTTTTGCCCTCTAGCTACAATAACATTTTGACATGAAGAGTCGTTCTTCTCAAAATCACTAAAAGCAGCTACATTGGAAAAGTTATTTGTTTCAAGAACTTTTTTCCAGTTCTCAGGACTCATAGTTGCGTGGTTGGGACGCATATCAATATCTTCAAAAAGCCACCAACCTTCTGTCATCCCAAATATAAAATCAAGATAAACTGGGGAATTTGTTACTTCAAGCATTAACAACACACCTTCAGAAGCAATCAATTTGTGAACATTTCCAAGAGTATTATTCAAATTACGTGTTGCATGAATAACATCAGAAGCAATAATTAAGTCGAATGAATTTAAGTCAAACCCCTGTTCAATGGGGTCATTTTCAATGTTTAATATATTATATTTTACAAATGGATATGCAGCAAAACTTTGTTGAGCTTTGAGCAGAAACATGTGCGAAATGTCAGAAAAAACATATTCAGTGCGATCTGACGGGAGCATTGGTAAAATAGCTTGTGTCATACCACCCGTTCCAGAACCAATCTCTAATATTCGTATAGTTTGATCGGTAGGAAGAGTTTTAAGTAACTCGTAAACAACTTTGCTGGCTATATCATTATACTTTTTAAACGCAAACCCCTCTACATAATATTTAACAATGGCATCCCACTTGTCTTCAGGAAAAATCAGTTGAATAGGATCTACTGTACCCTTTAAAACTCCTGCAATTTCGGGACCGCAGCGACCCAACAATGTAGATTCGTGGTAAAATTGCGAAAATTGTTTGTCAAGATTTCGCATCCATTCTCTTACATCTCTGAAATCTGGGGTTCTTATTACCTCATAATTCCCATTTTCACCTTTAATAAATCCTGCAGTTTTTATAAGATTGAACATGTGATGAAATAATCGCTGGTGTTCTATTATTACTCCAGTTTCCAGTGCCAATTCGTCAACCGAAAACATAGTGCCAACTGCAAAAGATAATCCCATCTCTTTAAGTGCATTGCAGATATATGCAATAGTAAGCTGATTTTGCTCTGGTTCGTATTGTTTATAATATTCTGACTGCTCTGGACGATTGGTTATTTCATTTATCAACTTTTGCACAGACGGTTTTATTGAATCAACTGATTGCAGATATTCTGCTGGATTTCTATGCAATTCTTGGTCAGTTCTTGGTTTTAATTTCCAATTATACTCATAAAACCATTTTTCCTGCTCAATACCAGATTCACCTCTTGAGCCTTTTAGATATTGTGATCTGAATCCGTGAAATTCTGCAACCAAACTACCATCGTCATTAAATATCCATAGTTCACCAAGAGCATATTCATCAGTCCATTCTCTAAGTCTTCCATGAACTATGAGTTTAAACGAATTTGGTTTTGTATAAAATTTGACTTTGTCAATGTGTCTCGGAACATAAACACCCATTTTTTTATTTACATCGTCGCGTTCATTAAATATTCCGAAAACAGTTTGAAAACAACTATCAAGTATTGCTGGATGAATATTAAATTGATAGAATTCAGATCTTATGCTTTCATGTACTTCTATTTCGCTAACAGATTCCCATTGTCCATTACTGTTCCAAAGTTTTTTAATGGCACGAAAACTCGGTCCTAAATACAAACCACTTTCCAACAACTCTTCGTGCATGGGTTTTACAGGAACCGGAGTAATACATTTTTTTCTAACATTAATCAAATCAATAGGAATTGTAGAAAATTTTTCACCTGTATGATTCATTTTCCCTTTTGAACTTAAAGCCCATTGAGTATCCTTGTTTCGTGGTTTGGAATATACAAAATAATCTCCACCATCGTGGGAAATATCTATTTTAATATGTGGTGGCTCACCTGAATCAGGTAAAAATAATGCATTTTCAAAACTGATATCTTCTAGGTATTCGAATTTTTCACCAAAAGAAGCAATTGCTGCTCCAAGTGTTAAATCAATATGACCAGCTCCAGGAAAAACGATTGGTCCCTGCACTTTATGATCTTCAATATATGGGTAGATTCTTTTATCTAGCAACACATCCCAAATTATGTTGTTATTTTCTCTAGGTGATGAGGTTTGTTTTATCAGATGAGGGTGATTTTCAATTGTTCCTATACGGAGTTTTTTTCCTTCCTCGGTTTCTAACCAATACGATTCTCGCTGCCATGCATACTTGGGAAGTTTAACATACGTATGGTTTTCGTCGAAAAATGCTTTCCAATTTACTTTACAACCCCATGTATGCAATGCGGCAACAGAGGAAAGAAAAGTGCGTTTTTCTTCTTCTTTTCTTCGTATTGAAGGAAGAACTATACCTTTTTTCTTTTTTATTAAAAAAATATCATTGATGCCAATGGCATGAATAGGATGAGGTCCTAATTCGATAAAAGTATCAAAACCGTCATTAATTTGTGCTTCAATAGCTGAAGTAAAATAAACAGGTTCTCTAACATTTCTGAACCAATATAAAGGAGTTAAATCATTACCATTTACCACCTTCCCTTCTACAGTTGAATAAAAAGGAATTACTGTATCTTTAGTCTTAAATTCGCCCAAAGAAGCAAGTAACTCATCTTTCAACGGCTCCATATGATGACTATGAAAAGGAACGTTTACTTCTAATAAGCGATGAAAAATATCTTTTTTATCTAAATTCTCAGCAATCTCATTTATCACATCAGTATCTCCTGAAAGTGTAATCATGGCAGGACCATTTACAGCACCTATAGAAACTCTGTGTTCTTTTCCTTTTAACATATCTTCTGCTTCTGATAAAGACATCCCTACTGCAAGCATTTTGCCTTTATCTGTGGCTTTATGCTGTACACGGCTTCTATGAAAAATTAAAAGCACAGCTTGTTCTAATGTTAATGCTCCAGAAACATATCCAGCAGCAACTTCACCAATGCTATGTCCTACAACAGCTCCAGGACTAATTCCTATCGCTTTCCACATTTCAAATAAACCAATTTGAATAGCAAAAATTGCAGGTTGTGCAATGTTTGTTTCACTAATGCGTGATGATGCTCCATCTCTGCTTAATTCTTTCATTAAAGACCAACCACCTGTATGCACTGACAACATTTTATCGAGTTTGGTAATTGTATCTTTGAACACTTGCTCTGTTTCAAAAAGCTGTCTGCCCATTCCCCACCATTGTGGTCCTTGACCAGAAAAAATAAAAACAATCTTATCTTTTGTTTCATGCACTCTTCCTTCAGAAATTTCCGTTAGTGTTTCTCCGTTTAAGAATACTTGTAAATGATTGGCAAGTTCCTTTTTGGATTCTGAAACTACTGCAAGTCGCAAATCGAGATGAGAATTGCGAACTGCAGAAGAATAACAAATATCATTAAAATTCGCAGGGTTTTTATTATCGTTCAGGAATTTAATGTATGATGCTGCCTGCATTTTAAGGGCATTTGCATTTCGTGCAGAAAGTGTACAAATACGAGGACCATGTTCGTAAGTGGATTTTTTATTAGATTTATATCCTTCTAAAACAACATGAGCATTTGAGCCTCCAAATCCAAAAGAATTTACTCCGCCAAAACGAGCATTTCCATTTTCAATCCAAGGAATACTTTCTGTTGGTACTTTCAGTTTTAAATCTTCGAAAGCAATATTAGGATTTCCTTTAATAAAATGTATATTTGGTGGAATTAGTTCGTTTTTTAAGGCAAGAGCAAGTTTCGCGATACCAGCAACTCCAGAAGCAGGTTCTAAATGTCCGATATTAGATTTAACGGAACCAATAAAACATTCATCTTTACGTCCATCACCTCCAATAACTTTCCCTATGGAATTACTTTCAATTGGGTCTCCTACGAAAGTACCAGTACCGTGTGCTTCAACATAAGCAACCAAATGAGGATTAACTTCTGCATCTTTATATGCATCAACCAACAATTCTTGTTGTGCCAATGGATTAGGTAATGCAAGACCTTTTGTAGCACCGTCTTGGTTAACAGCAGAACCACGAATAAGTGCATAAATTTGGTCATTATCTTTCTCGGCTTTAGAGAGCGGTTTAATAATAATTAGTCCTGCTCCTTCACTTCTAATATAACCATTTCCGCGTTCATCAAAAGAAAAACAGTTTCCTTCAGGAGACAAAAAACCGCCTTTACTAAAACCCATTTGGGGTTCCGGTTTTAATATGGAATTTACACCACCTGCAAATGCTAAGTCAGCATCACCCTCCCAAATTGCTCTGCAGGCTAAATGAACTGCATTTAGTGAAGAAGAACAGGCTGTGTCAATAGCTATACTTAGACTTCTTAGGTTATAACAGTACGAAACCCTATTGGCTGCAATACATAAGGCAGCTCCTTGATTGGTATGAGATCCAATATTTACACGTTCGCTTGGTGAATTTTGAATATCTCCATAATCATGTGCAGAAATACCTATTATTACAGCTGTTTTGGAACCATCTAAATCATTTAATCTTAATCCGGCATCCTGTATAGCTTCATAAGAAACTTCCAAAATCATTCTTTGCTGAGGATCCATTCGTGAAGCCTCTATTGGAGAAATACCAAAAAAACCAGCATCAAATTTATCTACATCTTTTATAAAACCTCCGCGGGTTACATTGATTTTCCCTGCACGTCTAAATTCGGATGCAAATAATGCATCTTTATCCCAACGATCAGATGGGATTTCACCTAAAGCATCTCCTTTTTTCAGCAAAAAATTCCAAAATTCCTCCGGTGAGTTTAAGGCACCTGGAAACCTGCAACCTATACCAATTATAGCTAAGGGTTCTCTGTTTTTCATAATTGCAAACCTTACTTACTTATTTTAATATTAATTTTTTATTTTTTACAATTTCACTATTAAATCATGGAATTAACCCATTTAGATGGTGTCAGTAGAATGTACGAAAGGGATATCGGGATGAAATGAAATGATATTTTAAAGGACATTACAGATACTAATTGTTATTTGGCAACAAAGATACTATTTTCGCTATAAATCATTAGCAATTTTCTTACATTTCATCATATATTAATGAGAGACAAACTAATCAAAAACTATTTGAAAAGTGCAGCGTATCAATACATAGAAAACAAAATTTAATAACTATACCGAATACATATGTCTATTGAGAGTTGTGAATGAATTAAAACAAGATATGTTATCGAAAACTTTGAGGTTATGGTAGAATTATAAAAACTCTATCCTAACAGTATCATAAATATTCATGCCAAGCAGGTTGCGGGCGCTGCCGCGGTTGATGGCAATTTCGAGCATGCCGGTGGTGCCGAACAGCAGCACGATTTCGCCGTGGACCACATCGGAATAGGAACTGGAGATGCTTTGTATTTCTTCGTTTTTGAGGTAAACGGTGAACTTGCGGCCTTTGGCCTCCTTACGAAAAAGGCTCTGGTTGATGTTGGTGATGGCATTGTCGTAGGAATCGAAATAGATGACTATGCCTTTGAGGGCGTTTTTGTCGGGCACGGGCAAATAGCTTTTGAGCTGGCAAATGCTTTCGCGCTGTATGCCTAAAGTGCTTATATCGCTGCCTTCGGCAAGCATACACGCGGCTTTGGCAAACACATCGCGCGAGGGAAAGGTGAAATAGTCGGAATCCTGAGGCAGGGTTATTTCGTAAATTTTTTCGGGAGCCGATTCGCAAATAAGCGAAAACAGGCCGTTGTCGGCGCCAATAAAATAATGTTTGTCGTAGTAGATGGCCGTGTGGGGAAATTCGACCGAGGATTCGGAGTTTACACCGATGATGTGTATGGTGTTGTCGGGAAAATTCTTGTAGGCATTTCGCACCACGAAAGCGGTTTCGGAAACACTGAATTTGTTAATGCTATGGCTTATGTCGACAATGTTTGCCTGCGGAATGCGGCTCAAAATGGCCCCTTTAACGGCGGCCACGTAATGGTCGGATAATCCCCAGTCGCTTGTGAGTGTAATTATAGGCATCTTTTATCGGGATGTTAATTATCATCAAAATTACAAATTAAAACGTATCTATGGATTTTTTTAATAATTTTGATAAAAATTAGATTAGCAGACAAGCCCCTGCATGAGCGAAAAGATAATTTCACTGGATCTGATAGATCCGTCGACGTTTTACGGAGTTACCAACCAAAACATAGCGTTTTTGCAAACGGTTTTCCCGAAACTTAAGATCGTGGCGCGCGACACCATGCTGAAAGTGATAGGCGACGACCTGGAGACCGCCGTTTTTGAAGAACTGATAGCGCTGCTGATAAAACATCAGCACAACAGCGGGCTGATTACGGTTGAAATTATACAACAGTATCTGGATGCCGACCGAGAGCTGCCTGCCGAAGAGAACGATGCTGCCAAAGGGTTTATACTGCATTGCCACAGCGGCATGCTGATAAAAGCCATCACGGCCAACCAGCGCAAACTGGTGGAGAGCTACGGGAAGAACGACCTGATATTTGCTATTGGCCCCGCGGGAACTGGAAAAACTTATACCGCAGTGGCTTTGGCAGTGAGAGCCTTGAAGAACAAGGAAGTGAAACGCATTATATTGACGCGTCCGGCTGTGGAAGCAGGCGAAAACCTGGGTTTTTTGCCCGGCGATTTGAAAAACAAACTCGACCCGTATATGCAACCCCTGTATGATGCATTGTGGGATATGTTGCCCGCGCAAAAACTTTCGCAATATATAGAGGAACGCATTATTGAAATAGCCCCGCTGGCTTTTATGCGGGGACGTACGCTGGATAATGCGGTGGTGATTTTGGACGAAGCACAGAACTCGAGCATAGCGCAGATGCGAATGTTTTTGACACGGTTGGGAAAGTCGGCGAAATTCATCGTTACGGGCGATATCACCCAGGTAGATCTGCCGAAAAATCAGGCTTCGGGACTGATACACGCTTCAAAAATACTGAAAGATATAGAAGGCATCGACTTCGTGTATTTGAACAATAAAGATATAGTGCGGCACAAGCTGGTGACGAAAATTATTAACGCCTACACGACGGATTGATGCGAAAACTCTTGGTTCTATTATCGATAGCAGCGCTGTTTGGTTCGTGTACCAAATATAAAGACGGACCCACGATAAGTTTTCGTTCGGCCGAAAAACGCCTGACAGGCAAATGGAAAATTGAAAGCATTACGTTGAACGACGCGGATGTTACTGCAGCGTATCAAAGTGCAGGGCTGGATATTTTTCCTTACAGCATCTACAGAGATTGGAGCAGTCAGTATTATATCGGCATTGCAGACACCGACGCGAACGTGATCGCGAAATCGAACCTGAAGATCAGCCATAAAAAAGATGTTATTTCGTTCTGTATGGTGGCAGAGGAAACGTATGCCGCTGTTGCCAGTGCGATATTTGCACAGATAAGCGCACTGAATGTGCAAACCGACTGGGAGATATTGCGCCTGAAGAACGATGAACTTTGGATAAAGACCAAACTTGAAACCAACAATTACGAGATAAAATTTAAATTGATAGCAGATTATAGCGATTATTAATTTTCAAAATCTTTTACACGATGAACAATGCAATAGTAAAAACAAATTTCAGCCTGCCGGGGCAAAAAGATGTGTACATTGGCAAAGTACGCGACGTTTATAACATCAACGATGAGATACTTTTGATGATAGTTACCGACCGCATTTCGGCATTCGACGTGGTTTTGCCCGAAGGTATCCCTTACAAAGGACAAGTTTTAAATCAGATAGCGGCCAAGTTTCTGGACGAAACGGCTGATATAGTTCCCAACTGGAAATTAGCCGTTCCCGACCCGATGGTTACGGCAGGAATAAAATGCGAACCGTTCAAAGTAGAGATGGTTATCCGCGGTTACTTGTCGGGACACGCCTGGCGCGAATATAAAGACGACAAACGAAGCCTCTGCGGCATGCCCATGCCCGACGGGATGAAGGAAAACGACCGTTTCCCCGCTCCTATCATCACCCCCACCACGAAAGAAGCGGTAGGCCACGATGAAGATATTTCGAAAGAAGATATCATCAAACACAAGCTGGTGAGCAAAGAAGATTACGAACAACTGGAGAAATACACGTTAGCCTTGTTTGCCCGCGGAACCGAAATAGCTGCCAAAATGGGCCTGATACTGGTTGACACGAAATATGAATTCGGGAAAAAAGACGGGAAGATCTATCTGATAGACGAGATACACACGCCCGATTCGTCGCGCTATTTTTATAAAGAAGGCTACGAACAACGCCAGCAAAAAGGTGAAGCACAAAAGCAACTGTCGAAAGAGTTCGTCAGAGAATGGCTTATGGCAAACGGCTTTCAGGGAAAAGACGGACAAAAAGTGCCTGAAATGACCCCGGAGATCATCAACAGTGTTTCGGAACGCTACATAGAACTTTATGAAAGTATTTCGGGAGAAAAGTTCGGGAAAGCCGATTCGCAAAACGTGTTGGAACGTGTTGAGAAAAATATCCTGAAATTTTTGCAGGCTTAAGCTTGTGCCGTAGGTCCGCCAAAATTAAAAGGCGTGAGATCCATAGGGTTTTGATCGTCGATATCGCCGAAATTTTCTTCGAATTTTTTTACATTATCTTTTAAGGCATTCAGCAGACGTTTGGCATGCTGAGGCGTGAGAATAATGCGCGATTTTACTTTTGCTTTGGGCACGCCCGGCATGATCTTTACAAAATCAAGAATGAATTCGGAGTGAGAATGGGTGATGATAGCCAGATTTGAATAGATGCCTTCAGCCACATCGTCGCTGAGTTCGATATTTAATTGATGTTCGTTAGGGTTTTCCATAAAATTTGAATTTGATTGTGATAATACAAAGCTACATATAATTTCAAAAAAAAAGGCGTTATTCGAAAACAACGCCTTTTTTATTTTAAAAATTAATTATTCTTCAACTACCAGTTCTTCTTTTCCTTTAGAAGCCTGAAGTTTTTCGTAAGCTTCGCGCGTGCTGACCATGATCTTATCGTATTCGCGCAAACCTGTACCGGCAGGAATTAAATGTCCAACGATAACGTTTTCTTTTAATCCGAGCAGATCGTCAGATTTTGCAAATACAGCCGCATCGGTGAGTACTTTCGTAGTTTCCTGGAACGAAGCAGCCGAGATCCAACTCTTGGTTTGCAGTGATGCACGGGTGATACCCTGCAATATCTGCCGACCTGTGGCGGGATGAGCATCGCGGGCTTCGATAAGCCTTTTATCTTTACGTTTCAGTACTGAGTTTTCGTCGCGTAATTTACGGGCAGCAATAATCTGTCCCGGTTTGTGATTTGTTGCATCGCCCGGATCGATGATGATCTTTTTACCATAAATCCAGTCGTTCTCTTCCTGAAAATCTATTTTATTCACCATTTCGCCCTCGAGGAAACGTGTATCACCGGGATCTTCAACTTCAACTTTACGCAACATCTGACGTACTACTACCTCAAAATGTTTGTCGTTAATCTTCACACCCTGCAAACGGTACACTTCCTGAATTTCGTTCACGATATATTCCTGAACCTTTGTAGGTCCTTTGATGGCTAAAATATCGGCAGGAGTTGTAGCTCCGTCTGAAAGAGGAGTTCCGGCTTTTACATAATCGTTTTCCTGAGCGAGAATTTGTTTCGTTGTGGGAACCAGATAATGTTTTTCTTCACCGGTTTTTGAAGTGATGATAACTTCTTTGTTACCGCGTTTTAGTTTTTTACCAAAAGAAACCACACCATCGATCTCGGAAACCACAGCGGGTTCGGAAGGATTACGAGCTTCGAACAATTCGGTTACACGCGGTAAACCACCCGTGATGTCGCCAGCTTTACCAACAGCTCTCGGTATCTTGCAAATAATTTCACCGGCAACTATTTTATCGCCTTCAGTAACTTTAATGTGAGCACCCACAGGCATATCGTATTGTTTGATAACTTCCTTGGTTTTTTCGTTGATCACTTTAATAGAAGGATTTTTTGCTTTATGACGTGTTTCGATGATAACTTTATCGTGATAACCGGTTTGATCGTCGGATTCTTCGCGGAAAGTTACATTTTCGATAACGTCTTCAAATGCGATCTTGCCCGATACTTCAGAAATAATTAAAGCATTATAAGGATCCCAATCGCAGATCAAAGCATTCTTTTTCACAAAATCGCCGTTCTTGAAATACAGATTAGCGCTGTAAGGGATATTATTCGAAGCAAGTACGATCTTGGTGTTCTTATCGACGATCTTCATTTCGGCCGAACGTCCGATAACTACATCATAGGTATCTCCATCAGCATTTTTATATTCTACGGAACGAAGTTCATCAATTTCGATAACACCATCGTATTTTGAATCAATTTTTGATAAAGAAGCGATATTGACACCAGCCACACCCCCTTCGTGGAATGTACGCAAGGTCAACTGAGTTCCCGGTTCACCGATGGATTGAGCTGCAATAACACCCACAGCTTCGCCCTTTTGAACTATGATACCCGTTGAAAGGTTTCTTCCGTAACATTTTGCACAAACACCATGACGAGATTCGCAGGTTAATACCGAACGAATTTCGACTGATTCAATAGGTGATGCTTCGATAACTTCGCTAATTTCTTCAACCAGTTCTTCACCGGCACCAATAATAAGTTCACCTGTCTGAGGATGATAAATATCGTGGAGGGTTACACGGCCTAAAATACGGTCGAAAAGTTTTTCAACAACATTTTTATTCTTTTTCAAGGCTGTAACAGTCAAACCTCTGAGTGTTCCGCAATCCGGTTCGGAAATAATAACATCCTGAGTAACATCGACCAAACGACGGGTAAGATAACCTGCATCGGCAGTTTTAAGAGCGGTATCGGCCAAACCTTTACGAGCACCGTGAGTAGAAATAAAATATTCAAGAACCGAAAGTCCTTCACGGAAATTGGATAAAATTGGGTTTTCGATAATTTCACCACCGGTAGCACCTGATTTTTGTGGCTTAGCCATCAAACCTCTCATGCCGCAGAGCTGACGAATCTGTTCTTTTGAACCGCGGGCACCAGAATCAAGCATCATATAAACAGGGTTAAATCCCTGCATGTGATTTGCTAATTGTTCCATAAGGTTCAATGTCAGGCGAGAGTTGGTATGTGTCCAAACATCAATGATCTGGTTATACCTTTCATTGTTGGTGATGAACCCCATATTGTAGTTGTTCTTTATTTCAAGAACTTCTTCTTCGGCTTTTGCAATTAAAACTGGTTTAATTTCGGGAACAACCAAGTCACCAAGGTTAAATGACAATCCACCTTTGAATGCCATCGTAAACCCTAATTCTTTGATATCATCCAAAAATTGAGCAGTACGAGCTGTACCTGCAATTTTTAAGATATCACCGATAATATCACGCAGTGCTTTTTTGGTAAGTACCTTATTAATATAACCATATTCGTAGGGAACTACCTGATTGAATAATACACGACCAACAGTAGTTTCGATAAGTTTGTTGACAATTTTGCCATCTTCAAGAACATTAATTTTTACGTTAATGTATGCATGAAGGTCAACTTTCTTTTCGTTGTAAGCTACAATAACTTCTTCAGGACCATAGAATGTATAACCTTCTCCCTTTAGCGGGTTTTCCGGAATACTTCTTCTTCCCTTAGTTGTATAATATAAACCTAAAACCATGTCCTGAGATGGAACAGCTACAGGAGCACCGTTGGCTGGATTCAGAATATTATGAGATGCCAGCATTAAAATCTGGGCTTCCAAAATAGCTGCATTTCCAAGAGGAACATGCACTGCCATCTGGTCACCGTCGAAGTCGGCGTTAAAAGCTGTACAAACCAAAGGATGGAGCTGGATAGCTTTACCTTCGATAAGTTTTGGCTGGAATGCCTGAATACCCAAACGGTGCAAAGTCGGAGCACGGTTTAACATAACCGGGTGACCTTTCAACACGTTTTCCAAAATATCCCAAACAACAGGATCTTTTCTGTCGACAATTTTCTTCGCTGATTTTACCGTTTTAACGATACCTCTTTCGAGCATTTTACGAATGATAAACGGTTTGAAAAGCTCGGAAGCCATTTCTTTAGGAATACCGCATTCGTTAAGTTTAAGTTCAGGACCTACCACAATAACCGAACGACCTGAATAGTCGACACGTTTACCTAATAAATTCTGA
Organism: uncultured Bacteroidales bacterium; assembly: GCA_903913285.1. Classification (GTDB taxonomy): domain Bacteria; phylum Bacteroidota; class Bacteroidia; order Bacteroidales; family CAIWKO01; genus CAIWKO01. The sequence goes on along the minus strand of CAIWKO010000023.1, from coordinate 30,887 downwards.
CGGAAACGACCTTGTTTACCTTTTAAACTATCGCTAAGTGATTTCAGTGCACGATTTGATTCAGTTTTTACTGCATTGGCCTTTCTTGAATTATCAAATAAGGAATCAACAGCTTCCTGAAGCATACGTTTTTCGTTACGAAGGATAACGTCCGGAGCTTTTATTTCGATGAGTCGTTTTAAACGATTGTTACGAATAATAACACGACGATACAAATCATTGAGATCGGAAGTTGCAAAACGACCGCCATCCAATGGAACTAACGGGCGAAGTTCTGGTGGAATCACCGGCACAACTTTTACGATCATCCATCCTGGATTATTTTCCATTCTGGTATTGGCTTCACGAAAAGCTTCCACAACCTGCAGTCTTTTCAGAGCATCCTGTTTACGTTGTTGAGAGGTTTCTTTGTTTGCTTTATCTCTTAATGTATAAGATAACTCATCCAGATCGAGACGGGAAAGCAACTCATAAATAGCATCGGCACCCATTTTAGCAATAAACTTATTGGGGTCGCTATCGTCCAGATATTGGTTTTCTTTGGGTAATTCTTCTAAAATTTCGAAATATTCTTCTTCTGTAAGAAAATCCAGATAATTTAAGTTGTCTTTAATTCCAGCATTTATTACCACGTAGCGTTCGTAATAAATAATAGTTTCAAGTTTTTTTGAAGGCAATCCAAGTAATGCACCTATTTTGTTTGGCAATGAACGGAAAAACCAAATATGCGCAACAGGAACTGTAAGCTGAATATGTCCAACTCTTTCTCTTCTAACCTTCTTTTCAGTTACTTCTACACCGCAACGATCGCAAACAATACCTTTATAACGAATACGTTTGTATTTTCCGCAATGGCATTCCCAGTCCTTAACAGGACCGAAAATACGTTCACAGAATAAACCGTCGCGTTCCGGTTTATATGTACGATAGTTAATCGTTTCCGGTTTTAGTACTTCACCGCTTGATCTTTCTAAAATATGTTCAGGCGAAGCTAAACTTATTGTTATCTTAGAAAAATTTCCTTTGGTGTTTAATTCTTTTCTAAAAGCCATAATTTAATATTTCTAATTCCTTAAAGGAAATAAATACATTTATTCTTCAAAAGTAATATTCAGGCCTAAGCCTCTTAATTCGTGAACTAACACGTTAAATGATTCGGGAACACCTGGTGTTGGCATATTATCACCTTTTACAATAGCTTCGTATGCTCGAGCACGTCCGGTAACATCATCTGATTTTACAGTAAGAATTTCCTGCAAAATGTTAGCTGCACCAAAAGCTTCAAGAGCCCAAACTTCCATTTCCCCAAAACGCTGACCTCCAAATTGAGCTTTACCACCCAAAGGTTGTTGTGTAATCAACGAGTAAGGACCAATAGAACGAGCATGCATTTTATCATCCACAAGGTGATGCAGTTTCAATATGTAAATCACACCAACAGTTGCCGGTTGATCGAAACGTTCACCAGTTCCACCATCATATAAATAAACCTTACCATTTTCAGGTAGGCCTGCTTTGCGCATATAACCATTGATATCATCTAATGTTGCTCCGTTAAAGATCGGCGTTTCAAAAGACAAACCAAGTTTCTGGCCTGCCCATCCTAACACGGTTTCATAAATCTGACCCAGGTTCATACGCGATGGTACACCCAAGGGATTTAAAACAACATCAACCGGAGTTCCGTCTTCGAGGAAAGGCATATCTTCGTCGCGTACAATACGAGCCACAATACCTTTATTTCCGTGACGTCCTGCCATTTTGTCTCCAACTTTAAGTTTACGCTTTTTAGCAATATAAACTTTTGCCAGTTTCACAATGCCTGAAGGTAAATCATCACCAACGGTTTCGATGAACTTATTTCTATTAAAGACTCCTAAAATTTCACGATATTTAATCGTGTAATTATGTAAAAGGAGTTTTATCATTTCATTGGTATCTTTATCAGAAGTCCATTTAGTCGGGTTAATAGCATTAAAATCGAGAGCCATTAAGCCTTTTTGAGTAAACTTAACCTTTTTTGGGACCAACTCTTCTTTAAGATTGCTATAAACTCCCTGCGAAGTTTTGTTTTCGAGCAGATCAATTAATTTTTCTACGAGTTTAACTTTAAGCTCATAGATCGATTTATTGAAATCGTCTTCAAAATCTTTCAGAGTTTCTTTTTCTTTCAATTTATTCTTTTTATCCCGAATAACTTTTGAGAAAAGTTTTTTATCAATAACAACGCCTTTCATTGATGGAGGCGCTTTTAAAGAAGCATCTTTAACATCACCGGCTTTATCACCAAAAATAGCTCTGAGAAGTTTTTCTTCAGGAGTTGGGTCTGTTTCTCCCTTTGGAGTAATTTTTCCAATAAGAATATCGCCTTCGTTAACTTCTGCACCAATTCTAATGATTCCGTTTTCGTCAAGATCTTTAGTAGCTTCAACACTAACGTTTGGAATATCGTTTGTCAACTCTTCCATACCACGTTTAGTTTCGCGAACTTCCAAAATAAATTCTTCGATATGAAGCGATGTGAAAACATCTTCACGAACAATACGTTCCGAAATAACAATAGCATCTTCAAAATTATAACCTTTCCAAGGCATAAAAGCAACTTTAAGATTGCGGCCTAAAGCAAGCTCTCCATTTTGAGTAGCATAACCTTCACAAAGAACATCGCCTTTTTTAACTTTTTGGCCTTTACGGACAATAGGTTTAAGATTTACGCATGTACTTTGATTGGTTTTGACAAATTTTGGAAGATTATAAACTTTAATATCATCTTCAAAACTTACCTTTTTTTCTTTTTCAGATCGTTCATATTCTATAACAATCTTTTTTGCATCAACATATTTGACAACGCCGTTACCTTCCGAGTTAATTAAAACTCTGGAGTCCTTGGCAACTTTTCCTTCCAGACCAGTCCCAACAATCGGAGCTTCGGGAACCATAAGCGGAACCGCCTGACGCATCATGTTTGAACCCATCAGAGCACGGTTAGCATCATCATGTTCCAAAAATGGAATTAATGAAGCAGCAATTGATGCAATCTGATTTGGTGCAACATCGATCAAGTTAATTTTTTCAGGCTCAATCATTGGGTAATCGGCTTGATAACGAGCTTTAACCTGATGCTGAATGATCTTTCCGTTTTCATCAAAAGCAGTACTTGCCTGAGCAATTATTTTTTCTTCCTCTTCTTCTGCGGTAAGATAAACAGGTTCTTCATGAATATTAACAGAACCGTTTGTCACACTATTATAAGGTGTTTCGATAAAACCAAGCTTGTTTATCTTAGCGAAAACACATAAAGAAGAAATAAGTCCAATATTCGGACCTTCAGGAGTTTCAATCGTACATAAACGTCCATAATGAGTATAATGAACATCGCGGACTTCGAAACCTGCTCTGTCTCTGGATAAACCACCAGGTCCTAACGCTGAAATTCTTCTTTTGTGAGTCAGCTCAGATAATGGATTTGTTTGATCCATAAACTGTGACAGCTGATTAGTTCCAAAAAAAGTATTTATAACTGAAGATAAAGTTTTTGCATTGATAAGATCAGCCGGAGTAAAAACTTCGTTATCGCGAACATTCATTCTTTCACGAATCGTACGAGCCATACGAGCTAAACCCACACCGAACTGTCCATACAATTGTTCACCAACCGTACGAACTCTTCTATTACTTAAGTGGTCGATATCATCAACATCTGTTTTCAGATTTTGAAGTTCAACCAGATATCTGATAATTGAGATAATATCTTCTTTAGTGAGTACTTTGGTATTAATACTCATATCAAAGTTCAGTTTTTTATTGATACGGTATCTGCCAACATCACCTAAATCGTAACGTTTGTCAGAGAAAAATAATTTCTCAATAATTCCCCTTGCCGTTTCTTCATCAGGAGGTTCAGCATTTCTGAGAAGTCTATAAATAAATTCTACAGCTTCTTTTTCAGAGTTAGCCGGATCTTTTTGAAGTGTATTAAAAATAATGGAGTAGTCATTATTATCGGGATCATCACTATGGATAAGAATTGTTTTAACTCCTGAATCCATAATAATATCAACCTGTTCGTTTTCAATGACGGTTTCACGGTCGATAAGCACTTCCGTTCTTTCAATAGAAACAACTTCGCCAGTATCTTCGTCAACAAAATCTTCGATCCATGAACGAACAACACGTGCGGCAAGTTTACGACCAATAAGTTTTTTTAAATTACTGCGGTTAACTTTGATTTCATCAGCCAGATTGAATATTTCGAGGATAGTTTTATCAGACTCAAAACCAATAGCTCTTAACAAAGTGGTAACCGGTAATTTCTTTTTTCTGTCGATGTATGCGTACATAACATTATTAATGTCAGTAGCAAACTCAATCCACGATCCTTTAAATGGAATGATACGGGCAGAATATAATGTTTGACCGTTTGCATGTCTGGTCTTCCCAAAGAAAACTCCGGGAGATCTGTGCAACTGAGAAACAACAACCCGTTCGGCTCCATTTATAACAAATGTGCCTTTTGGAGTCATATAGGGTATAGGTCCTAAATAGACATCCTGTATAATTGTTTCAAAATCCTCGTGTTCGGGATCTGTACAATATAATTTCAATTTAGCTTTGAGTGGAACGCTGTATGTCAATCCACGGTCAAGAAATTCTTCGAGAACATATCTTGGCGGATCAATAAAATAATCCAGAAATTCCAGTACAAAATTATTACGTGCATCCGATATAGGAAAGTTTTCAGCGAAAACTCTGTACAAGCCTTCATTTTGTCTGTTTTCAGGAGTAGTTTCCAATTGGAAAAAATCCTTAAATGACTTTATTTGAATATCAAGAAAATCAGGATATTCTGCTTGAACTTTTGTGGATGCGAAATTGATTTTTTCAATATTATTTGAAGCCAAAGTCGTAAATTTTAAGTTAAGTAAAAAGAAAACTATTAAATATTATTATAAACAAAACAAGGTTTAGACAGTCGAAACTGTCTAAACCATTATTGTTTTTTAGTAATACCCTTACTTAATTTCAACCTCAGCTCCAGCCTCCTCTAATTGAGATTTTAATGCATTAGCTTCATCTTTGCTAACACCTTCTTTAATTGTTTTAGGAGCTGCATCAACTAATTCCTTAGCTTCTTTTAAGCCGAGGCTGGTTAATTCCTTAACAAGTTTTACAACACCTAATTTAGCCTGACCTGCTGATTTCAAAACAACGTCAAAACGTGTTTTTTCTTCAGCTTCAGCGCCTGCGTCTGCTGCTCCACCTGCTGGTGCTGCAACAACTGCTGCTGCTGCTGCGGGTTCAATACCGTATTCGTCTTTCAAAATTTTTGCCAATTCGTTAACCTCTTTAACGGTTAAATTAACTAATTGCTCTGCAAAAGCCTTTAAATCTGCCATTTTATTTAAGTTTTAATTGTTTTACCAATAATTTAATTAATTGTTTGAATTATTCAGGTTTTTCTGATAATGTTTTTACGATACCTGAAATCGTATGACCACCTGATTGTAATGCACTGATTACATTCTTTGCTGGTGATTGTAACAAACCGATAATATCTCCGATAAGCTCATTCTTTGATTTTAATGAAGCAAGAGTATCGAGTTGATTATTGCCAAGATAAACTGATTCCTGAATGAAAGCACCTTTTAAAATTGGTTTCTCAATTTTATTCGATTTTCTAAATTCAACAATCAATTTAGCCGGAATATTAGGTGTGTCGCAAATCATTACTGATGTGCCCCCTACCAATACAGGATACAATGTTTCAAAATCTCTTTCGGAACGTTCCATTGCTTTTTTCAGCAATGTGTTTTTAACAACCGTGAGCTTTATGTTGCGTTTAAAACAAAGACGACGTAACGCATTTGTTTTTTCAACATTTAAATCGGAAATATCAGTAATATAAAAGTTATTGGCTAACTTTAGTTCTTCGGTTAAAGCCACAATAACCTGATCTTTTTCTTCTTTTTTCATATATTTCAGATTATTTCCTATTAATATTTATACTACAGATTTTGTGTCGATCTGAATTCCGGGACTCATAGTAGAAGACATGAAAATGCTTTTTACATAAGTTCCTTTTGCAGATGATGGTTTTAATCGCAATATTGTTTGTAAGATTTCTTTTGCGTTATCAGCAATTTTATCACTGTCAAAAGAAACTTTAGCAATACCTGCATGAATAATTCCATACTTATCGACCTTAAAATCAATTTTACCCGCTTTAACCTCATTAACTGCTTTTCCAATTTCCATTGTTACAGTACCTGATTTAGGGTTGGGCATCAAACCTCTTGGTCCAAGTATACGACCTAAAGCACCTACTTTTGGCATAACACTCGGCATAGTAATAATAACATCTACGTCAGTCCATCCTTCTTTTATCTTGTTGATATAATCGTCAAGTCCATAATAATCTGCACCCGCATTTTTTGCTTCTTCTTCTTTATCGGGGGTACATAATACAAGAACTCTGACTGTTTTTCCAGTACCGTGAGGTAAAGTTACAATCCCGCGAACCATTTGATCTGCTTTACGGGGGTCTACACCTAAACGGACATCTATATCAACAGAAGCATCAAATTTCGTATATGCCATCTTTTTTACTAATTCAGCAGCTTCTTCCAAAGAAACTACTTTGCTTTTGTCGACCAGTTTTAACGCCTCTTTTCTTTTCTTTGATATTTTAGTCATTGTTCAAAAGTTAAAATTTACCACTTATTTTGTTGCAAATGGTGGATTGCCCTGTATGGTTATTCCCATGCTGCGTGCAGTACCAGCTACCATTCTCATTGCCGACTCAACAGTGAATGAATTCATATCCACCATTTTTGCTTCAGCAATAACCTGTATTTGATCCCAGGTTATAGAACCGATTTTATTCCTGTTGGGTTCAGGAGAGCCTTTTTGTTTTTTAATTACTTCGAGTAATTGTACTGCTACAGGAGGAGTTTTTATTATAAAATCAAAAGATTTGTCTTTATAAACAGTGATAATTACAGGAATAATTTTCCCGGCACTCTCTTGCGTACGTGCGTTGAACTGTTTACAAAACTCCATAATGTTCACACCTTTTGCTCCCAATGCGGGGCCAACAGGTGGTGAAGGATTGGCTGATCCTCCTTTGATTTGTAATTTAATGATTCCGCTTACTTCTTTTGCCATTTCTTAATCATTTTTAGCATAGTAAAACATTTGACCGTTATTCTTTTTCGACCTGAACAAAACCTAATTCCAGTGGAGTTTTTCTTCCGAAGATCTTTACCATCACTTTTAATTTCTTCTTTTCTTCATTCACTTCTTCAATAACTCCGCTAAAACTGTTGAACGGTCCATCTATTACTCTTACTGATTCACCTACAATAAAAGGTTCGCTGATTTCTTCTCCTTTTTCGGAAAGTTCATCAACTTTACCCAAAATCCTGTTTACCTCTGATTGACGCATTGGGATGGGTTCGCCTTTTGAGCCTAAGAATCCTAAAACTCCCGGAATATTTTTTAAAATATGAGCAACTTCTCCAACAAGTAAAGCTTCGATCAAGACATAACCCGGAAAATAATTTCTTTCCTTGCTAATCTTTTTTCCTTTTCTTACCTGATAGATCTTTTCGGTAGGTATAAGCACCTGAGAAATGTAATCAGAAAGGTGTTGGTAATTGATCTCACTTTCAATTAATTCCTTAACCTTTTTTTCTTTTCCACTTATGGCCTTAACAACATACCATTTTTTAACTTGCTCACTCATAAATCAAACTCCATTGGGAGATACGTAATGTAATTGATAACAACGATCTTAAATTATCTAAAACAGGTTATAAAACTGTTTTAGTACAGTACTGAATGTAATATCCATCAAATATACCATAACGGCAATAATAAGGGAAGCAATGGATACAACTATAGCACTGTTTTGCAGCTCACTCCATGTAGGCCAGGAGACTTTGTGCATCAATTCGTCGTAACTTTCTTTTATATAATTTTTTATTTTTTTCATAAAAGCCTTTATTTGCACGGGTGGTAGGAGTCGAACCCACAGCCTACGGTTTTGGAGACCGCCACTCTACCAATTGAGCTACACCCGTTTAAATTGATATTATAGCTTTATTATGACAACAAAGGCATTCCGGGTATACCGGAACGCCATGTCGCATATTATTTTTATTAATCAATAATTTCAGTAACCTGACCAGCGCCTACTGTTCTGCCACCTTCACGGATAGCAAAATGTAAACCGATTGTCATTGCGATTTCTGAAATCAAAGTAACTTCAATAACCAAGTTATCACCCGGCATTACCATTTCAACTCCTGCAGGTAAAGTACATTCACCTGTAACGTCAGTTGTTCTGAAATAGAACTGAGGACGATATTTGTTATGGAAAGGAGTGTGACGACCACCTTCTTCTTTTTTCAAAATATAGACCGAAGCTTTAAAGTGGGTATGAGGTTTAATTGAACCCGGTTTTGCAATAACCATACCACGACAGATCTGGTCTTTATCAATACCTCTGAGCAATAAACCTGCATTATCACCTGCTTCACCTCTATCAAGAATTTTACGGAACATTTCAACTCCGGTAACAACTGATTTTAATTTTTCAGCACCAAGTCCGAGAATTTCCACTGGATCACCTGTGTTAATAACACCGGTTTCAATTTTACCAGTAGCAACTGTACCACGACCTGTGATTGAAAATACATCTTCAACCGGCATCAAAAAGTCTTTATCAATTTCACGAGTTGGTAAAGGAATATACGAATCGCAGGCATCCATTAATTCGAATATTTTTTCCATCCATTTTGGTTCCTTATTCAAACCACCTAAAGCTGATCCGCTAATAATAGGAGTGTTTTCACCGTCAAAACCGTAAAATGTAAGTCTGTCTCTGATTTCCATTTCAACGATTTCCAACAATTCTTCATCATCTACTAAGTCAACTTTATTCATGAATACTACTATTTTGGGAACGCCAACCTGACGAGCCAAAAGAATATGTTCATTGGTTTGAGGCATAGGACCATCAGTGGCAGCAACAACTAAAATTGCACCGTCCATTTGAGCAGCACCCGTAACCATGTTTTTAATATAGTCAGCGTGACCGGGACAGTCAACGTGAGCATAATGCCTGTTTGCAGTTGAATACTCAATGTGAGCAGTATTAATAGTAATACCTCTTTCTTTTTCTTCAGGAGCATTGTCAATTGAATCAAATGATCTGAATTCTGAAAGACCTTTTTCTGCTAAACAGATTGTAATTGCTGCGGTGAGAGTAGTCTTACCATGGTCAATATGACCTATTGTTCCAATGTTTACGTGCGGTTTGGAACGATCGAATTTTTCTTTTGCCATTTTATTAATGTTTGTTTAGTGATTATAATTTAATTCTTATATAAAAAAGAGCCATTGACGAGAATTGAACTCGTGACCCCTTCCTTACCAAGGAAGTGCTCTACCCCTGAGCTACAACGGCCGAGTTTTGAGCGGAAGACGGGGCTCGAACCCGCCACCTAAAGCTTGGAAGGCTTTCGCTCTACCAAATGAGCTACTTCCGCTTGCTATTGCACAATAATTCTTATCGTGGGGAGAGGAGGATTCGAACCTCCGAAGGCTTAGCCAACAGATTTACAGTCTGCCCCATTTGACCGCTCTGGTATCTCCCCATCGTTTATTCAAAGAACGTGAGCCGAAAGAGGGATTCGAACCCCCGACCCGCTGATTACAAATCAGCTGCTCTGGCCAACTGAGCTATTTCGGCATTTTTACCCACTTTTCTATTTGCAAATCACTTATTTATAAAAAAAAAGCAGACACTTTTCTAAAAAGGTCTGCAAATTTATAAACTTTTTCTTTATCTGCAAAGGTTTTTTTGTTTTTTTTTATTTATTATATGCCTTTTACCTTTTCTTTATGTTTTACTAACTGTTTCCGCAGTGCCTCAACAGCAGTATCAGTAGCATGTTCGAAACTTTTTGATTGTTTTTTTGCAAACAGATCATAGCCGGGTATTACTAAACGAATTTCTGCAATCTTATTTCCTTCTTTTTCGTTTTTATCTACTTTTAGAGTTACTTCTGATCCTAAAAGTCCTTCATAAATTCCTGAGAGTTTTTCTACTTTCTCATTTATATAGTCTTCTAACTTTTTGTCGGTCTTAAAATGAACCGATGTAATGTTTACTTTCATAATTCCTCCTTTTATGCTTTTGGATGTGCTTGTTTATAAACAGTTTTTAATTTTTCGATAGTGTTATGTGTATATATTTGTGTCGCTGATAAGTTTGCATGACCTAATATTTCCTTTATACTGTTCAGATCGGCGCCATGGTCGAGCATGTGTGTTGCAAATGAATGCCTCAACACATGCGGACTTTTTTTGTCTTCTGTTGTCACAAAGCTAAGGTAATACTTTACGAGGCAATAAACAAGTTTTTGATAAACTTTTTTTCCCTTAGGTGTAACAAAAAAATAATCACCTTCAACATTTTCAATTTTTTTATTCTTTATTTCAATATAATCGGTTATGATTACTTTCAAATGGTCAGTAAAAGGTATCAACCTTTCTTTGTTGCGTTTTCCCAAAACTTTTATGGTCAAATTGTACAGATCGATATCCCCCTCTTTAATATTCACCAGTTCAGATAATCGCATCCCTGTGGCATAGAACATTTCAAGTATCAGATGATCGCGTTTTATTATAAATTCATCTGTGGTTTTTAACACCGGATGATCAAGCATTTCAAAGATCTTTTCTTCTTCAACAAAGGTCGGCAGCCTTTTGGACGTTTTTGCTGTAATAATTTTTGTCATTGGGTTTTCTGAAATAACTCCCTGTTTGAGCAAAAATTTATAGAACGTTTTTAATGCCGTTTTTTTTCTATTTACACTTCGTGCTGAAATTTTATTTTCGATCAAACTTACAAACCAGGAACGAACCATCAAATGCGTTGCCTTTGAGATATCAATAATTTCGTATTGGATCTGTAAATAATCTGAAAACTGAGTTAAGTCGGTTTTATAGCTAATTACCGTATGCCGGGAGTAGCGTTTTTCGAATTGTAAGTATTGAAAAAAATTTTCCAGCATCAAATAAAAAAAGGAATAAACCTAATTTGAAAATAATAAAACGTAAAATTAACGAAAATATTATTAATAATCCAGTTAATTCCTTCCGGAAAAGATAAAAAGACTAATTACAAATTTCTGGCATCATTAAGTTGCTGAATGTACGCAGCTTTCAAAACTTCTTCTCTGCGTTTTACAGATGGTTTTGTGAATTTCTGACGTTCGCGTAATTCCTTAACTACACCAGTTTTTTCGAATTTTCTTTTGTATTTTTTTAAAGCTTTATCGATGCTTTCACCTTCTTTTACCGGCACAATAATCATAAAATAATCTCTCTTTCTTTTAATTAGTAATAGATTTTTTCTGAAATACAATTCAGGGGTGCAAAAATACAAAAAAAATTAATAAAAATTATTTTCTTAAAATTTTATTTTAATGTTTATTGCTTTAACTTTGTATTCTTTAAGTGAATTATGCATAATATCGAACCTTTTTTCACCTGGAGGCATCTATATACCTCAGAAGAAGATGAACTATCTCCTTTTTATGGTAATGTATACAGTGAGTTCGAGTTTTCGAATGCGGTATACAATTATTTTATCCATCCCCAATGGGACTGTTTCGGTTCTGCTACTCTATATTTAAAGATAATTTTTGCCGATTATGAACGACATTTCGCTATTATTGAATTGATAGGAGAATGGAACGACTGCCTATACAACGATATCAAGTACCTGAAAGAAAATGTAATTGATATTCTACTGAATAATGGCATACAGAATTTTATTCTGATCGGCGAGAATGTATTAAATTTCCATTTCTCCGACGATTCTTATTATCAGGAGTGGTTTGATGATATAGAAAATGGCTGGATAGCGTGTATTAATTTCAGAAAACATGTAATCGAAGAGTTTGAACGTGCCAACATCGATTATTATCTGGCTTTTAGTGAAAAACTCAATGCCATGTTCTGGCGGAAATTAAGCCCGGTTCAATTTTTTGAATTGGTTTCAGATATGATGACTAAACGTTTGAATCCATAAATTATAAGGCTATGCTTGTTCATGTAAATATCACTGTCAGTGGCAAAGTTCAAAAGATCGGATTTCGGTTCAGCGCAATGCAATATGCTGCAGAAAACCACATTACCGGTTTCGTGAAGAATCTAGAAAACGGGCTGGTTTATATTGAAGCCGAAGGAACACAGGAATACATTGACAATTACATCGAGTGGTGCAAAACCGGACCTCCTTGGGCGGTTGTTAAAGAAATTTCTGTTGAAACAGGCGAAGTGAAAAACTTTACTTCGTTTGATATTATTGGATGACCTTTGTGGCTCTTAAAAACTCTCTTTTTCCTGTTGGGCCGGGAAGTTTTTCAATAACAAAACCACATGCTTTCATAGCTCTTTTTACATCCCCTTTACACGAGTATGTGACCAAGATGCCACCTTCACGCATGGATCGGAATATCTTTTCGAAGATTGTTGTTTGCCACAAATCAGGTTGAACCGTGGGAGCAAATGCATCGAAATATACCAGATCAAAACTATTGTCGGGGAGTTTCACTTCTTCTATTTTCTGTTGAGTTTTCAGTAAATTAAAATTAACAGTATTAGGTTGCGGAGTTTCCCATTCACATTGATGTATTTTTTCAAACAACAATTGCGATTGTGAATTATTTATTTTTTCTGGATAATTTATCTGGTCGAGTTCACTTTTGTAAACCGGATATGGTTCTATTCCCTGATAGAATATTGAATACGGTTTTTCCAAACTTTCAATTACAGTTAGCAGTGCATTAAGTCCTGTACCAAATCCCACTTCCAAAATGTTTATTTGGGTCTTATCATATATTGCTCTTCTAAAACCGGCATCAATAAATATATGCATCGATTCGTTTATGGCACCGTGGGTGGAATGATAACACTCATTCAGATCGGGAATAAAAATGGTGCTCGAACCATCATCGGTTTTAATAACTTCGCGTTTTAGCATGCTCTAATCCCTATTATAGACCGGCAGAATGTTGATAACCGAATCGGGCACGTTAACAGCGGCCTGTTGTGTTGGCGAAGGAAAGGAAAATCGTTTGACAGTATGATACGCTTCGGCAACATAAAAATCCGAAGCCGTTTCGTCGTAAACCACGTTCTGAGCGCCGGAAGTTGCATACAATAATACAGAACTCGTGCCTTGATAGTTGTACCAATATATTCCATCGTTCGCAGCATACAAATAATTGTTTTCATCAACCTGATAAGATGAGATCACAGGGCCGGTAGAAAGTGTATAGGAATCCCACAATGCATGGTTTGATATTGTAAACAGTTTAATGGTTCCCTGATCATCTTTGTTGCAAAACATAATGCAATGATCGTCGTCCTTCGTAAAAACATGTTCTATTTCGAAGGTTATTTGCAGTTTTAAGTAAGTAGTGAATGAAGTAGTGAAATAGATCACAAGATATTTATCCACACCCGAAGGACTGCGCTCGTAGGTTATTAAATAATTGTTGTGTGGCAGAAATTTCACAGGAAAGTTGCCGTTATCAATCACTCTTGAGGTACGAATGTTGCCCGAAGCATTGTAAATATCAAACTTACCTTCGCTGTACGATACATATAATTGACTATTGTAAACATCAATGGCTTCGAAATACGGAAAAGGGGGACTTACAATAGCAGGAACACTCCATTGGAATTGCCAGTCGTTGGTGCTGAATACCGAAACATCGCCCGTGTATCGCCCGGCAATATAAAACTGCTGGGCATTTGAACTAACTGCAGAACCGCAATAATCGCTGGTAATGGTTTTAATAGGTACAAGTGCGTCGGTTGAGTCAATTTTACTGAGCCCGATAGTGGTGCCATTCTTAGTGATAACCAACAGATATTTCAGTTTTTTGGGCACAGCCGTAATATATATCTTTTGAAATTTTTTGGTTTCAATAGTCCCGTCGGAGGCTTTTATCAAAAGATAATACACACCCGACGGCAATTGAATATCCGTGATGGGCAGATCAATATTCACGTCGTAGCAATTGTTATCGGGATTGATGGTGTTGGCGCTGAATTCCGTGACAAAATTCTCGTCGGTTACGCTGATATTTATATACTGGAGTTTGCTTGTGGCACATACATTAGCTTTAACCGAAATGGTATCGTAAACAGCAAATTGCTGGTTTTCGGCAGGCGAGTTGATGATGATCTGAGGCCCGTCGGTATCGTTTTTCTTTTTGCAGGATACAAAAAGTAAAACCATGAGCAGCAAGATCAATAACTTTCGTACCATACACTAGTGTAATAAGGTCAGCTTATAATATCAATTAGTTTTTACCAATTTCTCGATTCTGGCTGCAACATCATTAATATTTATCACCATATAATATAGTCCCGCATTAAAGCCGCTCAGGTCGATACTCTGAGACATTACTCCCAATCCTTTCAGTGAGCGCCAAATCAGTTTACCCAAAGTGTTATAAATAAGAATTTCAATAGGCGTAGTTTCTGTGAGTGTATTTACCATCACAGAAACATTATCGTTAAACGGATTTGGATATACCGAAATGGTGTTTGCCGATCCGTCATTCTCCTGAATTCCGGCCATCGAACAGGTGATGCCGAATGCTTTCGTTCCCGTCATTTTGTTTCCGGCTGTATCGGCTATATTTTTAATAAAAATTGTATCGGTAACACCTGGAGTGAATGTGCCTTTAATATAAACCCAAACTGTATCGTGTGTCAGGCCAAATTGAGCAATACTGTCTATCTTGCCCGATTTAAACGAGTAATTTGCAGTATCGAGAGCCGAAACCGGATCGACCAACTCATTATACACTATTTTAACTTTATTGCACAATACGGTTTTAACACTCATGATAATGGGCGGTATATTGTCGGGAGAATACAAGCCGCAGACCAACACATCATCAATGCGGTTATAGCCTGTAGTTGCCAAGCCTGTTCCCTGAGCATTCGAATCGGATGTCATCACCCAACGCAAAAAAACCTTATCCTTCTTGTCGCAAGCTGAAGGCAAACTCAAACCGTTTATCGTTCCCGAAACAAAATTATCGTTCAGCGATTTGATATTACTTCCCGCTATTGGCAACCAGGTGATGGTATCGAAACTATAGTCGACCCTGAAATCGCGAGGGCCCGAATTGGTTGATTTCTGTCTCGAGAAAAACTTCAAGGATATATAACCTGCATCGGGACCTGTTTTACTCGAAAATTCGGCCAGCCAGTATTTGGTTCCTGTGCCCGTTGCCCAGGAAGAAGTTCGCAGGCATTTATCGGTAACACCCGGGTCGTATGAATAAGCTCCCGTAAAACTATTCTGACGGTTGAAAGTTTTGGTGAGGTTCACTGCAATTCCTTTATCGGCGACCTGATTGGAGTCGGCAAAACCCCAATAGACAATAGTATCGATAACCATATATATCACCGGGATTTTTTGAGCACTGCTCATCACGTTTCCGCTCAGATCGGCAATATTGTTTACGATCAGGGTATCGGGAACGTTTATATGCAAAGGGGTTGAAAGATGCAAACGAACCTTGTCGGCTGCTATCAGCACACTTTGATCGCATACCGCATGAACTGAAAACGTATAATTTGAAGGGTTTTGTGCACTCACACTGTTGAGGGCTTCGTTAAAAGTAACTTCAACCGTATCGGTTGTTTTAGCAAGCACATTGGTTACAAAAGGAGCAAGAGTGTCGGGAGGTGGAGGATATAACTGCCCTACCACTAAAATATCATCCATGCGGTTGTAGCCCGATGTGGCAAGGCCTGTTCCTAATGCATTCGAATCGGATGTCATCACCCAGCGCAGATATACATTTTGCTGAGTGTCGCATGCTGCCGGAAGGTTGAGCAGCGAAATGGTTCCCGAAATAAAATTATCGTTCAGCGATTTGATATCCGAACCTGCAACAGCATACCACGTCAATGTATCCAAACTGTATTCCACTCTGAAATCGCGCGGGCCTGCATCGGTTGATTTTTGTCTCGACGACAATTTGAGCGACGAATAGCCCGTGCCAATGCCTGTTTTAGAGGTAAATCCTATCATCCAGTATTTGGTTCCGGTTCCGGCCGACCATGTGGCTGTGCGGATGCATTTGTTGGTAACTCCTGTTTCGTATATATAAGTGCCTGCAAAACCGTTCTGACGTTTGATGATACTCGAATTGTTCGCAGCTATGGCATGATCAACAATTTGATTGGAATCGGCAAAATTCCAATACACTAATGTATCGCTCTGCGAAAATGCTTTATTCCCGAAAAAACATATTGTTATAAGGGCTGCGAGAAGTTTGATATTTTTAATCATACAAAGGTTTTTTTATGATGAACTGTTGTTAAAACTTTTCAAAGGTATGAAAAAAAGTTGATTAAAATAAAGATGCAGTTTATGATTGGAAGTAGCCATGAGCCATGAGCCATAAGCCATGAATCAGTGATTTGATTAACCATGAGCCATGAGCCAAGAGCCATGACTTCTGACTTCGGATTTCGGTCTTCTAACTTTTATCCTTTCACTCTTTCACAAATTTCTTTACTGTCATACCCTGCTCTGCTGTGAGTTTAATAAAATACAATCCTTTTGGCAGATTGGTTATATCAATATTAGTCTTTGTTTCTGAGATGGCTTTTTCAACCAGTAATTTTCCATTTGAATTGTAAATAAAAACTCGACTGCTTTTTTCTATTGAAGCCATTTCAATTGTAATGGTTTCGGATGTTGGGGATGGGTAGACTTTTATTTGCAAGGCATTGGAACCATAAGTTTGGATGCCTGTGCTGGTATAATGACAAGAATCAGGGGCATAAGGGTTAACTGAATAGTTAATCGAATCGTCAAAACACATAGTATAAAACCACCATTCAAATTCTTCTGTGTAGGGTGATAACAGATCTTTTGTACTTCCGATTCCCTCTATCCAATATTCAGGCAAAAACTCCATTTTCGTATTATGAATTTCATAACGTTTGCGATAATTGCTTCCGACCAAAACTGAGTCGATTGAAACAACCCAAATTTTTGTGTAACCTGTATTTATTGGTAGTGTATCACCTACATTCAAATTATGAAAAGTATACAATAAATGTTCAGAGGTATTGTCAGGAAAAATATAACCGGTATATGAGGGCAAAAATGTATTGTAAGGAAAGAAAAATATCTGTTGTAAAGAATCCTCTCTCAAGCCTCCATAATATACCCTTGGATTGATTTGGTCTTCAAGATCCTTAAAATAGATTTTTTTATACTGCTTTCCAAGTATCAATGTATCGCCATCCATAGTGTATCTGTAATTAATGAAATACTCCTGACCAGGTACACCCCATGCATGCAATAAACAATTCCATTTAGCTGAATCGGTTGGAAAAGGGACATAATTTTGGCTATTCATCGTAAGATAAAAAAGTCCGAATACAATAAAAAGTAGTAGTTTTTTCATTTTTTATTCATTTATAATAATTTTCCTCGTCTCCTCCCTGTTCCCATCTATCGTTAATTTCAAGAAGTATAAACCTTCGTTCAAATTCCCGCGCTTTAGTTCAATTTGCTTGCAGGCGGCATAGCGGTTTTGCAAAAGCAGTTTGCCCTGGATGTCGTAAACTTCGAGGGCGACGGTTTGGTAGGTTTGGTTGAGGGTGATTTGGGCGGAGGTGGTGAAGGGGTTGGGGGAGATAAAAAATGATTCAACAAGGTTCTCTTTTACCGACATCCATGTATAATAAATGGTATCGCAAGGAATGGTATCAAATTTTATCAGGGTATCTGAA
The DNA here is from genome assembly GCA_903913285.1 of uncultured Bacteroidales bacterium. Classification (GTDB taxonomy): domain Bacteria; phylum Bacteroidota; class Bacteroidia; order Bacteroidales; family CAIWKO01; genus CAIWKO01. Next base: position 13,031 of record CAIWKO010000023.1, on the reverse strand, counting down.
TTTTCGAAACATCGTAATGAACCTGAAGGAGGATCACAGACAGCAGATACAGGGAACAAACATCCGGTAATATTACCGATTCCTTTTACCACATCGCCATAAAATTCCCATAAAATCATACCTAAATCATTATTTCTGATGTGTTGAAGGGTATAGCTATTGCCACAAATTACTTTTGTATAAATTGTGTCAACAAGAACTTTGAACGAATCAGCCGGAGTTGGAGGTACAATAGTCCATGTTTCGCCCTGAACTTTGGTGAAATCATAAAACACATGAAAACTATTCAATGAATCGTTGTACAAATATATCCGGTTGGTATCGGAATACATGAACGTTTTGTTCCCGAAAAAGCCACATTCGCAATATCCTTGTATTATTCTGCAGGCTTGACCGTTTATTACGGTATCGCCGGTAGATTCAATCTCATGGGGATAATGTCCACCGGGAAATCCCCAATCAATATCGGTGTAGTACCATTTGGTGCCAATAGGTGCCCATTGCTGGGCAAACAAATTTACAAGACCAAATGAAAGAAAAATTGTGAATAGAAGTCTTTTCATACTCAATTATTAATTTAACATCCTAAGGTCATTACAAATATAAACAATAAATAATTTTCTCAGTGTATTTATTTCATAAATAATTTTTTTATTATCCATTTTTTGATCTTTACTATTCATCAATACCATTAATACTAAAAATCATTGAATAATTATCTTCCATCAGAGATTCTTCTTTATCTTTTACATTTCTATTAAATAATCTATCGCAACATGCACAAACCTGTACATTTCAATGTCTAAGCTTTACAACGCCATGATGATATCTGTTGAATCCAATTAGAGTTTCGGAAAAGCTATATGGAAATGTCACGAATCCAATTAGAGTTTCGGAAAATCAATATGGAAACGTAACGTTCCAATGTAGAAGTTCGGAAAATCAATATGGGAATGTAACGTTCCAATGTAGAAGTTCGGAAAAGCAATATGGGAATGTAACGTTCCAATATAGAACTTCGGAAAAGCAATATGGGAACGTAACGTTCCAATATAGAACTTCGGAAAAGCAATATGGGAACGTAACGTTCCACTATAGAACTTCGGAAAATCAATATGGGAATGTATCGTTCCAATGTAGAAGTTCGGAAAATCAATATGGGAATGTAACGTTCCAATGTTGAATTAGGGAAGTTCTATATGGCATCGTTAAGGTTTATGAAAGGAACGAACAATTTTAATATCAATTTCAATACTATTGATAAGGGTTTTTGAGTTATTAATACGTAAACCTGTGAGGTTAAAGTTATTTTTGATTTATTTTTACAAATGAAAGTACGGAACTACAAAGGAAGGAAAAGGGTCTTGCGGAAGATAGTCGGAAGATAGTACAAACCGGACTCATAAATGCTTGACTTTACACGTTTATCAGTAGTAACTTTGTATAATTAACCCTTTAACACCAAAGGTTATGGCAAAAAGATCCAGAAAACCCGTAAAGAATTATAAATACTACAAAACTCCGGAACTTATCGACACGGTTCGCTTTGTAATATCGAAAATGACAGGCAACGCGTATTTTCCTGTACCCAAACCAACCCTGAGTAGTTTGGCAATGAAAGCCGACGATCTTGAACTGAAATATATGGCTGCCCAAAACGGAGGTCCACCACAGACACTCGCCATGAAAATGGCAAGAGCAGATTTGGTATTGAATACGGTGATGCTTGGAGCGTACATTTATAATGTAGCCTTTGGAGACGAAGCCATAATGCTGAGTTCAGGATTTCCGTTGACCAAAGGAGATATAGCCCCAATATTATATCGTGAATTCTGGTTGAAAAAAGGACCTTTCCCGGGCGAAGTTTTAGCATACTGCAAAGCCATTCCAAGAGCGCTCAGTTATATCTGGATGATTTATATCGGCGAAACAGAACCCGACAACGACGATGCCTGGAAGTTCATTCGCGCAACCTCGAAAGCCCGCACCGCATTCAAAAATCTTGAACAAGGAACCAAAATATGGGTGCGGGTTTGCGCCGTAACAACCAAAGGAATGACACCCTGGCTCACGGCAGAACATATCATGGTGCAGTGATGGGTTTAGAGGTGGAATTTATTCGAACCCTAAGAATAAAATCCCAAATTTCAAAACACAAATATCATCTCAAATCTCAAATAACAAATGACAAATATCAAATAAATCCCAAAATCAAATTACCAATAACCAAACGTTGGCAGTAAGGGGTTTGTAATTTGAAAATTTCGAAATTGGAATTTATTTGTTTTTTGAAAATTGTATTTTGTTATTTTAAAAAAAAGGACACGAAATTTCGTGTCCCTACAGTGGTTTATTTGCGACTTGTTACCTTTTTACCTTTTACCAAATACCAGCTACCAAATACCTGTTACCTATTCCCTTTTCCCTTCCCCCTATCAATCATACGTGGCAGCTTCGGGTTTTTCGGCGCCTACTTTCGAGCGGATAAACCAGCGGTTCATGCGGGCAATGTTGGTTACCTTCACTTCTTTGGGGCATTCGGCCTCGCAGGCATAAGTGTTGCTGCAATTTCCAAATCCCAGCATATCCATCATGGCAACCATTTTCTCAACCCGGTCGGCAGCTTCCACTTTGCCCTGCGGCAACAAAGCCAACTGCGATACCTTGGCGCCTACAAACAACATGGCCGATGCATTGGCACAAGCCGCCACACAGGCTCCGCACCCTATGCATGAGGCTGCATCCATGGCCAGGTCGGCTTTTTGTTTTTGAACGGGAATAGAATTGGCATCGGGTATGCCGCCCGTGTTGACCGACACATAACCACCGGCCTGTATGATAAGATCGAGAGCCGAACGGTCGACCAGCAAATCTTTAACTATCGGAAACGGTTTGGCGCGCCAGGGTTCGATAACGATGGTGTCGCCGGTTTTGAACGAACGCATGTGCAGTTGGCAGGTGGTGATGCCACGTTTGGGCCCGTGAGGACGGCCGTTGATATACAAACTGCACGTGCCGCAGATGCCTTCGCGGCAATCGTGGTCGAAAGCAACGGGGTCGTTGCCCGTTTCGATGATCTGCTGGTTCAAGGTATCGAGCATTTCGAAAAACGAACTGTCGGGCGATACATCGTTAACCTTATAAGTTTCGAACTTTCCTTTAGCTGAGGAATTTTTCTGACGCCAAATTTTAAGTGTTAGATCCATGACGGAAAGAATTTATGATTTGTTATTTTTCAATTATCAGTTAATTAATTTTTTTTGCTTTACTCTTACCTGTTACTTGTTACCTTTTACCTGTTACTTGTAACTTCTCTGCGAAGGTTTAGCCACTTCAAACGTAAGTTGTTCTTTGTGCATTTCGGGTTCTTTGTCTTCACCTTTAAATTCCCATGCCGAAACAAAAGCAAAGTTTTCGTCGTCGCGTTTGGCTTCGCCGTCTTCGGTTTGCATTTCTTCGCGGAAATGGCCTCCGCACGATTCTTTGCGTTGCAGAGCATCTTTCATAATCAGTTCGCCCAGTTCAATAAAATCGGCCACACGACTTGCTTTTTCTATTTCGGGATTATATTCGTTCATTTCGCCGGGAATAAACAAGTCGGTCCAGAATTCTTTCTTAATTTCAGGAACCAGCGACAAGCCTTTCTTCAGGCTTTCTTCCGTACGACTCATGCCGCAATATTCCCACATCAGTTTGCCGAACTTTTTATGGATAGAATCGACCGACTGTTTGCCCTTAATATTTTTAAGTTTCTCTAATTGTTCGGTGATATCTTTTTCGGCCTGAACAAATTCGGGAGCATCGGTGGCGATGCGTTTGGTATGAATTTCGGCCGAAAGATAGTTGCCGATGGTGTAGGGCAACACAAAATAACCGTCGGCCAGACCCTGCATCAGTGCCGAAGCGCCGAGGCGGTTGGCACCATGGTCGGAGAAATTGCATTCACCTATGGCAAACAAACCGGGGATGGTGGTCATCAAATCGTAATCAACCCAAATGCCGCCCATGGTATAATGCACGGCAGGGTATATCATCATTGGGGTTTCGTACGGATTTTCGTTGATGATCTGTTCATACATCTGGAACAAATTTCCGTAGCGTTCTTCAATAACATTTTTGCCGAGGCGTTCGATAGATTCTTTGAAATCGAGAAACACAGCCAAACCCGAATGACTAACGCCAAAACCTGCATCGCAGCGTTCTTTGGCGGCACGCGAAGCCACATCGCGCGGCACCAGATTGCCGAAAGCCGGGTAGCGGCGTTCGAGATAATAATCGCGGTCTTCTTCCGCAATATCCGAAGGTTTTATTTCACGTTTGCGAAGTTTGGCAACATCTTCCAGCTTTTTCGGAACCCATATCCTGCCGTCGTTGCGCAAGCTTTCGCTCATCAACGTTAGTTTCGATTGAAAATCGCCGTGAACGGGAATGCAGGTGGGATGTATCTGAGTGAAACAGGGATTGCTGAAAAAAGCGCCTTTTTTGTAGGCACGCCACAAAGGAGTTGCATTCGAACCCATGGCATTGGTCGAAAGAAAATACACGTTTCCATAACCACCCGTTGCAAGCACAACAGCATGACCGAAATATTTTTCTATTTGTCCGTTCACCAGGTTTCTGACAATAATTCCGCGGGCTTTTCCGTCGACCACCACCACATCGAGCATATCGCGGCGGTTGTATAACTTAACACTTCCCTTCTTTATCTGACGACTCAAAGCGCTGTAGGCTCCCAACAATAACTGTTGTCCTGTTTGGCCACGGGCATAAAAAGTACGCGACACCTGAGCACCGCCAAACGAACGATTGTCCAACAATCCGCCATAGTCGCGTGCAAAAGGTACACCCTGAGCCACGCATTGGTCGATAATGCCGTTGCTCACCTCAGCCAAACGATACACGTTGGCTTCGCGGGCACGATAGTCGCCTCCTTTGATGGTATCGTAGAACAAACGATAAACGCTGTCGCCGTCGTTCTGATAGTTCTTGGCAGCGTTGATACCGCCCTGGGCAGCTATGCTGTGAGCCCTGCGCGGACTGTCCTGATAGCAAAATACTTTCACGTTATAGCCCAATTCGCCAAGTGAAGCAGCAGCCGAAGCGCCGGCAAGTCCGGTTCCCACTACTATAATATCTATTTTCCGTTTGTTCGACGGGTTAACTAATTTACAAGTCGATTTGTATGTGGTCCATTTTTCAGCTAAAGGTCCTTGTGGAATTTTTGAATTTAATGTTGTCATAGCTGCCGGTATAAATTTAATGGTGAATTAAAAATGAAAATATTAAAAAATGAACATGAAATATAAAGGTATCAGCGAAAACCCTCCTGCAACAATTACAGAATAAACCAAACTGACAATTTTTATCGCGCTGTTGTATTTATTATGGTTTAAACCGAGGGTTTGAAATCCCGATTGTATAGAATGATTGAGGTGGAAACCCAAAAACACGAAAAAGGCAATATAGATGAGCGAATATATCTTATGAGTGAACAACGCCACAGCAAGGCCATAGAAGTCATGTTTTTCAATTCCTGCCGGAGGCTGAACCCATCCCGTTTTGATAAAGAAAAAATGCATGAAATGCAGCAACAGGAAAATAAAAATAATGACGCCTGTGTGGAACATATATTTCGAAAAGAACGAAGTATGCGATTTATTCGAAGTATAATATCCCACCGGACGCGAAGCCCAGTTTTTCAGGGTAACGATAACCCCAAAAAGTATGTGAATAAAAAAACCACCGAAAAGCACATATTCAAAGATCTTAATTAAAACATTCGTGGTCATAAATTCTGATGCAGCCGAAAACATCTTGCCCCCGTCGCCTGATAACAATAATAAATTGATCGTAAGATGTACCAGTAAAAACAAGGCTAAGAACAAGCCGAAAGCTCCCATGATAATCTTTTTTGTGATGGATGAATACTTAAATAATGTGCTCATAATATCTGTTTTTGCAAAAAAAAATTAAAATACCTAAAAAGTTAAAAAAAATATTTTTCTTTGTATTAAAGGAAGCAAAGATATATTTTGCTTTTAATCTTGCCAAAGAAAAGTTAGATTATTTTTTAACCAATTATTACCATGCGCTATAAATCTATCAACCCGGAGTTTTTTATCCGCAATCGTCAAAAACTTTTAAAGAAATTAAAACCGAATTCGGTGGCCATTATTTTATCTAACGACGAATATCACCGAAACGGCGACCAGTATCACCCCTACCGCCAAAGCTCTGATATGTATTACTTGTCCGGACTCGATCAGGAGAAATGTGTTTTATGTTTATGCCCCGATCATCCAACTGAAGCTTTGCGCGAAATCGTATTCACGGTTCAAACCAGCGACAGTATGGTTACCTGGTACGGACATAAATACAGTCTTGAACAAGCCGCAAAGGTTTCAGGCGTTAAAACCGTTAAATGGCTCGATAGCTTTGAAGATACTTTGAAGGACCTGATACTCCGTTCCGAAAATATTTACCTGAACCTGCATGAAGATGCACGTTTTTCGACTGAAGTTAGCTCCCGTGAACTGCGTTTTGCCAATCGGATGAAAACGGAATATCCTACCCATAAATTTGAACGAATCAACCCGCTGATAACAGAATTTCGTCTGTGCAAAGAACCCGAAGAGATAGAGATGATGCAAATTGCCTGCGATATTGCTGAAAAAGCATTCCGGAATATCTTAAAAAAAGTCAGGCCGGGCATGATGGAATATGAAGTTGAAGCCGAAATTGCCTACGAATTTATTCGCAACGGTGTCGGGGCTCATTCGTTTCTGCCGATCGTTGCATCGGGTGTGAACGGCTGTGTGTTGCATTACATCAAAAATGATGTTCGCATAAAGAACGGAGAACTGGTTCTGATCGATTTCGGTGCCGAATATGGCAATTATGCTTCAGATATAACACGTACAATTCCGGCCAACGGGAAATTCAATAAACGGCAAAAAGATTGCTACAATGCCGTGTTGAGAGCTATGAAAAAAGCCACTCAGCTTATTGTTCCGGGAACCACCATCGAAAAGATCAATAAGGAAGTTACACTCATTTTGGAAAAAGAAATGATAGGACTTGGCTTGTTTACCGAAAAAGATGTGAAAAATCAGGATCCCGACAATCCTTTGTATTTTAAGTATTATATGCACGGCAACTCACATTTTATCGGTTTGGATGTGCACGATGTCGGCAACCGTCAGGTAGTTTTGAAACCGGGTATGGTGCTGAGTTGCGAACCGGGGCTTTACATTAAAGAAGAAGAGATCGGTATCCGGATTGAAAATGATATACTGGTAACAAAGAAAGGCCCTGTCGACCTGATGAAAAACATACCGCGTGAAGTTGAAGAAATTGAAGCCCTGATGAAGGGGAAAAAATAGTCGGAAGCCGGAAGCCAAAAGCCGGAAATTATGGCTTATGGCTCTTGGCTAATGGCTAATTATTATATTGTAAATCAAAAAATAAACTTATAAAAAATTAAAGTTATGTTTCCAGCAAATGTGTATATCGAAAGAAGAAAAAACTTAAAAAAACTCATAAAAAGCGGTGTTTTGATCTTTGTCGGCAATACCGAATTGCCCATGAATTATCCGCAAAACATCTATCATTTCCGTCAGGACAGTTCGTTCCTCTATTTTTTCGGAATTGACGAACCTGGGATGGCCGCCATTATTGATCTGGACAACGATAAAGAAATAATATTCGGCGATGATGTTGAGATCGAAGACGTGATCTGGACAGGCCCTTTACCCCTGTTGCGCGACAAAGCCAAGAACTTTGGATTGACCTCTACCGAAGTATTTTCGAAATTTGAAGCTTATGTGAAGGATGCCGTAAAACAAAACAAGAATATTCATTTCTTGCCTCCTTATAATCCAAACAGTAAAATATTCTTGTCAAAAGTTCTGGGTATTTCGATCGATAAAGTGAAAGATTCTGCCTCAATGGAACTGATGCTGGCAGTCATAAAACTGCGCTCGGTAAAAACCCCCGAAGAAGTTGCCGAAATTGAAAAAGGAATTGATACGGCATACGAAATGTTTACCAAAGGCATACAAATGGTGAAACCCGGAAAATACGAATATGAAGTGGCCGGTGCCATGGAAGGTATTGCTTTGGGCAAAAACGGAACCTTGTCATTCCCGACAATATTATCGGTCAGGGGAGAAATTCTCCACGGGCATGCTCATGGTAACCTGATGAACGACGGTGATATGCTGGTGATGGATGCAGGATTTGAAACGCCAAACCATTATGCAACAGATCATACCCGTACGGTTCCTGTGAACGGAAAATTCTCCAAAAAGCAAAAGGAGATCTATCAAATAGTGCTGGATTCACAAATGACGGCCATTGAAGCCATCAAGCCGGGCGTAAAATATCAGGATGTGCATTTGCTTTCGTGCAAAGTAATAACAGAAGGCTTAAAAAAGCTAGGCTTGATGAAAGGCGATACAGATGCTGCCATCAAACAAGGCGCTCATGCCATGTTTCTGCCTCATGGCTTGGGCCACATGATGGGGTTGGATGTACACGACATGGAAGACATCGGCCAGATCTATGTCGGATATGATGACGAAGTTCGGCCTATCGATCAATTCGGAACAGCCTATCTGCGTCTTGGCAGAAGGTTGCAACCGGGTTTTATTCTGACGGTGGAACCGGGAATTTATTTTGTTCCTGAATTATATAATTTGTGGAAATCTGAAAACAAGTTCACCGAGTTTATCGACTACAATAAAGTGTCCGAATATTTAGGCTTTGGTGGTATCCGCATTGAAGATGATGTTTTGGTAACAGAAACCGGTCATCGGGTATTGGGTAAATCTATTCCGAAAACCGTAGAAGATATTGAAGCATTGATGGCAAAATAAGACTTCATTTTTCCATTTCAATTTCGATCATTTTCTTTAAAGCCGACAGGTGAATTGCTTCTACTATTGTGCTGACCAACTCTTCATCAACGCCAATAGTTTTTGCTGATTTCCTTCTTGATTTTAAGATCTCATGCCAACGTTCCGGCTGAAATAATGGAAGGTCATTTTGTTTTTTATAATCGCCCATCTCACTCACGATCTGCATGCGCTGATTGAGCGTTTCAATAAGAATATTATCCAGAACATCTATTTGATTGCGCCAAAGATCGAATATCGCAGAACTTTCTAGTTTTTTATAGTCAGAACTTTTTTGATACGATTCCAGAATGTTCTTAACGAGAGTCACATTTTTAATAGAAAATGGGACTATGAAATTCTGAATCTCCAACTTTTGCATCAGCCTGAAAAACCCGGAATTATTAATTTGTGAGATATTAGTCAACTCAATAATTGCATCATTTTTCGGGTAAGCTCCTTTAAACAAAAAATAGGCTGAAAGCTGATCCAATAATTCATTGACATACTTCTTTTCGTTCTGGAAATTTGAAAGTTTAAATCGAAAGAATTCATCTTTTTTTAATGAGGTATCTTTATGATAAGGATAAATTATTGATGAAAAGATGCCGGACAAATTTATTACTGACCGATTCCGATTTATTATCTTGATGGCAAGTGGAATTCTTTTATGATGAATACCATTCAAAATACCGGGATCAATAACTTCAAGAGCCTTTTCAGAAAAGGCAATACCAAAATTATCAGTAGATTCTTTTGCAAACTCTGACAATAGATCGTGGTTAACATTACTTTTAATTAAAAACCAAAAAAAAGGCTTCTTCATAGCAACAATTATGATATCAAGTGAAAATTGCTTTGCAAAATAACGGTTTTCTTACAATCTATTCGCAATAAATATAAAAAGGCTACCAACAATTGATAGCCTTCGTTAATTTAATGTTCTTTAAAATTTTATTCTTTGCTTTGAATTGCTTTCTTCGGAATAATAAAAACAAAATAATCAAACTTACCGTTCGATTTCGAGTTATCTTTCACCACAAAATAGGTCGTGTTCTTCTCGGCAATATATAAACTTTCGGCTGCGCCATAAGGAGTAAGCATAACAACATAATTATCCATGGTTGTATCCTTGAGTTCGATCTTGCAAACTCCTTTAATAAGAGTAGCTTGTTCGGTTTGAAAAGGAATAATATGAACTTTAGCCTGTATCGATTTCTCGGTCTTCGAAATATTTTTTTGTCCAAATGAATTGACTACCAAACTGAACAAAAAAAGTATAAAAAATATTTTTTTCATGATTTACGATTTTTATTATTCAAAAATAGTTAAGGTACGGTGACATGTTTTATCAGGATCAGTAACAATATTATTATATATTCTTGTAACACCCTGATAAGTTCTCCATTGTATTTTTATTGTAGTTGCAACACCAGGAGTTACAGCAATAGGATAGTTTATGGCCAGGTTCCATGAAGTTACTATATCGCCCAAATCATCAGTTTCCGATACAATTGTATTTGTCCCTATAAGTGCAACACCGTCTTTCATAATCCTGGCATACGCAATTTCCTGACCAGCCATATTCCCATAACCGGAACATGTAAAACTCACATAAACCATTGCCTTGACTGGAGTAAAAGTAAGAGTCATTTGAGGCATATCTGTCCAGGTTGTAACTAAAATATTAGCATCAGTTGTCCCAGTCACTGAGCGAATGTATGTTTCTGCCCAACTCCAAACAGGAGCAACACCCGCACCTTGTGACTTTAACAATTGCCCTGAAGTCCCTGGAAGATTGTTTGGCATAAGAGCATTCGAAAACTTCAAATTTCCTGTAATATCCATCCTTTCGGTTGGAACTGTATTCCCTACGCCAACTTTCCCTGTAGCATCTTCGTATATTGGGGCAACAGTGCATGTGGCTGTCGCTCCGTTCGATTTAATAATATAATTTGCATTTGCACATCCCATCGGACCTGTTGGACCGGTAACACCATCTATTCCGTTTGTTCCTGCTATACCTGTGGTTCCCTGAGGTCCTGTTGCTCCTGTAGGTCCAATTGAACCGGCACCTCCGGCACCTGTCGGTCCTTGAGGACCGGTTGCGCCATCTAAACCATTTATTCCGGCAACGCCTGTCGGACCCTGCGGCCCGACTGCACCTGTAATACCTGCTGGCCCTGTTGCTCCGTTTGTTCCATTTGCACCAACAGCTCCGGTTGGACCTTGAATTCCTGTTGCACCTGTTGTCCCCTGAATTCCTTGAATTCCCTGTACACCTTGTGGTCCCTGAGCCCCAATAGCACCTGCTGGTCCCTGAGGTCCTACCGGACCTGTAGGGCCTGTTACGCCACCTGTTCCAGAAGCATCACAAAGAGATACCCATGTTAGTGTACCCATCTCGTAAAAAAATACACATTTAATATCAGTATCATATACTAAAAGCCCGTTAGCAGGGCCAATAATAGATAAACGCTGAGCAGTAGTTATCCGGGGAATCAGCACTCCTTTATCACTTGCATCAACATCAAGTGCCGCTGAGGGGTCAGGATTTGCACCTGTAGCATTTATACCCACATTATTCTGTGCAAAACTATATTTAAAAATACAGAGTAAGAAAATGAAAATAAAAATTAATTTTTTTCTCATCATTTATAAGATTAAATTTATAACAATCTTGTAATCTATTAATATTCTTTTTCTGTTTATTATTTTATTAATTTTTCAAGTTTTTCAATTCGTTGCTCTAGTTCTGTATTTTTAGACTTCAGTTCCTCAATAGTTTTCTGTTGTTCCTGAATTGCACCGGTCAATAATGGGATTAACTGCGGAAAATCATATGATTTGAAAATTTCTGATTTTTCATCAGCGATATGCTTTGGATCAACTGGCTTTAATTCTATATATCTTCCTTCCCTAACAATATCAGGAATTATTTCTTCAATATCCTGTACAATAAATCCAATTTGTTTTTTGTCCCCTAATCCTAAATGATAATTAGCAGTATCAAAAATATATGTTTTTGGTTTCAGTTTCAATACAATATCTAAAGCATTAGTCAATGGTTTGATATCTTTTTTTAATTTAATATCAGATAAATTAGTAAGTCCACCTGTATAGGCTAATCCATTTTCAAATAATCCACCAAATCCCAATGCACCTGCATTTGAAATTCTGGATCCATAAACGCCATATCCATCTCTTGCATTTGTTATACCCCGAACCCCAATAGCTGTTGAAGTTAAAGTTCCATTAATTGCTAGTCCTTGAACGCCACATGGAATATTTGTTGTTCCACTATAATTTGTAGTACCTTCAATAGCATTATAACCATTATTTACCAAATTATTTTCAGCAAAAAAACTTCCGCCCTGAACCACATTATTAATGGCATTCATAGCCCAGCTATTACTATTAACAGTCATAAATGAGGAAAAAGCATCGCCGGCCATGGCAGGTGCAATAAAAACAGTACTCCTATATAAACCTTCTCCAGTATTTAATACTCTCATTCTTTCAATACTGTTTGTTTTTATACACCATGGATTATTATCAATTGTGCCTATAAAATTACCCGGTGCAGTTGTTCCGGTATTTCCGGTTGTTAACCATGCACTATTAGTAGAAGTTATTGTAGATGGAAGTGTCGTAACTATTTGCAATTGCCCTGCAGTATTAAAATTATCAGATGTAATTGTCCATGTTGGTCCTGTAGGGCCGGTTATTCCCTGTATTCCTGTTGATCCCTGAATGCCTTGAATACCCTGGAGACCTTGTATACCTTGAGCGCCTGTTAAACCTTGAATTCCTTGAATACCTTGTGCACCTGTTGGGCCTTGAACGCCTTGAATACCCTGTGCACCTGTAGTACCTTGAACACCCTGTATTCCTTGTGCACCTGTTGGGCCTATATCTCCTGTTACACCCTGAATTCCTTGAATACCCTGAACTCCAGTAGTACCTTGGGCTCCTTGTATACCCTGAGCTCCGGTCGTGCCTTGAATACCTTGGATGCCCTGAATGCCTTGTGCTCCTGTTGGGCCAATGGAACCAGTCACTCCTTGGATTCCTTGAATGCCCTGAACACCAGTAGTACCTTGAAAACCTTGGATGCCTTGTATTCCCTGAATGCCT
>CAIWKO010000022.1 GCA_903913285.1 uncultured Bacteroidales bacterium | reverse complement strand
ATTTAGCAATAAAAAATATAGAAATGGCTTGGAGTAAGCCAATTTACAATTGGCCCATAATCCTTAACCAAATTCTAATTATCTTTGAACAACGATGCAAATTATAAAAATCCTGTTTACACAATCTACTTTATAGTCTCTACTATATTCCTGTCTGACGTCAGGCAGGGGAGGAAAAGGCAGAAAAGGAGTTAGGAAGGAATTTTTCGGAATCATTGATTAAATTGAGAAATTAATTTTGAGGCAGATAGGTCGCCAATGTGGTAGGCTGTGAAGGATAAATTCATGAATTTATCCTACGGTCTATTCCAAATTCCAAACCCATGCCCCATTCTCCTGAGTTGAATAGCAGAAAATCCCCAGCATTTCGCATTGTTTTTTCCATTTTCGGATATTTTTTGCCGAATTCGATGCATCAAAAACAATCAGCCGCGTTCTATATTGTTTGCTAAGCGCGGCCATATCGATGTCGGGGTTTTGGCACACGAGCGCCACGTCGGCAGCCACACTTTTATCGCAGCAGCTTGCCCGCGAAACCACCGCTATACTGCTAGTGCCAAACTGTATCAAACCCGAATTCATATAAAGTCCGCTGCCGGTGGTGGTATCCATAAGTGTTTTGTTTAATGGAAAGGCATTCCTGATTCGGGTTCGCAAAGCATAACGGCAGTTGAAAATATGAAACTCCTGATTATGGGCATCGGCGAGCATCGCCGTGTCGGCAATAAAATAGCAGTTGTTGCCGTCAACCAGATCGATGGCGGTATGTTTGCCGATGTTATAAACAATTATCTTTCGCTGCTGCGAAGCCTGAAACGCCCGAACACTCATCGACAGCATCAGTATCAGCACTATGGCCAGCCCTCCCGTGAGGGCTTTAGTATGTTTGCGGAATATCCAGACCAGAAGCAGTATGAGTAAAAAGTAGATCAGAATGGTTTCTACAGTGGTAACCGAAATAGCGCGCGACACAGCAAAAGGCAAATGCTCCACTGTGGAAATAGAGCCGTTCAAAAACAACAGCGCCCAGGTGAGCGCTTTACTCAGGCATACCGACAAAACCGGAACCGAAGAAAACACCAGCACGGCTATGCCCAGATAAATAACCACTGCCGACAGCGGAACGGCAATGATGTTGGTGAGCAGAAAATAGTTGGGAAACTGGTGAAAATAATACATGCTCAGCGGAAAGGTGACAATTTGCGCGGCAATAGAAACCGCCACCAGCGACCATATTTTTTCGGTCAGGCGATATTTCGGCTTCCAGCTTTTGTGAATGTGCGGATAAATGGCCACGATGCCCGCCACCGCCAGATACGAAAGCTGAAAACCCACATCGGCCAGGTAGAACGGGTTTATAAGCAGCAATACCAGCGCCGAACTTGCCAGCGTATTGTAAATATCGGGGCGCTGTTTGAAAGCATTGCCCGCGATGATGAAACTAAACATGCCCGCTGCCCGCATCACCGCCGGCGACATACCTGTGAGCAAAGCATAAAACCAAACGAAGGCAAGCAGAATAAGAGCTTTGGGGTAACGTCCGTATTTGGTTTTATCGAAAAAGAACAGCAAAAAGTTCAGCACCACGAATACGATGCCCACGTGCATACCCGACACGCTCAATATATGCATGGCGCCGCTTCCCTGATAATCTTTAATCAGGTCGGGGTCGAGCTTATCGGTGTAACCTATCAGCAAAGCCGACACCACTGCATATTCGTTGCCTTTGATGCCAGCCTGTTCGAGTATCTTCAGCAGCTTATCGCGGATAGTATACGTGAAGGCCACGAAGGCATTTCCGTTGCCCGAGTTCAGTAATTTCCAGTCGTGGCTTTTGGCATAAGCCGAATAATCGACAGAACGGTATTTCAGATAGTTCTTGTAGTTGAATTCGCCCGGGTTGAGCGGGGGAGGTATTTCCGAAAACCTGTCGCACAGCAGTATCTTGTCGCCATACTTTAGCTTTAGCGCGGTAGAATCTTTTTCGAGATACACGATGGCCTTGCCCGAAGTTTGGTGCCAGCCAACGGAATCATTAATTAAAGAAATATCGACCACAGCTTTGCAGGTTTTTTCTCTCACCTGCAGGGGTTCGGTGAGGGTTGCAACGGTATAGTTCTTTTCGCTGATGTATTGTCCGAAATAGTCGGCCGTGTTCACATTCAGGCGCAAAACCGTTAGTTGATATCCGGTAAACAACCAGAACAGCATAATGACGATGCCCGGCAACCATCGCAAACCATAGCCAAGCTTGCGCGTTAAAATAAAAACAAAACAAAAGCTAAGCAGAATGAGAACCAAAAACAAAACCAGCGGAAGAAAAAAAGAAAGCTGAAAAGCAAGCGCGATGGTGATACCTGCTATGAACGGAAGTAATACACGTGCCAGTGGATATCGGTTCCAGAACATTTATTATTTCATCATCAGTTTTTCGAAGTTAACAATATCGACGTCTTTATAATAAAACCTGATGATATCTTTGTAGCTGTAGCCGAGTTGAGCCATGCGGATGGCGCCCTGCTGGCTGAGTCCCACACCGTGCCCGTAGCCTCTGCCTTTAAAAATAAGGTAAGCTCCATCCTGCTGTATGGAGAACCATGTGGATTTTAATCCCAAATCGGTGCGTATGGTGGTGAGAGGAATGCTGTCGGTGAAATTAAGTTTACGCGTATCCTGTTTGAAGGTGAGAGCGTAGTTCTTTTTTTCGGGGTCGTTGATGTTGTATTTGAATTTTGACGCCAGATAATCGAGCCATTTGGTTTCAAGTATCTTGAATTCCCAGGTAGCATTGGGCATTTTAAGAGAAAAGGTGTCGTCAACAGCTTTGAGATAGGTAGTAGGTATTTTCCAGATATCTTCAGAATTCACGGTTGCTCCACCCGAATTTGAATGAAAAGCAGCCGAGATCATTTTGTTATCTTTATCGACGATAACATTGCCGGCAGTTTTGTAGGTAGCCAAAAGAATTTCGTTGCTTTTGCAACGGTTTTGATATAACTGGCAATGAACGCTGTCGCAAAGATTATAACCGTCTCTGGCATGTTTTTTCAGGTTGTTGAGGGCATACGTGCGGCATGTGATAGCCTGCACCAGATAGAAGTCGTTATCTTTCACGCTGCCGCCGCCTTCGGATTGAACCACTCCGGCCACATAATTTTCGAGTTCAACATGATTGATAATTAAAAAAGAGCCTCCCGAAACGCTTAGCCTCAGATCGTCATCATAAATCCGTTCTTTGATAGCCTGATTAAAAGGTTTTACTTTAAAAGAGTTGATAAGATCATCTCCGCTAAGGCTGATCGATATATAAGATCCGACACGGACATTTGCTCTATAAATGCGTATCGTATCGTTCTCGATCTTTATGGTGATGGTCTCGTTCTTTAAAATATCCTGCACTTTGGCACCGGCACTAAACAGCGAATATTTACCAGAAAGTGGCGTGAAATTAATATTATTGATCTTGTATCCGGTAAAAATCTTTATATCAAGATAGGTAGCGCTGAAAGCAGATTTAGCAATAAAAAGGGTAAGGAGCAGCAGTAAAGTTCTATAATATTTCATTTTCTAAAAAGTTCTAATTGATACAACAGTTGCAAAAGTATGATTTTATTTAGGAAAAATTCTGAAAAAACATGATAAGTTATTTGAAACATTGAGTGATTTAGAACGGATAACCTATCCCGAAATTTCCGAAGATCAGAAAGCGATTGTCGTTTTGTCCGATCCATCTTGTATTGACTGGCATGGCAGGATCTTTAATAACAAAAGCGCCATCGAGCCGGAGCACAAAATACCCGAAATCGGCGCGAAGTCCAAGGCCCCCATCCACGGCAAGTTCTCCTAAAAACCGGTTCAATTCAATTTCTGCCCCCGGAAACAGATCCATTTTTTTACGAAGCCACACATTTCCGATATCGACAAAAGCAGCACCTTTTAAAATTTTATAGATCGGGAAACGGTACTCAATATTTAGTTCCAGCCCAATATCTCCGAGTTTGTCGAGAGCATACGTATTGGAATCTTTATACGAACCCGGCCCCAGGCTTTTTAACCGCCAGCCACGCATACTGTTGGCACCGCCTTCGTAAAAACTTTTTTCGAAAGGAAGCGAATTGCTCTGATTTAAAGGGGATCCAAACCCGGCGTATGCTCTGTAAACAATGAGGTTTTTGTCGTTAAAATACATATAATACCTGAAATCGGCATCCAATTTATAGTATTGCGAATAGGGAATGCCAAACAGGTCGTAGGCACCTTGTTTTTTTCCGATCTTACTGTAAGCCCAAAACAAAAAGCCGGCAATTTCAGCATCAGCTTTTAAATAAATAAAATCTTCTTTTTTGTTGATGGTTTGTGTATTATAGACAAAGCTATACAAAATAGCAGTTGAAATATGATCACGATACGTGTTTTGAAGTGCCTGATCTTTCAAACCATCAACCTGAGCGCTGAAAAGAGAATCGGGGAATATTTTTACCAGATTTATCTGGATAGGATTTAAATAATGAGTTTTATGTTCATTTTCTTTCCATTGATACCCGAATGAACCTGTAAGATAATAGCGTTCATACTCCGGCCTGATCTGATAATTGAAAGCTGCATTGATATTGGTCTTTGGCTTAAAATATTTCGGGAAGCGTTCCTGTTTGACCGGAATTAAAAAACGGGGGATCTTAATGTTGAGCTCCAAACCGGTCTCGATGGTATGAATGAACGATAAGCTCGGAATAACAGGTTTAATTGTCCCGGAATTTTTTTTGAAAGATTGAAAATCGACAGCACCATTGAATTTCAGATCGTAAAGTTCTGCACCGTGAAAAATATTTTTGTTGGTATAAACTAAACTGGCTTGAAAACCAAGTTCACCACCGGTGTGGGTTGCATCGGTACTCACAGCCAATGCCTGACTGGCAGATCTGGAAAGTTTGATGATACAGTTGAGTTTCCCTTCAACAGAACTGGTGTCGGGCAATTCCTTGAATTCGATATTTACATAACGATAGATCTTCAGATCCAACAAACTTTTATAGGTTTTCTCCACATCGCTGTAGTTATAAACGTCGTTGCTGTCGAAATAAATTGTTTGGGCTAAAGTTCGGATATTGATCTTTAATTTACCGGGGAAAGTGATGTAGTATATTTTATTAGAAGGACGGTTTTTAAGACGATTGGGAATGAGTGCCCGGATGGTGTCATATTTAGTATCAGCTGGCCTGTTCTGTTCATAATCGGTATTGATGATGATCTTATTAATAGTATATCTTTTGTGTTTTGCTTTCACCATCAGATTCGGATCGTTTTCAGAAGGAACCAGCGGGTCAGAGATCTTAATGGTAATATCAATTTGATGAGAATTAAGAGAACTGTCGACCATAAAATTGATATAATCTTTACTGAAAGAATAAAACCCGTTATTTTGAAGGTATTTGGTAATACGATCGCGTTCGGCATCAATTTTATCAACATTATAATTTTCGTCGGGAATGATCAAACAATTATTCTTTTCGGAATAAATAAAGGCCTTTATTGTTGCATCACTGATAGCATAATTAATATTCCTGACCTTATAGGGTGTTTTAGTGTTTATAACATAGGTTGTTTTAGCTCCCCGTCTTTTATATTTCGTAAAATAATTTACATCAGCATTGAAATATCCATGGTTTTCGAGATAGTATTTTAGTTGTTGTACAGAATTTAAAGATAAATTAGTGTCGAGCAAAACAGGTTCGGCAGCAATGGTATTCTTTACCCAGCGTTTTAACCCGGTTTCTTTTCCTTTTGAAGCAAAATTCCAAAAACGAATATTCAAATACAGGTCGAAATTTTTACGGGTGGGTTTTTGTTTGATCAATGAACGAAGTTGTTCACTGCTGACGGAACTTTTATTAATGATAATATAATTTTTTTTTAATAAAAATTCGTTCTTAGGATATTTCCGTATCGGACTGCACGAAAAGAACAATGTAAAAAAAAATAAAGCAAAAATGCTCAGTATGGATAAGCTATTTTTCTTGATAGAAAATTTATTCATATCTCAGAGCTTCAATCGGATCGAGACGTGCTGCTTTAATGGCAGGAAATATTCCCGAAATTAATCCAACTACAATGCATAACATCACGCCTGAAAAGATCCAAACCCAGGGAACAACAAAGCTACTACCAAGAATTAACGACATTATGTTCCCGATTAGTATACCCAGAAAGATACCGACCAGACCGCCCAATTGACCAATAACGATAGCTTCCATCAAAAACTGATTGCGGATCATGCGACGGGTAGCTCCCATAGCTTTACGAATTCCAATTTCGCGGGTTCGTTCGGTTACTGATACCAGCATAATGTTCATCAATCCGATGGCTGCCCCCATCAGCGTTATCATGCCAATTATAGTTGCAGCAAGAGTCACATATTTTAGATTGTCGAAAAGCATTTGAGCCAGATTATCACTTTTCTCAACTTCGAAATTTGCCTTTTCGCCGGGAGCTACCTTTCTGACAACTGAAAATAATCCGGTAGCTTCGCCAATAGCTATATCTATTTTAAGCGGATCGTCGACCATAACATTGATGGTGTATGAGAGTTCTTTTCCTGAAACAAACTGCCGCAGATTCGTTAATGGAACGAGGCAATTCTGGTCGCCGCTAAATCCCATGCTGGATCCTTTTGACTTTAATACTCCTACCACTTTATATTTTTGCGGCCCTATAGAAATTAGTTTATCGATAGGGTCCTGATTGTTTACAAATAGTTTTTTCACGATCTCGCTACCAATAATAACCACATTAGATCCGCTGGTGAGTTCCTGGGCCGAAAAATCCCTGCCCAGATCTATTTCGAAACCCGAAGAACTCAGGTAATTTTCATCAATACCCATCACTGCAATATTGGGATTGGTTTTTTCGGATTCGAATTTAACGGTCCCGGTTCGGGTACCGGTAGTGAAAATTGAAGTTAAGGCCGGAAAAGTGAATCGGTTTTTAAAATCAATAGCTTCGTTGTATGATATCTGGCGATAATCGTTGGCATGGTCGCCGGGGCCGCCGTGCATTCTGATACCGTGATTCCGGATGCTGAAGGTGTTGGAACCCATGCGGGCAAAATTGCTGTTCAGCGAGCCTTTTATCGATTCAATTGCCGTTAGAATTCCAACCAAAGCCATAATGCCGAATGCAATGATCAAAATGGTTAAAATGGTGCGCAATAGGTGGCTGCGTATGGAAATAAGCGATATCTTAATGTTTTCGGTTATCAGTAATTTCATAAAGGTTTTCTAACTATTGCGAATAAACAAAAGTATAAAACTTTTTATTTGAGTTTACTATTTCTGGAAATTAAAGCAGTTGAACTTTTATTTATAATGCAATCTGCAGAATTATGCCGGCTAATATTTTTATCTTTGCTAAAAAAAAGTGACGGAAAATCAATCTTATATTGCAAAAACCCAATTCGGACTCGAAACTATTTTAGCAGAAGAATTAGACAAATTGGGAGCCAATGATATTCAAATTCTGAACCGTGCCGTTTCGTTCAGGGGCGACAAAGCGATTATGTATGCCGCAAATTATTGTTGCCGCACCGCTTTGCATATTTTGATGCCGGTTTTGGATTTCAAGTTTCGCGACAAAGAACAATTCTTTGAAAAGATCAAGGGCTTTGAGTGGGCCGATTTGTTTATGGCCGACAAAACCCTTTCGGTCGACACGGTGATGAGCGATACGTTTTTTTCGAATTCGCATTATGTTTCTCTTTATTGCAAGGATGCCATCGTCGATTATTATCGCGAGAAATTCGACAAACGCCCTTCGGTTGAACTCGACAATCCCGACATCAAGATCCATGTTCACATCCGCGGCCACGAATGTTCGGTATCTTTGGACAGTTCGGGTGGCTCGCTTCACCGGCGCGGATATCGTGTAAAACAGGGCATGGCACCCGTGAGCGAAGTTTTGGCTGCAGGCATGATCATGCTCAGTGGTTGGGACAAGAAAAAAAATCTTTACGATCCCATGTGCGGTTCGGGAACTATACTTTCGGAAGCTGCCATGATAGCCGGAAATATCCCTCCGGGATATTACCGCAAATCGTTCGGATTTCAGAACTGGAACAATTTTGATGAACCCCTGTGGCTCGAAGTTAAAAAACATGCCGACGATGCCATCACCGAATTTGATTGCGAGATCACCGGTTCGGATATTTCGGAAGTGTCAATTATGGTGGCGAAGGCAAACCTGACTTCAGCAAAATTGCATAAAGATGTGCGCTTGGTTGAAAGCGATTTCAGGACTTTTGATTTTCCGCACGAAAAGGGTTTCATCATAACCAATCCGCCCTACGGCGAACGCATTATGCCCGAAGACATCATCCAGCTATATAAAGAAATAGGAAACACCTTGAAAAATCGTTGTGCAGGTTACGAAGCCTGGATCATCAGTTCGCATTTCGAAGCCCTCAAGTTTATTGGACTGAAACCCTCGAAAAAAATTCAATTGTTCAACGGGCCGCTCGACTGTCGTTTTGTTCGTTTCGAATTGTTCGAAGGAAGCCTGAAAGCTAAAAAAGAAGAAGAAAACAAAAAAATCGAGTGATTTGTGATTTGCGATTTAACAGCCCAACATAAAAGTCTAAACAGCTAAACCCCTAAACTCCTAAAAATGCTCCCATCAGAAGTTGAAAGACTTTTTAAAAGCAGTTTTCCACATCTTCCAACAACGGATCAGGCTACTGCTATTGCAAAACTTTCGGCTTTTATTGCTTCAACCAACGAGAACCGCATTTTTTTGCTGAAAGGCTATGCCGGTACCGGAAAAACAACACTCGTAAGCGTTTTGGTGAATATATTGCCCAAATTCGGCCTCAACGCCATTTTGCTGGCACCCACCGGACGGGCTGCCAAAGTCCTGGCATCCTATTCGGGTCAACATGCTTACACCATCCACAAAGCCATTTACAAAACCAGCGAAGATGATTCGGGTTTCAGCCTCAATTTGAGGGAAAACAAGGGCAAGAACCTTATTTTTATTGTCGACGAAGCTTCGATGATAGCAGGCGAGATGGCGGTCAACAATTCCTTGTTTCCTTCGTCCAATCTGTTGGAAGATCTGTTAACCTTCGTCTTTAGTGGTATCAATTGTTCGCTCATTTTTATCGGCGACACCGCGCAGCTTCCCCCTGTGGGCACCGACATCAGCCCGGCTCTCGACAATAAATTTCTGAAATCAAGTTTCCATGTCAACACCGATGTGTTCGAACTAACTGAGGTGGTCCGTCAGGCCGAACAATCGGGCATATTGGCCAATGCCACCCACATCCGCACCCTGATCCAGCAAAGCGACATTTCGAAAAACTTTTTCGAAACCGCGGGCTTCAAGGATGTTGTTTCTATAAATGGCAGCGAACTCGAAGACATGCTCAACACGGCCTATTCCGTTTCCGACGACACCGAAACCATTGTCATTTGCCGCTCCAACAAACGGGCAAACCAATATAACAACGAGATCCGCCGCCGCATCCTCTATCGCGAAGGCGACATCAACGCCGGCGATAAAATAATGATCGTCAAAAACAATTATTTTTGGATATCCAAAAAATCCAAAGCCGGTTTCATTGCCAACGGCGACATTGCCGAAATTCTCCGCATCAAAAACATTGAGGCGCTCACTGCCGATTTCGCTTTTGCCGATGCAACCATCCGTCTCATCGACTATCCCGAAGAAAAAGATTTCGATGTAAAACTTTTGCTCACCACCCTCAATTCCGAATCGCCTTCGCTCAATTATCACGATTTCCGCAAACTCTACAACCTGGTTGCCAACGAATATATGCATATTCCCGATCGCTACAAGCGCCAGAACATGATCCGCAACGACCCCTATCTGAATGCCTTGCAGATCAAGTTTGCCTATGCGCTCACTTGCCACAAAACCCAGGGCGGACAATGGCAAAACGTCTTTGTCGAGCAGGGCTATCTCACCGACGAAATGGTCAACACCGAATACATGCGCTGGCTCTACACTGCCGTTACACGTGCCACAAAAAAACTCTATCTGGTCAATTTCCACGAAAGATTCTTTCGCTAAACGTGATTTTTGTATAGCGAAATGAAACTCTTGCCAGGCGGAATGAAAATCTTGCCAGGCGGAATGAAAATCTTGCCTGGCGAATTAAAAATCTTGGATGGCGAATTGAAAATCTTGAGTGGCGAATTAAAAATCTTGAGTGGCGAATTGAAAATTGTGAGTGGCGAATTGAAAATTGTCAATGGCGAATTGAAAATTGTCAATGGCGAGTACCAAATTTTGACAGTATAATTACTAAAAAGCAAAAAAAAGCAGCCTTGAATATTAATCCAAGGCTGCAAATTCAGTATAAAATTATTTAACCGATCAATTGGCTAACATCACCCGTTTGGTGGTCATTTCGCTTCCGGTCTGAACGGTGATCAGATACATTCCTGCTTTGTTACCCGAAAGATTGAGCTGCAAAACCATATCGAACGATGGGTCGAATTCTTTTTCCATCACCCGGTCGCCAACCATATTATATACGCTCACATAAGCTTTTTCGGAAGCAAACATCGAGAATTGAATATTCACTATTCCGTTCGTCGGATTCGGATAGATCAGGATGCTGCTGGGGTTGCTGTTGTTTTTATCTATCCCGACAGTTACCGGATTAGCCCATTTATAAATACCGCCTTTGGTTGCGCTTTCGTTGAAACCGCCTGCCCAGCCTGTATTAAGGTCGTACATCTTTAAACTCGTATATTGAACCGAGCCTGTATCGATATTTAAAAAGCTCCCACAATCGTTCATGCTGTATGATGATCCTAAATTTGAACCTGAAGAAACATCCACCCAAACTCCAGACGTTCCGGGTATATAATCAAGATCCGGACGCTGAACAAAAAATCCTGTGGGGGCTGTAAAAGCTGTCCAACTGGTTCCACCATTTATTGTTTTTCTTAATCCTATATAAGCGTATGGTGTGGCTGTATTTGTTGCGATCACTATACCTACACTTGCATTTTTAAAAACCGGCGTAACCTGAGCTGCGGTTCCGGCTCCGCTGGCGGTTGCAGTCCAGGCCAATCCTTTATTGATCGATCTGAAAACCCGGCCGGTGGTTGTTCCAAACCAGATAGTATCTCCCTTAGCATCATATTGATTAACGGTTGCTGTTTCACCTGTGGAAAGACCTATTGAACTCATATTAACCTGTGTCCAGTTTGTCCCGCCATTGCTTGTAGTATAAATCATAAATCTGTAAGGTGAAGTTGGTGGATCGCCAACACATACTCCGTTATTTGCATCAAAGAAATAAACAAAATCGGCCCAGCTTGTAGAGAAATCTGCTGTTGTTTGTATATTCCAGGTTGTGCCTCCATCGGTTGTTTTTACGATATAACCGCCGTTGGCTATTAAAGAAGGGTACATACAAGCATAGCATATCTGATCGCTGAAAGCATAAAAGTTAGCAATGGCATAAGCTTCCGAACCTGTAAAAGTGATTTTTCCGGGAGTCCATGTGTTACCACCATTCACCGTTTTGGTGTATTCCTGAATAGGATTTGTTGAACTAGCTCCGTTATAAGCAGCAGCCCAAACAACATTCGGGTTCACAATGTTGATTTGGCTTATTCCGCGATCAGGTGTTGTAAATCCTGTGTTTTGTTTGATCCATGCAGAAGGTGTTCCACCTACCCGGATATACATTGATTTTACTTTGGAGTCAGTATAAATAGTGGCATTTGCAACTTTTAAAATAACCTGATATTTTCCTGCGTTTGCATAAGAAATAGCCGGAGGTGTTTGTCCTGTATAAGTAGCAGGCGAACCTCCTTCGAAGGTCCATGTCCATGAAGTAGCATTGGTTGATTCATCCGTAAAATTAACCGTTCCGCCAACGGCAGGAGTGGTATTACTGGCTGTGAAATCTGCAATAGGTCCGCCCAAAGGAGGAGTAATGCGAACAACAGCCGAATTATCGGTATTGAATGCGTATCCACTGGGGTTAAGAGCTCCGATTGTATAATAAGTATTAGAAGACCCCGACCACCCCCAGTTAACATCAAATTGGTTAGAAGCATTATAACCGTCGAAAACAAATGCATGACCTTCGGTACCATCAACGCCTGAATATAATACAGGTCGACCTGCATCCAGTTCAGCTTTTAGCAAGCTGATCCAATTGGCAGAGGTGAAAGCAGATTCGTATTGAATTTCGGCTGTGTTCTGATATGAAAAATTATTTATAAGCGCAATGGGGACATCGGCTGAATAAGCTCCCGAACCGGTTGTGGCGTATTGCATATTTACACTCACACCGCAGGCATACATCAATTTGGCCACAGCAGCTTTTTGCGTAGCAGTGCTACTTCCGCTATAATTGTTTATCATATTAGCCCAATCATAAGTTGTTGCGAAATTATAGGTTAGAACTCCATTTACAGCATCAGTATATGTGTGGGATCCAACACCCGTAGTAGGATAACCCCATTTTTTCATGATTTGAGCCATGGCAGTAGCAACACAACCTGTGTAACATCCGGTAGGGCAACTATTATTGTATGGCGTGCTTTGATCCCATAATGTTGAGCATAATGGGCTAACAGCAAGTGCTTTGGCAGAAGGAAACTGATTGTTGGAAAATTTATTCCATTCTGTTACGGTTTCCGTATTATCTAAATTCTCGTCGATAATGTATTTTATTTGCGTGCTGTAGTTGTTATACCAGTACTTAACTTGTGGTGGCATAATACTTTCGTCATACGTGCCGTTTTCTGAATAGCACAACACCGGAAGTGCTGCATCATCAGCAGAAATCAAAATAAAACCTCCCTGCGCAAAATTGAAAGCGTAGAAAGTGTTTACATTGTTTTCCTGTTTGACGAACACATTTGAGATGCTGTAATCAGATTTAGCAGCAACATAGTGCATAAAATAATTTGATGCAATTTTTTGAGCTGACCCAACAGATATTGGATTAGCCATGATTGCAAAACTTAAAAGCAAAAATGCATAGGTTAGGAAGATCTTTTTCATATTAATTTTTGTTTGGTGTTTAATGAGCAAATATAAAAACATTTTTGAATTTTTAAATTTATTTTCAAAATAATACATGTTTTTTAACAAAACGGCTATGTCTTCGCCGAATTAATTAATAAAGAGGTAGGTGGGATTATTATTAATCTATCAAGACAACTGCATAGGCTGAGATGCCCTCTTCGCGCCCAATAAAGCCGAGTTTTTCGGATGTCTTTGCTTTTATTGAAATATCGAACTCAGGAATCCCGATAACTTCGGCAAGTTTTTGACGGATATGTTCCATATGAGGTGCGATTTTTGGCTTCTCGATACAGATGGTAGTGTCTATATTGCTAATTCGGTAATCTTTTTCATTGAGCAATGCAACAACCTTTTTCAGAAGTTTCTTGCTGTCGATGCCTTTAAATTGAGGATCGGTATCGGGGAAGTGTGTGCCGATATCGCCCAGATTTGCTGCACCTAATAATGCATCGCAGATTGCGTGTATGAGTACATCGGCATCAGAATGACCCACAGAACCTTTTTCGGAAGGGATTAGAATTCCGCCAAGAAATAAATCAGCACCAACTTCGAGTTTATGAGTGTCGAAGCCGAACCCGATCCTACTCATTTTTCTTGATGGTTTTTTCTTCTTTATCTTTTTTGCTTTTTATTTTATCGAAGTTGAAAAGCAATGAAAAACGGAGTGTGTTTTCAAGCGGGTTGCGGGCAGTAACCGGAATCAGGTATGCAAAATCAAGCCCAAAAACGCTGTAACGCAATCCAGCACCTAAAGTAACATATTTGCGGTCGCCTTTGGTTTTGCTTTCGTTAAAATAACCTGCACGGATAGAGAATTGTTTGTCGTACCAATATTCGAGTCCGAATGAATAATTGATCTCTTTAAGTTCTTCATTAAATCCACCCGGAGCATCATAGAACGATTGGACCATACCCCGAACAACACCGACATTTGGATCCATTCCTTTTTCAATCACTTTATTCCCGGAAGCATCGTAAACATATTTTCCGGTTGAATCGAGCTTGTATGCAGGAGGCGATGGAACCAATAATTTATTTAAATCGATCATCAAAGCCATGCTGTTATGCTTGTCGAAGTTCATGAGGTATGAAGCTCCCACGCGCAAATTTGTTGGGATAAAATCGCGGTCAAGATTTTCGGTATATGATATTTTTGCTCCAATATTTGAAATGTTTAGACCAAATGCAACCAAGGTGTTCATATTACTAACTTTGATCGGCTTTTGATAATAAATACTTACATCGGCAGCACCCGATTGTCCGGCCTTTGAAGCAGCCCCTGAAACATAAATTCCACCGGTTAGATTAGAATAAATATACCGCATAGCGATAGCTCCGGAAAATGTATTGGTAAATTTATACGAATAGGAAGCATCTACGGCAAACTCATTTGGTTTGTACGAACCTATACTTTGTCCGGTTTCATTCGTAAAAGTAATATTTCCTAAAGAAAAATAGCGCAGCGACATGGCAACTGTTTGACGGTTATTGATTCTTTTAAAAGCACCTAAATATGCCAGATTTATATCGTTAACTAATTTGCGTAACCACGGGCTGTATGAAATAGAAACGCCGAAATCTTTATCAATAAAGGCGTATTTTGCAGGATTCCAATGTTGTGAATTATCATCGGGAGATGATGCTACACCAGCATCGCCTAATCCACCACCGCGTGCATCAGGAGCTATTAAAAGAAATGGAACAGCTGTAGTAAGTGTATTTAATTTATTATAATAATCCGAATTAGATTTAGTTTGTGCGAAAATTTTCGTAGAGATTAAAATAATAGATAAAAATAATACGAGATTTCTTTTCATTTCAGATTATGTGTTTTTAGGTGTTTGCAAAATTAACGATTAAATTAAAATTATATTGTATTAGTGATATTTTTCTTACAATATGATAACGTGTTTTCTTAAATTTATTTTATGATAACAAATTTTTCTGATCGTTGTCTGATCCTTCCGTCTTTATCTGATAAGCTAACAGTGTATGTATAAAACCCTTTTGATAAAGGTTCCCCATTAGCATTACAAGCATTCCAATAAACCTTTACAGGTTTGTCTTCTCCTGAAGAAATTGTGTTATCAATTTCTGCGACGGCTTTTCCAGTGATATCGTAGACCATAATTTTGATAAACATCATTTCGTTGCTCAGATTATGATCGATATAAAACCAAGTATAGTCTGTAACCGGATCAGGATAATTATAAATACCTCCTAAATTCACTTCTTCGGTGTCTAAAACTATAAACCCGAGTTCTTTTTCAGCAGAATTATCAAGCAGATCCCATGCTTTTAAAGTAATTTTATGTTCGCCGGTAGCCAATCCTGAAAACTGATACGAAGTTTTGCCTGAAGTATACGTATCAGGGTCTTGAATGTAATTATCATCAAAATAATACGTGGCGTTGTTTTCATGGTCAAGAACTGCAGTGATCTCATGCCCCAGACTTAATCCGCAACTATTAATGCCGCTTGTATCGTGCAAATAGGCTAAAAAAAGCGGATTGGGACCGGTTTTTCCGTTCGGAACAAAAGTTCTATCACCCATATACAGCAAGATATCAGGGCCGAGTATATCAGGATTGGTTGATATGCCATTATTCTTCAATAGTAAACTATCGGTTACTCCGCCAGCATCAAACTCGGAATTTTTTGCATAGTATAATATCTTTCCATAACCATCAGAGAAGCTAATATCTTTTGGTACAAAGAAAGAGAATGTGAATTCACCGTTTACCACACTGATGTTTCCGCGATATAAAACGGATTGCTGCTGATAAAAACTTGTTGCATAACTTAAGCCCGGATCATTAGCCAATGTATTGCATTTTGCAGGTTTGTCGTATACACAGGGATAGATACTTCCATTAAACCATGTTTGTTTATTTCCAGATTTATCGCTGATATATCCCGAAACTTCAACAACATTTTCGTTGTTCAATGTGTCGGTAGCAGCTTTTATTGTATCGATCTTTAAATGCTCAGTTACTACTTTATATTCAGGAAACGCCATTGAAAGGGCAGGGTCACCGAGTAGCGTAAAGTTCTGCATATAAACACCAGAACCGCATCGGTTTTTTGATTGTTTCACGATGTCTCCCAGACGGATAATGCCATTAGTGTTTTTAGCAAAAGAGACTCTAATTAAATTTTTGTTAATGATCTCGTTCGAAGATGCGTAAGCTACGCGGGTAGTTGAAAATAAAGCTATACCGCCTCCGTTGGGTTTTAATAATATCCGTTCTCCGGCTGAGGTCAAGCTGGGGTTGTCGTAGCGGCTAAATTCACAGGTAGCAGTGACAAAAACAGGCAAATTATAATAATTGTTATATTTACCAATATCGCCCATGGTAAGTATACCTTCTGCAGCCAATCCGTACTCGCCTCCATGTCCGATATAATTTATCATCAAGGTGCCCTGCGACATTTCTTTATTCACGGCATCGTTCACGTCAGGATAAGTATCGCCGGTTGTAGTATGAATTTCCTGATAGGCATCGAGGTAAATTTTGTGGATATTAACCGATTTTGTCAGCGAATCGAGCGATGAGCAAAGTCTTTCGGCTTGATTTAAATGCAGATTGCCATCTTCGTCGTCGGCAATTACACAAAATTGATTACGCCAAGAATCATAATTGGAAATTAAGTTATTTTCGTATGAGTTTTCCAGAAAATCCTTTTTTGTTCCGTAGCGAATTATTTTTCCGACCATTGCATCAGCATCATTTATGGAACTAACAGGTAAGCGGCCTATACCAATATCAAGTTTCCCGCTAGTGATATCGCCACCTTCAATTGAATCGAGCATGCCGTAAAAATCGTCGGAAACATAGGAAGACGTTGGCAGAACAGAGTTTTCGGTTTGCCAGGTAGGTATATAATTAGAGTTTGGTGAGATGCGGTTTTTCATATCGTAAGAACCATCGCCCAAAAGTAAAAGATATTTCAGTCGGTTTATTGAGTCATTTGCTCCCCGCATATAAATCATGCGCGCAAAATCGCGTATTGCAGTCACATCCTGTTTTCCCGACGAAAATTCGTTGTATATTTGATTGGTGGTAACCACAACAACCTGCATATTATCGTTATTGCGGTGAAAGTCGGCAATACTGTTGGCTTGCGAAATAAAAGCAGGATGGGTAACAATGATCAGATCGGCTTGCGAAATGGCATGAAGGTTTTGGTTGGCAATACTTCCGATCAAAGCAGGCGTCAGTATATTGTTATCGTCAAAAGCCACAAAACCAATCAAACTATCGGTGTTTGCTTTGAAAGAAGTGATGCCCGAAGCTGATGTAAGGTTCATTTCACTCACATCGCCATTCATACCGGGCAACCATACCCTAAAAGTGTTACCTGAATTTTGAATGTTAAACTGGCATACGGGGAGCCCTATTGTGGCAAGTGTTCTGAAAAGTAGCTGGTTGCCGTTGTAAACTAAATTCCGTCTAACGTTGATATCGAAATAGTCGAGCCAGGCAATAGCTCCGTCGTCGGGTTTGTTGTAAGTGATTTGAATGTTGAAAGTGTCGGAATTCGGTACAAAATTCATGGAAATGAGACCTGTATTTGCATAATCTGCATTTATATTGCCATCAATAGGTAAAAGTGTGTCGGCAGCGCTATTAGAATTTAGCGATATCTGGAAGGCGCTTGCCTGTTGACAGCGCGCCCAAACCATAAACCCTGCCTGTGCAGGGTTGGTTTTATCTACATTGGGAAATATACAGGTAAAGTTGTGAATGGTGGTTTGACCAAATACTTCACCCAGCCATCTTTTTCCTGTCATGAGCAAGTTTAATGAATCAATTTCATGACATTGGTAATCGTTAAAAAAATCAACACTGGTATCGGCTGCGGCTGTTATATTGAGATAGCTGGTTACCCTTTTTGCAATTCCGGGTTTTAGTGTAATGAAATAGTAAGCGGTGTCGGCGTAAAGGTTTTTAGTATGTATAAAAGTAAGGCTTGCCGGATCATAGGCCCATAGGGTGGTGCTTTGCCCGTAGAACAGTATATAGTCGCCTGGATTGATGTATCCGTCCCCGTTATCGCTAATGTAAACAGCGTTTTCGATGAGGTCGTCGCAGCGAAATCCGGCATTGGGTTCGGGGAGCATAGCTCCGCCGTTGCCGTAGAGACGTAAATCGGATGATTTTATGGGTTCGGGAAGCCCCAGATCGATAAGGTTTTGGTAGGTGAGTTTGTAAACACCGTCGGCAGTTGTTCCGATTTTATACCATATACCATCGGCTAATACAGAACTTGTTGCGAACTGGGATGTTTTAGTGTGTTGACCAAAAGAAAACAGCGAGCAGAAGAAACTTAAGAAAAAAATAATTAAAAATCTATTTTTCATAATGAAACTAAGGCACAAAGGTACAAAAAACGGTAATAACGGCAAAAACAATTTGAAAGCAGCAGGGCTTGTTAGAATAAAAAAGAGGACATGTGTCCTCTTTTTTATTTTGTGACCCCGGAAGGATTCAAACCTTCAACCCTGCCTGACTGACGTCAGTCAGGCAGGCTTCTGATCCGTAGCCAAATATTCTATTCTAAGTTCTTTTTAATAAAATTTCTTCCAGTAGCACTTTTAAGATACTTCTCCCTTTTTCTGGCCTGTAGTAAATCAGAAGCAGTTTCATGATAGATCAACTTATAAGGGATGTAAGGTTTTATTGACTTTGTTTTACCACTATTATGTTCCTTGATTCTTTTGTCAAGGTTTGTAGTAAGGCCAGTATAGTTCTTACCATACTTTTCGCTTTGGATCACATATACGTAGTACATTTCAAAAGTTGACCATAATAAAAAAGAGGAATAAATTCCTCTTTTTTGCTTTGTGACCCCGGAAGGATTCAAACCTTCAACCTTCTGATCCGTAGTCAGATACTCTATTCAGTTGAGCTACGGGGCCAATTATGGCACAAAAGTAATACTATTTTTTTTACTTTTGCAACCTAATCTATCAAAATTGTGGCTAAAAGAGTTTGGGTTAATACTGTAATACTGTTCAAAGGCTTCATTTCATTTCTGATCTTTTTATGCACCAGTCAGCTGTTTACCCTGTTGATATTGGTTCCGTTCTCACTCAGTCACAACCGCCCGTCGACGATCTACAGCCGATTGTTGAGGGCTTATGCTGCATTTATCACCAAAACCCATTTCAATATAAAATTCATCCATATAGGCTACGATAAACAGAAATTTGCCACTCCCGCTCTGATAGCCTGCAATCATCAGTCGCTGATCGATGCGCCACTGGTAATAAGTTTCTCATCTAAAATGCGGGTTATTAACAACAACTGGCATGCCAATGCAGGTGCAAAGTTCTTTCTGGTGAAATACATCCGTTTTTTTCCGATCGATATGGGCAAAGATGCTCTGGTTGAAGCGCTGAGACCTTCTATTGAAATCGGATGTCCCGTGCTGATATTTCCAGAGGGAGTGTATTCAACCAACAACATAGGACGTTTCCACAAGGGTGGGTTTTATATTGCCGAAAAACTCAAGATTGATATTCAACCAGTGGTGATTCACTATTCTGAGAATGTGATCAAGCGCAAATGGTTCTATTTGAAAAACGGCACTGCTACCATCATATATCTCGATAGGGTAAAATACGGCAGCCCCGAATACGGCGAAAACTATCAGGTGCTTACCCGAAATGTGGCCGATCTGATGCGCATCGAATACCAGAAAATGGCCGGAGATAAATAACTAATGCTTTTATAGTGCCTTTGCGAAGCAAAAATCCATTAAATTTGTCGGCTTAACAAAAAAAGGATGTTGGTATATATCATTTTGGGAATTGTATTGCTCTTGCTGCTGCTCGCGGGTTTGTTCGCGCTTGCCGTATTGAAGATCCCTCCAAAAGTGCCTGCTGCTGACCAGAAAGAATATGAACCCCTCAAGATAGCCGACGATTTTTATGTGCTGAAAAATAACTGGATAAAGAAGAACAAGCAGGGTTTGTGGGAAATGTATATCGAAGGCGATGCATACGAGCGCGGCCTGGTGAACGGTATACTTGCCCGGGACCAGATCTATAATCAGGAAAAGTTCTTTGTAGCCGAAATTAAAAAAAGAGTAACCAACCGTGTATACCTGTTCTTTTTGAAGTTGCTGGTTGCCTGGATGAACCGCAAACTCAACTATTATGTGGGCAAAGAATACAATCAGGAAATTTACGGCGTGTCGCGTTCGGCTTCGCTGGAATATTCCTTCATAGGGCCGCGTTATGTGCGCATACTGAACTACCATGCTGCCCACGATATCGGCCACACTTTGCAGTATATGAATTTTGTGGGCTGCACTTCGTTTGCCGCCTGGGGCAGCAAAACCGGCGACGGCATGCTGCTACACGGGCGTAATTTCGATTTCCATGCCGGAGATGAGTTCTCGGAAGAAAAGATCATCACCTTTTATAAGCCCGCTGCCGGAAGTAAATTTGTGATGATCACCTGGGGTGGTATGATAGGCACGGTTTCGGGTATGAACATACACGGAATTACCATCACGGTGAATGCTGCAAAATCGAAACTGCCGATGCGTTCGTCGACGCCGATCACCATTTTGGTACGCGAGATGCTTCAATATGCCGAAACCCTTGAACAAGCCATTGCCATTGCCGATAAACGCAAGATATTTGTTTCGGAATCGTTTCATGTGAGTTCGGGCAAAGAGAACCGTTCGGTTTTGATCGAAAAAACACCCTACGACAGCGCCATATTTGTTCCCGAAAATAACCAGTTGATCTGCACCAATCATTTTCAATCCGAAAAGTTTAAGAACGATGAATCGAACCGGCAGCAGATCATCGAAAGTTCCTCGATGAAACGCTTTGAGCGGATGCAGGAGTTATTTGATAAGTACGAAAAATTTACGGTGCAAACGGCAGCCGATATACTCCGCGACCGTCTGGGAACAGGGGATACTCTCCTGGGTTCGGGCAACGAGATAGCCGTCAACCAGCTTATTGCGCATCATTCGGTTATTTTTAAACCTGCCGAATTAAAAATGTGGATATCAGCCGGTCCGTATTGTATTGGAGCCTATGTTTGCTACGATCTGAACGCGGTTTTTCATCCCGATTTTGATATCAAAGGTCATCCCGATATCACTGTTGCAGGAGAACAGATAGCGGAGGACCCATTACTACAGAATGGCGGATACGAAAATTACAGGCGTTTTAAATCCATCCGGCAGTTATTGCACGACGCTAAAAAATATGACGTGGAAACTCAAAAGCTCGTCGATGAAATGATAACTCTCAACCCCGACAGTTATTTGTCGTATTGGGAAGCCGGAGATCACTATAAGGATGGTCGTTTGTATGAAAAGGCCGTGAATGAATATAAAACGGCACTTTCGAAGCCCATTCCGAACCTGAAAGAAAAACTGCAGATTGAAAAGAGCTTGAAAGAATCGGAACACAAAATGATGAACTGATGCCGGATAAAAGTCAAATACAGGAAAAGTTTCGGACGCTGCAATGTTGTGTGATAATCCCCACATACAACAATGCAGCTACCCTGAAAAAAGTAATTGACGACGTGATGGAATATACCACGAACATCATCGTGGTGAACGACGGCTCGACCGATGATACCCAAACGATACTGGATGCATACAATGATATGCGCGTGATCCGCTTCGAAGCCAATTGCGGAAAAGGATATGCGCTGCGCCGTGCTATAAAATTTGCTCACAGCCTGGGCTTCCGCTACGGCATCACCATCGATTCCGACGGGCAGCACATGGCCGACGATCTGCCTGTGTTCATCGAAAAAATTGAGCAGGAACCCGATGCCCTCATCGTGGGTGCACGAAATATGAACCAGAGCAGCATTCCGGGCAAAAGCAGTTTCGGGCATAAGTTCTCGAACTTCTGGTTTCGTTTCGAAACGGGTGTGAAGTTGCCCGACACTCAATCGGGATTTCGTGCGTATCCCATCCATTTGCTGTATAAAAAGCACTACCTGACCCGCAAATACGAATTCGAGATCGAAGTATTGGTGCGTGCGGCCTGGCGCAACATCAAAGTTATTCCGGTGCCGATACAGGTATATTATGCGCCCAAATCGGAGCGTGTTTCGCATTTCAGGCCCTTCATCGATTTTACACGCGTGAGTTTGCTGAATGTGGTGTTGGTGATCATTGCGCTCTTATTTGTTAAGCCCTTCAAATTTGTTAATTCATTAAACAAAAAGAATATCCGCGAGTTTTATCATAAATATATCATACTGAATCAGGACTCGGATTCAAAAATAACCTTTTCGGTAATGCTGGGTCTGTTCATGGGTATCGCACCGTTTTGGGGATGGCAGATGGGCATTGCATTGCTGTTGGCCATGTTGTTTCGATTAAATAAGGTAATTACTCTGGTGGCAAGCAATATCAGCATACCGCCGATGATACCTGTTATCATGTATCTGAGCTATTTGTTCGGTGGGTTTGTGTATAAATATGATGCTGTGCAATTAAAATATTCTTCGAACCTGACACTCGAAGCAATTAAAATAAATTTGCTTCAATATTTGATCGGAAGTTTTATTTTTGCTACTGCAATTTCTGTGAGTCTCGGATTAACAACTTATATTTTACTGAAGATTTTCAGAAAGAAGCACAGGATGACTTTAACAGAAACGAAAGTACCGGAATAAGCAGCGAACAGATCACTAAATGTAAACAACAGGATGGCGGCTTTTTTTGTAATGATATTCGATTTTTTTCAAACGCGAAAACGTTTGTTGTTCGCTATTTTGATACTGATCACCGCCCTGCTTGCCTATTTCTCGACCCGCATACGTTTCAGCGAAGATGTTGCCGATTTTATTCCGAAAAACAAAGAAGTTAAGAACATAGGCGATGTTTTCGAACAGATAAAAACCAACGACAAACTGCTGGTGATACTGAGCGCCCCCGATTCGTCGGCTGCTTCGGTCAATACCATGATAGGCAGGGCCGATGATGTGGCAAAAGACATCAAAGAGCAGATGATGCCCGACCAGGTGAAGGAACTCACTTACCGTTTTTCGCAGGACCTGATGCAGGACACCTACGACCTGTTTTGGCGCAACCTTCCGTTTTTTCTCGACGACAAAGACTACGAACATATCGGCAAAATGATCGATTCGGCACATGTGGATACCGTTTTGAGCCGCAACTATAAGATGCTGATATCGCCCGCGGGCTTTGTGATGAAAAAATACCTGATCCGCGACCCATTCAGCATCACCGCTTTGGCCATGCGTAAACTGAGCCTGATAAGCGTGGGCAACAACTACAATATTTATAAAGAGCGGATCTTCTCGAAAGATAAAAAAAACCTGCTGATGTTTCTCAGCACGGCGAGCCCCGCCAGCGAATCGTCGAAAAACTCGGTGATGATCAAAAAACTGGAAAACATCATTGCGGATAACAGCAAGGATTTGAGCGGGGTCCCGATACGAATACAATACTACGGCGCTGCAGCCGTGGCCGTAGGCAACGCCAACCAGCTGAAGGACGATTCGTTGCTAACACTGGGCCTGGCCGTTTTAATTTTGTTCGTGTTCTTTGCGTTTTTCTTCAAAAACTCAAAAACGATATTCTTTCTGGTTTTGCCCGTCATTTTCGGCGGCATCTTCTCGCTGGCCATCATCTATTTTCTGAAATCGCAGATATCCACCATCGCCATCGGTGCCAGTTCTATAATACTGGGCATCGCCATCAACTATTCCATCCATTTCTACGCGCACTACCGCCACGAGAAATCCTTGCGGCAGGTGATCAAAGATCTGGCCATTCCGATGACCATCGGCAGCACCACCACCATAGGCGCCTTTTTGGGTTTGCTGATGGTGAAATCGACCGTGCTGAACGATTTCGGTTTGTTGTCGGCATTGGTTTTGGTGGGAGCGGTGTTGTTCACGCTGATATTTCTGCCGTATTTCGTCAAAAAGTCGAAAAAACCGGAGCCCGAACATGCAAGCCCGGGCTTTATCGACCGTTTGTCGGCCTACCATTTCGAACGCAATCCCTACATTCTGGTTGGTATCCTGTTGCTTACCGCTATTTTTTTCTATCCGGCCACCAAGATCGCTTTCGAAAGCGACCTGACCAAAATGGGCTATATGTCGCCCAAATTAATGCATGCCGAACAAACCCTGAATTCGATATCCGACAGCTCGCTGCGCCCCATTTACCTGGTGTCGCAGGGTAAGAACATGAACGAGGCGCTGAAGAACAGCGAAAAACTGAACCGCACGGTGCGCGACCTGCAGGCGAAGCATCTCATCAATCAGGTTTCTACGGTTTCGAACATCATGCTTTCCGATTCGGCACAGAAACTGAAAATAGCGAAATGGAACGCCTTTTGGGCCGGGGTAGATCTGATCAAATTCAAAAAGCGCCTCATACAACAGGGGTTCAAATATAAGTTCAGGGAAGAGGCATTCAACGATTTCTTTAAGGTGATCGATGCCCGATACAGCTCCATCAAACCAAACGATGTTGAATCTCTGAAGAATAATTTCGTGAGCGACCTGATAAGCCACAAACAGGATAATTTCGTGATCACGGCTTTGAAGATCAACCCCCGCAACCGCGACAAAGTGGTGAGCTATTTTCCCGAAAACGAAAAAACGCTGGTCATCGACAGGCAGTTTCTTTCATCGAAATATGCCAACATCATCAGCAACGATTTCAACACTATTTTGTTGATCTCGTCGCTGCTGGTATTTTTCTTTTTGCTGATGATGTATGGCCGCATCGAACTGGCGCTGATATCGTTCATCCCCATGTTTATTTCGTGGATATGGATATTGGGTTTGATGAGCCTGCTCGGCATCAAGTTCAACATCGTGAGCATCATCATCTCTACCTTTATTTTCGGACTGGGCGACGACTTCAGCATTTTTATCATGGACGGCCTGCTGCAGGAATATAAGCGCAAAGGCATTAAACTTTTGGATTCATACAAGACCGCCGTCTTTCTGTCGGCTTTCACCACGCTGATAGGGGTGGGGGTACTTATTTTGGCCAAGCATCCCGCGCTGAAATCGATAGCCCTGCTGACCATCATCGGCATGTTTTCGGTAGTGTTTCTTTCCTACACCGTTCCGCCCGCCTTGTTCCGCCTGCTGGTGTATAAAAAAGGCAAGCCGCGCAAATTTCCCGTCACCGCCTACGGCTTCCTCTACGCTGTGGTGTGCTACAGCCATTTCGTGGGCGGTTGCATACTGACGGGTTTCCTCGGGCTCACCGTCTATAAAATATTGCCCATAGGCCGCAAAAACCGCAGGCTGCTCTATCACTACACCCTGATGCTGGTGTGCCGAACCACCATGTATCTGATGTATCGCTCGCACAAAAAGATACTCAACTACACGCGCGACACCCTACGGAAGCCTGCCGTTATCATCGTCAACCATCAGTCCATTATCGATATTCCCTTGCTGTTGATGTTTTCGCCCAAGGTGATGATGATCACCAACGATGCGTTTTATTATTCGAAATTTATCGGCATCATCGTGAAACTGGGCGGCTTTTTGCCCGCTTCGGCAGGCTACGATTTTATTGGCGACAAGCTGAGTTCGGCCGTTGCCGATGGCTATTCCATCATGGTGTTTCCCGAAGGCACCCGCAACAACGATCATCATATACACCGTTTTCATAAAGGCGCTTTTTATTTGGCCGACAAGCTCAAGCTCGACATCCTGCCCATCGTTACCAACGGCACGGGCAATTATGTGGCCAAGGGCGAACTGATGGCTAAAAAAAGCCATATCACCGTTAAGTTTCTCGACCGCATCCGCCACGACGACCCGCAGTGGGGCGCCGACTACTCCGAAAGGGCCAAAAACATTCAGCGCCTGTTTCGCGCCGAATTCAGCGACTTGCTCAGGGTTTATTATAACGACCCCCGCCGCCTGAACGATATCATCATCAAAAACTTCACTTACAAGGGACCCATAGTGGAATGGTATACCCGCATCAAGCTGGCCATCGAAAAAAAGAACTACAGGATATACAACCAGCTGATACCCGCCGACGCCCGCGTGCTCGACATCGGCTGCGGCTACGGATACCTGTCGATGATGCTGGGCATGATCTCCGACAGGCGCACCATAACGGCCCTCGACTACGACGAGGAAAAAATTGAGATGGCTTCGCATTGCATGTCGAAACCCGCCAACGTCGATTTCTATTGCGCCGACATCACCCAATACGAAATTACCCCTCACGATGTGTTTTTGCTGAGCGATGTGCTGCACTACCTCACCGACGAAAAACAATGTGCCCTGCTCTCGTCGTGCATCACCAGCCTCACGCCCGGCGGCAAGATACTGATACGCGACGGCAACGCCGACATGGCTTCGGAACACAAAAAAACCCGCCTCACCGAATTTCTTTCAACCCATATCGGCTTCAACAAAACCAACGATATGAAACTGCATTTCCTGTCGGCTGCCCGCCTCGGCAAACTCTGCACCGGCCTCGGAGCCAAAATGCAGATCATCGACAAAGGCAGCCTTACTTCGAATATGATGTTTTTGATTGAGAAGTAGGGGAAAGCACGAAGACCGAAGTCAGAAATTTAGGGAGCAGAGCCTGCCGCCGAACGGGAAACCTGAATATGCAACTGCTGTTGCATTATTTTTTTTCTAAAGATACTTACATAACTCTATGTTTTTTGTCTTTATACAAAAGCCGTAAAACATCTTTTTTGATTATAAAACAACCATCTTTAATAATAATTTGTCAATAATAGTATTATCCTTACATTTACATAAAATTAACACGGATTATATTTGTAGCTGGAAATATTCACAAATAATACATCCTAATGAAAAACATTAAGTATTACCTTTCAGTTTTAGTTTTAATTATTATTAGTAATTCAGCTAAAGCGCAGATTACATTAACATTCCAAACTGATACGAATTATGTTTGTAATGGAAATGGCTGCAACTATAATGGCCCTAAAATTCTGATCAATGAAGTAATGCTTTGCCCGTCAGTTGGTGATGGTTCCATATATGATCAGGATAATACCCGAAGAGGAGAATGGATTGAATTATACAATCCTGATTTGTGTAAGCCGGTCGATATTTCTTGTTATTATTTAGGAAATAATGCTCCCGACATTGATAATTATGGCGGAGGTTATAGAATTCCTGACAACACTATTGTGCCACCCAGCGGATTTGTAGTTATAAGAGGCACAAATGCAACGCCTGTTCCGGCATCTTTACTGGTACAAAATGGTGGAACAACTTTGGAATTTATTGTTGATGATTTACCGGGTAATGTTTGTTTAGAAACAGGTGCAAATCGTTTATGGTTTCCCAATGCGGGAGGCTGGTTTGCTTTTTACGATAAGAATGGAAATCCACAGGATGCTATTTCGTGGAATTCTACCACAAACTCCTGTCTTTCGTGTGCCCCGTGTGTTGCAACCTGCGCTGGCTGTACAAATGCCACTGCGCTGCCTTCATACGATGCTATACCTGCAGGTATGAAAACGTATATCACAAATCTAAATCCTGCAACGTATATGGGTCAATCATGGCGAAGAATTCCTGATGGTGGTGCATGGAATAGTTCGGCTTCTGCGCCAACAGTGGGTAATTGTAACAGCATTTGTAATCCTCCTCCGGTTATTACATGTAATGGTCAGGCAGTTGTTGTACCAACAGGAGGCACTCCTCCTTATACATATACCTGGAACGACACACAGGCATCGCTAACCGATACCGCTTTTGGGCTTTGTGAAGGATATTATACTGTAACCGTTACCGATGCAAATAATTTGCAAACCATCGATAGTGTCTATATTCCAAATTACGTCCCCATTGTTTCTATCAATAATATTGCTCCCGTTTGTGTTGGCGCAAATTCTTTCAGTCTAACCACTTATGGTTCTCCTGTAGGCGGTGTTTATTCGGGAGATGGTGTTACAGGCACAACATTCAACCCTATGACTGCCGGTGTTGGAGTACATCAGATCAACAACGTTTACGCAGATACCAATACATGTATGTCTTCCGATTCAACCACAGTTACCGTAAATCCGCTTCCAACCTCAACATTCACCGCAAGCTCGCCTTTATGTAATTTGGCAAATTCTATTATTAACTATACCGGCGATGGACTATCTACTGCCACCTATACATGGGATTTTGATGGTGGAACAGCAACTCCCATCAGTGGATTGCAAAATTATTCGGTCCATTGGCCCGCGGCAGGAGTGTATTATATCACATTAACGGTCACTCAAACCAGTTGCACATCCATTATAACTATCGATACGGTAGCTATCAGTGATCTTTCAATTGATGCATCAATTATTTCAAATATTTCATGCCATGGAATGAACGATGGCAGCGGCACAGTGGTACCTTCAAACGGTTTATTACCCTATACCTATCAATGGAATACTTCACCGGTTCAAAATACGCAAAACATTAGTAATCTCCCGGCAGGAACATATACCGTGACGGTTACCGACAGCATAAATTGTAGTGCGACAGATAATATTGTCATCACCGAACCGGCGCCTTTGGTCACAAGCCTGTCATCCTTGCATAATTCTACATGTTATAATGCGAACAATGGAAACGCAGCCGTAACTGCCATTGGCGGCACCACACCATACACGTATACATGGTCGGGAGGCACCCCTTCGGGCAATTCTGTTTCGGGTTTGGGTATCGGCAATTATACTGTTACTGTTTCAGATAACCATGGTTGCGATACTATTATCTCATTTTCAATAAGTCAACCGCCACAATTGGTTTTAAGTTTGTCAGGCATCAACGAAACATGTTTGGGTAGTTGCAACGGAAGTATTACAGCCGATGTTAGCGGAGGCACATTACCGTATCAGTATCATTGGAGCAATTCCGGATCATTAACCAACATACTTGCTAATATCTGTGCAGGCAATTATTCTGTAACTGTTACAGATTCGAACAATTGCTCAATAACCGATCAAACAAGCATATCAACAAATACCATCATAACTGCATTTGCATCTGTTGATTCTGTTAACAGTGCCGTTAATCAACCTGTGTACTTTTATAGCTCGAACGCTAACTCCTATATATGGAATTTCGGTGATGGCAGTCCAACCACTACGGTGCAAGATCCAAATCACATTTATACAACTGCCGGGACATACACGGTTACACTTACCGTATCGAGTGGGCCTCCTGATAGTTGCGAAGATGTTGTTACAATAGTAATTACAATTTTTATTCCTTCACACGTTTTTATTCCAAACATTATCACTCCCAATGGTGATGGTTCAAATGATGAATTTAGAGTAAAATCTGTTGGATTAGGCTCTGAAGAGATGCTCATTTATAATCGTTGGGGCAAAAAAGTTTTTAGCTGGGATAAGGTAGGTGGTAGTTGGGATGGAACCGACGGCAACAGAACGTATGCCGATGCCACTTATTTCTATATTTATACTGCTAAAGGAGCCGGTGATGGCAAAACCTACGATATGCACGGCACAGTTACTGTTTTAAAATAATTCTTTCTTTTGGTTTTAAACATTTGTGTATTCTTGAATACGAATGTAATCATTCAAAAATAGTGATATCTAAAAGAACCTCTTTACTTCCCTTTTTTTATGGTACGCTGCCCTTGGGTGGGTCCAACCGGGTTTTTGCCGACCCATATCGGTTTCAACAAAACCAACGATATGAAACTGCATTTCCTGTCGGCTGCCCGCCTCGGCGAACTATGCTCCGGCCTCGGAGCCAAAATGCAGATCATCGACAAAGGAAGCCTTACTTCGAATATGATGTTTTTGATTGAGAAGTAGGGTGAAAGATAAAAGTAGGGACACGACATGTCGTGTCCTTTCTTATTGTATTTATAAAAACAAAAAGCCCGCCGGGTGGGGCAGGCTTTTGTTTATTTATTTAATGGAGGTGCAGGCTCAAT
Organism: uncultured Bacteroidales bacterium; assembly: GCA_903913285.1. Lineage (GTDB taxonomy): Bacteria > Bacteroidota > Bacteroidia > Bacteroidales > CAIWKO01 > CAIWKO01. The sequence continues at coordinate 50,316 of CAIWKO010000022.1, read as the reverse complement.
TTGTATTTAGACGAAGGCACAGCCTGCCGCTGAATGAGTGGTTTACTCCTTACATTTATTTTTTCTTATAAACTCTTTTACATAAAAATTTTCCAATTTCTTTCCCAGCCTTTGCATAAGCCGATGCAATTCTTTTACCAGATGTAGTACTAAAATCTTTTTCACTGCCAAAAAAACCAGTTGCAGAAAATTCCGCAATACGCTTATTCTGATTATCACCCTCATAAATAAATAGTTTCAATTGGACTTCAGATTCATTGTTTGCGATGCTACTTCCGATGATGCCAGCAGTACCAACATCTAATGAGGACGACCATCCAATATGTATCCATGTTGTTGAAACAAGAACTGTTAACTTAGCATCAACTGTTTTTAGGATAGCATTTACACCAAAATTGTTTAATTCATTATTTAGAGCTTGAATAAATTCGGGCTCAAAAAAATTATGCTTATTACTATTCCATTCTTCAATCCATTTTTTATATCCAACAGAATCTTTTATAAATTTTTTCGCAACTTTTTCAAGAAAATCTGACTCCTTAGAATATTTATCAATGCCCATAGAATCGTATGTAAATGCAATGCTTAATATCCTATCATCTTTAAGTACTTTCAAATCGCCAATTCCAGTAAATGTACCACCACCTGTTGCAAACATAAATTGTGGTTGGGTCTGGGCATTGAGTTTAACTGTATGGAGGTGGAAAATAAATAAAAATAAATAAATTGAAAAAAACTTTTTCATAACAAAATCATCTTAATTCTCTTACTCTTCTGGCTTTTCAGTTCCGCCCCCGACAATATACCTTGTCGGGACAGGCCCGTTTTTTTATAGTGGTTTCTGATCTCCACTTTATTCTTTAAGATACATCAATGTGACATGGACCCAATCCCTAAGAGAGCTCCAAATACTGAAATTAATATAATAAGATCTATCAAGGAAATTATTAAGCCTGCAATAGCTAGACCTCTGGGTGCTTTAAATACTCCAATAAAGGAAAATAATAAACCCAGAAACCATAGTACCCCTCCTACCATTTGTATGATTGGAATCCAGCTTAAGCAAACTGCTATTAATGCAAGTATAAAACCTGCCGTACCTAATCCATTTGATTTCTTATTAATCTGGTTAATAACTATAGGTCGACTAGGCTGATTTTGTTGATTTTGAATTTCATCCATAATTATAATTTTAATTTATTTCCATACTCATCTGGCTTTTCAGTTCCGCCCCCCGATAATCCTATCGGGGCAGGCCGTTTTTTAATGTGGTTTCTGGTCTCCACTTTTATTTATATAAAATTTTTATTTATTCACACAAGTCCAGTTTTCACCGGCTGCTGTACCCTGAGTTTTTAAGTCACTTTCAAAATTATTAACATCTGGTGTCAGTCCGCAATAATCAGTAGCATATCCAGTGTTTGATTCAGTGCATGTAATACATTTTTTACAACTTAACGCACATATTGCAAACATTCCAACGCATAATAAGAGTATAATTTTTTTCATAAGCTAATTTGTTTTTGATTTCCTACTTGTAAGGCTTTTCGGTTCTGCCCCCCGATAACCCTATCGGGGCAGGCCGTTTTTTAAAGTGGTTTCTGGTCTCCACTTTTTATCGTACATCAAAAATAATTAATTTTCAATTCAAAAGAAATAATTTTTTTAAAAAAAATCCCTCAGCCAAATTATTGAATTGCTTCGAAGAAAAACCCTTCTTGATTCTGAATTCCAATTAATTTTAGGTTACAAATCAAAATTTTATTTAACCAAAATTAAGTAATTATGAAAAAAGAACAAAATGGCAAGCGCTATGGAAAAATTGTTTTTCCGGGATTAAAAAACAACGTTATCGACGACCCCACAAGCATTTCGTTTATTGAAGGCGACGGGCATTATGTTGATATTTATTTTAAGGAGGCCAGTAAAATGACTCAGGCAGTGTGTTTGAAATTTTTGGAAGACAGGCTCGATCCGGCGCTTTTTTTCCGTTCGCACAAAACCTACATCGTGAACCTTAAATTCCTGAAAAAATGCCATAAACAAAGCAATTGCTGCGTGCTGACAACTTTCGACGACAATCAGATTCCGATGAGCACTAGACGTTGTAGGATTTTGAAAAACAGAGCGTGATGTAAACTAACATCGGCAGGGCTTTCGGGAAATTGCACATCGTGTGCGTTGGTGAATAGGTGTAAAATTCTTTTTGCAGCATGTAATTCCTATACTATTTTCGCTTTAGAATTTTTTAATTGTTCTTTGAAAGAATTTTATTGCAGGAAAGAAAATTTTTAGTCGCCGGTCAAAAATTTGAAGTGGGCGAAGAAATATTCTAAGCCGGCTACAAAGTATTCTAAGCCGGCTACAAAATGTTCTAAGCCGGCTACAAAAATTTGAAAGCCCATTTTAATAAGCTTTCAATACAGCTGTAAATTTTGGAACTCAGTTGAATTAATTAAAACTATCACAATAATAATCAACAATTTAAATAATATAGTATTCATCTTAAAACTCTTAAAACTATGTCAGGAATCAATTTCATCCCCGTTAATAATTGGTTATTTGCCCCGTGGCAAGATAATTTTGTAAGCGTTGTAAACGATAATATGGCCGATTGGGATTTTTCGGCCGATGCGATACTCGAATGGAAAAGGCTCACCAATACAGTGGGCGTGAAAAAAAAGCGCTTCGATGCAGTTTGGGCCATAGTGAGCACCGGCATATTCACCAAGGTGGATGAGGAGGAGCTGAAAATTGCCCGTAAAGATTATGAAAGCGGCAAAAATCTGGTGATCGATACCAGTTTGCGCCTGTTTATAGGGCGATACATACGCAAAAACCCCAAGGTTACGGAGGCGCAAAAAACTGCATTGGGAATCACCGTTCCCGACGAAGTGAAATCTGTCGCCAAAGGTACTCACGGTTTCCATCCAGGTAATGATTTAAGCGGTAAAGTTCGGGAGGCTAGTCACTTAGGTCATTTAATACAAATGACGGTGGGCGGCGAAAAAAGCCGGGCAAAACCCGAAGGTGTTAAAGAGATCATGATATTTGTAGCCGTAACCGAAGCCAGCGTTACCAAAGCACCCGAACTGAGCAGTTTTGTGTTTGCAGGTTTAACCATTGCCGGGCTGCTGAAAGTTAGTTTCAAACCCGACCAGGAAGGCAAACGCGCCTGGTTTTATGGCCAATTTTTATATAAAGGCAAACCAGCCACCTACAGCGACCCTACCGACATCTGGGACGCGATAATAATGTAGGAAACAGGTAACAAGTAACAGGTAAAAAAATGTAGGGGCGTTTTGCAAACGCCCTTTTTTATTTTTATCTATTTGAATTTAATTCGTAATTTTGAATTATAAAACTATCCCATGAAAAAAACCCTCCTTCTTTGTTTGCTTTTGGCTGCAGTGGTTTGTGGGTGCAAGAAATATGAAGAAGGGCCGCTGATAAGTTTTCGCTCGGCACAGACTAGACTGTGGGGAGTATGGGAAGTTACTGAATATACTTCGGATGGCATTGATTCTTTGCAATCATATAAAGATACTTGTGGATGTAATATCGTATTTTCAAATCCAGCCGATGATACTCAAAGATGGAGTATAGGATTTTCAAATTGCAATAGCAGTGACAGAGAATTTATGTACGGTTATCAATTTAAGAATAAAGAAAAAATTATAGGTATTTGGCGTTTTGCGCAATCATCATCCTATTATAATGTGAAAAGTTTTGGACCAATTTTAGTATTAACAGAATGGGAAATACTACGTTTAACCAATAAAGAGTTTAAGTTTTCAGCAACCGTGAACAATCATTATTACGAAGTTGCATTAAAAAAGACAAGCCAATGAAAAAAACCCTCCTTCTTTGTTTGCTTTTGGCCGCGGTGGTGAGTGGGTGTTTTGCGCAGGATAGCATCGGTGGTGAAAAAGTTTTGGTAGTTGAACGAACCAAATTGCTTTATGGGCAGAAGACTCCAACTCAGTCTTTTTTCCTTAAAGGAAATCGGGTGAAAGTAGTGAGCACGAATGATGATGTTACCGAAATTGGAAGGATAAAAGAGATCTCAGATTCAACCATCACTATTAAAGGCAAGCAAATCAAAGTGAGCAAAATTACTAGAATAAATAAATACCGTGGAGTTGAACCTACAATACTCGGTGGGTCAATAATAGGAGGAGGTATTATCACCTTATTGATTTTGGATGCTTATCATAAAAGTAATAACGATTATAATTCTGAGAGTTCTGGAACGGGTTCAATAGTAATAACCGTGCTCGTTACAATTTTTGGTGGGTGTACAACATTATTTGGCTTGATTGAAATGGGTGCTACAAAGCATTATTGCACAAACGATCATTGGAAACTCTATGTAAAACCTGCAAGCAGCGTCATAAATAAATCAAATCATCCCCCAAATCCTTTTCAAACAAAAATAAAACCCTCAACCAAATAACTTTAAACTTTCACCTTTATAACTCCCAACTCCCAACTTTAGGCACTTTAAGTACTTTAGGCACTTTAAGTACTTTAGGCACTTTAAGTACTTTAGGCACTCCCCCCATTTAACAAAAAAATTACTACTTTTGCACCCTAACCCCATAAACTCACGGGCACAACAACAGCTATGAACCAATTCGACGTTATAATTATCGGCAGCGGCCTCAGCGGTTTGCAGTGCGGCTATATCTTATCAAAAGAAGGCTACAACGTGTGTATCGTCGAACAGCACAGCCAGATAGGCGGCTGTTTGCAGAACTTCACCCGCGACGGCTGCATTTTCGACACCGGCATACACTACATCGGCGGCCTCGACGAGGGGCAATCGCTCAACCGCTATTTCAAATATTTCGGCCTGATGGATAAGCTCAACCTCAAACGGCTCGACGAGGGTGCCTTCGACATCATCAATTTTGCCAACGACCCCACCGACTATAAGTTTGCCCAGGGCCACGACAACTTTGCCGAAACCCTTGCCGAACAATTTCCTGCCAGCCGCAAAGCCCTGCACGACTATACCGACAAACTCAGGGAAATGTGCAACCATTTTCCGCTCTATAACCTCGAATATAAAAACCTCGACGTGTCGGAAATGAATTTCTTTTCCGACAATGCCTTCGATTATATCAAAGCAATAACTCCCGACACCAAACTGCAGAACGTGTTGGCAGGCACCAACCCGCTTTACGCCGGTCTGCCCGAAAAAACCCCGCTCTATGTACACGCGCTGGTCAACAATTCGTTTATCGAGAGCGCCTACAGGGTGGTCGATGGCAGTTCGATGATAGCCGAAACCATGGCCGCATCCATACTGCAACACGGGGGCACCATCATGACCAACGCCAAGGTGGACAGGTTTATAATGGAGAATGGCGCTATCAGCAGTGTTGAACTCAGCAACAAAGAAGTGCTGAGCGCCAAAAACTTTATTTCGAGCATACATCCAGCCCGCACTTTGGCGATGATAGAAGAGAAATATCTGCGCAAAGCCTATCGCGAACGCATCATGAACCTCGAAAACACCACCTCGAACTTCACCCTTTACGTGGTTTTCAATCAGGACTCCTTCGAATATCTCAACCACAACCAGTATTACTATAAAAAAGACGACGTGTGGCTCACCCACGAAGACACCGATAAAGACTGGCCTTTCAATTTTCTGCTCATCACTCCCGCTACTTCGCGTTCCGATAAATATGCCGACTGTGCCACCATCATGGCCTATATGGATATCACCGATGTGAAGCAATGGGAAAACACCACCATCGGGCGCCGCGGAGCAGATTACAACGAATTTAAAAAGCAGAAGACCGAACAGGTTCTCGATCTGGTTGAACAGCGTTTCCCCGGATTCCGCAAAACCATCAAAAAGGTGTATGCCTCGTCGCCCTTAACCTATCGCGACTACACCGGCACCGTGGGTGGCTCGCTCTACGGCATACTCAAAGACTGCAACGACCCGCTCAAAACCCTTATATCGCCCAAAACCAAAATACCCAATTTGCTGCTCACGGGGCAGAACATCATACTGCACGGTGTGTTGGGCGTAACCATAGGCTCGGTAACCACCTGTTCCGAATTGCTCGGGCTCGAATATCTCGTGAAAAAAATAAAAAACGCCGGCTAACGCATGAAAAAGTTCCTGACAGCGTTTTTCGCAGCAATAATTGTTCTGTCGGCTGTGGGTGTGATATGCGTCAGGCAGATGCTCATCATCGCTCCCCCGAAGGTAGCCGCGGTCGACACCGCCTCACTGGTCACCAGGAACGACGGCGATTCGCTGACATTTTGCGGCCGCTCGTGGCTGCACAAAAGCAACACGGGTTTGTTCGAACTCTATGCCGAAGGCGATGCCTATCATCGCGGTCTGGTCATCGGCAAACTGAGCCGCGCCCTCATCTACAAGCAGGAAAAAGCCTTTGTTGACCAGATACACAAAATGGTGCCTTCCAACAATTACCTGCGGTTTTTGCGCATCTTGCTGGCCGTGTTCAACCGCGACATCGATCAGTACATAAAACCCGAATATCTGCAGGAAATTTACGGCATTTCGCAGTTCGCCTCCAACGATTTCGACTGGATAGGTCCCAAATATCAGCGCATACTGAACTATCATGCCGCCCACGACATCGGCCACATGCTGCAGAACTACCATCTGGTGGGCTGCACCTCTTTTGCCGTTTGGGGCGATCGCTCCGAAGATTCTGCTTTGCTCATCGGCCGTAATTTCGATTTTTATGTTGGCGACGAATTTGCCGAAGACAAAATAGTGGAATTCATCAAACCCGACAGCGGCTATAACTTTATGATGATCACCTGGGGCGGGATGGCAGGAGTGGTTTCGGGCATGAACGACCGGGGGCTCACCCTTACGCTGAACGCGGCCAAGTCGTACATTCCCCTGCATATTGCAACTCCCATTTCGCTGGTGGCGCGCCACATATTGCAATACGCCAACAATATCGCTGAAGCGAAAAAAATAGCCGCTTCCTATTCCACCTTCGTTTCCGAATCATTGCTGGTGGGTTCTGCTGCCGACAGGCAGGCCGTTATCATCGAAAAAAGCCCTTACAAATCCGATGTGGTGAGTTCCGATTCCAATTATCTGGTGTGCACCAACCATTTTATCGGCAAAGAATTCGTCAACGATCAGCAAAACATAAAACAACAGCAACAAACACCCACAAAATACCGCTACGAACGAACCAAACAACTCATCCATCAAAACCAAAAACTGAACGAATACACTGCCGCCTATATTTTGCGCAACCCCTACGGGCTGAACGACGAAAAAATAGGCTATACCAACGAGATGGCCATAAACCAGTATATCGCTCACCATTCCGTAATATTCAAACCCGAGAAATTATTGGTGTGGGTTTCAACCGGACCGTATCAGTTAGGCACTTATGTATGCTACGACCTTAAAAAAGTATTTTCGATGCAAGATTGTCCGTCAAAACATAAAGAAATTTACCAAATTCCATTATCTTTGCAGCCGAATTGGAAACTGCTTCAGGAATATTATTGCAATGTCTTAAAATTTAAAAGCTTGAAAGATATTTTATGGGAACAAATTCACCAAAACACTGCTAAACCTGACGAAACCTTGCTGACAAAACTCATTCGATCCAATCCCGATTATTATCTAACCTACTCATTGGTCGGCGATTTTTACTACGTGCAGCGCGATTTCGGAAAAGCCCTGCAATATTATACTCAAGCCAAAGAAAAACAGATATCTTTTTATTCCGACAAGCAACACATCGATCAGCGTATCGAAGCTTGTAAGAAAGAGATGAAAGAACTATAAATAAGTACAACTAAAATCACGAAAATGAAGTTTAAACTTATCTATCCCAAGTGGGAAAAACTCGAAGGACAAACTATTTTTAACTTGCCGCCTCACGGACCGGTGGTTTTTGCTGCAGCACTGCCCGAATATGTAGATATTGAATTTGTGGACGAAAATGTAGATACCCTTACGTTCGACGACGATGCCGATTTTATCGGTATATCGATGATGCTCACGGGCCAGATAAAACGCGGCTGGCAAATAGCCGACGAATTTCGCAAACGCGGCAAGAAAGTGATATTTGGGGGCATATCAACCATGTTGCATGCCGAAGAAACCATGGAACATGCCGATTCTATATTTTTGGGGGAAGTGGAAGGCCGTTTGGAACAGGTTTTCTCAGATTTCCGTAACAACAAGCTGCAAAAGGTTTATAACTTTATGAACCAGCATCCCGATATCAACCTTATCGGCCCTGCCCGCAGAAGCATACTGAAAAAAGAACTTTACTATCACAAAGGCGTTCGCATGGTCGATCTGTTTCATGCTTCGCGCGGTTGCAAATACAATTGCTATCCTTGTGCTGTAGCCTATCTGGGTGGAAAATGTTTCCGTCCGCGCCCCATCGACAAAGTGGTTGAAGAACTTGCCACCATCGACAACAACCGTTTGTTTATTGTTGATAATTCGCTTGCACAGGATAAAAAGTGGGAAATGGATCTGTTTCGCGAAATGATACCCTTTAAAAAGAAATGGTGTTCGCATCCTATCGAAGACGATGATGAGGTGTTGGATCTGGCTGCTCAGGCAGGTGCATGGTTTGTATATCAGGCTGTGTTCGACACGTCCGATTATATCCGCGACCGTGTGAAACGCTATCACGACCATGGCATTGCAGTGGAAGGCACTATTTTGCTCGGAACCGACGACCATTCGGAAGACGACATCAAACGCTTGGTCGACTTTTTGCTCGAGATAAATCTCGATCTGGCCGAGTTTACGGTATTAACTCCTTTCCCTCACACCAAGGCATACGACGATATGCTGCGTCAGAACCGCATCATCGATCACGACTGGAACCATTATAATGCTGGTAAAGTAGTTATCCAGCCCAAGCAGATGACACCTGAAAAACTTCAGGAATTGTATCATTATGCCTGGAACACTTTTTATAAAGAAGAAACCCAAACTGAAAAGATGTTCAAACTATTTCAGCAGGTCATTATGAAAGAAATTGCCGACGGAACCTACACCCGGGTCAGAGAAGATCTGTCGCGTAACAGTTTTGGGAAACAAGTGATTCGCAAAGCCAATAACTAAAAAATCAGTTCACCTATGATAAAGCAGTTTAATAAAGAGATTAATTCGGATTACTTTGATGAAGTTTATGAATTTAAAGGTTTATGGGATGTTACCTCGCGTTGCGGATTGAAACTGGTGCATAAAAACGATAAAACTGTTGTAATTGCAACTGAACTCTACGCTGAAAACCCAGGAACATCGGTGACTAATTATTCGGCACAATTGGCCGGCATATTAAGCCACCATTTTAACATAGCACCTGTAAACCTTATTTTCATAGTTCACGACCCCGAAGCAAAATCGAAACTTACTTTTATGAACGAACATTTTTATAAAGTTGATTTTGAATGGGACGGAACAAAATTCAACTATCCGAAATGGTCGCAGATCGAGAAGCAAATTGTCGATGATTTGATCAGATAAGTTAAAAAATTAAAATTGAAAGTGAAAATGGTGTAATAAAATAGCGACTCGTGTCTAACCGTTTAACACTAATCGCTAATCACCAATCACTAATCACATAAAAAAAAGCTAATGTTTGAATATCGTTTTTCTGTCAGGGGTTATGAGCTTGATTCGTATAATCACGTAAACAACGCTGTTTATCTGAATTATTTCGAACAGGCACGTTGGGAAATTATGCGGGAAACCGGTTTGCTGGATATGTTATTAGCCGACCAGATCTTTTTGGTGGTCACCGAGATCAACATACGTTATTCAAAAGAAGCTTGTTTATTTGACAAAATATTGATCCGCACTATCATTGAACTGAGCGGTCCTTATGTTATTTTCAAACAGCGCATGACCAATGAAGATACAGGAATAAAACTATCGCATGCGGTGGTTAAAACCATTCCTTTGAACAAAGAAAGAGTGCCGTGCGAGGTTCCATCCGAATTTGATATACTGATAACTCAAACCCAAAAATTTTGACAACACCCGAAAATGTCGTGTTCGAGAAAAAAGGCTGTGTTGCTGTTCTGAAGATCAGCAATCCGCCACAGAATTTTTTAAACCAACCGGCCTTTATCAGTATGGAATATCTTCAATCGATCGGGGATATGGATGATATAAAAGGTTTGGTGATCTCGGGAGTCGGCAGGCACTTTTCGGCAGGCGCCGACCTCCAAAACCTCTTCGACCTGACAAACGACAGCAAATTGCTCAAACATGAAATGTCGGCAGGTTCTGAACTGCTCGAAGGTATAGCCTCTATGAATATTCCTGTGCTGGCAGCCATCAACGGAGTATGCTGGGGAGGCGGTTTGGAAATTGCGCTGGCGTGCCATATGCGTTTTGCATCGGTTAAGGCTTTGTTTGCTTTTCCGGAAGTAAATTATAATCTGATGCCCGGTTTGGGAGGTATATTTCGTCTGTCGCACAAAACAGGTTCGGCCGAAGCGCTGGCCTTGGTTTTATCTGGCGAAACTTTTAATGCCGAAAAAGCATTTACATTAAACGTTGTTAACCAACTGACGGAAGAAAATGTTCTGGATTTCGCTGTTGAATATTTGAACAATCTGGTTGATTCGAAACCAAAGAAAGTGGTAGCCTCTATCATGCAGGCGCTTCACAATGCCCACGCACTGGAGTTGCACGAAGCCTTGCATGAAGAAACACGCTTGTTTTGCGAGTTGGCATTGGAAGAAACGGCAAACAGGAAAAAAGGCATGAAATAATGTTTAAAACGATCGATTGGCATATCGAAAATGAGATCGGATTCATACACCTGAATCAGCCTCCTGCAAACAGTATGTCGAAACTTTTTTTTTACGAGATACGCGAACTTGCAGATACTATTTTGAATAATAAAGCGGTTCGGGCAATAATTATCACCGGTAAAGGACGCCATTTTTCATCGGGAGCCGATATTAGTGATCTATTGTCGTTCGACAGCAATTATCCGCAACAGGCTGCCGATTTTTATATTGCCAACAGCCAAACGTTTAAACGGTTTTATACGGCTCACATCCCGGTGATAGCTGCCATCAAAGGCGTTTGCATAGGTTCAGCAATGGAACTGGCCATGGCGTGTCATTTTCGTATTGCCACCGAAAACATCATTATGGGGTTTCCAGAAGCCGGATTTAACCTTATGCCCGGTTGCGGAGGTACGGTTTATCTGGCTGCTTTGCTTGATGAAAAAGATATGATGGAACTGCTGCTGACAGGCAAAAACTTAAATGCACCTGAAGCCTTGAATATGGGAATTGTGGATGAAGTTGTCGGAAAGAACGAACTTATCGAAAAAGCTGTTACTTTTGCTAAAAATATTGTTAATAATTATAATCCTGCTCACAGGGAATTTTATATTAAGACGTACTTAAAGAAACCCGTTGATGGCTGAAAGAGAAGTTAGAATATGCGGAACCGGAAGGTATTTACCCGGAAAACCGGTGGCTTTTGAAGACGCCGACCGGTATCTGGGCGAAATAACAGATGCACCTGCATCGGTAGCAAAATGGTTTGCCCGTATCAAACCCTTGATGAAGGAAATGCTTGACATCAATTATTATCATTATGCCATTGACCCCGAAACCCGGCAATTTACCGACGACAATGTGAGCATGTCGGTGAAAGCTGCCACCAAAGCTATTGAAATGGCAGGAATGAAGCCTTCGGATATACAGTTCATTTCATACGGAAGCGCCCATCAGCATCAGATGCCGACTGCAAGCGTCCGCATTCAGGAAGGGTTGGGCATTGAAGCATGCGGCGAAATATCGATACATGCCAATTGCACATCGGCCTATAAAGCTTTTTTAGTTGCTTATGATTTTATTAAGTCGGGACGCTATGATACTGCTCTGGTAATTTCATCAGGCATTTCATCGTCGGAACTGATAGCCGAATATTTTAATCAGCCCCTAATCAAAAAGGAAGAGTTGTTTATGCGCTATTTTTTGTGCGACGGGGCAGGTGCATTGGTGTTGCAGGCTACCGATAGACGCGAAGGACTGTTGGTTGAAAGCGCTTATATCGAATCGGTAGGCGGAAAAAAGCCTGCCGCCATGCTTAACCATCGCCCGGCCTACTGGCAAAACCCCAAAACGGAATTCGACACCGGAAGCCATCACATGGCACAGATGTTTAACGAGCAGTTGAGGCTTCATTTTCACGATACCGACGGTTCGGTGTTTTATAAAGGCCTGAAGCGGATGATCGAAAAATATCATATCGACCTGAGCCAACTGAAATATTTTCAGGTGAACTTTCCTTCGAAGCACATCTCGGAAATGATCATCGAAGAATGCGAATCGCTGGGCATCCGCAAAGAAACTTTATACACAAGCATGAGCGATATGGGCTATGTTGGTCCACCAATGGTTTTTATTTGCCTCGACAAAATATTCAGAGAAGAAAAATTGCAGCATAACGACCTGGTTCTAAGTTTTGTTACCGAAGTCAGCAAATTCATGCAAGCAGGGTTCGCCCTGAGATATTTTTAATTGATCATGACAAATCCTCCATCGATAAAGAAAAAGATCTTCCTGATATTGCCCGGGCAAAAGTATGTAAACTACTATGGGCAGACCGAGCTGAGCAAAATGCTGGGCAAAAAGAAGTTTATGCTTCCGCTGTCGATGCCGATGATTGCGGCCATAACTCCCGATTGCTACGATGTGCGCATTATTGATGAGGAGCTCGAAAAACTTCCCGCCAAGGAAATGCCCGACCTGGTAGGCATTTCGGCGCTGGCCACCACGGCCGTGCGCGCCTACGAAATTGGCGACTGGTATCGTTCGCAGGGCGTAAAGGTGGTTATCGGCGGGCCTTATGTTTCGTTTATGACCGACGAAGCCCGTTTTCATGCCGACAGTCTGGTGATAGGCGAAGCCGAAAACCTCTGGCTGTTGTGTCTGGAAGATTTTGAAAATGGCACGCTGAAACCTTTATACCAAACCACCGAATTTTGCGATTTTAAAGAAATACCACCTCCGCGATGGGACTTGGTGAATATGAAAAAGGTGTTTCAGGTGGGCATGCAAATTTCGAGGGGATGCCCCTACAAATGCGAGTTTTGCCTTGTAACAAAACTCTTTGGCAACAAAATGCGCTACCGCAACATCGACAATGTGGTGGCCGAGATAAAGAGCTTACCCATACGCAAAATACTATTCGTTGATGATAATCTGACGGCCAACAAACGGCATGCTCACGAACTGATGGAAGCGTTCAAACCGCTCAGGATATCTTGGGGATGTATGTCGAGCATCGAAATTGCAAAAGACGAAACCTTGCTCACGGAGATGAATGATGCAGGCTGTTTTAATATCCTCATCGGATTCGAGTCGCTCAACGCGGGCAGCCTCAATGAAACCCATAAAAAACAAAACCGCGACGCGGAGATCTACGAGGAAGCCATCCGAACTATACATTCGCACGGTATTCATATCAATGCTTCCTTCGTGATCGGTTTCGACAACGATACGCTCGACGAATTCGACCGCCTATATGAGTTTACGCAACGCACCGGGCTGTCGTATATTAATTTTAATATCCTTGGTGCACCTCATGGCACTGAGCTCTATAACAGATTGAAGGCTGAAGGCCGCGTATACGACAACAACCCCGACATGATGGGCGGACTGTTTCCGTGCATACATTATTATAAAATGGGGCAGATAGAGTTGTTTGACAAATATCTGACCACGCTCATGCGTATGTATTCGTTCGAATCTATTTTACCGAAAGCGAAAATATTATTTGGCGAAGGACATTTCAACAAACCATATAACGACGGCAGCCCGGGCCTTGCATTTATTTTGAACATGCTTTGGAAACTGCTGAAAGAGTATCTTTTTATTCCGGCACCCGGCAAACGCCGTTTGTTTCACTACATCATCGGGCAAATCAGGCGAAAGAAGCTGGCCAAAGATATGGGCCTGTCGTTTTTGCTTTCGATGATAAGCTACAACCGCCATATAGGCCGCATGAACCGCGACGCCGAACAATACCGCATACTTATACGTCAATACGACATAGGGCCGTGGGAAAAAGTGCCGGCAGAGGAACGGGAAAGGCTGGCGAAGAGTTTGTAGTTTATAATTACGAGTTACGGGTTCATAATTATTTTTTTAGAAGGTAAAATTGAGGTGTTTTATTAGATATTTATTTGATAAAGCGATAGTTGAATATGTATTGAAATGGAATTATTGCCTTGAAGGGACAAAAGATTGACATCGTATGGCAGGAGATTGAAGCCTGATGGCAGGAGATTGAAACTCAATGGCAGGAGATTGACATTAGATGCCCGGAGATAAAGACCCGAGCTCAGGAGAAGAACTCCTGATGCCTGGAGATTGAGTTTTGATGGCCGGAGACTAAAGCCCGATGTCCGGAGATTAAAGGTGAATGGCAGGAGATTAAAGGTGGATGGCCGGAGATTGAGTTTAGATAACGGGAGATTTTGAATACATGACAGGATATTGTGATTAAATGGCCGGAGATTAAGCCCCGATGCCCGGAGAAAGACATCGAATGCCTGGAGATTGAGACCGGATGCCCGGAGATTGAAGCCGTACCTCAGGAGGAAGAGCCCAGACTCCGGGAGACGAAATTTGAAAATCCGCTAAAAGCGGACAAGTTTTGAAAATGGAAATTGGATGGATTTAAAATTGGCAAAATTCTTTTCTGCCTTTTAGCTTCGCTGAGCTCCCTTCGGTCGGTTCTTTGCCTCTTCTCCTGAAGGAAGAAAAAGCCAGAAAAGAATTTATTTGATGGGAAAAAGGATTATACGAAGAAATGGATGTGCTTTTAGTTACGTATACATTGAACATAACAAATTTAAAATTTCAAGATTATCTGACGGATTTATAAAATAATGACCCAATATAGTTAGACCGATATAAAGTTTGTTATTGATGGTATAAGAATAAAAAGCAATACTATATGGTAAAAGAAAAACTTTATTGAATTTTTTTAAAAGAATAATAAAAAAATACTTAAAAAAATTTTTTTATTTCGATTATTATTTTTAATATTGCAATCGCAACGTAATAAAATGTTATATAATACCGTTGTTAAATAATTAAGTTTTGTAAAATTATTAAATTTTAAAGCCATGTTAAATTATTTGAGATCAAAACTGTTAAACATTTTAAAAGTAAAGAAATTCAATACTGATAATGCTGCTGATGTGGCTGCCATAGACGGATATGCCGATGAAATTACGGATATGGATAGCGGTTTGGCTGTAATATTAGCGGCAGAAGATATACAAACGCATAACACAAAGGGTATAACGGAGGATACAGTGGATGCCAAGAAAACAATGGCTGAAACTGTTATACAGGTAGCCCACAAGGCAATACCGAAAGCACGCAAGGCAAAAAACAAAGAAATTACCAAGCAATTAAAACATGAAGTGACTTTTATTTATAGGGCAGCAAATGCAGATGCATTGAGCCGGGCACGAGATATACGAAAAGTGCTTTCGGACAATGCGGGAGTTGGTAAATTATTTCCGAATGTTAAACCGGCTGATATTACTGCAATGGACGATAGTATAAAGGCTTTCGATATTGCACAATTGAATCCACCAGCGGCAAGAGAAACTAAAAAAATTGAAGGCACAACGAGTTTGATTGAAGCTTTTAAAACTACAGAAGCCGCAATGGAAAATATGTATGATTATTTTTACGGGGAATATAAGCTAACAAAACCATTGCTGGTGAAAGAACTGAGAGATTGCATGGCTGTGGAAGCTGAAGGAATAAGACATAACGGGATTTTGGCATTGGTTGCTGAAGCTAACCCAATACCAGGTGCTTTGACCAATGCAATACAAGATGCAGAGATGAAAATTTTGGAACTGAACCTAATAGCAACAACCAATGTTTACGGTTTGTGCGGAATTTCGAAAATAGTTAGCGGAACCTACCATGTTGAATTTACGAAAGTGGGTTATGTTACAAAACAGATGATAATTTTTGTGAAACGGGGACATATAGAACAGGTGGAAGTTTTGATGGAAAGAGTTCCGGTTTGAGTTAATAGAGAATAGATAATAGATAATAGTGAATAATTTAGAGTTTGGACATTAATTTACAATTATTAATTTTTAAATAAATAAAAAATAACGTGCTAAAAAAAATAAATTATAATATTGCACGTTGATAGATTACTTCCTTCGCGACAATTAAACTGGAGTTTTTCAGGACTCACAAATTGACCGGATACATTTGAGTTTTATACACGTGAGCGTGTTCAAGGAAAAGAGATTGTTTGATTTGTAATTTATTTGATTATGAAAATATCCTTTTTCCGTTTTTACTTTTATTTTTATGATGATGGCTATGCGTATGGCACACATTCTTAACTAAAGAATGTGTGTGGAAATAATGGCTAAAAAAATAATTAATAATCAAAAACAATAAATTTTAAATACAATGTCACAACCAATTATAATAAATCCATATTCTTCCATTGGTGGACTACACACTGATGGATTGGACGCTGTTATTGCAGATTATACCAGCAGCCCAGATAATTTAAATACCGTAATTTGCACTTATATAAAAAGAGTTTTCGCTTATAAAACAAGTTCAGTGCCTGTTTTGGAGGATGTAGAATTATCATCAATATTTACGATTGCTCAAAATGCATATATAAATAATGAAATAAGCGGACTTTCGAGTCAACAATCTACTTTTATCAATCTTTTAGTTAATGGAATAAAAAATATACCTCCATTAGATATTCCTAAATATATTGCAGATATTGAAGATAATATTTCGAAATCGAATTTATGCCAGAAAGGAAAAATGCCGTTATTTTTTGCTACAAGTATTGGATTAGCAAATTATAATTACTGGATGGCAGCAATTGCCGATACAGGTAGTGATTGGCAAGACTATTTTAACAGCAATGCAGCAGTTAATATTGCTAATGTGCCAAATTGGGTATCGGCAGCTATACAAGCAACACTTTATTTTTGCTTTAAAGGCAATTATTTTACCGGAGAAGGCGAACCACCAAAAATGGCAGGACCTGATTTTGTTACAGCTTTAACAGCAAGTTTGGCAGTGGGTGCAGGAAAAGTGATCTACGGATGGGTGCCTAAAATAAATTTGGGCGGTATGTATTTACGCTAAAAAATCATTTAATACATACTACTATGGCAGAACAAGATTTAATTAATCCCTACCCCAAAATAGGTGAGTTACATGTACAAGGTATGGAGAGTATTATTGTAAACTATACCAGTAGCCCTGATAATCTAAATTCAGTAATATGTGGTTTTATAAAAAAATCATTTAATTATGATGATAAAACCAAAATAGTTTTGGAAGATGTTGAATTAGCCTCAATATTTACTATTGCTCAAAATGCCTATATAAACAATGAAAGCTTAGGTGCAATTTCAGGACAAGTGAATTTTGTAAATTTGTTGATTCATGGTATTAAAAAAATTGCTCCCCTTGATATTCCTCAGTATATTGCAAATATTGAAGATAATATAACAAAATCGAAACTTAGCCAAGAGCAAAAAATGCCATTATTTTTTGCGACAAGCGTAGGTTTGGCAAATTATACTTATTGGATGGCACAGATAACCGATGCAGAAAGCGGATGGCAAACCTATTTTAATAGTAATGCTGCTGTGAATATTGCTAATGTTCCTTTTTGGGTATCAGCAACCATGCAGGCAACTATATATTTTTGTTTTAAAGGAGATTACTTTACCGGAGAAGCAGAACCACCCAAAATGGCAGGACCTGATTTTGTTACTGCTTTGACTGCAAGTTTGGCAGTTGGAGCAGGAAAGGTGATTTATGGATGGGTGCAGAAACTGAAATTAACGGCCATTAATAACTTTAACCCTATAAATGGTAAGATAGCTTCGGTTGGTAACTCTTGCAATTGTAATAATGCAGGCTTGCAGGATGATTGGTCGAAATTACGATCCTATAATATTAATGATCGAGGAATAGATTTTGGAAGACCAAATATAGGTGCAATAAAGAACATTACACTTGATGCAGATTTTCTTACAGGAAGAAATACAGGAAAATATAATGTAGGAACTCAATGGACAGGAGATGTAAGCGGTTTTCACTATAATTCTATTTTTCCAAATCCTATACAAGCAGTAAATAATCCTTATGCTGGTATAACAGCGCCTGATGGTGCAAAATTAATAAATGACAAAATTTTTATTAATAATCATATAGCTTTCAATTGTCCAAATGGAGGTGATTTAGAGTTAGGTGCTGAAATACAAAATGCTCATATCGATGGTGGTGTCTACATAACGGATCCGATTACTGGACAATATGGTACGTGGGGATCAATGCAGAAATTGTTTTTTTCTAATACTTATGGCGCACCAAATCTTAATTGGTATGTTAGTGATGTTAATTTATATTTGGATGGAGCCAGATACCTTTATAATATCTTGGCAAATTCATTACCTCCAAATCAAATTATTACTACATGGGTTTTATATGGTGGTTGGGGCGTTGTTCCTTCTGGTTCAGGATATCCAGATCAATATATCGTTAGTCATATTATTCATTATATCGTGCATGAAATTTATTGTACAGATGGTATGCCACGGTAAAAAAAATAATTCACAGCAACAAATGGAACTTATAAGAATTAAGTTCCATTTGTTTATTAAAACGTGAAAAAATGAAGAAAAAATATTTTATTATGTTTTTACTTATAATTGGCAATGCAATAAATACTAATGCCCAGAATTTTGTAAAGAATATTACAAACAATGATCAGGAAAATTATTGTGATGGATTGAGAGAAGGAATAAACAATCATTATTATTTGACCTTGACAAGTGCTAATACACAAACTAATACGGTAAATTACATGGCAATAATTGAACTAGATGAACAAGGAAATAAAGTTGACAGTGTAATTATTGATTCAATATATGGTAAAGTAAATACTTCACAGTCAGGTATTGAAAAAGATAAAAACAATTTATTGTATTACACACTTTTACACGATAGCAATAATAATTATCTTTATACAAGAGTATTTGATACAAGTATACAGACAATTAAAGAATCGATTATTGACACTTTGCTACCAAATGAATATCTAATCTGGCATATTACTAATAAAAAGGGGCAGCATATTTTTTTGACCGGAGTTTATACTAGTGAATGGTATGATTTTAAAATTTACGAGACTGACAGTAATTATAATTTAATAAAAAAAGTAAATACAGGATTTGGCGATGGCGGTGCGGAAAGTGAGGTGTTAAAGGTTAGTATGGTTGAAATGCCTATCGACAGCGGTTATATTATTGAATCTTTTAATTGGAATATAAAGACTGATTATTCTTTCAACAGTTTTGATACAATTTCTTCGAGAGTTAATCCTATTAATATTACTTTTAATAATACTTTGAAATATAATGATAGTATTTATTTTGAAAATGTTTTTAGTATATCGGATGGGGGTATGCCATGGCAGGAAACATATTCCGGAATATACAAGCGCACAAGAAATGCAGTAATAGTTGATAGTATAGTTATTGTTACTCATGTGTTTGATAATTTCGTAACTCAATTCCGGGATTTTATGTCATTTATTAATCCTGATACACTCTATTATTGTGCACCCGCTATACATTATGATTCTACAAATAGATGTATTTTATTTGTGAAAATGGATAAAAATGGAAACGTATTCTGGCAAAAGTATTTTCATATTGCTTATTATATTAATGATGAAGCAATTTCAGCCACTTACGATGGGGGATGTGTTATTTATGCATATTATTTTGATGGAAGTAATTTTCAATCGAATGTTATAGTTGTTAAATCCGATAAAAATGGTAATATAGCCACAGGAATAAATGAAAACATCAATGTCAGCGATAAACAGATATTGGTATATCCCAACCCTGCCAATAATTATATTAATTTTGGAACTGGATTATATAAGAATCCCGACATCAAAATTTATAATATAAACGGCCAACTGCAAACCGAAACTGTTTTAAAACAAGGTTTAAACACTATTGATATTAGCAAGTTCGCAAACGGGATGTATTTTTATAAAATCTGGGATAAGGGAAGGTTTATTGAGGATGGGAAGTTTGTGAAAGAATGAAAAGATAACAATGAACATTGAAAAATTAGAAGCCCTAAGTTGTAAATTATATCCCGAAGTTTCCTACAGTCTAAAAGATTAAACCCCTAAATACCCATTCAAATCGCTAATTTTACTCTCAGCGCAATCGAAGGGCACCAATCAATATTATTTACCTTTTTAATCTTTTCCCTATAAATATTTTTATTTCCAAAAAATAACTACATTTGAAAATTAATAATAATGAGGTTGATGCGCCAATTAATCGGAGACAGGCGGTAATGAACCATTCATTATAAATATTATAAATTATGAAAATGAAGAACCGATTTTTGATTTTCGCATTGATAGCAGCGGGATGCATGTTTTTACTTTCGTACGGATGTAAAAAGAAAGAAAAAGCCACACTTCCGGTTGTAACAACAGCGCCAATTACAAATATAACGCTTACATCGGCAACATGCGGTGGTAATGTAACCTCCGATGGCGGAGAGGATACGGTTAGGAGAGGTGTTTGTTGGAGTGAGGTCAATACTACACCTAATACCAACGATAGGATGACATTTGACGGTCGCGGCACCGGCGAATATACAAGCAATATAACCGGCGTGGCTCAGGGAATTACATACTACGTTAGGGCCTACGCATATAACAGCGCCGGATTTAGCTATGGCGAGGTGGTTAGTTTTACCCCAACCGGTGTTCCGGTTGTTGTTACTTCTTCAACTTTCAGCAATGTAAACGGCACTTCGGCTGTAGGGAATGGCAGTGTTACTAATGAGGGAAGCAGCGCTGTAATCGACGAAGGATTATGTTGGAGTACTTCTCAACTCCCGACCATATCCGACAACCACACAACTTCATTTACAGCAACCATCAACGGTTTATCACCTAATACAACCTATTACGTGAGAGCATATGCTACCAACAGCACTGGAACTGGATACGGAAATCAGGTAACACTAGTGACAGGCTATACGATAGGAACTGCGACAGCGGGTGGGCTTGTTTTTTATAATGATGGCAACGGCCATGGTTTGGTTTGTGCTTCTACGGACCAAAGTTTAGGAACAGTTTGGGGATGTTCAGGAACGTATATTGGAGTGCCTTCATTCAGCACGGGTGCGGCCAACACTAATACAATAGTCGCAGAGTGTACAACAACAGGTATAGCTGCAAGATTGTGCTATGACTTGGTACTGGGTTCCCACAGCGATTGGTATTTACCTGCCTACAGCGAATTAAATCTTATGTGCACGAATCTCGCAATGGAAGGATTAGGAGGATTTAATACCGGCAATTACTGGAGTTCAACAGAATATGGCGGAACACTTGCTTTCGCATGTGATTTTGGCACCAATAGTATTAATTCGGCTGCTAAAACCAATTTATTTTATGTTCGTGCTATCCGACCTTTCTAATTAATAATTGAATTAACAGATTCTGCTTCTTTCATCAGTGCCCTCATGGTTTTGTCGTTTCGGCTGGTGGCGTTTACCTTTAGCATCTTTTCGAACAAATTATTGGTAAGTTTTGTCTTATGATAGGGTTGGAAACACTCCACGATGGCTTCCCGACCGTAAACGTAAACCACGTCATTATCGGTTTTTGCTTCTTTGAGTTTTTGAATGTTTTCTGCTGAGGGTTGTTCCGATAATAGTGTTACGAACAAATTTGAATCAGGAGATTTTTGAGATTCGTGCCGGTCGAGCAGGGCGTTAATTTGCATTATTTCCTCTACATCACGAATTTGGCATGCAATATTCAGATTGGTTTTGCGTAAAATCATTTCGGCGATCAGTTGCGTTAATTCGTGCTCAGCTTTTGTAAAGGATTGAAAGACCACATTTCCACTTTGAAGATAAGTCTTGATATTCTTAAACTTAAGTTCCTCCATCCAAACGATTAAGTCTTTCATTTTAATCATATTATTACCTCCAACATTTACGGCACGCAAAAATAAAACATAGGTTTTCATGAAAGGATTATATAGTCTGGATTTAAAACGTTGCAGGAATGATGCTGGTTCTAATAATTCAATTGAGGCATATCATCTTCTATTTCGCCAAGTTCGTTAAGCAAACGAACGGTTTCTTCTGCTTCTTCTTTACTAATCTTTTCAATAGCAAAACCAGTATGCAGCAATACGAAGTCGCCAGGGATGATATTTTCGACCAGTTGCAACGAAATATCGCGAACGGCGCCACCCACCGATGCTTTTGCCATTTGACCGTCGACAGATATTATTTCAGCAGGAACACTTAAACACATAAATGAAGTTTTTGCAAAATTACAGAATCTTTTAAAACTTTTATAGTTAATATTTGGAGTATGCAAAAAGGTATATCACTTTTTACCTTTTATTAAAAAGGAAGCAATGGTAAGTTGCCCAAGCGAAACCCCACCGTCGTTGGCCGGCACTTTTTCGTGAATCATAACCTTAAGTTGTTTGCGTGAAAGAGCATCTACGGTATGTTCCAGCAAATAGCGGTTTTGGAAACATCCGCCCGAAAGCGCCACTATATTAATATTGTGCTGCTTACTGATTTTTAAAACCGTTTCAACAATTGCCGCTACAAGTGTATTGTGAAAGCGAGCTGCTATGATTTCTAAAGGTACAAATAGCTGAACATCGCGCACTATATCTTTAATGGTATTTTCGAAACTCAAGGTCGATATTGATTCGAACGAATAAAATTCGGAACAGTTTTCGGCTATCATCGATTCGAATTGCATGGCAGCCTGCGCCTCGTAAATCTGTTTTTCGCAAATACCGCAAATTGCAGCCACAGCATCAAACAAACGACCACAACTCGAAGTGAGAGGAGTGTTTATTTTTGAATCTATAGCCTGCATAAGAAGTTTTGTTTTTTGCAGCTCGAGATTTTTTATAAAAGGAATATCGAGTTTCAGAAAATCCTTGCCGAAATAGTGATATAAATATGCAACAGCCATCCGCCAAGGCTCTTTACTGGCTTTGTCGCCTCCGGGCATGGGCACATAGTTGAAATGCGAGGAGCGTTCGAACGAAGTATAGTCACATACCAGAAACTCGCCACCCCAAACAGCGCCGTCTGTGCCAAGTCCAACACCGTCTAAACTCACCCCGATAACTTTCTCGTTGATACCATTTTCGGCCATACACGAGGCAATATGCGCGTGATGATGCTGCACCTGAATGTGTCGTAGTCCGCTTTCGCGAGCGTATTTTGTAGAAAGATAATCGGGATGCAGGTCGCTGATAATGGTTCTCGGCTGACAGCGGAATAGTTTCTTGAAACGCTCTGCCGATTCTGCAAAAAAGTCGAGAGTTTCGGCGTTTTTCAAATCGCCGATATGTTGGCTTATGATGGCTTTATTGTTTTTACCCAAACAAAAGGTGTTCTTAAGTTCGGCTCCGGTGGCAAATATGCTGTCAACATCGAACGGCAGATTTATCTGTGCGGGAACATATCCGCGCGAACGGCGGATGAGTTGCGTTTTGCCGTTGCTTACAAATGCTACCGAATCGTCACAACGGTTATAGATATCGCGATTATAAGTTATCACTGCATCGGCAATGGAAGAAAGTTTTTCTAATGCCGGAGCATCATCAATAATAATAGGTTCGTCCGAAATGTTGCCGCTGGTCATCACCAATGCTTCCAGTTTCGAACTTGCAAAAAGCTGATAATGGAATGGCATATAGGGCAGAAATGCCCCGAGTTTATCGAGTTGATAATTCACGGAAGTTGCCAATGGAGTGGTTTGTTCGAGCAATACTATAGGGCGGCGCCACGAACAAATTAACTTTTCTTCAGCATCAGAAACAACTGTGTATTTCTTCAGCGTTTTTATATCACAAAACATCACCGCAAAAGGTTTGGCATCGCGTTTCTTTTGTTTCCGCAAACGTATAACGGCATCTTCGTTCGCTGCATCGCAAGCTATAAAGTAGCCCCCCATGCCTTTTATTGCTACTATTTTCCCGTTGTTAAGCAGGCCGTTAGCAAGTTGTAACACTTCTGCATGATTATTTGTTATGGTTTCTTTGTAATGAATCGAATACATCGGGCCGCAATTGTTGCAAGCCACGGGTTGAGCATGAAAACGACGGTCGGCCACGTCTGTATATTCATGGTGGCAGGTTTCGCACATCACAAAGTTATCCATGGTGGTTTTACTACGGTCGTAAGGCAGGTCACGGATAATGCTAAAACGCGGACCGCAATTGGTGCAATTTATAAAAGGGTAGGAGATACGGTGTGGTTGAAGTGTCATATCAGCCAAACAGTCATCGCAAACTGCAATATCGGGGCTTATTTCGGTAATAGAATCCGAAATATTGGTACTTTTTATTATACTGAAATCATCAAATCTGATTTTCTTCCCGATGATTTCAATCTCAACCGAATCAATAGCCGAAGCGGGAGGAGCATCTTTTTTTATGGTACTAACGAAAACTTCAACCAATGAATCATTGCCTTCCATTTCAATAATAACTCCGTCATTTCGGTTTTCTATGGTCCCTTTAATGCCGAGATTTGAAGCAATCCGATAAACGAATGGTCTAAAACCCACACCCTGAACCAATCCGGTAATTCTTATCTTAAATATTTTCACTTGAAAGTTGAAAGGTCAAAAATACATTTTAAATAATATTTCCTGACAATAATTTATTTGAAAAACAAAAAATTCTGCTTCTTTTTTTATTTTCATTTTACATTATCGTATAATTGTAACACAACTGTTTTTTTAATACCTTGAAAAAAAATAATTACCACAGTATTGTTAATTGTATAAAATACAGATATTTACAAACTGATTATTTATTTTATAAAAAATTTGTTTTTATAGTTTTTTTTATAATTTTGCTTCGCTTTTAAAAATTAAAATATGAGTAACGAATCCTTGGTGCTATTTTTTATTGTGGCAGTTGCGCTGGTTGGTTTGGCAGTTGGCTTCTCCATGATTATTCCTCCAAAATCTAAAAATCTCGTTAAATCGGAACCTTACGAATGCGGTATAGAAACAAAAGGTACAACATGGGTGCAGTTTAATGTAGGGTATTATTTGTTCGCAATAGTATATCTTGTTTTTGATGTTGAAACAGTATTTATTTTCCCTTGGGCTGTTGTAATGAAAACTATTGGTATGCGGGCTTTTGTTGAGATATTAATATTTTTCTTTATATTAGGTTTAGGTCTTATTTATGCATGGAAGAAAGGAGCATTGAAATGGGAATAAAAATAAAGGGCATAAAGTACGATGAGTTTAAGGACAATGAAACTCTGGAAACTTTTAAAAAGAGTGGTGGCAATATAATTTTTACTACAATTGATGATATTATAAATTGGGGACGTTCAAATTCAGTGTGGCCGCTTACCTTTGCCACAAGCTGTTGTGGCATCGAAATGATGGCAACCGGAGCGTCGCGTCACGATTTTTCTCGTTTTGGTATTGAGGTATATCGCGCTAGTCCGCGTCAAGCCGACGTTATTGTTGTTGCAGGAACAGTTGTACATAAGATGGCGCCTGTTTTGAAACGTTTATACGACCAAATGGCCGATCCGAAATATGTAATAGCCATGGGAGCCTGTGCAGTTTCAGGCGGACCGTTTTTTTATAACTCCTACTCGGTAGTTCGTGGTGTCGATCATGTAATTCCGGTTGATGTGTATGTGCCGGGATGCCCTCCTCGTCCGGAAGCTTTACTGTATGGAGTTATGCAACTTCAGCGTAAAATAAAAACCGAAACGATCTGGAAAAAACGTAAAGATCCTTTAGCCGATTTTGTATAAAAAGAAATTCTTCAGAACTTTTGAAAAGTAAACACTATGGAACAGGAACAACTGAAAGAAAAAATAATAGCATTATTACCGGAAGCGGAGTTTAATGTAAATAAACAATATTTGGATATTAATGTGCCTTCCGATAAAATGCATGCGTTTGTCAAATTATTGAAAGAATCAGATGATCTGAAACTGGATTATTTATTTTGCCTTTCCGGTGTTGATTGGAAGACTCATTTTACAATCGTATATCATCTCACATCAACTTTTTTCGGACATTCTCTTGTTTTGAAGGTAAAAACCACCGGACGTGAAAATCCCGAAGTAGCTAGCGTGGCTGATATTTATGCAACAGCAGAATTTCATGAAAGGGAAGTGTATGACTTAATGGGTATAAAATTTTCTGATCATCCTGATTTGCGAAGATTGTTTTTGGATGAAACCTTTATTGAAGGATTTCCTTTGCGCAAAGATTATAAAGATGAAATTAATATTATTGAAAGATAGAATTGGCTTTTTGCCAAATTCAATTCTGTAAAAATCTGAAATTCATTATATGTCAGAAGAAAAAAAAGTAATTGTTGAACTGAACGAAAATCCTGAATATATCATAAACATGGGTCCGCAGCATCCATCCACACATGGTGTACTCAGATTTGAGGTGTCTTTACAGGGAGAAATGGTAAAACACCTTATTCCACATTGTGGCTATGTTCATCGTGGCATTGAAAAAATGTGTGAAAGTCTCACTTACCCTCAAGTTATTCATCTTACCGATAGGCTCGATTATCTTTCAGCCCACATGAATAATGAAGCTGTGAGTTTATGTGTGGAAAATGCTCTCGAAATTGAAGTTCCCGAACGCGTTAAATATATAAGGTCTATACTTTCCGAATTAAACCGTATTGCTTCTCACCAATTATGGTGGAGTGCTTTTGGTATGGATCTTGGCGGTTTGACATGTTTCTTTTATGGATTGCGCGATCGTGAAAAAATACTCGATATTTTTGAAGAATCATTCGGCTCTCGTTTATTACATAGTTTTATTGTTCCCGGTGGTTTGATGCATGATATCCATCCAAACTTCAAAAAAGGTATTACAGATTTTATTAAATATTTCCGTAAAAAGCTTCCAGAATATAACAGATTTCTTACAGGCAATGTTATTTTTCAGGCCCGTACAAAAGGACTGGGAATACTTTCAAAAGAAGATGCAATTAATTATGGTATAACAGGTCCTTCTGGCAGGGCATCCGGTTTTTCATGTGATATCAGAAAGGTTGAACCATATAGTGCTTATCCTTATGTGGATTTCAAAGAAATTTTGTATAATGAAGGCGATACTTTTTATAGGTATGTGGCGCGTATGGACGAGATGGTGGAATCGATGAATATTCTTGAACAGCTTATCGATAAAATGCCGGATGGTAATGAATATACATCCAAAATGAAACCAGTAATTAAGTTACCGGAAGGAGAATATTATCAGCGCGTTGAAACGGCTAGAGGTGAATTGGGAGTATATATTGTTAGTGATGGGAATAAAACCCCTTATCGTTTAAAACTACGTACTCCGAATTTTAGCAATCTTTTTATTATGAATAAATTAGCATCCGGATATAAAATAGCAGATCTTGTTGCAATTAGCGGATCTCTTGATTTGGTAATTCCGGATATTGACAGATAAAAAATTATTTATGGGATACCAAAGATACGATTTAGCACCGTTAACACATTCGATCGATCTGTTTCTATACAATCATTTGCCTGCTACATGGGCATTTATTGCAGAGATGACTATTATCGGAGTTGTGTTCCTGATTTTTTATGCCGTTATTGGCTTGTATTTGGTTTTAGCAGAAAGAAAAGTTTGTGCTTTTATGCAAAACCGTATTGGCCCAAACAGAGTGGGGTGGTTTGGTGTGATTCAAACCATAGCCGATTTGTTCAAACTTTTAATGAAGGAATTGATTACGATTCGCAAAGCAGATAAATTCTTATTTAATCTGGCACCTTTTATTGTAATTATTGCATCATTTTTGGGATTAGCAGCCATTCCGTTCGCTATGGGATTGCATGCTATCGACTTTAATATTGGTATATTTTATATTATGGCTGTTTCATCAGTTGGTGTAGTTGGTGTGTTACTTGCTGGTTGGTCAAGTAACAACAAGTATTCATTGATTGGTGCAATGAGAAGTGGTGCTCAGATTGTTAGCTATGAATTGTCAGTTGGTTTATCGTTGCTGGTAATAGCTATATACAGTGGCTCATTACAGCTTTCAACAATCGTTGAAAGTCAGGCTGACGCATGGTGGATAATTAAAGGACACATTCCTGCTATTATTGCATTTATTGTATTTATTACTGCAGGAACAGCTGAAACCAACAGAGGCCCATTCGACCTTGCAGAAGCAGAATCAGAACTAACAGCCGGTTTTCATACTGAGTATTCGGGTATTAAATTTGCCTTCTTCTTTTTAGCGGAGTATATGAATATGTTTTTAATCGCATCCGTAGCTGCTACAGTTTTTTGGGGTGGATGGATGCCATTGCATATCCCGGGGTGTGAAGGTTTTAATAATGCTATGGACTTTATTCCTCCAATTTGTTGGTATTTTGGTAAAACGGCAATTGTTATTTTAATAATGATGTGGTTTAAATGGACCTTTCCGCGTTTACGAATCGACCAACTGCTGACTCTTGAGTGGAAATATTTACTTCCTATCAATCTTGTTAATATCATTGTAGTAGCTCTAATTGTCCTTATGGGATGGTATATTAAATAGTGTATGAAAAGTATATTCAACTATATAACAGGAATTTTTAAAGGAGTTTGGACTCTTTTAAAAGGCATGTCGGTTACAGGTAAATATTTTATTCGACTGGATAAAATTGTTACACAGAAATATCCTGAGAACCGTAAGAAACTAAAAATGTACGATCGGTTTAAAGGTGAAGTGATTATGCCACATGACGCTGGCAATTATCATAGATGTACAGGTTGTGGAATATGTGAATTGAATTGTCCGAATGGTTCTATTGAGGTATTAACGGATAAGATTACAACTACTGAAGGCAAATCAAAACGAATTTTAGATAAGTACATTTACCATCTAAGCATGTGTACTTTTTGTGGGTTATGTGTGAAAACGTGTCCTTCCACGGCAATAGCTTTTTCTCAGGAATTTGAACATGCCGTTTTTGACAGACAAAAATTAACTAAGGTTTTAAATAAACAGGGTTCTTCACTTGTAAAAGATATAGCAGAATGACAGCATATAAAATCATGTTTTACTTGTTTGCGGCGATGATTATCGTTTTTTCGGTATTAACCGTTACAAGCCGCAGAATACTCAGAGCAGCAGTATTTTTACTTTTTGTATTGATTTCTACTGCAGGTTTGTATTTTTGGTTAGACTATCAGTTCATGGCAGGGGTGCAGCTCACCCTATATGCTGGTGGTATCGTTGTATTAATTATTTTTTCAATTCTGTTGACAAGCCATATTGATCAAAAATTCACACAAGCTCACTGGACGAAGAAGATTATGGCTGCTATTGCAGCATTAAGCGGTATGGGTTTATGTCTTTTGGTTTTATTGAATCATCAGTTTATTCCTGGAACAAATCCTCCAATACAAAATAATATGACAGAGATAGGAACTCAATTATTGAGTACAGGACATAATGGTTTTGCTCTTCCTTTCGAAGTTATCAGTATTTTATTATTAGCTGCAATGATAGCAGCTATTATTATTGCTAAAAAAGGTAAATAATTATTATGGAAAGATACGGAATCCCTTTAGACCATTTTTTAATTGTCAGCACGATTATGTTTTTTATTGGTATTTACGGATTTATTGTTCGTAAAAACCTTATCACGATGCTGATGTCAATAGAGTTGATTTTGAATTCAGTAAATATCAACTTTGTTGCATTTAATTCATATTTGTTTCCCGAAAACATGCATGGCTACTTTTTCGCCCTGATAGTTGTTGCAATTGCTGCTGCTGAGGCTTCGGTTGCTATTGCACTTATAATTAATATTTATCGTCGGTTCTCCAATATTGAAGTTGAAAATATTGATGAAATGAAATATTAATTTATTGAAATTTAATTTACTAAATAAAATATTGTAACAAGAAAAACAAAACAATGATAAATTTCAGCTATACCGTATGGATTTTACTCATCCCGATATTTATGTTTCTTTTACTGGGATTATTGGGGATGAAGTTCAAACCGCTATTATCGGGCGTACTTGGAACTCTTGGTTTAGGAGTTGTAATGGTGTTATCCTATTTTGCTGCGTATCAATATTTTTTCGAATTACCCAGATTGAATGATACGTATCAGCAAATTGTTGCAGCAAATTATACTTGGCTCAGATTTAGCGATGCACTTCAAATAAAAATGGGCGTTTTTATCGATCCTATTTCAGTGATGATGCTTGTAGTTGTCAGTACAGTTTCATTTATGGTGAACCTATATAGCATTGGATATATGAAAGGGGAGAAAGGTTTTCAAAGATTTTTTGCTTTTTTGTCGCTTTTCACATTTTCGATGTTAGGTCTAGTAGTTGCCACTAATATTTTTCAGATGTATGTTTTCTGGGAACTGGTGGGAGTTTCATCATTTCTTTTAATAGGTTTCTATTATGAACGTCCATCAGCAGTTGCAGCTTCAAAAAAAGCTTTTATAGTTACACGCTTTGCAGATTTGGGATTTTTGATAGGAATTTTACTTTTGTCATTTTATACAAAAACTTTTGATTTCTTAAGCCTTACAGGACCTCAGGGTATTGAAATTACCCGCAATCTGACACAAACCTTTATGGGAATGTCGGTAGCAACCTGGGCTTTACTTTTAATTTTTATGGGAGGTGCCGGAAAATCTGCAATGTTCCCTCTTCATATCTGGTTGCCCGATGCTATGGAAGGTCCGACACCTGTTTCGGCACTAATTCATGCTGCAACCATGGTTGTTGCAGGTGTATTTTTAGTAGCGCGTTTGTTCCCCTTATATTCTTTTGCTGCTCCTGATGCACTTACTGTTGTTTCTTATGTGGGTGGATTTACATCTTTATTCGCGGCAGTTATTGCATGCACACAATTTGATATCAAACGTGTGCTGGCATTTTCAACTCTTTCACAGATTGGTTATATGATGTTGGCTTTGGGAGTTTCGGGCTATGGTGGTGAAAAGGGATTAGGATATATGGCTTCAATGTTCCATTTGTTTACCCATGCTATGTTCAAGGCTTTATTATTCTTGGGTGCAGGGTCTATTATTCATGCTGTTCACTCAAATTACATGTATGACATGGGCGGATTGCGAAAGTATTTGAAAATTACTCACTGGACTTTCTTGATTGCTTGTTTAACTATTGCGGGTTTATTTCCTTTAAGTGGTTTCTGGAGCAAAGATGAAATTCTGGTTGCAGCCTATAATCATAATAAACTTTTATTCTGGATAGAGTATTTGGTTGCAGGTCTAACTGCATTTTATATGTTTCGTCTGTATTTCAGAGTTTTTTGGAACAAAGAACCGCATTATCATCATACACCGCATGAATCACCCTTGGTTATGACAATTCCATTGATGTTTTTGGCATTAGCTTCAATCTTTGCAGGCTTTTTACCGTTTAGTCATATGGTATCTTCTGATAGACTTCCATTCGCTACAGAAACGAATCTTACGGTTGCGATTCCTTCTGTAGCAATTGGATTGCTGGGAATTCTTATTGCATTTCTGCTTTATAAAAAAGATAATAATACGGTTGAGAAGATTGTCAAGGGGCTTGGTGGTGTTTATAAAACGATATACAATAAATTCTATATTGATGAGGTGTATTTATTTGTTACCAAAAAGATCATTTTCAATCTTATTTCAAGACCAGTAGCTTGGTTCGACCGCCACGTGGTTGATGGCACTATGAATGGAATAGCTGGGATTACGGTATTAACTTCGAGAAAGATTAAAGGAAGTCAATCCGGTCAATTACAACATTATGCATTTTTCTTTGTTCTTGGTGCAATTGTTTTTGCATTAATTTTTATTTATTTATGGTGATAACTCCTTAGAATTATGAATATACTTACGCTTTTTATTATTATTCCAATACTTACTGTAATTGGTATTTTATGCACAAAAGACTATAAAGGAGCTCGTGTCATTTCAGCGATAGGGATGGGGTTGCAGCTTGTTACATCTGTAACTCTCATTTTTCTCTTTTTAGCTGAACGCAGAGCCGGAAATACTTCCGAAATGTTGTTTATGGTTGACTATGTTTGGTTTGAAGCACTAAATATTCATTATTTAGTGGGTGTTGACGGAATTTCAGTTGCAATGATAACACTAACTTCTATTGTTTCATTCGCTGGTATTTTTGCTTCATGGGAAGTAAAAGATCTTTCCAGAGAATTTTTTATCTCACTTATTATATTGGCTACTGGTGTTTTCGGATTTTTTATTTCGCTCGATTTGTTTACCATGTTTCTTTTTTACGAACTCGCAGTTATCCCAATGTATTTACTTATTGGTATCTGGGGTTCTGGTCCAAAAGAATATTCGGCAATGAAACTTACATTGATGCTTATGGGAGGCTCGGCATTATTACTGGTAGGTTTGTTCGGAATTTATTTTAATTCAGCTCCAGATGGCGGACATTTAACCTTTAATATTCTAGAGATTTCCAAAATTACCATACCTATCGAAGCACAACGTTTCTTTTTTCCATTCACATTTATTGGCTTTGGGATATTAGGTGCATTGTTTCCCTTTCACACATGGTCGCCCGATGGTCATGCTTCTGCACCAACTGCCGTTTCAATGCTACATGCTGGAGTATTGATGAAACTTGGAGGCTATGGATGTTTCCGTGTTGCCATGTTTTTGATGCCAGAAGCTGCTCATGAATTAGCATGGATTTTCTTAATTTTGACCACTATCAGCGTTGTGTATGGTGCTTTTGGAGCCATATGGCAAAAAGATCTTAAGTATATTAATGCATATTCGTCTGTTAGCCACTGTGGTTTGGTGTTGTTTGCATTATTGATGATGAACGAAACAGCGATGGATGGTGCAATAATCCAGATGATTTCTCATGGTTTGATGACAGCCTTATTCTTTGCCTTGATAGGCATGATATATGGCAGAACTCATACACGTATGATAAATGAGATGGGCGGATTAATGAAAGTAATGCCTTTTCTGGCAGTTTGTTATGTAATTGCTGGTTTAGCTTCTTTAGGATTACCCGGATTAAGCGGTTTTGTAGCCGAAATGACCATTTTTGTGGGTTCATTCCAACATCCGGATTTATTCCACAGGGTTGCAACAATAATAGCATGTTCTTCAATTGTGATAACAGCTGTTTACATTCTTCGTGTAGTTGGGATACTCTTATTTGGCCCTATCCGCAACAACGATTTCTTGCAATTAAAAGATGCTAAATGGTACGAAAAAATGAGTACGGTAACACTCATTGTTGCAGTGGCTGGTATTGGACTTTTTCCACTGTGGTTGTCTGATATGATTATGAATAGCTTAAAACCTATTATGGATCAATTGTCTTTATTTTAATCTAATTTTTATTTAACGATATGAACCTTCAACAATTTCTGATAATGAGGCACGAGATACTTCTGATAGGAGTAGTCCTGTTAGTTCTGTTAGCCGAATTATTTATCAAGAACGAAAAGAAACATTATGTTATACCTTTCACTATAGTATTATTCTTGTTGATTACGATTGCAGGATTTTTACCTGCAACAACAGGGTCGCTGTTTGGAGGAATGTATCAAACAAGCAATCTGATAATTCTGTTTAAAAATATTTTAAACGTTGCTGTTTTTATCATTTTGTTGCAATCGGCCTCCTGGTTACGAAAAGAAATTAATCACGAACGTATCAGCGAGTTTTATATCATATTGTTATCCTCTTTGGTCGGAATGAATTACATGATTTCTTCAGGCGATTTTCTCATGTTCTATTTGGGTCTCGAAACTGCAACTATTCCGTTAACTGCTCTTGCTGCATTTGATAAATATAAGAATAAATCTGCTGAAGCAGGTATTAAATTCATTCTATCTTCTGCTTTATCTTCAGGTATATTGTTGTTTGGTTTGTCAATTTTATACGGAACAACAGGCTCGATATACTTTACCGAAGTGGCTGATAAATTAGTTAGTTCACCCTTGTTAGTCTTGGGATTTATATTCTTTGTTTCCGGTATGGCCTTTAAAATATCATTGGTACCATTCCATTTCTGGACTGCTGATGTATATGAAGGTGCTCCAGTGAATGTAACATCATATTTATCGGTAGTTTCTAAAGGTGCTGCTGCATTTATTTTTATGATAATACTATTCACGGTTTTTAAATCTCTGAGCGATATGTGGGGAGGTGTTCTTTATTTACTTTCTATTCTGACCATGACTATTGGTAACTTGTTTGCAATGCGTCAGAAGAACATGAAACGTTTTTTGGCTTTTTCATCAATTTCACAGGCAGGTTTTATTTTACTTGGGATCATGGGTGCCAGTCAGCTAGGTATGACATCAGTTGTTTATTTTGTGATGGTTTATGTCTTCTCTAACCTTGCAGCTTTTGGTGTCGTTTCGGTCATTTCTGATAAAACAGGCTTGGAAAATATGGATGATTACAATGGAATGTATCGTACAAATCCCAAATTAAGCCTTATCATGATGCTGGCATTATTTTCATTAGCTGGTATTCCTCCTGTTGCCGGATTTTTTGGTAAATTCTTTTTATTCACTTCGGCTGCAAGTAAAGGATATTATTGGTTAGTATTAATTGCTGTATTGAATGCTACGGTGTCATTATATTACTATTTACTCGTTGTAAAAGCCATGTTCATTAATAAGAACGATAATCCTATTGCTAAATTTAGAAGCACTTTTACCGATAAATTAGCTTTGATTATTTGTGTAGCAGGTATTTTTGCGATAGGTTTCTTAAGCCCGATTTATGAATTGATTCGTTCTTTAAGTTTCGGATTTTAATTTCAAATGTATGTCATTGAACAAAGGAAAACATAATATTATCGAAATTGATGGAGTTCGTTGCTCTATTGTCGAAACAGGTGCCGGCGAAAGTCGTATGGAATTTCTAAAACAACTTCTTGAATTTAACAAATATGTGGTAAAAGTTCTTCCCGAAAAACAAGGTGAAGAATTAAGTGGTACATATACTATCGGGGTTACTGATGTTTTATTTAATCCTGTATTAGATATCTATAAACGAAGATTGATTTCTCTCTCCGGACATAAAGTAACTCCGGCTTATTGGCTTCAGATTTCAGAGGCTGAAACCCCGGAAGAAGTCAACTATTACGATTTCGATAAACATTTTTAGACCATGTTGAACACTATGATTAAATATTATAATTTGATATTTTTTCATCTTTGTTTCTGAGGATAAAACCAATAAATTAAAATCATTTTAAATTATTGGTTTTTTTTTTAATTATGGTATAATTTGAAAAAATAGATATAGTTTTACACATTGAAAAACAACAACAACTTTTACTAAAAATTATTAAATACTGAAAAAATGAGTTCAACAATTAGCAACATGCCGGTTCTGAATATTAAGCGTGAAGCAGAACTGGATAAGAATTTTGCTAAAACTATAGCAAAATTGGCTCATGGCGAACAGATTTACGGATGTATCCAATGTGGCAATTGCAGTTCAACCTGCCCTTTAAGCCCTTATATGGATTACACTCCGCGAAAAATCATCGCTATGGTAAAAGCCGGATTCAGGGAGGAAGTATTAACCAATAAAACTATTTGGCTATGTGCTTCCTGTTATTCTTGCACTGTAGAATGTCCGAAAGGAATTAAAATCACAGATGTAATGTATGCCCTGAAACGCGAGGCAATTCAAAACAAAATTTACCCGAAACGTTTTACCATCCCTGCAATGTCTAAGGCATTCTACGATACGGTAAAGAGCACTGGCAGAAGCAACGAAGTAGCTTTGTTGATGCGCTATTATATGCGTACCAATATCTTTAGTGCTCTGTCCTATGTGGGCGTTGGGTTAAAATTACTTAAAACAGGACGTTTGGCAATTATTGAAAAACAAATGAAACGTAAGCAGGATTTTAAAAAAATGCTTAAGGATTCTGAAAACTAAGGAGGAAAAAAGATGAAATATTTATATTATCCCGGTTGTTCGTTAAAATCCAGCGGCAAATCTTACGAAGAATCTATGCTCGCTGTATTTAAACATTTGGGCATCGAGTTGCAGGAACTTAATGACTGGAACTGTTGCGGTGCTACAAACTATATGGCTATCAATGAACAAAGCGCTATGTCCGTTACTTCACGTAATTTGGCATTGGCTGAAGAACAGGGTGGCTCAGGAGAAATTAATCTGGTTGCACCATGTAATGCATGTTATATGGGTTTACTTAAAACAAAAACTTATCTCGAAAACGAACAAGGTCTTCGCGATTCTGTTTTGCAAAAACTCGATTCAATTGGAATGAAATACGAAGGACGCGTGAAAGTTCGCCATCCACTCGATATTTTGGTGAACGATTTCGGTCTCGATAAATTAAAGATGGCTGTGAAAAAGCCATTGAAAGACTTGAATGTGGTTTCTTATTATGGTTGTCAGGTTGTTCGCCCGATAACAGCTTTCGATGATGCAAGCGATCCGGTTTATATGGATCAGATTGCGATGACCTTAGGCGCTACTGCTGTCGATTGGGGCATGAAAGTACGCTGTTGTGGTGGAAGTATGACCAGCACGGTATCTGATGTAGGTTTAAGACTCAATTATTTGTTGCTGAAAGAAGCAAAAAGAAAAAAAGCCGACATCATCATCACTGCTTGCCCATTATGCCAGTTCAATCTCGAATGCTTTCAGGATAAAATTTCCCGTAAATACGGCGAAAGTGTCAATATCCCGGTTGTATTTTTCCCGCAGTTGATTGGAATGGCTCTTGGTCTCGATAAAAAAGAGCTTGGCTTGCAAAGAATGTTTGTTCAACCTCAATATTTATAAAAAAGGAGGAAAGCTAGATGAGCAATAATAAAGAAGAAATCAGAATTGGAGTTTATATCTGTCATTGCGGGCATAATATTGCCGGTGCAGTTGATGTGGTTGGTGTGGCTGAATATGCTGCAAAACTCCCCAATGTTGTGATCAGTAAAGATTATAAATATATGTGTTCCGACCCGGGACAAGAATTGATTGCAGCTGATATAAAAGAATATAACTTAAACAGAATAGTCGTTACATCATGTTCACCTTTGCTCCACGAAAAGACGTTCCGTGAAGCGACTACAAAAGCCGGATTGAACCAGTATTTTATGCAAATGGTGAACATCCGTGAAAATGTTAGTTGGGTAAACGAAAATTTCGACGATGCTACTGAAAAATCCAAAGATTTGGTTCGTGCAGCCGTTCAGCGTGTTGCTTTCCAACGCGCTTTGGAAAAACAAAAAGTACCGGTCAATCCTAATGTATTGATTGTAGGTGGTGGTATCGCAGGTATCAGTGCTGCATTAACAATGGCCAATGCAGGAAAAAAAGTTTATCTTGTTGAAAAAGAATCTACCATTGGTGGACACATGGCTATTTTCGATAAAACTTTCCCTACACTCGACTGCGCCGCTTGTATTTTAACACCTAAAATGTCTTCAGTAAAAAATCATCCGAATATCACTTTATGGACGTATTCTGAAGTTTCTAATGTAGAAGGTTTTGTAGGCAATTATAAAGTTCAGGTTACTCGCAAACCGCGTTATGTTATAGAAGACCTTTGTGTCGGTTGTATGCTTTGTGTCGAAAAATGTATCTTCAAAGAAGGGAAATTTCCAGATGAGTTCAATCAGGGTCTGAGCAAACGGAAACCGGTTTATGTACCGTTCCCTCAAGCAACTCCTCTGGTAGCAGTTATCGACGATAAAACCTGTATTCATTTCAAAACAGGTAAATGTACTCAGACGTGTAAAACTGCCTGCGATAGGAATGCAATAGATTTTGACCAAAAACCTGAAATTAAAGAAATAGAAGTTGGTACGGTTCTTCTCACGACTGGCTTCCAGGCATTTGATGCTAAGAAAGTTCCTTATTACGGCTATGGTAAATATCCTAACGTATTCACTTCCCTCGAAGTTGAACGTATGGTCAATGCTTCCGGTCCAACAGAAGGTCATGTACTTACCCGTGAAGGAAAGGCTCCGAAAAGTGTAGGTATCATTCATTGTGTTGGCTCCAGAGATGAAAAAACACACAAATGGTGCTCACGTGTATGCTGTATGTATTCACTCAAACTTGCTCACCTAATTAAAGAACATACCGGTGCCGATGTATACAATTTCTATATCGACATGAGAACACCAGGTAAGGGTTATGAAGAATTCTACGACAAATTGCTCCACGAAGATGTTCATTTCATCCGTGGCAGAGTATCCGAAGTAACAGATTGGATCACCTCTCCCGAAGAAGAAGGTAAACTGATCATCCGTGCAGAAGATACCATGATAGGTATGGTACGCCGTATCCCTGTTGACATGGTCGTTTTGGCAGTTGGTATGGAACCTCGCGATGATGCTCAGGAAATTAGAAAGATGTTCAACATTTCATGTTCAACAGAAGGTTTCTTCCTCGAACGTCACCCGAAATTAGCACCGGTTAATACTTTTACCGATGGTGTCTTTATTGCCGGAGCTTGTCAGGGTCCCCGCGATATTCCTGATAGTGTTGCACAGGCAGGAGCCGCTGCAGCAGAGGCATTAGTCCTTATCGACAGCGGTCATGTGGAACTCGAACCAAATACGGCCTACATAGTCGATGAAATTTGTTCGGGTTGTAAATCATGCCTGAACATCTGTCCATACAAAGCCATTACATTTGACCTCGAGAAGAACAAATCTTCTATTAATGTGGCATTATGTAAAGGCTGCGGTACATGTGTGGCTGCTTGTCCTTCGAGTGCTATCAAACAGAACCTGTTTGAAGATGTCGAAATATTTAGTGAAATTAAAGGAATTTTTGTTGAATAATAAAACAAGGATATTATATGCAAGAAGAAGTAAAAAACAATAATATACAAACGGCAAAAGCCTGGAAACCTAAGATCCTGGCAATATTTTGCAATTGGTGTACCTATACAGCTTCAGATCTGGCAGGTGTATCACGTTTGAAATATCCTGCTACCACGCGTGTGGTCAGGATCATGTGCTCCGGACGTTTAGATCCTCAGTTTATTTTAACTGCGTTCAGCGAAGGTGCAGATGCTATTCTCATCGGTGGATGTCATCCCGGCGATTGCCATTATGCAACCGGGAATTACAAATGTCTGCGTCGTTTTCATTTGATTCAGAAATACATGAAACAAATGAATATCGAACCGGAACGTCTCCGTTTGGAATGGATCAGTGCCAGCGAAGGAAAACGTCTTGCTGAAGTTATTGGCGAAATGACCGAAACGATCACTAAGCTGGGACAAAGCAAGATCAAACAACAAGTTGCTAACATAGAAAAATAGGGAGGACAAAAAAATGGCAAACGAAAATAAACCAAAACTGAAAATGGCTGTCTATTGGGGCGCTGCCTGCGGTGGATGCTGTGTTTCTGTTCTCGATGTTCACGAAACCCTGTTAACCGTTATTCAACATGCCGATCTCGTTTTCTGGCCCATTGCACTCGATACCAAATATGCAGATGTTGAAGCCATGGAAGATAAATCCATCGACCTCACTTTGTTTAATGGTGCCGTTCGCAACAGCGAAAACGAACATATGGCTCACGTATTAAGAGCGAAATCTAAAATACTGGTAGCTTACGGTTCTTGTGCACACATGGGTGGCATACCCGGTCTGGCTAATTTTTCTACAAAAGAAGAATTATTGAGCAGAGTATATGACGAATCACCTTCAACAGTTAATCCGGATAAAGTTCGTCCTCAGCATGAATACAAAGTTCCGGAAGGAACTCTCGAAATTCCGAATTTCTACGAAGATGTTTGTATGCTCGATCAGATCGTTGATGTCGATTACTATCTGCCCGGATGTCCTCCTCAAACCGAAAGGCTCGTGGAAGTATTTCTGGCTATCGTCAGTGGTGCTCAGTTACCTCCCAAGGGTTCTGTCATTGGAGTTTCCGAGCGTGCACAATGCGAAGAATGCACCAGGATAAAGTCAGATAACCGTTCCGTCGACCGTTTCTACAGACCATGGGAGATTGAAGACGACGGCGTTTCTTGTTTCATCGATCAGGGTGTTATCTGCATGGGTTCGGCTACGGTCGGCGGATGCGGTGTACGCTGTGTTAAGGGAAATGCACCCTGCCGCGGTTGTTATGGACCGGTGCCGGGTGTTACCGATATGGGTGCAAAAATTATGTCTACAATTGCAACAGCTTTAAATGCCGAAGACGAAAATGATATCATCAAAGCTATTGATTCAATAGAAGATGCAGCAGGAACATTTTATCGTTTTAGTTTACCGGCTTCAAAAATTAGGAGGAAAATTCAATGACAAGATACACTATCGATCCCGTAACCCGCTTGGAAGGGCACGGAAAAATTGAAATATTTACCAACGACGACGGCGAAGTAGAAAATGTATATTTTCAGGTTCCCGAGCTTCGTGGTTTCGAAAAATTCTGCGAAGGCAGAGCAGTAGAAGAAGTACCGCAGATCGTTACCAAAATATGCGGTGTGTGTCCGGGTTGCCATCACATGGCTGCCGGCAAGGCCGTTGATGCAGTTTTTGGGGTTGAACCTACAAAAACCGCTAAGATGATCCGCGAATTATTCTATATGGCTCACTTTGTTCACAGCCACATCGCTCACTTCTATGCTTTGGGTGCTCCCGACTTTGTCGTAGGTCCTACAGCCCCAAAAGCCGAACGCAATGTGCTTGGCGTTATAGCTAAAGTTGGTGTTGAAATTGGTACGGAAGTATTAAAGCAACGCCGCATTGCTCAGGAAATACAAGCTTTGATCGGTGGACATCAAACCCACGTGGTAATGAATGTTCCCGGTGGCGTCAGAAAAGGCATCAAAGAAGAAGAACGCCTCGATATCGTCGAAAAAGCAAAAGGCTTCGTGGAATTTGCAAAATTTTCGATGAAGATATTCAATGATGTTGTGTTGGCTAACAAAGATTATGTGGATATCATTGTCAACGGTCCCTACAACCTGAACATACATTCTATGGGTTTGGTCGATGCCAACAACAAAGTAAATTTCTATGACGGCAGAGTACGTGTTGTAGATACTTTTGGCAAAGAGCTGCTCACCTACATGCCGAACGAATATCTCGACAACATTGCCGAACGCGTTGAACCATGGTCATACCTAAAATTCCCATACCTGAAAAAAGTAGGTTGGAAAGGATTTGTTGAAGGTCAGGATTCAGGTGTATATCATGCAACTCCGTTGTCGCGTTTGAATGCTTCTGACGGTATGGCTACTCCGGTGGCTCAGGAAGAATATGAAAGAATGTATGCTACTTTGGGTGGTAAACCTGTTAATGCAACTCTGGCAATGCACTGGGCTCGTTTGATCGAACTCATCTATGCTGCTGAACATTGCCTCGAACTGGCTCTGGATAAAGAAATAACCGGAACCGATCTGCGCAACAAAATGTATCAGACACCAAAAGAAGGTGTGGGTATCGTTGAAGCACAAAGAGGCACACTGACACATCATTATCAGACCGACGAAAGAGGCCTGGTTACTAAAGCCAACCTCATCGTGGGAACGACAAACAATCACGCACCCATCAGCATGTCTATCAAAAAGGCAGCTCAGGGCGTGATCAAAAAAGGTGTGAAGGTTGATGACGGCATATTGAACATGGTTGAAATGGCATTCCGTGCCTACGACCCGTGTTTCTCATGTGCTACTCACAGCCTCCCGGGCAAAATGCCGATGATTGTCAACATCCGCAAACCGGATAGCGAAATCATCCAAACCTTAAGAAGGGATTAAGCACTTTTGAATAAATTATCAACGGTCGTGCAGACTAATTTAGTCGGTACGACCGTTTTGTTTGTATACAGGAACAATTTTATCGCAAACATTCCTAAATTTGCCAAAATACCCTGATGACAATTAATGACCACTAATGTTAACAAATGACTAATTAAAAAATGAAAAAAGAAGTATTGATATTGGGCGTTGGTAACGATATATTGACGGATGATGGCATTGGCATAAAACTAAGCCGCGAAATGCAGCAGCGTTTGAAATACGACAACATATTTTACGATACGGTCTGTTTGGGTGGACTCGAAATACTGGAATACATAAAAGGCTATAAGACTGTCATCCTTATTGATGCCATAAAGACTGAAGGCGGTATACCCGGAACGGTTTATTATTTCACACCTGCCGATTTCAAAGAAACTTCCAACCTGTCGAACATACACGATGTGTCGTTTCTGAAAGCATTGGAAATAGGAAAAGCTCTCAGTATGGAAGTTCCGGAGAGCATCCACATCATTGCGGTCGAAATTGTAGAGGATCTCACATTCAGTGAAGAGTTCACTCCAGAAGTACAGGCAAAATATCCCGAAGCCATTCTGAAAACACAGGAGTTGATAGAAGATATTCTGGGATAGAGCGCAACGTCTATTCTAAAGCATTAACATCGCTTAATTTTCGTAGCTTTGCAGAAATAATACCAGCTACCTTCTACCAAATACCAGTTATCTTAATGAATTACCTCACTGTCGAAAACCTCTCTAAAACCTACGGCGAAAAGCTGCTTTTCGAGAATATTACGTTTGGTATCGACAAAGGTCAGAAAGTGGCACTGATAGCCCGCAACGGCACCGGCAAGACCACCATGATCAACATCATCATGGGCAGCGAAATACCCGACAGCGGCACCGTCACCATGCGCAACGATATACGAGTGTCGTATCTGCCGCAAAATCCATTATTTGCCGATCATCTCTCCGTGATAGATGCCATACTGAATTCCGATAATGAATTTATTCTGGCTATAAAGAACTACGAAGCCATACTAGACGAAATACACATACAAAACCTGACCTCAACAACCGATCATCCTGAATTGAATAAAAAACTCGAACAGGCCATACATAAAATGGATAGTTTGAGTGCGTGGGATTTTGAAAGTC
Organism: uncultured Bacteroidales bacterium; assembly: GCA_903913285.1. Classification (GTDB taxonomy): domain Bacteria; phylum Bacteroidota; class Bacteroidia; order Bacteroidales; family CAIWKO01; genus CAIWKO01. Next base: position 7,246 of record CAIWKO010000022.1, on the reverse strand, counting down.
GCATCAAGGAGGTATTGTCAAGGCTGAAGATCACCAACATTAACCAGCCTGTGGTGGAACTCTCGGGCGGACAGCGCAAACGTCTGGCTTTGGCCAAGGTGCTTATAGAAGATACCGACCTGATGATACTCGACGAACCCACCAACCATCTCGACATTGAGATGATAGAATGGCTCGAAGACCATCTTTCCAAGCAAAATCTGAGCATCATTCTTGTGTCGCACGACCGTTATTTTCTCGATAATGTTTGCAACGAGATCATGGAACTCGAAACGGGCAACATGTTTCGCTATAAGGGCAATTATGCCTATTATCTGGAGAAGAAACAGGAACGCCTCGACAACGAAAAGATAGAACTGGAACGTGCCCAAAACCTCTATCGCAAAGAACTCGACTGGATGCGTCGTATGCCGCAGGCACGCACCACCAAATCGAAGGCCCGCATCGATGCTTTCTACGAGTTGCAGGAAAAAGCAGGCCGCCGTCCCGACAACGACAATGTGAACCTGCAGGTAAGCGAAACCCGAATAGGTGGAAAGATACTGGAGATGAACAATGTGTCGAAGTCGTTCGGCGATTTTGTAGCTGTTGACGATTTTACATACACCTTCAAAAGGGGCGAGCGCATAGGAGTGTGCGGCAAAAACGGGGTGGGCAAAACCACCTTCATCAACCTGATAAACGGAACCTTGCGTCACGACCGCGGCAAGATTTCTCTGGGGCAGACCATCGTTGTGGGCTATTTTTCGCAGGAAAGCATGCAACTCAAAGAAGACAAACGTGTGGTGGATGCAGTGAAGGATGTAGCCGAATATGTACGCTTGGGTAAAGCCGAACTGTCTGCAGCACAGTTTCTGGCTCATTTTGGTTTTTCGCATTCCGTACAATACAATAATGTGTCGATGCTGAGCGGGGGAGAACGTCGCCGGTTGCAGTTGCTGATGGTGTTGATGAAAAACCCCAACTTCCTCATACTCGATGAACCTACCAATGATCTGGACATACAGACGCTGAATGCGCTGGAAGATTTTCTGAACGATTTCAAAGGCTGTCTGCTCATCATTTCCCACGACCGCTATTTTCTCGATAACCTCACCGACCATCTTTTTGTGTTCGAAGGCGAAGGCAAGATAAAGGATTTTCCAGGCAACTACACCGAATATGCCCTGTATAAAAAGAAAGCCGAGGCCCGACTTAAGAAAGCCGAAAAGCCAAAGAAAGAAGCATTGAAGCCCGCAACCAACAGTGAAACTCTTCGCAAACCTACCTATAAAGAAAGCCGCGAATTTGAAGCACTGGAGATCGAGATCAGCCAACTGGAAAGCGAAAAGAAACTGTTGCTTGACAAAATGAACGGGGGAGAAGGTACACCCGACGATTTTGCCAACTATGGCATCCGCTATGCCGAAATCGAAAGCCTGCTGGAAACCAAAACCAACCGATGGATGGAGCTGGCGGAATTGTTTATGTAATTTCTTCTTTGGGCGTAGTCGGGTATGGTGTGGCTCGCATAATTTGATTTAATAAATCAACTACCTATTTTAGTTTCACTTCCATAAGTAGATGTTTATCACCTTCGAATAGTGGTTTAACACCTTCGAAAAGGGAGTTAACCCAGGCAGAAAGTGAGTTCACACAGACAAATTGTTAGTTCCCTATGATATTATTGGGAATCTGATGAATGAAAATATGAACACATGCGAAAAGTGAAGGAACACATGCGAAAAGTAATGGAACACATTCAAAAAGTGAAGGAACACATTCAAAAAGTAAAGGAACACTTTTTTATCAATTTATTTATGCAAAAGAAAAACCAAAACGAGATTAGGTCCAGAATTTTACCACACGATCTTCTTCACACTCTTATTTTTCATCCAGCTTTTCAGCAAAACTTCAAAATCGGGATAATACTCTGCATTGGTAATGCATGAACGAAGTTCCTCGGGCTGATCGATCTGTGTCGACGAATCTAGATAGCCAAAGCCGACGTAGCGGTGGTTTTGCACCATGATCATGGAACGTTCGTCCACATGGCGACCACGGTCGAGGATGATAAAATTCTCTTCCCATTTGGGAAACTGGTTGATGATCTGTTTCACCCGCTGGTTGTATATCTCCACCTCTTCTTTGCCGGCGCATATTCCGTTGCATTTTTTGATGTGGTGGTTGAAGCAAACGGAATGATTTTCCATCAGTCCGCAATAGTTGATGCAGAGCAGGTGTTCGTCGATCCAGTGGTCGAGCAGTTCGCGGGCTGTCATCAGCGAAGTGAACGATTTCAGGCTGTTGCCCGTTTCCTGAAACGGCACTATGGAAAGATTGATGATGCCTTTTTCGTCGTAAGACCAAATGATGCTGTGCGAAAAAGATTCGCTCAACCGCTGACGATTGTAGCGCGGTTTGTGTTTCTTGATCTCGGCCGACTCAAGCAGCAAGGCGATGATCTCGCTGCCTGTCTGAACAAAATCCACATTAAACAGGTCGTTGAGCATTCGTTTGCCTTTTTTCTCGTGCGAGTTGAAATGGCTTTGCGCGCGGTTATACATGTTCACGCTTTTGCCCACGTAGATGATGTTCTGGTCTTTGTCGAGAAAATAATACACGCCGCACTCTTCGGGCACTTTGTTGAGTATATATTTCTTAATGTTATCCACCCGCTTTGTCATGATCTTTTCGACGCCCATGTTCTTGTATTGCGGGTCGTAGGCTTTCAGTTGAAGCAGCAGTTCGAAGAGTTTGGTGGTAGCCACGGCGTCGCCTTCGGCCCGGTGGCGCGCCATGTTCTCGATGCCCAGCGAAGCGCAGAGGTTGCCGAGGCTGTATGATATGCGACCGGGAAGCAGTTTGCGCGACAGGCTCACGGTGCAAAGCCTCTCTCTTTTGAATTTATATCCCAGCGAGGCAAACTCATCTTTGATGAAATTATAGTCGAAACTCACGTTGTGTGCAACAAATATCCTTCCTTCGGTAAGTTCGATGATCTTTTTAGCTATTTCGTGAAACTTGGGAGCATCGGCCACCATAGTGTCGGTTATTTTAGTGAGGTTGGAATAGAAATGACTGATGTGACATTCGGGGTTTATCAGCGTGGAAAATTTCTCCACCACCTGCAAACCGTCGTGCACCACGATGCATATATCGGTTATTCTTCCTTTGCGGAATTCAAATTTTCCGCCGCAGGTTTCTATATCTACTATGGCAAACATCAGGCTTTTTTCAGGCGTTCGATATCTACTTTCATGCTCACCAGAAAGCTCATCAGGTTTTCCATATTAATTTCTTCCCCTTTCTTGTCGGAAGTTTTAAGGCAGCAAACGAACTCCCAGATCTCGAGTATATCGTGTTTTTCAATGGTATAGGGTGTATAGGCGCTGTTGTCGGAATGCAGTTCGAAGGTAGTGTTGTTTTTGCGGTAAAGTCTTTTGTATACGATACCTTCGTCGCGCGAAAGCAAAATATAGGTTTTGCCGTCGGTCACCTCGTTGAGCTTTTCGACATATTTGCCCACGATATAATCGCCTGCTGCCACGGGAGGCATAGAATCGCCTTTTATTGGAAAAGCACGGTGTTTGCCGGCGAATTCGAAAGGAAGCTGCATGGTGGGGAGTTTTTCCATATACTCCGGATCGGAATACCCGTTAAGATATCCTGCCGAAGCCTTTGCCGTAACCACTTCTATCATATCCCTGTTCTCCGGATCTACCATCACCGGAAAAAGCATACGATTGTTTCCAAGTTTAATGATGGAAGCTGCATCTGTTTTTCGCAGATCGGTTTTTACCAGTATATCAATGCTGATATGAAAATAATCCGATATGCGTATGAGCATTTCGACGGGAGGCTCGTTGCGGCCTTCTTCCCAGCCACCAAGACGGGCACGGGTTATTTTCAGTTCGTCGGCAAGGTTTTCCTGCGAGAGTTTTTTCAACTCTCTTAAATGACGGATGTTAAAAGAGATTTTACTCATTACTACAATTTGTAGCGCAAATATACTACATTTAATAGTAATTTTGTAGAAAGAATAAAAAATATTTTCAACAAAATGGAACGGAGTATTGTTCATATGGATCTTGACACCTTCTTCGTGTCGGTAGAACGCCTGATGGATAGCAGTTTGATAGGGAAACCCGTCATTATTGGGGGCGTTGCCGAGCGTGGAGTAGTGGCCTCGTGCAGCTATGAAGCCCGCAAATTCGGCGTGCATTCGGCCATGCCCGGGAAATTTGCAAAGCAATTGTGTCCGCAGGCCGTTTTCATCCGTGGCGACATGGATATGTATTCGAAACACTCGAACATCATCACCGAAATAATAAAAGAAAGATCGCCTTTGGTCGAAAAGGCTTCTATCGACGAGCATTATGTTGATATAACAGGCATGGACCGTTTTATCAAGAACAGCATGACCTGGACTCACGAACTGCGCGAATATATTATAAAAGAAACAGGGCTTCCGATCTCGTTCGGGCTGTCGGTAAATAAAACCGTTTCGAAAGTAGCTACCAGCGAAGCCAAACCCAACGGCGAGAAGAACGTGAATGCAGGTATCGAAAAGCTTTTCCTGGCCCCGCTGTCCATCAAGAAAATACCGGGCATAGGCGGAAAGACCTTCACCATGCTGCGCAACATGGGCATCGAACGGGTTGAAACCATTCAGCAGATGCCCGTGCAGATGATGCAAAAAGTGATGGGTGAGAACGGAGAGCTGATCTGGAAGAAAGCCAACGGCATAGACAACAGCCCCGTGGTGCCCTATTCGGAACAAAAAAGCATGAGCAGCGAAACCACCTTCGAGAAAGATACTACCGACATCGAACAGCTGAAAAGAGTGCTGATCAGAATGATAGAGAAACTTGCCTTTGAACTGCGCAAGTCGAAAAAAGTGACAGGATGCGTCACCCTCAAACTCCGCTATTCCGATTTTCAGACGCATACATTTCAGAGCCGCATTGAATATACTGCCTCCGACCATGTGCTGCTGAACAAGATACTCGAACTGTTCAAAAAGAATTATTCGCGTCGGGTGCTCATACGGCTCATTGGCATCAAATTCAGCAGTCTGGTTTCGGGTTTCACCCAGATCGATCTGTATGAAGATACCGAAGAGATGATAAACCTCTATCAGTCGATGGACCGGATACGGAAACGCTACGGGTTTAAATCCATTATGAAGAGTATCAACCTGAAACAGCCCCATGATTCTTAATGCCCATTCATATTACAGTTTGCGCTACGGGGTTATTGCTGTTGAAGACTTGGTGAAATCGGCGGTTGAACATCATTATGATGCCATGGCCCTGACCGATATCAATAATTCCACCGGGGTGCTTGATTTTGTGAAAGCATGTGTTGAAAACAACATCAAGCCCATAGTGGGGATGGAGTTCTGGAACAAAGACGAACTGCTGTTCATCGCCATAGCGCGAAACAATGCAGGTTTCAGGGAGATCAACGAACTGATGACCGCCCGCAACCTGCAAGGCAAAAAAATACCTGCACGCCCTGAATTTGATCACTGCTACGTGATTTATCCCTACGGAACGAAAACGGATGAACCGCTCAACGATAACGAATACATCGGCATACGGCCTTCGCAGGTGAAAAAGCTGATGCAGGAGAAAACCGCGGCAACTCAAAAGTTCGTGATGCTTCATACCTGCACCTATAAAGATTTCAGTGGTTTCGAAACACACAAAAAACTTAGGGCGGTGGATCATAACCTCCTGCTTTCGCAACTCGAAGCCCATCAGATTGCCGGCACCGACGAGTTTATGCTGCCTTCCGAAAAGCTTCGCCGTTTGTTTGAAGGATATCCCGACATTATAAAAAACACCGAAGCCATCGTGGACGACTGCAATTTTACCTTCGATTTCAGCACGGTGAAAAACAAAAAGATTTACACTTCGACCGCTTACGACGACAAACTGCTGCTTGAAAAACTTGCTTTCGACGGGATGAAATACCGCTACGGAACGCACAACAAAACCGCGCGCGAACGCATCGTCAAAGAACTGGAGATCATCAACACACTGGGCTTTTCGTCGTATTTTCTGATAGCGGCCGACATCATACGCTATTCCATGCAATGCGGGTTCTATCATGTGGGCAGGGGCAGCGGCGCCAACAGCGTGGTGGCCTATTGCCTGCGCATAACCGATGTGTGTCCCATCGAGCTCGATCTGTATTTCGAGCGTTTTTTGAATCCGAAACGCAAATCGCCGCCCGATTTCGACATAGATTTCAGTTGGAAAGAACGCGACCGGGTGATCGATTATATCTTTAAACGCTACGGCCGCGAACATACCGCCCTGCTGGGAGCCATGTCGACCTTCAAAGACCGTTCTATCATCCGCGAAATGGGAAAAGTTTACGGATTGCCGAAAGAAGACATCGACCGCCTGATAAAATTCCCCAACTCACCGCTGAACCAGAACGAAATTTGCCGCGACATCATGGCACACTACGAGTCGATAGAAGATTTTCCCAACCTGCGCAGCATACATGCCGGAGGCATACTGATATCCGAAGAGCCCATAACCTGCTACACGGCGCTCGATATGCCCCCCAAAGGATTTCCCACCACGCAGTTCGATATGTATCTGGCCGAAGATATCGGCTTCGAAAAACTCGACATACTGAGCCAGCGCGGCATAGGGCATATCAAAGATGCTGCCGACATCATCTATAAGAACCGCGGCATTAAGGTGGATGTGCACGAAGTTCAGAAATTCAAGACGGATAAAACGGTTCAGCAACAACTGAAATCGGGCGACACGATAGGCTGTTTTTATATCGAAAGTCCTGCCATGAGGGGTTTGCTGAAAAAGCTGCATTGCGACAACTACATCACGCTGGTGGCAGCCAGTTCTATCATACGCCCGGGCGTGGCAAAAAGCGGAATGATGAAAGAATTTATCCACCGCTTTCACCATCCCGACGATTTCACCTACCTGCATCCCATTATGGAAGAACAGCTGAAGGAGACCTACGGCGTGATGGTGTATCAGGAAGATGTGCTGAAAGTGGGGCATCATTTCGGCGGGCTCGACCTGGCCGATGCCGACGTGCTGCGCCGCATGATGAGCGGCAAAACACGCAACAAGAAACATCTGGAAGAGATATCCGAAAAATATTATGCCCACTGCCGTGCCATGAACTATCCCGAGGCGCTGAGCCGCGAAGTGTGGAGGCAGATCGAATCGTTTGCCGGATACAGCTTCAGCAAGGCGCATTCGGCAAGCTATGCCGT
>CAIWKO010000021.1 GCA_903913285.1 uncultured Bacteroidales bacterium | reverse complement strand
TATAAAATAACGGTCTGAAATTATAATAGGTATAAATTATACCACCTTTATTGTTTTATTTTAACATCTGGTTTTAAAATAATAGTAGTAATTTTAACAACTGGTTTTAAAACATTTTAACAACTGGTTTTGGCAATTATAGATAGGATTCGGCACCGAAAAAGACAATAAATATCAGGAATTTTTTGCAAAAGGAAAATTGCTGGAGCAGAACAGAAGCGGTTCTATACCATTATCACTGACATTATTCGGTAATGCCACGATATGTGCGCGTGAAACATCTTATTATGGCAAAGATTTTAAAAATATAGACCGTTTTTCGTATTTTGCCGACCTGATCATTGCACGTAAATTTTGCAAAGCATTCTCACTGGAAGCTTCGGTTAATTACAGCCATTATAATAAAGTAGAAAGCAAAGAAGTTTCAGATACTGTTATCAATCCAGACGATCCTTTTTTGAGTATTATTCATATTCACTACAATCCGATCTATCAAAATGATGTTTTGGGTGCCAGCGCCGGAGCCCGTATTAATTTTTACAAAGGTATGTCGTTCCTTCTTGAATACGATCAGGGTTTTTATATGAAAAAAGCTACTGCGGAAGAATTGAAACCAAAACCCAATTTTGGAATTGCATACGAAATAACCACAAGCACACATTGTTTCCAGATATTTGCTTCAAACTACAGGGGCATCATTCCTCAACAAAATTCAGTCAAAAACCAGTTCGATTTTACTACTTCAAAAGGATGGATGTTAGGTTTCAACATTACGGTTCGTTTTAACTAAACCATTAAAAACATTTTATGAGTTCTGCATTTAAAATGAATAAAATTGGTATTGTGATCGGGGTTTTGATCCTGTTGCTGGTTGTTTCTATTATTTTCACCATACAAAACAAACCCTTTACAAAGATCAGGAAGAAGGCACACCAACCAAAAGAGTATACGAGTAAAGGTGATAACGCAAAATGTTTGAAATGTCATACCGTTAGCCGTTACGAGATAAACAACCCCGACGATTCGACCACCGTTCTCTTAAAAAGAATGCCTGCCCGCTGCATTATCGATACGAACAGATACTACACTTCAAACCACTGGGATTTTAAATGCACCGACTGCCATTCCGACGCTTATTCGAAAGTGCCTCACGACTCAAAACTAAAATATGCCCAAATAAACACATGCTTGGATTGCCATGCTGAAGATGCAAAATACGCTAAATTCCATTTCGAGAATATTGATACGGCATTCCGTAAGAGCATGCATTTTAAGAACGATACGGTGAACTTTAACTGCTGGAGTTGTCATAATGCTCATTACAATAAGACCAGTATGCGCGATTCGCTGCAGGATATAAAAATTACTGTAGCTACCGATAATGCCATGTGTATGAAATGTCACGACACCAGTACGAGTAATGATTATTATGAGTTTTACAGCAAGGGCAAGGCAAAAGCTAACATTTATGAAAAACATCAATGGCTGCCTATGCTTGAAAACCACTTACTGAACGTGCGCTGTATCGATTGTCACGCTGCTATGGATCCTAAAACGCTGGTAGCACACACCATACAACCGAAAAGCCTTTCGGTGAGAGCCTGTGCCGATTGCCATTCGCCCAATTCGATCCTTATCAAATCGCTATATAAGAACAGACCTCAGGCAGGAAGCCGTTTCGGATTCTTAAATCCTCAAACTTTACAAGAACAGGATATCATTGGTTCGAACCGAAATTATTATCTGGATCTTATATTCTTGTTCGTATTGGGTTTTGCAGGTTTTGTTATATTAATTCATATCATTTTCAGAATTATAAAAAAAGCGTAGCATGAGCACTAAAAGAATATACTTATATCCGAAATGGCTGCGTTTGTGGCACATCATCAATGCATTGCTGTGTCTGACACTTATTTTTACAGGCCTCAGCATGCAATTTTCGTCGAAAGAAACGATATTGCTAAATTTCTTTACTTCTGTCAGAATACATGATATTACAGGCATCAGTCTTGCCGTTAACTATCTTTTGTTTTTTATCGGAAATCTGGCCACAGCCAACAAAAGACATTACCGCATCCCTGCAAAAGGGTTTACCGGAAATATTATTAAACAATTGAAATATTATTTGTCAGGGATGTTCAAAGGTAAAAAGGCTCCCTTCCCTACCACCGAAGAACAAAAATTCAATCCCGTGCAACAAATAACCTATAAAACGGTAATGTATTTTATGGTTCCCGTTATGGTCATCACAGGCGGCCTGATGTTTTTCCACAGCGTCATACCTTACAGAATATATAATATAAATGGTCCGTTATTTGTTGATGTGGTACATCTGTGCGGTGCTTTTATCATTACGCTGTTCCTGTTGATCCATCTTTATTTTGCGACCATAGGGCACACACCGACGGCACATTTTAAAAGCATTATCAACGGATATCACGAATTAGACGAAGAAGAAAAATAAATCATAATAAATAAAACAGGAGGATCTATGAAAATTAAAATTATTGGGTTTAATATTATTGCGATCGGTATTGCGATAATTATTATGTCGGCAACACTGCAACAAAAACCCTGGGTGATACCCGAAAAGTATAAAAGTATGAAGAGTACCGTAAAAACGAGTGCTGCAAGCATCGCTGCAGGCAAAGTTTTGTGGGAAAAACATTGCAAATCATGCCACGGCAGTTTAGGAAAAGGCGATGGTGTGAAAGCCAAAACCCTGAAAACAACTTGCGGTGATATGAGCACAGCAAAAATACAAAGCGAATCAGACGGCGAACTGTATTATCAGTCGTTTGTTGGCCGTGACGAAATGACCAATTTCGAAAAGAAAATTCCTGATAATACCGACCGTTGGAATTTGATCAATTTTATCCGTTCACTTAAAAAATAAACCGAATATTAACTAAAAACAAAAATAATTATGAAAAACAAACTTACCCGCATGCTCGTTATGACGGCCTTTATGATAAGCCCGTTATTTTTCAATTCAGGTGTGAATGCACAAACTGCAGGAACCATGACTTTTACTGTTACTACTACTTTTACTGGTGGAGGTTGGGGTAATAGACACAATTTTGTTGTTTGGATTGAAAATTCATCAGCAGCTTTTGTTAAAACAAGGATTCTTTATGGTGGCGAAACGGACCATTTATTGGAATGGTCATCAAAAACGCCCTCAATGAGTACTGTTGATGCAACCACAGGATCAACAAAAAATGCAAATCCATATACGTATTCAGGGATTATTTGGATAGGTAATGATTTGACAGGTTTAGCTCCAAATTACACCTTATTGGCTGATGGAACCTACACTGTTGCTATGGAATTAGCTTGGGGATCTTCAAAAGTGTTGGGAACAGGACGACAAATCTATCGTGTTTCTTTCACAAAAGGACCAAGTCCTCAAACGGTAACTCCTGCAAACCAAACAAATTTCACAAACATGACTTTGCAATGGACTCCACTGGGAGTTGGTATAACAGAAAACAATCAAAAGTTTTATTTCAATGTAACTCCAAACCCTGCAACCAGTCAAAGTACAATTAACTATTCTATTAACGAAGCATCTAATGTTGGTGTGAAATTATATGATATTAATGGCAACTTGGTGGACGTTATATTTGATGGAAAACAAGATGCTGGTAACCACAGTATGCCTTTATCATTAAAAGGAAAACTGGCCCCCGGAATTTATTTCGTTAAAATGTATACCGGAAATTCAGAGCATACCGAACGTATCATGGTCAAATAAAATTTTATACAGGGATAAACCCGAAACAGAAAAGCCGGTGGTTATGATCACCGGCTTTTTTTATTACTTCCTCTACTTTGAACATCCTTGTTCAATCAATTATTCATATTTATCAGGCTCATAAAGAAATTTGGTTTAATTTTTGATAATAAATTGTTAAACACTTACTAAAAAAAATGCAGATAAACCTAATTATTTTTATTATTTTTACGTTAATTAATAAATAACCAAAACCCTCGTATTATGAAAAAATTTACGCTATTATTAATTGCTATTGCTGTATCATTTAGCAGCATTGGCCAGATCAAGACACAACAAACAATAAAAAGTCCTCTGGTGTTATCAAAAACATCATTGGGTACTACAAATCAAAATCTGGAATCGGGCAATTCAAAAATTTATTTTCCTACAAAACATTCACAGGCAAAAGCCACTTACCTGACTCAGAATTTCGATGGCACATTTTTACCGACAGGCTGGACACAAAGTATACTGCTCACGACCAAAACCTGGATGCAGGGAAACCCTTCTGCAGATCCTTTCACCAATATAGACCCAACGAACGTTTATTCAACCATCTGCCCTTACAGCCTACCTGCTGAAACCCAAAACGAATGGTTAAAAACACCTTCAATCAGCGGCACCTCGGGTGCAGCAGCTTTGTTCCTTGAATTTTGGGCTGGATACAGCTACGATTGGTTGCCGGCAGGCGGACAGGGTAATCCGGGTGCCACTCTTCAGTGTAAAATATCAACTGATGGGGGAAGCACCTGGAATTTGTTGTGGGATGCCAACAACACTCCCGCTTTTACCGGATGGGTTTGGAGACAGGTTTTAATCGATATCAGTGCATACAAATCAGCTCCATTTATGCTTGCATGGCAGGTTACCGGTGCTGATGGCGACCTGATGGCACTAGATAATGTGAATGTGCTTGAACCACCCGCCAACGATGCAGGAGTTTCTGCAATAACTGCTCCTGTTACAACATGCAACCTTTTGTCGTCAGCAGAGAATATTGTGGTAACAATATTGAATTCAGGGTCTTCAGCAATTTCCGGATTTAATGTATCCTACAAGGTTAACAACAACACTCCAGTTACAGCAATCTATTCAGGTACTATCAACGGTGGCACTTCTGCATCGTATACCTTCACCGGTGCCAATGCAGCCAATTTATCGACAGCTGGAACTTATAGCATAAAAGCATACACCTCGCTGACCGGTGATGCACTAGCCACCAACGATACAGCATACACCACAATTACGGTTGGTACCACTTCAATTCCTTTTACTATGGGCTTTGAAAGCACTGAAGATCTGAATGGATGGACCGTGGCTGATAACAATACCGATGGTTATACATGGGGGCTATACAGCGATGCAGCAAATGCGCATACTGGAACTGACTTCATCGGTTACTCATATAATACAGCTTCAGCTGCCGACGACTGGTTCTTTACTAAATGCACCACCTATAACTCAGGCACGAACTATGTACTGAAATATTATTATAAAGGTTCTTCAGCCCTCTATACGGAGCGTATGAGAGTGTATAGAGGTAGTAGCAATACAGTTGCTGCTATGACCACGCAGTTGGTTAACCTGACCAGCATTACCAACACAACCTATACATTATCGTCGACCAATTTCACAGTTCCCAGTACAGGAACTTATTATCTTGGATTTCAGTGCCGCAGTGCTGCAGATCAAGACCTACTGATGATAGACGATATCAGTGTAGATGTTGTTCTGGGTATTGATAACAATGGTATCAGTCTGCAAACCGAAGTATTTCCGAATCCGGCAAGCAACCTGATCACAGTAAATTCTAAAGAAAAAATAAAACAACTCACCCTGCTGAATATAGTCGGTTCTGTGGTTTATAAACAATTGGTAGATGCAAACAATGCAAACATCAACACCATAAGCCTGCAGAATGGAATCTATTTTGTTCAGATCGAAACCGAACAAGGTATTGTTACAAAGAAAATTCAGATCGTCAAATAGTATCTGAACATTAAATATGGAGGAGGCTGTATATTTATTACAGCCTCTTTTTTTATTTAATTAAAGGAATAGAGGTTTATGACCTTATGCTTAGATGCTCTCAAACCAGAATTCTATAATCATATAATTATTAAGACAGGTATGATCCATAAAAAAAAGCCTCAATACAACACGTATCAAGGCTTTTGTTAATTGTATAGTTCAAGCTTTTACCATGCAGCAATTACAGCATAATCTGCGGTTGTAAGTGGTGTTCCACCTACGAATTTCCAGATATAGGATAAAATATCTGATTCATGGCCTGCGAGTACCAAAACAGATTTTACATGTAACGCTTCAATAAAGTGGACAACCTGATCGTTATTACTTACAACTGCCGGATCATATACAGACAAATAAGTGGGCGCATGACGATTTGGGTTTGAACAGAATGATTTTAAGCAAAGCCTTAACGTATCGCCACCAGGTATGGTAACCGTATCGGGAACCACCACTAAGCCTGTTTGGGTTGTATCGGTAATTGTATCGCCACAGCATCTGTTACAAAATAGCAAGCCGGCAGGAAAAATAAATGTAGAAGGGCTGGCACTTGTATTATGCAAATTCATGTAAAGACTTACAAACTCACCTAATCCATGAGTTACCCAATTGGTTTTAGCTGAATTTTGAGAATAATTTTCCCATGCCTCAATTGTTTTTTTACCAATATAAGGGGATTTTCCGGGATCGCCGCCTACGATATTACCGACAACTTGAATATTTGCAGGAAAAGTCCATGCTGTACCTGAAGGAATGCCTCCATGATAACCAAGACCAGCCAAACTGGTTGACAGAACAGGTGTGACAGGAACATAAGGGGGGTCAACGGTTGTAGTAGTTTTATCCTTTTTACAGGAAACAACCATGAATAGCAGACTAAACAAAAACAAAAAGAGTAATGATTTTTTCATAGTTTCCGGATTTTAAATTATTTTTCGCAATAATACGAATTATTTTTCAATAAACCAATTTTTTTTTTAAAAAAATGTATTTCTATCTGAAATTTTATTAATTAATTGAAAATCTTCAGGTATATTTTTGTACGAATTCATTATCAATCCAATCTAAAAATTGAATAACTAAAGTGACGGGCAAAAAAAGAACAACCCGGTTGAAGAAAATTACAAACTTTGAAAAAGTTTCTATTTCTATAATTTACAAATTATTCCCCATTTCGAACGTCTGCTTCATAGCATCACTTCCTTTTACATCGCCCACGTTCCATGCGCCTATTCCGTATATAGTTCCTTTTTCTTTGGGACCAATCAAACAGGAAAGAAATCCGCGAAAACCATGCAGGGTTCTTTCCATGGCAGGTTCATTATTCACGGCAGCCGTAACAATAAAATAAAAATCTTTATTCTTTATCTCCGTGTAGCGCGGGCAGCAGCGGTCGATCATGGTCTTCATCTGTCTGCACATGGTGTAAAAATATACGGGCGTTGCCATCACGATAACGTCGGCAGCTATCATTTTCTCCAGTATTTCTGCCATATCGTCGTTTTGCGAACATTTTTTGGTTTTAAAACAGGTACTGCATCCGGTACAGTAATTTATGTTTTTTTCTTTCAGCGAGATCTTTTCAGTTTGATGTCCTGCTTCAAGTGCTCCCCTGTTAAATTCATCGCAGAGCAGTTCGGAATTTCCTCCCCTGCGCGGACTTGAGGATAGTATTAATATTCTTTTACTCATAACTTATTGATTAACGATTGATCAATTTCATGGCGCCCTCCGAATAGCGGCTTCCCTGAATACTGATCTTCGAAGCGGCCGTTCTGATATCCTGCAGTTCATCTGCTGTTAGTTCAACAGCTATTGCACCAAGGTTTTCGACCAGACGATCGGGCTTTGTTGTTCCGGGAATAGGAACTATCCAGGGTTTTTGTGCCAACAGCCATGCGAGTGCAATTTGTGCAGGTGTGGCATTTTTATTCATGGCAACCTTTTGTATCAGGTCCACCACAGACTGATTGGCTTTACGGTTTTCGGGCGTTAAACGCGGAACCGTGTTGCGGAAATCGGTTTTGTCGAAGGTGGTATGTTCGTTTATGTTGCCGGTCAGGAAACCCTTGCCAAGAGGACTATAGGGAACCAGTCCGATGCCGAGTTCTTCGAGCACAGATAGTATTTCTTCTTCGGGTTCGCGCCACCACAGGGAGTATTCGCTTTGCAATGCAGCAACAGGCTGCACAGCATGTGCCCGGCGTATGGTAGTTACACCAGCTTCCGACAGGCCGAAGTGTTTCACCTTACCTTCGGCGATAAGGTCTTTCACTGCTCCTGCCACGTCTTCTATGGGCACATTGGGATCGACACGATGCTGGTAGAACAAGTCGATAACATCAGTTCTCAATCGCTTCAACGAAGCCTCGGCCACCGCTCTGATATGCTCCGGACGACTGTTAACGCCTGTCCAACCCGGACCTCCATTAGCATTGCGTTCGAAACCGAATTTGGTGGCTATCACCACTTGTTTGCGGAATGGAGCCAGCGCTTCGCCCAGCAGTTCTTCGTTGGTGAACGGGCCGTATACTTCTGCCGTGTCGAAAAAAGAAACCCCGCTTTCAACAGCGCCCCTCAGCACAGCTATCATTTCGTTTTTATCGGGAGGCGGACCATACGAAAAGCTCATTCCCATGCAGCCTAATCCGATGGCTGAAACTTCGAGACCACTGTTTCCCAGTTTGCGTTTTTGCATCATCATATCTTTAGTTTTAATTTTTAGTTTGCGTAACCCAAAATTAGTTCTTTTTTGATTCCTGACAGCTTCAATTCTTTAATAATTCGAACAGAACCATTTTCATCACAACAAAAATGTTATCAATGCAAACAACAATCCGAACATTTCTTGTTCGCATTCGACGTTTTCATGTCTGCATTCGACGTTTTCATGCTTGCATTCGACGTTTTCTTGTTTGCATTCGACGTTTTCTTGTTTGCATTCGACGTTTTCATGCTTGCATTCGACGAAAACAAGGCTGCATTCGACGTTTTCTTGTTTGCATTCGACGAAAACAAGGCTGCATTCGATGTTTTCTTGTTTGCATTCGACGTTTTCATGCTTGCATTCGATGGTTTTGGCCTTGCATTGGAAGAACAGAATCTGTATTATATTATAAAAAACTCATCATCAGATGATTGCAAGTATTATTCTGCAGGATAAAATACAGCAACTCACCAATTAACATTATTATAAAAAAATACCACTTTCCTTTTTACTTAAAAAACATCCCTCCTGCTTGTAAAAATTCAGTAGTTTTGCTTTTTTAGAAAACCTTACTTGAACTATACGAAATGAAAAGACCCGAATACGGTATTGATGCACCGGGTGTGATACGAAATCTATTAATTTGCTGCATAATAGCAATCTTGCTGCCTGTATTCTACCCTGTCATCACAATTGGAGGGATCAATATATACACCTTTGGGTTTATCTATACAGGAATTACCTGCGGTTTAACGGGCCTATGGATGCTGCTGTACTCCGTTTACGGCAAACTGAAGCATCGCGACCGTATGTTGAATTACATTAACTGGAGGGGCGATGAGAAGGTTTTGGACATAGGCACCGGACGCGGACTATTAGCAATAGGAGCTGCCAAACGGCTCACTACGGGCAGATCGTATGGCATCGATATTTGGAAAGCAGAAGACCTGACAAAAAACAAACTGGCAAACACACTGTCGAACGTGGTTGCCGAAGGCGTAAACGATAAGATCGAAATTGTGAACGAAGATGCCTGCGACATGAGTTTTTCCGACAATGCCTTTGATGTGGTGCTGAGTAATTTGTGCCTGCACAACATTAGTAAAGCTGCCGACCGCAAAAAAGCCTGCTCCGAAGTATACAGGGTGATGAAAAAAGGCGGCACGGGTATTATTTCCGATTTCATACACATTAAGGAATACCGGAAGAATTTCGAAGAACTCGGTATGCAAACCGAGATCAAACCGGCTTCTTTCCCAACCACTTTTCCTCCATTAAAGATACTGGTGATAAAAAAGAAATTCTGAAAGAAGTGTTTTGCAATAAAAAAATTTATGATAAAGCAGCTCCAAAGAAAACCTATATATCTTTTACTATTTAGTTTTTTGCTTTTAGTTTCTTGTCTTCAGAATCAACTAAAACTAACTGCAGATGATTCGAAGCAAGTTGAAAAATATTTGGATACAAAAATAATGGCAACTTCATTTGGCGGAAGTGTTTTTAGTGCCAATAAAATCTTTACGATCGAAAAGGATAAAATATTTTTGTGGGCTTATCTGCAGGAATATTACATAAAGGATGGCAAAACTGTTTTAGGAAGCGGATGGTCGGTGCCTTTAGTATTGAATGTAGAAAAAACACAGGATGGAATTAATATCAAAAGCCATGATGCACCGCGCGATGGAGACTTGTACAGCGAAGATATTAAACGACTTTTTCCAAAAGAGGTACAACAGAAAATATTTGATTTCCCTTCAACAGCGGAAATATACCAGTTAAAAGAAATATCACTAAAACGCAGCAAAACACTTTATCTTTAAAAACCCTTTTGATTGTTCACTATTAAGCAAAAAAAATCCCGATAACGTGTACCGGGATATAAAAGATTTTCTGTATCACTATATCTTTACGACTTTCTTTACAATAACCTTATCATCAAAAGTAAACCTGATGTAATAAACACCGGGCACCAAAGTCAAAGCTTTTGCATCGACCTCGCCGTTATGGATTCCAGCTGTCTGAATCTGATTATCTATAATAAAATCGTTCAATTTACCCGACATATCGAAAAACTCGATGCTTACATTCATGGGTTTTCTTAAGAAATAAGAATAACTAACAATATCGTAAAAAGGATTGGGATAGGAGTTTAAAGCGAAATCTGCATTTTGCTGATCATCTATACCTGTAGCAACAGTATTATTATTGCTTTGTTGTTGATTATAAAAACCAGATTTTTCAATTATCGGTTCATCAGCATTTTGTTGTGTCGATTTGTAGTTTAGAGTTAAAACAGGATACCTGTATCCTTCTGCATACCAATAATAAAATGTCTGGTCGGCTTTGATAGTGCTGCAAGGGTTGGTTTGAATAGAATTTTTGGTGATTGTTAATCGCAATACATTCGTGTAAGTTCTGTCGGGGGCAATGAGTGTACCATAGGCATCGGCAGAAACGGTATAATCGCCGGTAAAAGATATCTGAGTTACTTTTTTAAATAAAGCATGACCAGCAAAAGCATCGGTATATTTTTCACCAAAAGCAAACGGATATTTCATTTTCAAAATAGGGTCGGTATAAATGGTCGACAGATCAGCAGAAGTATATCCTTTTAATATTAGGGCACTTTCGCTTAAATCAAAATAATACTCATATCCGCTTTCGGAAAGAATTGTATTGTAACTACCAACATCTTCAAGTATAGCTGATGGTGTGTTTTTAACATTTGCTGTTTGGTTTTTTGATGTATAAACAATTTTTGAAAAATCCCATATTTGATTAGCACCATCATTACCAGGGCTTGTGTATACAAATTCATGAGATTGGACAGAATCGCCAAATTGAAGGGCGTTTTTCTGATAGGTCAGTGAAGTCTGAGAAAAACCTTCAGTAGTTAAGAATAGCACAGATGCTAAAGCGATAATTTTTTTCATAGACAGTAATTTTTTTACAAATATACGAAATAAAAACTCGAAAAGTCAAATGCGATTTCAAAATATCAACAAAAAATTGTTCAAAATAGTAATATTAATTAAAACTATATTTTTATACCGTCATGGGTTGATTGGCAGAACCTAATAAGTTTGTGGGTTATTGATAAAAATCAAAATTACAATCATTTTTAAGGAATAATCAAATAACCATCAGAAAAATGTTATATTTGTAAAAAACATCCTGCTATGCGTAAACTAAAGATCATTTTGTCGGTACTGGTTACTTTTATTGTAGCTATAGTATTAACCCACAGCTGCAAGAAAGATAGCACTTCGAATATTTCGAAAAATAACGAATCCCGAAGCCATAACATGGGTCAAAACTGTATGAATTGTCATAAAAGCGGTGGAAGCGGAACCGGTACTTTTAATGTGGCGGGTACAGTATATAATGCCACAATAACATCAACCAATGGAAACGGAACCGTACATATCTTTACCGGAAGTGCTGGTACCGGAATAGTTGAAGCCGTTATTGAGGTGGATTCAAAAGGTAATTTTTTTACAACAAATACCGTTGATTTTACCAATGGATTGTATCCTGCTATTACAGGAACAACGGGCACTACTAAATTCATGAACTCAAAAGCCACTTCCGGACAATGCAACAGTTGCCACGGAGTTTCGACAGACAAGATCTGGGTGAACTGATTTTGATTTAAGAGAACTCGCCTTATTATTTTACTATTATACTTTCAAATCCTTTGGTATATTCCGTTTTATAATTACCAAGACTATCGGAATAAATAAAATAGGCATCAAGCCCCGGATGAGCTTTTATAAACTCTTTTGATCTTTCAAGTCCTAATACCATAAAAACCGTTCCGTATCCGTCGGCTGTAAAACAATCGTCGGCCAATACACTTACACTAAGCATGGAATGTTGAACGGGAAATCCGGTAGCGGGGTCAATGGAATGAGAATATTTTTTTCCATCTTTTATAAAGAATTTCCGATAGTTTCCTGAAGTCGCCAAAGCTTTGTTCCCCAATGCAATTTTAGTTTGAATCACTTCATTTGAATTTGCATCCGGTGCAGGTTTTTCAATACCTACCAGCCAATTTTCTGTTTTATTTTTAAATCCGTGTGAACGCACTTCACCCCCAACCTCAACCACAAAATCGTTGCAGTTATGGCTCATCAGGTATTCGGAGATCACATCAACTGAGTATCCCTGGGCTATGGCGTTAAAATCGAGCATCGATTCAGGATGCTGCTTTATGACTTTTCCGCCTTTGAGCGAAACGGTTTTGTATCCTACAAAAGCTTTCAAACTATCGACCTGCTTTTGGGTAAGATCCATTCTTCTTTTGCGCCAAAATCCCCATGCACGGACCAATGGTCCCACGGTGAAATCGAAACTTCCGTTGCTGGCTTTTGATACTTCCACAGATTTGTTGAATAGTTTGATAAAATGCTCGTTGAGCACCACATCCTGATTAACATTCACTTTTGAGATGATGGAATTGGAATCAAATACCGATGCTGTTGAACTAATCACGGTCAGTAGTGAATCGATGTCATGTTCTATTTTAGTACTGTCTGCCCCGCTATAGAACTTTATGTGAAATGTTCCGCCCTGAGTGAAACCAGCATAAAGAACCAAACGGGTGCGCTGATTATGGCAACCGAAAAACAATAACGATAGAAAACAAAAAATGATACTGAGTTTTTTCATAAACATGATTTTATGAAAACAAAATTAATCAAAATGATTTAAAAAACATGGAAACGGAAAGCTTCGAAAAAAAATCCTGCAGATGGAAGTTGTTTTTCAATAAAAGAATATCTTTGAATAAAAATCAAAGGATGAACTTCAAAATATTATTTCTTATTATAATGGTATGCAGTTTCGGTCTGGCAAAAGTATCGGCACAAAGCGACAGTTGCGTGTATTTACACGGCAAATTCAGCATCGGGGCCGATGTTTTTTTGTATGCCGACAAGGTGAACGTGCGACAGTCGGATTCGCCCACATCGACCATAGTTTGCAATTTGCCGATTGCAACACCGCTCAAAATTATTTTGCGTTCGGAAAATACTTTCGAATTGAACGGCATGTCGGCCTGCTGGTATAAAGTGGGTTTTACGAACAACGGCGCCTACACCACCGGCTATGTTTGGGGAAATTTGATTTCGTTTGCGACTTCAAAGTTTACGGAAACCGGCATTACTTATTATTTTGTGTGTGCCCCATCGTCGAAAACGGCCGACGACGGATTTAAGATGACCGGAAAAATTGTGTCGGACGGGAAAATTATCAGCACGGTTGTGTTCAAGCCCATCTATTCCGAAATGTCGGTGTCGAATAGTTTCGGTTATGGTTTATCGATAAGGAAAATCGACCCCACCGGCTTCGACGGGGTTTCGAAAATATTTGCCGTGAGTTTTATTTACGAAGCCTGCAGCTTTATGAACGGCGACGTGCTTTTGTTTCGTTCGGGAAACAACCTGACTGAATTTGCGCGCGCCACCAAAGAATCGGAAGCGGGGATATTTAATGTGTCGTACACCTATGTTTTTCCGCAGGACCCGGGCGGCAAACGCAACACGCTTTTGTTGAACGTTCGCACGATTCAATATGATACCGAAAGCGAGGATGAACGCGTGACGAGCGATATCAGCTATATTCACAAGATTACCTGGGACGGCAGCAAGGGAATTGAATCGGAAAAAGTGGAGAAGATTTTGAATACGAAGAAATGAAATTAGCTAATTAGTTTAGAGTTGGTATTGAGATTTAATAAGAGCAAAAGGTATTATATATTTTTATACTATAACTAAAGCTTATAGCATCTGAACATCTGCAATTCAATGATCATCTAGTCAGAAAAGTTTATTTACCTTAATATTCGTCGGGCAATTGTTTGAGTTGTTTCAGGCTGAACACGGGGCCGTCTTTGCACACATAGGTTTTCCCCACATTGCAGCGGCCGCATTTACCGAAACCGCATTTCATACGATTTTCCAAAGTGGTATAAACCATGTCGTCGGCAAAACCGTATTTTTCCAGTATCGGGAAGGTAAATTTTATCATAATGGGCGGTCCGCAAACAATGGCGATGGTGTTTTCCGATTTGGGCGCCAGTTTGTCGAGCACCGTGGGCACAAACCCCACCTCCCCTTTCCAGTCGGGAGTTTCGCCGCCGGGGTCCACAGTGGTCACCAGTTTCACGTCGGGGCGTTCGTCCCATAAGCGGAGTTCTTCTTTATAAACCAGGTCGGCCACGCTTTTGGCGCCATACACTATGGTGATGTCCTTAAAATTTTCGCGCAGGTCGAGGCAGTTCCAAATCACGCTTCGCATGGGCGGCAACGCTATGCCCCCGGCGATAAACAGCAGGCTTTTGCCTTTCCATTCGTCAATCGGGAACACATTGCCATAAGGCCCTCTGAACCCGAGGGTGCTGCCTTCTTCCATATCCGACAAGGCGGTGGTTACGCTGCCTGCCTTGCGGAAAGTGCATTCAATATAACCTTTGCGCGTGGGCGCCGAGGCGATGCAAAATGTCGATTCGCCCACTCCGGCAACCGAATATTCGCCAAACTGCCCGGTGCGAAACGAAAAACTTTCGGCATCTTCGGGATTGATAAATTTCAGCCGAAACGTTTTCACAAAAGGAGCTTCTTCCGAAATTTTTTCAATTTCCATCAAATAGGGCAGATAAATATTTTGTGTTTCCATGATATTAGAAATCTTTTTTTAGTTGTCAATAATGCTTTTCAGATGTTCGGCAATGTTCATATCCACCGGGCAAGCGCGCGAACAGCGTCCGCAACCCACGCAACCTACCGTGTTGAGGCGGTCGGGCATATACGAAAATTTGTGCATCAGTCGTTGTCTCCAGCGTTGTCCCTGATTTTGGCGCGGGTTGTGGCCCGAAGTGTGCAGGGTGAACAAACTCAGCCCGCACGAATCCCAGCAGCGCACCCGTTGACCGGTTTTGCCGTGGCTTTCGTCCTGAATGTCGAAACAGGCGCAGGTTGGGCACACATAAGCACAGGCTCCGCAACCCAAACACCGCATGGCTTGTTCGCTCCAAAAAACTTCGTCGTCGAACTTCGAATTAATCTTTGCCAGGATGCCGTCCAATTCGAACACCTCGGGCACATTTGCCAGCAGAGGTTCTTTTTCGGCTCCTTTATCTTCTCTAAACAGTTCATAAAATTCGGCCACCAGCTTCGCTCCTTTTTCGGTAACGATTTCGGTGATATAATCTCCATCCGGAGTTTTGGTCAGCAGCAGGTCGTTTCCGGCTGTGTTGCCCGGATTGCCTTTTACCGAAGTGCAAAAACAACTCGCGTCGGCCTTGGCGCAACTCATGCCTATAATGATAGTACGTTCCAGGCGGGTGGTATAAATTTTATCGACACTGTCCCAGCAAAAAATGGAAGTGAGCGATGCAAAGCCCATGGCATCGCACGGACGAACGCCCAGCAACACCGTATGCGGGATGCTGTCGAAATCAAAATCGGTTTGTTCCAGTTTCTTATTATTTTTCTCAAAACCAAAAAGCTTTTCGTTGCGCGGAAACGCAACACTCTTTGCCGAAGAAACCGTTACGATATAATCCTCCGTAATTTCGTCTGCCGATTTGATGCGTCTGAAATCAACAAGTGCATCAACTTTCACCGGAGCAACCAACTGATATTTGCCGGAAATAATTTTACTGATCAGCAGTTTGTATGAATCTTTGGTTAACAATTTTCTTTCCATGGCTTAACGGATAAAATTTTCGTGATCTTCAGTTTTAAAAGTTGCCAGTACGTTGTTGGCGCACACCGAAGTTCCGGCAACGCTGTCGAAATATTGCTCCGAATCAAGAGCAACTTTGTAAGTTAGCAAATGTATGGGCAAATCCAGCGGGCATGATTTGGCGCATTGTCCGCAGGTGATGCAGCGTCCGGCCAGATGCATGGCTCTCATCACATGCCATTCCAAATTGCCCAGCGTATGCGAGGGCACCGGTATCCATTGCGGCTGATTGATCTCAACCGTGCAGGTTGGGCAATAGCACATGGGGCACGAAGCGCGGCAAGCATAACATTTAATGCATTTCGAAAATTCGTTTTCCCAAAACCCCCAGCGTTCTTCCATCGTCATGGCTTCAATTTTCTGCATCGTAGCTTTGTCTTCGTCATTCAAACCGTGATAAAGTGTAGCCACATGCTTTTCTATCTCTTCGAAGCTTTTCAGTTCGATGATTTCGCCTTCGGCCGTAAAAGCCAGCACCATAAAATCACCTTCATGTATCTGGTTTTCCGAAGCAAGTTCCACTATGCTTTTCAGCGTATGGTTGTTTGCCACGATGGCTTTTTTGCTTTCGTTTTTAATTTCCTGACGGTATAAATAGCCGGCTATATTTTGGTCGCAACTTTCGTCGAAAATAAGCTTGGCAGCATGTTCCGCTTTTCTCACGAACACGGGCCGGGCTTTTCCGCCCGTGCCTTTTTCGTATCCTATGATAAGCGTACAAGCGCCCGATTCCAAAAGTTCTTTGGTTTTCTGTTGAATATTATTCATTGCCTACCTCCTCAAATACTGAATTTTTAATAAGTTTTTGGAACGAAGTTGCGGGACCCAACTGCCGGATTGTATCGACGGTTGTGTTCACAATTTCGGCCCATTTGGCTCCTTCGGCTGCTGAAACCCACGAAAAAACCACGCGGTTCATATCCATTCCGATAAAATCGCACAAATTGCGAAATATCATCCAGCGGCGGCGTGCATGGAAATTGCCCGAAGTGTAATGACAGTCGTTGGGATGGCAGCCCGAAACGATGATGCCGTCGGCGCCATTCGCAAAAGCTTTCATCAGCAACATATAATCGATGCGGCCCGTACACGGAAACCTGATGATCTTCACATTCGGCGCGTATTTAATACGGCTGGTACCTGTCAGGTCGGCTCCGGCATAAGTACACCAATTGCAAACAAACGCAACCACTTTAGGTTCGAAGCTGTTATTATTATTTGTTTCCATTTTTCAATTTTTTTTCATTATTCACAATGTTTACTATTCGTTCAGCAAAGCTGAAACTTCTGCATACACCTGGTCGTGATTATATCCGAGTATATCGATGGATTTCGATTTGCAGAATGCCACACAGGTGCCGCATCCCTGGCATAATCCCGGATTGATATGCGAAATTGTTTTTATGATATTTCCGTTGCGGTCTTTGATCTCTTCTTTATCGATGGCCTGATACGGACAAACCTGTATGCACATGAAACAGCCCGTACAACTTGAATACACCGGCGGAGGACTCTTTTTAACGATCGCTATCAAAGGATCTCGTTTCAGCATATCGTTCGAGAACAAACCAACCACTTTGGCAGCAGCTCCCGAAGCAGCAGCAACCGTTTCCGGAATGTCTTTCGTTGATTGGCATGCACCTGCCAGAAAAATACCGGCAGTGTTGGTTTCAACGGGTTTCAGTTTTGGATGAGCTTCCGAAAAGAACTTATGTTTATCATACGACACATGCAGTTTTTGCGCTAATTCTTCTGATCCCTGGTTGGCAATACCTGCCGTTGCAAGCACCACCATGTCGGCTTCAATTTCCACCGGCTGGCCCATCAGCAAGGTATCTACTCCTCTAACGATTAGTTTTCCGTTTTTCTCATACACCTGCGAAACACGTCCGCGGATATATTTCACTTCATCTTCTTCGATGGCACGGCGAACGAATTCTTCATACATCTTACCGGTTGCCCGGATGTCCATGTAGAAAATATACGGAGTTCCTTCGTGCACTTTATGTTTATAGAGCATGGCATGTTTTGCAGTGTACATGCAGCATATTTTCGAGCAATATTCTCTGCCTTTGGCGGGATCGCGTGAACCTGCACAGGCAATGAAAACTATTTTCTTTGGTATCTGACCATCCGACGGACGGCGGATTTCTCCCTTTGTAGGTCCCGAAGCGGAAGCCAAACGTTCGAATTGCAAACCGTCGATAACATCCTTGTATTTTCCGTAACCGTACTCCGGGAAAGCTGATGTTTTCAACACATCGAATCCCGTAGCCAGCAGCAATGCACCGGCCTGAACTTCCACAAAACTATCTTCCTGATCGAAACGTATGGCTTTGGTAGGGCAAACTATTTCACAAACCTTGCATTTTCCTTTGATATAATACGTGCAATTTTTACGGTCAATAACCGGTTTGTTGGGTACTGCCTGCGGAAAAGGAACATAAATAGCAGTTCTCATTCCCAATCCCTGTTCAAATTCACTGGGGATTTTCTTAACGGGACATTTCTGTATGCAAGCGCCGCAACCGGTACAAACCTTTTCATCCAGACTTTTTGATTTCAGGCGTATCTTCACATTGAAATTCCCGATGGAACCGTCAACGCTTTCAATTTCGGCATAGGTATATAGAGTTATATTCGGATGACGTGCCACATCAACCATGCGCGGAGTTAAAATACACTGCGAGCAATCCAGGGTCGGAAACGTTTCCGACAGTTGCGACATATGACCACCTATGGAAGGTTCTCTTTCAACCATTACTACTTTATGACCGGCATCGGCAATATCCAATGCAGCCTGAATTCCGGCAACTCCTCCGCCGATAACTACGGCTGTTTTGCTGATCGGAACGTAAATTGGCGCCAAAGCTTCATTGCGTTTCACTTTTTCTACAAGAGTTCTGACAATATCAATAGCTTTTTGTGTAGTTGCATCACCTTTTTCGTGCACCCATGAACAATGTTCACGTATGTTGGCCATTTCGCATAAAAATGGATTCAATCCGGCTTCAGCACATGCATTTCTGAAAGTAGGTTCGTGCATACGCGGGGAACAGGCCGAAACGACAACTCCGGTAAGTTTATGTTCAATGATAGCTTCTTTCACCAGGTTTTGACCCGGATCGGAACACATATATTTATAGTCGACACTCACTGCAACCCCCGGAAATTCGGAAGCAACTTTCGCTACTTTTTCACAATCAACCGTAGCGCTTATGTTTTCGCCACAGTGACAAATAAATACTCCTATTCGTGCCATGATTATTTCTCCTCAGTTTTTTCAATTACCACTTGTGGTTCGGCTTCTTTCTTCTTCAGTTCAATATTTACCGGAACAAAATGCCTGTTAATACCTGTTTCCTTTTGAGTCTTTCCCAACGCCATATCGATCGCCTGACTAATATAGATCACAGGAATATCGATCTTTTCGCCAATAGCCTTTTCAATAGCCGGACGACGCATATCCAAGTTCGAATGACACATCGGACATGCTACAATAATGGCTTCAGCTCCTCTGTCGGCAGCTTCTTTCACAATCCTGCCTGAAAGATTCCCGACTATATCTGTTCTGCTAACCGACAAACCCGCACCACAGCATTCTGTTTTAAAAGGCCAATCGATCGTGTCTGCACCAAGGCTTTTCATCACCTCATCCATCATTTGCGGATCTTCTGCCCGATCGAATCCAAGCACATCATTCGGACGAACCAATAAACAACCATAATAGCAAGCCACTTTTTTATTGAACAGCAATTGTTGTTTGTCGCCTACAAAATCCGAAATGAACATTTGAATAAACTGAATAATGTTTAGAATTTTCAGATTGCATTTCAGGTCAGCCTCAATAATCGCATTTACTTCATTTCGCAAAGATTCGTTTTTGCCAAGTTCGTGTTGAACCATACTCAACCTGTTATAGCAAGCTGCACAAGGTACCAATATGTTCTCCATACCAGCCTTTTCAGCATTGGCTAATATACGTGCAGGCAATGCAAATGACAGAACCTTATTTAAATTATGAGCAGCAGTTGCTCCGCAACAATTCCAATCAGGAACCTGTTCCAGAGTAACATCAAAAGCTTTAGCCAAAGTTTGAACCGATTCGTTATATTCGCGTGCAGAGCCTTCGAGCGAGCATCCGGGGTAATATCCAATTTTTTTCTGCATTGTTTTATATTTTATTAGGTTTTGTCGTGCTGAACTGAGCATCTTCAATGAAAGATGCTCAATTAACCATCGGCAAATAACTTAAAAATTTGTATGTTCTGATTTTTTGAAGAAACCCGATACTTTTTTCTTATCCTTAATTATTTCGGGTAAAATAGGCAGTTTGCCTCTTGACAGCATTTTCGGAACCATCATCACATCCTGCGTTAGGTGCATGCTGCGCATTTTATAATCGGCAACAAGACTAATTTCATGCAATCTTCCTGTGTATTTAATGGAGTCCAAAAAGGCTTTATGAAATCTGATGATATTCTTTGATTTTGGATTGGACAAACCTTCCGCAATAGATTTTTGACGCATAAAATCCATTACTTTGGGTATATCGATTTCCATGGGACATCTCGAAAGACACATTTCACATGAAACGCATACCCAAATGGTTTGGGATTTGAGGATTTTCCTGTCGTTCTTTAGATCTTCGGTCTGAAGCATGCGCATTATCACACTCGGAGGATATTCCATTTCGGTCGACAAAGGGCATCCAGCAGAACATTTCCCGCATTGATAACACTTTGCACTTTTGACTTCTGTGGCTTGGTGAAGTTTTGCGCTCAATGATGAGTTTTCGCTATGAGCAGACATTTTTTAGTTAGTTTAGTTTTATTAAGTATTATCACAAATCTTTATTTGTGAATAGTAGTAAAAGTATTAATTATACGAAGCAATAATCAAAGAACAAAAGAATCCGTATAATTCCGAGTGCAAATTTCGATAAGTTAATCGAACCTACCAAATTATTCAGTAATTATTTAAAAAAAAGCCGTTTCAATATTTGAAACGGCTTTTTATCTTCAAAGAAATCAAGAATTATTCTTCTCCCTTTTCTTCTTTTGCTGCTTTTGCTTTCTTGTTTTCTTTTGCTTTATAATTTTTATCAAAAGTTTCGCGTTCGGTTTGTTCCATATCCGATTTTAAATTCGCGAGAACTTCGAGATCACCTAAAGTTGTTTTTTCCATGTTGTCTTTTATTTTTTTAACAGCTTTCTTGGTGACATTGTCCTTTACTTTTTTCTCAGCAACTTGTTTCTCTTTTTCAGCATTTATTACATCCTGCCACATTTTTGAATGCGAAACAAGAATCTTTTTATTTTCTTTAGAGAATTCAAGAACTTTAAAATCAAGAGTTTCTTCTGCACGTGCAGTAGTATTATCTTCTTTCAGTAAATGACGTGCCGGAGCAAAACCTTCAACACCGTATGGTAATGAAATTATTCCGCCTTTATCATTTGCATTTACAATGGTTCCTTTATGAACAGAATCTACTGCAAATACTGTTTCGAAAACATCCCAAGGATTTTCTTCGAGCTGTTTGTGGCCTAAGCTCAAACGACGGTTTTCAATATCCACTTCCAAAACAATAACATCTATTTTTTCACCTATTTTGGTAAATTCAGCAGGATGTTTGATTTTTTTAGACCAAGAAAGGTCAGAAATATGGATCAATCCGTCAACACCTTCTTCAAGTTCTACAAAAATTCCAAAATTTGTAAAGTTGCGAACAATAGCTTGGTGCTGCGAATTTACAGGATATCTTTCGCTGATATTGGTCCATGGATCAGGAATCAGTTGTTTAATACCTAATGACATTTTACGTTCTTCACGATCAAGAGTTAAAACAACAGCTTCTACTTCATCACCTACTTTTAAGAAATCATGAGCTGTACGTAAATGTTGTGACCATGACATTTCTGAAACATGGATCAAACCTTCAACACCTTTAGTAATTTCGATAAATGCACCATAATCAGCAATCACAACAACTTTACCTTTTACTTTATCACCAATTTTTAGATTTGCATCTAAAGAATCCCATGGATGAGGAGTTAATTGTTTTAAGCCAAGAGCAATGCGTTTTTTATTTTCATCAAAATCTAAAATAACAACCTGAATTTTTTCATCTAAGGTTACTATTTCTTCGGGATGATTGATACGGCCCCATGACAAGTCCGTGATATGGATAAGTCCGTCAACACCGCCGAGATCAATAAAGACACCATAGGAAGTAATATTCTTAACAGTTCCTTCCAAAACCTGACCTTTTTCAAGCTTGGCAATGATCTGAGATTTTTGTTGTTCCAGTTCGTCTTCAATAAGTGCTTTATGCGAAACAACAACGTTTTTATACTCGTTGTTAACTTTAACCACTTTAAATTCCATGTTTTTGCCAACATAAACATCATAATCGCGGATCGGTTTCACATCAATTTGTGAACCGGGTAAAAATGCTTCAATTCCAAAAACATCAACAATTAAACCACCTTTGGTACGACATTTAACAAAGCCTGTGATAATTTCATCTTTTTCAAGAGCTTCGTTTACACGATCCCAAGCTTTAAGTAGTTTAGCTTTTTTATGAGATAATATAAGCTGACCGGTAAGGTTTTCCTGACTTTCAACATATACTTCAACTTTATCACCTACTTTTAAATCCTGAGTATCTCTGAATTCGTTTAATGTAATAACAGCATCAGATTTAAAACCAATGTTTACTACAACTTCACGATTATTCATTCCTACTATTGTACCCATAACAACTTCCTGTTCCACAATAGAACTCAAAGTTTTATCATAAATATCTTCCAGTTCCTGACGTTGTTTACTGGAATAATTATCATATTTCTTTCCAATCGTAGTCCAGTCAAATTCTTCTTCTTCAACTTCCTCTTTTTTTACTGCTTTTACAACGGGTTTTTCAATAACTTTCGCAACAGGTTCTTCAACAACTTCTGCAACAGGTTCTTCAATTACTTCTGCAACGGGTTCTTCAATTACTTCTGCAACAGGTTCTTCAATTACTTCTGCAACGGGTTCTTCAACAACTTCATCTTTCACTTCCTGTACCTCATTAACTGGTGTTTCCTGATTTTCAGCATCAGGTTGATTTTCCTGAACGTTTTCAATTTCGTTCAAATTTGTTTCTTCAATCATGAATTGTTTTTTGTTTTTGTATGCCTGTAACATTTTTACAGACAGGGGTTAATAATTACTTTACTTATCTTAAATTAAATTGGGGTGCAAAATTAATATTAATTCCGATATAACCAAAGAAATGGCAATAAATTTATGCAAAATATTTTTAGTTATGAATCGAATACACAGGATAATAATATGCTTTTATTTCCGAAGCTTGAACATCCAATCATAGATACTATCCTGACGAAAAACTCTTGCCATATCTCCATGGTCGTAGTTTTCGTAAACTGTATATCTTAATTTTGAAGCATTTCCGCATTTTTTTATTGCAGATACCATGCGTTCTGATTCTGCAAATGGAACTGCAACATCTTTTTTTCCATGCATGATCCAAAGATTTATCCCAGCCAAACGGCATGCATCAGCAACACTACCACCACCACATAATGCAACAGCTGCAGTGATACGATTAGGATATTTCCCGGCGAAAAACAAAGTTCCATAGCCTCCCAAGCTCATGCCAACAATATAAACACGGGTTGTATCAGTTTTAAAAGTTGCTTGTATATAATTTAAAACACTAAGAATTTTATCGGGTTCCCATCCTTTTTTATAAGCAAGTTGCGGTGCAACAATAATTGCAGGAATATTTCTACCATGCAATAATTCACAAATTATACCGTACCTTTTCACTAATTCTAAATTATTTCCGGATAAGCTGCGACCGTGCAAAAAGATCAAAACTGGAGGATTATTTTTCAGAATGCTATCGGCAGGCAAATATTGCCAGAAAGGATATGCTGCTTTATGATATTGCTTGGTTAATTGACAATATCCATTGTAATGAAATGCTATAACCATGACAATACAAAAAATGCAGGTTTTAACTTTCAAACCCATAGATATCAATTACTTTTGTTATGTTTAATTGCTAATGACTTTAAACTCTGTACGCCGGTTATTGGCTCTTCCTTCATCAGTATCATTCGTGTCGATTGGTTTTGTTAACCCATACCCTTTGTATGTTAACCTTGTTTTATCAATTCCTTTGTTTACAAGATATTCATAAACGGATTTGGCTCTTTCTTCTGATAAGTTCTGGTTATATGCAGCAGTACCTTTATTATCAGTGTGTCCACCAATTTCAATTTTCAAACGAACATTTTTTTGTAATAATCCAACCAGACGATTCAGTTCAACCTGAGATTCAGGTTTCAGATCTGATTTGTCGAAATCGAAAAAGATATTTTTTAATATAACGATACTACCAGTTTCGATAGGCTGAAGCAGAATATCTTTAGCGTATGGTTTTAATTTTGAATGATCACCTTTTAATTCGAAATTCTCAGAATAAAATAAATAACCGTCGCGTGAAACATTCAGTGCATAATTCCTGTCGGTAGGCAAACTAACCATAAACTCTCCGTTTAAAGGATCGGAATTTGACTGTGCAACTGTTTTGGAAGTAGATAAATCAATTAACTCAAATTTAGCTTGCAAGCGCTGGCGTGTTTTTGAATCGTATACGATCCCTTTCATATAGGTTACAGCCGTTGGTCTTGCCCCTTCATATAAATCGAAGCTGTAAATATCCATTCCTCCTTTACCTCCATGCTGATCTGATGCAAAATATGCTTTATTACCCATACCATTGACAAATAAGAAACCTTCCTCTTTATTTGAATTTATCGGATAACCGATATTTTTTGCAGATGACCAGTTGCCGTTATCATCCATATGAGAATAAAAAATATCGTAACCACCCAACCCAGGGTGACCAGTAGAACAAAAATAGAGAGTTCTTCCATCGGGATGAATAAATGGTGATTGTTCATCCCCTTCTGTATTTATCGAATCTCCGATATTCACAGGAGTTGTCCAACTTCCGTTTTCATTTTTGGTCGTTTTCCAAATATCCATATTTCCCTTTCCACCACTGCGGGCACTTGAAAAGTATAAAGTGTTTCCGTCAGGCGAAATACTGGGTTGTGAATCCCAAGTTGTTGAATTAACTTTAATTCCCATATTTACAGGATTGGACCATGAATTTCCTTTTCGCTCCGAGAAATAAAGGTCGCAACTTCCAAGACCATCACTTCGGTTACAAATTGTAAAATACAATATCTTTCCATCAGAAGAAATACTGGGACACCCTTCATTTCCATGCGAATTTAATGGTGGACCTAATCTTTTCATTTTCCCCCAACTTCCGTCTTTTCCCTTTATACTCATATAAAAATCCTCTTCTTTTGATCTCCCTGTTATTGTATATTCATCACGGGGTCGCAAAACTGTAACGATCATGGTTTGCTCATCAATAGTAAGAGTCGGTGAATACTCGTCATTTTCTGAATTAATACTATCTCCTATATTAACCGGTGTAAATGGAACAGGGTTTTTTACTGCTTCAATTGAAAATTCAGCACATTTCAATAAAAACCCGGCTCGTTTTTTCATAACAGGAGAAATATCATGGTAGATTAGGTATTTTTCAAGATGTTGTTTCGCATCAGAATAGTTGGCAAGCGAGAATTCATCGTTTGCAACCGTGAAATATATATTTGGGAAAAAATCAGGGTCAATATCAATAACGGTGTTATACGATTTAACCGCATTTTCATATTGTCTTTGCTCATCATAGATCTGCCCCAACATCATGTGAGCTTCAATAAACTGATCATCTGCCTTGATGGCACTCAATAAATTTGTTTCGCAATTGATAAAATCTTTCGCTTTAAAATACTCCATAGCTTTATCGAAATATTTTATGGCTTTTTTATCCTTAGTAGAATAATTTATTTGCGCAACTGAAACCTGAAAACAAAATAGTATTGTAAGTATGGATATCCAGAATTTTATTTTGGTCATAATTCAAATTGATTAATATAGTATTTAACTTGACAAATATAGGTTTTATTTTGCAAACCGGAAGTTGGTTTGCGATTATATCAAAGTTAAACTATAAAAGAAGATTATTAGGTATTGGATTTATTATGGAATCCGCATAAATTTATGAGCCTGCAATGAAATGGTCCATTTCGGATGGCAAAGGATATAATCTACGATCGGTTGGATCATTTTATGATACTGACTCCATTCTGGTTGCAGCAAAAGTTTGCATTCCGTTTTTACTTTTGTTGCATTTTTTTCTGCCCATTCAAAGTCTGATGGCGATTGAATAATTACCTTCAGTTCATCAGCAATGTACGACAGATCAGATAAGGGTGGAGCATTAAGTTTTGGCGACAAACATATCCAATCCCACCTACCGCTTAAGTTCTCACTTCCTGAGGTCTCAAGATAGGTTTTGATACCTTTTTGTTTTAGTTGGCTGCATAAGTAATCCATATTATATTGAAGTGGTTCGCCTCCTGTAACCACAACAGCTTTTGCAGGACAATTGGCTGCATGTTCAACAATCTCATCAACCAATGTTAACGGATGAAGATCCGCATTCCACGACTCTTTTACATCGCACCAACTGCATCCTACATCACAGCCACCAATACGGATAAACCAAGCAGGTTTTCCGGTTTGATGACCTTCGCCCTGCAAACTGTAAAATTCTTCCATCAAGGGAAGCAGTTTGCCCTGTTGAGTTAATTGTTGCTTGTCCAAAGCGTCTATACTTTATTTTTTGAGGCTTTGAGGGTATTCATGAGTAAACCTACAATAGTCATAGGGCCTACTCCACCGGGGACCGGTGTGATGAAAGAACATTTCTTCGAAACTTCATCGAATTTCACATCGCCTTTCAGCCGAAATCCCGATTTAGTTCCTGCATCGGGAATTCTATGAATACCAACATCTATAACAATGGCACCTTTTTTCACCATATCGGCAGTTACAAATTCAGGTTTACCAATGGCAGCTATCAAAATATCAGCCTGAAGGGTGATATCTGAAAGGTTTTGTGTTTTGCTATGGCATAAGGTCACAGTACAATTTCCGGGATTGGTATTGCGTGAAAGCAAAACGCTCATAGGAGTGCCAACAATATTACTACGTCCAAGTATCACGCAATTTTTTCCTTCGGTTTCGATATTATAACGTTCTATTAGTTGCATTATGCCATAAGGAGTTGCAGGAAGAAATCCCGGTATGCCCAATAGCATATTTCCAAGATTAACGGGATGGAATCCATCAACATCTTTTTTAGGGTCAATAGCTTCAATGATCTTCTGACCGGAAATATGTTTTGGAAGAGGCAACTGAACAATAAATCCGTCAATTTCGTCATCATTGTTCAAAAAATCGATCGCCTTTAATAATTCTGCTTCGCTGATACCGGCATGATATTTATATAAGGAAGAAATAAAACCCACTTCTTTGCACGAACGTTCTTTCGAAGCAACATAGGTTTGACTGGCCGGATCATCGCCAACCAATACTGCAGCCAGATGAGGTACCTTTCCGTTTGCTGCAATAATTTTACCGACTTCTTTTGCGATCTCATCTTTTATCAGATCAGAGATCTTTTTTCCGTCTATCAGTTCCATAATTATACTTGATTTAAATTCTTTTGCAAAAGTAGTTATTTTAAGAAAAACAGCGGGTATTATTCAAAAAGCTCATTAAACCCTCTCAATCAGAATATGTTTTTGAATTTCAATACCTTTTAAAATAAATAATGAACATCTTTTTACTATGCCCCTTTTTTGTAATTTTGCACCCGAATCAAAAAAAATAAAATCCGATGTTTGAGAACCTGAGCGAAAAATTCGACCGCGCGTTTAAGATATTAAAAGGACAAGGACACATTACTGAGATCAATGTTGCCGAATCGCTGAAAGAAGTCAGAAAAGCATTACTTGATGCCGACGTAAGTTATAAGATCGCAAAAAGTTTTACCGAAGAAGTTAAAGCAAAAGCGCTTGGACAAAATGTGCTGACGGCTGTTTCGCCCGGACAGTTGATGGTGAAAATAGTTCACGATGAACTCACCGACCTTATGGGAAGCGAGAAATCGGATATTAATTTAAAAGGTAATCCTTCGATAATATTAATTGCCGGATTGCAAGGTTCGGGAAAAACAACTTTTGCAGCCAAATTAGCAAACTACCTGAAAACAAAAAAAGGCAAAAATCCTTTGCTGGTAGCCTGCGACGTGTATCGTCCGGCTGCTGTTGAACAGTTGAAAGTATTGGGAGAACAGGTAACTGTGGAAGTATTCAGCGATCTGGAAGATAAAAAACCGGTTTCGCTTGCAAAAAGAGCTATCAGTCATGCCAAAGAAAGAGGTTTTAATGTGATCATCATAGATACAGCAGGACGTTTGGCTGTGGATGAAGAGATGATGAATGAAATATCGAACATCAAGCAGGCAGCTTCTCCTCAGGAAATTTTGTTTGTGGTGGATTCGATGACCGGTCAGGATGCCGTGAATACAGCCAAGGCTTTTAACGACAGATTGAACTACGATGGTGTGGTTCTGACCAAACTTGACGGCGACACACGTGGTGGTGCTGCACTTACCATAAAATCGGTTGTCAACAAACCTATTAAATTTGTCGGGCTCGGCGAAAAAATGGATGCATTGGATGTGTTCTATCCCGAACGTATGGCCAATCGTATTTTGGGGATGGGTGATATTGTTTCTTTGGTTGAACGTGCTCAGGAACAATTCGACGTGGAAGACGCTGCCCGTTTGCAAAAGAAAATAGCCAAGAATCAGTTCAACTTTAACGATTTTATCGGACAGATCAAGCAGATCCAAAAGATGGGTAACATCAAGGATCTTGTTGGAATGATACCCGGCATGGACAAAGCCATGAAAGATGTTGATATTAAGGACGACGCTTTTAAAGGAATTGAGGCCATTGTCAGTTCGATGACTCCTGAAGAAAGAGAAAATCCCGATGTGATCAACGGTAGCCGCCGTAAACGTATTGCACTTGGCAGCGGGAACACGATACAGGAAGTGAACCGCCTGATCAAACAATTTGAAGATACCCGCAAGGTGATGCGTTCGGTGAGTCAGGCAGGCAAAAATCCGGTAAAACAAATGCGGAATATGAAGCAAATGATGAGAAACAAATAGATCGCATTCTCTTTTTACAATTATTTTTATATCCCTACATTTATACCTAGGCTATTGAAGAACATTTAATAAAAACAAAGTCTTGCCTGAAAAAAAATAAATAAAATAGATTTTTTACGTTCCTTTTGTAACTTTTATTATTATTTTTAGTTTTTATTTTAAAATGATATAATGTTTAAAAAGGCATTCTTTTTATTGTTTTACTTTTTTATTCTTATTTCACTTCGGGCACAGAATACGGAGGGCAACATTTTTTCGGACCTGGATGATGCACTTGACAATACTGCAAAAGTAACGGAATATTATCTGGATTGCAATCTGGAAGACGATTCTGTGTTTTTTGCAGCTATCAACCATTTCCCGAACTTACATAAAATAACCATAGTTGGCTATCAAAAAAGCAACTTCCCTCCTGCTTTCTTTAATTCGAAACAAATTGAAAATATCAGCTTTGTTGAATGTCTTGGGTTAAAGTACACATCACTGTTTAGTTCACTAAAGAACTTCCCAAATTTAACCACGCTTACCTTTGATGAAAGCGATATCAGTCTCGTCCCTTCAGAGATTAAATCCATTGCAAAGCTCAAGGCACTCACACTGACCAACTGCGATAACCTCGATCTTGAAAAAAGTATTCCCAATCTGGTTCTTGCCTCACATATGCGTTATCTGGCTCTTCCGGTAAACCAATTTAGCTCCTTACCTATTAATATTGGCTTATTAAAGCAAGTGGAAGTTTTAGACATCAGCAATAACTATTTGTACGACTTGCCCGACGAAACGGCAAAAATGGATAATCTGCAAAAGATCTCAACACAGGGAAACATTTTTATTAAGCCGATCCAGTCTTTCGAAAAAATAAAAGGATTGAACATTAAATATCTGGCAGCCAGTAAAAGTTTATCTGAAGACGAAAAAACCATTTTAAAAAATCTTTTTCCGAATTCAGTAATTGAGTTTAAAGATTCGGACGAAGCTTCCCCTGCTGATATTGAAACAAAAGACTCTACCGAAAGTGATGTAAAATACGGAACCTTTCAGATCAATAAACAAAATTTCAGAATTTTATCGGATGCATACATTCACTATCCAAAAGAATTCAGTAACACGCTTTTCAGATCTCCTTTCGATTCATTATTATTTGATGAACGATATGCTGACACTACTTATTGTAATGTGAACAAGGTATTATCAAACCGTGGCAATCTTGGGCAATCGATGTATAATATTTTCGCATTATCACCTGTTAAGTATTCAAAAAAAATGGGACTGGACAGATCGAGTATTCTTTTTTCATTTGACTATAACGATATCAAACTCAAAAACGACAACCCCGAATTGAGAGCTTTTTTGGGATTAGCATTTGTTTATAAAGGTCCGCTAAACAACAAAGCCTTCGTAAAAAAATTTATTAAGAACAGATCTGAAAAACAATGGTGGTGCGACATCAGAATTGACTACGATAATGCAAACAATATTTTTACTATTGAATTAAAAAACCGTAAAGGGTTTGAATCGTTTCCGGCATACCCTGTATCTTTTACTCAAGGTATTGACAAAACATTACCTCAATTTGGCAAACAATATCTTCGATATACCAAAGCTCTTGAAAGCCGGAAAATAAGATTTAACCGAACTTTAAGCAAAAGAAAAGCTGACTATTTGAAAACAAAACGCATTGCTGAGAAAGAAAGATGGGATAGTTTTGTGCTGAACTATTTTAGCAGCGACGAGAAAAAACTAAGCAAAGAACAGTGGTTTGAATATTATGACTATTTAGTGGGTCATGAAGAAGAATTATTGAGGCAATCGGAAATAACTCCCGAACGATTCACCCGTATGTTGGTGTTAAAAAGGTATTTAAACAGCACAGGATTCGGACAAACTTTTTTGTTCGATAGTGCTGCTGTTAATCAGAGTGTGTTCTTCACCGATCAGCAAGATTATTTAGTACCGGTGAAACAAATTTATGTTCTGAACACTAAAAACAAGATCTATTATACCGTTGAAGGCTCTACAGGAGTTAATCCCAACGCTCTTTTTCTGCACAGATCAAATTCTATTGCTATTGTTGTTATCCTCAGAAATGATGATATAGGGGTTCTGACTGCAGCGGAATATGCTAATCAAGGTTTCCCTTCAAAAAACAATGTCAGGGTTAAATTACAGATATTTAGTAAAAAACTTGCTACCATTAGCCAGATATTTGAGACTGCAGGTCTTTAGTTTTTTTCGAAAAACGTTTGTAACTTTTTTCCAAAATCCCGTTATTAATTTAAAACACAGCTTATGATTACGGCGAGCATTCAACCACAAAATACAACTGCAATAGCAGAAACCGAAAGCCTGATTAGAGCAGCCATAGCAGATATCAATCAGTTCTCGAAACTCTATGATAAATACTATGTTTTAGTTTTCCGATTTATTTATAAAAGAAACGGTGATAAAGACCAAAGCGCGGATATCACTTCCACAGTTTTTTTAAAAGCCATGGAACATTTAAAAAGCTACCAATTCAGGGGAATTCCTTTCGAAGCATGGCTTTTACGAATTGCGTCAAATGAAATCGCGAATTATTATCGTGAAAAAAAAATACAGCTTGTTTATAATTTAGATTCAAAAGAAATAAAAAATATGTCTGATGATATTGAAGATTCAGACCTTGAAGAAAATTGGCAAAAGTTGGTGAACGCGATGTTAAAGCTCCGCGCAGAAGAAATGGAATTGCTGCATCTACGCTATTTTGATGGCTTCTCATTTTTTCAGATCGGGGAACTACTCAATATCACCGAAAATAACGCCAAAGTTAAAATGCACCGCATTTTACAAACATTAAAAAATAAGTTGAACCATAATTAAAAAAAAATGAAACCATTCCATATAAAAATCGACAAAAAGCCGATCACTGATCAGGAAATTCTGGAGACCAAACCTTCATTTTCGCATGCAGTTAAAAATTTCAAGGGATTTAAAACTCCATTATACAAATCTCCCTGGTTTATCGGATCATCAGGATTGGCTATACTTGGCATCGTAGCAGTTTCTATCTTGCATTTTTCAAATTTGAAGCAAGACAACACCAAGCAAACCTTAAATAACCCGGATTCTATTCAGAAAGCCGAACGATTCGTAAACAATCCTGTTAAAGGCATCAATCTCCCGTATGAAGTTTTTACGTTCGAAAACAAAAAAGGGGCAAAATGCGAAACCAAAAACGGTTCACAAATTATTGTACCCAAAAACTCTTTCGTGCATTTGGATGGAAGCCCTGTGAACAATCCTGTTACTTTAAAATACCGCGAAATGCATAATCCTTATGAGTTTTTTATCAGCGGCGTGCCCATGCAATATGATTCTGCAAGTAATAACCATACTTTCGAATCGGCAGGTATGCTCGAGATCCGTGCTTTTGACAAAGACGGGGAATTAAAACTGGCTCCGGCTAAAAACATTCATATTGATATGATAACGTATGATAATAATCCGAAATTCAACCTCTATTATCTCGACACCCTGAAACGTAATTGGGCTTATCTCGATAAAAGCAAATTCGAAAAACCGGATCCTGCAAATACTAAAAATAAAAGCGATTTTACCTTCAAATATGATAATGAAGATGAAAACATGAAGGCGGAAAATAAGGAATTAAAATATATTGTTCCTCAAAAGAGTAAAATTGCAAAAAACACATTTAAAATAGATTTTGATAAAAAAACCTTTCCCGAAATTGCAATCTACCAAAATGTACTTTTCGAAGTGAATACTCAAAAAAGCAAGTTCGACCCGAAACTATTTAATGTAAAGTGGAATGAGATCAAATTGAAAACATCAAAAACTCAGGGAAACTATTTGATGGTTCTGTCGCGTCCCGATTCTTCCGTTTACTTATATGTTTATCCAGTTTTTGCAAGCAAAGATTACGAAAAAGCTGTAACTGCATATAATCAACAACAGCAGATCAAAAAAAATACGCAGTCAAAAAACGATGAACTAAGCAAGGAAGCTCTTGCTGCGCGCGACAACTATATGAATGCAAAACAGGTCAGCAACAATAGTATTAATATTCAAGGCACCCGTGGCGTTACCATAAACATGATGGGGTATTACAACTGCGACTATCCCTTACCGATTCAAGACTACACATTTACTCCCCAATTCAGCAGCAACGACCAGACGCTTGACCCCGCCTCTATACATGCAGTTGATAAATCTATTAATGCCATTTTTAATTTTTTGCCCGGTAGTGAAGATATACGCTGCAACCGGAAATCGGATATTGTTTTATGGGTAGTTAGTAAAGACAATAAAATTGGCATTGTTCCAACCTCCGAATTTCGTTCTGCCACGAAAAATACAAACAAACCAAATTTCAAGATCGTATTGCTTGATACACATGATGGGTTGGAGCAGCTTAAAAATTTAATTCGAATTTAAGTTTCGAATATTTTTGAATAGAAGGACGGACAAACCGTCCTTTTTTTTTGCAATTTTAGTAAAAAACTATTTTTTATTTGTTTAATCTTAAAATGTTTATTATTTTTGGACTGACCAAAATAATAAATTATGGATAAAAAATTTTTCACACACAGCGGACAACAACAACAAGGTCCATTTTCGATTGAAGAATTAAAGAACCAAACTATTCAGAAATCCGATATGGTTTGGTGCGAAGGTATGGACAAATGGCAGGCAGCCGGAGAAATTGATGAATTGAAACCATTGTTTCCGGTTGAACCTCCTCCTCTTCAAAATGCAGTTCCACCACCATTAGTCATAACTTCAAAAAATGAGACCGGAGTCAAACCACCCTTAACTGCTGATGAAAAAAAACGCAGAAAAAAGCTATTTATTTATATCGGAGCCGGTGCCGGAGCTTTATTACTTTTAGCTTTAAGCATCATTCTGGTTGCAGCACTCTCGGGAAATAAAAATAAAGATGTTGTTACTACTCAAGATATGAATGCGAAATTCGATTCGCTCAAAGCTATTACTCTTAAAGCAAGTCAGGACCCAAACGGACAAAAGATCGGTGCGGTTGATGACAAAAATATGACACCCGAGCAAAAAGAAGAAGCACTAAAACTAACCTATAAAAAGAACTGGAAGAGTTATATTTCGGCACGGGCAAATTATTCAAGCGGTCCGGCAGGAGGCATTACAAATGCTACGGTAACTCTTAGCAACAATATGCCCTACCCGCTCGAACAGGTTACCATTTGGTTAAATTATATCCGTATTGACGGAAGTACCTATAAATCGGAAAAGATTGTTTTTTATAATGTTCCGGCAAACCGCAACGAAACAAAACCTGCACCCTGGAGCGATAAAGGAAAAACAGTTAATACCCGTATTAGTAAAATAACATCAAAATCATTGGGATTCTCTTATTCCGACATCTAGTAATTAACCTGTAATATGGAAACGGAACATGTTTTTTTTATTGAGTCACCGATAGGTGCGGTAGAAATTAAAGGAACTCCTGAACATATTACAGGAATTAATTTTTTCGAAACTTCGGGAGTTTCTTCCGCCAAACCCCATCAGATATTAAAGATCTGTGGCAATCAGCTTCAGGAATATTTTTCGGGTAAACGTAAAAAATTCACGGTGCCGCTGAAACAAACAGGAACCGATTTTCAGCAACAAGTTTGGAATCAACTCAGCAAAATACCTTTTGGTCATTTGAGCAGCTACGAAGAAATAGCCGTGAGATTAAAAGATAAAAAAAATGCCAGAGCAGTTGGCAGTGCTAACGGTAGGAATCAAATTTCAATTATAGTGCCCTGCCATCGTGTGGTTGGTAAAAACGGAGACCTGACAGGTTATGCAGGTGGTTTGTGGCGAAAACAATGGCTAATTGAGCACGAACAATATTATTTTATGGATTTTTCACCCCGAAAATAGTGGAGGCCGTAACCTTCCGATGTTTCACTCCTGTATAGATACGTTCGGTTATCATAATGATCATAAACGAAGCAACACCATATAATATTACAGGATTATTGATGGTGAGCTTTAAACTTTGCATATAGCTGACCGCATTCATCATAAAAGCAGGCATCTGAAACCCGGTATCCTTACCCGAGGGTGTCCCAAAAATAAATCCGAGAGAAACAATTGCGGCTAACATTCCGAACATGATACTTCCAAAACGGATAAGAGTGTTGCGGCTTTTGGCTTTTCGCACCATAATGCTCCGGTGAAATTCTATCCGGCGCATCACCTCATCGGGCATCTCATCAGGAGCCCTATGGATGTTGGAAGCTGTAAGCAGATCGTTGAGCGACTTATACATGGCCAATTCCTCACGACATTCGTTGCATTGCAGCAGGTGGAGTTCCGCTTCTTTTTTTTGCTCCGGCATCAGAGTACCGTCGGCAAATTCCATCAAAATATCTTCACGTATATGATTCATAATATTGAGTATAGATCTTCTTTTAATTCACGTTGCAGCATTTCTGCCATTTTTTTACGGGCCCTGAACAGTTTTACTTTTGTATTGGTTACAGTCAGTTCCACTACTTTCGATATTTCGTCCAGCGATTGGTCTTCCATATAATATAAAGTTACAATAGCCGCTTCATCATCGGGCAACGAACCTATGGCCTTTTCGACATAATAGGTGCGTTCGGTTTTTTGTTTACTTTCACTGTCGGCGGCAGTTTGCAGGTTCAGCTCATCAATATTTTGATGACCGGGCTTGCGCCGCCTCACTTTACTCATCGCCAAATTTAATACTATTTTATAAAACCAGGTGCTGAATTTTGATTCGCCTTTAAAACCTGCCAGCGATGTATAGGCTTTCAAAAAGGCATCCTGGGTAACTTCTTCGGCATCTTCAGTGTTTTTGGTAATACGAACGGCAAGCGTGTATGCCAAATGCCGGTAGGTATTCACCAGCATTCTGAACGAAGCTGTATCTCCTTCCAAACACGCTTTTATCCAATTATTTTCGTCGCTGTTCATATTCACAAAACAATTGACGCCCTATTTTATGTAAAGGTTACAATTTTTAGAATAATACGCGGTGTTTTTTTTGAGAAAAAAACATTAATATAAGGATAAATCTGTTGTAATAAGCTTTTGAAGGCTGACAGTGCCAAGCTGTTTACACAATTTACTTTGCGCTCTCGAAATGGTCGCGTAACTTGACGAAATGGTCGCAGTATGTAAAGAAACGGTCGTAATAATTGATTTTCATGGGCACGCGTTGAAAACTAGCGCCATCGGGGAAGACAAAATATATTTAAAACACCAGATATAGTTGCGAAAACACCAATTACATAACAGCGGAATGCATATACCAAGCAGAAAACACCATTTACACAACAGCGGAGTGTATATACCGGGCAGAAAATACCAAATACATAACAGCGGAGTGCATGTACCGAGAAGAAAACGCCAAATACATAACAGCGGAGTGCATGTACCGAGCAGAAAACACCAAATACATAACAGCGGAATGCATATACCGAGCAGAAAACATGATTGACAAGACCGAAAAGAACATTTACATGATGGAAAAGAACATTGACAAAATAGAAAAGAAAAATTGCTTAAGCGGGAGGAATATGCGCGGAAAAGAAAAAATATTGACCGAAAGGAAAAAAGCAATAACGAGGGAATAAAGGCCATTGGAAAGAATGAAAGGATGGGTAGTTTGATTGATTGATGTATGGATAGATGCGCGCCATCGGGGTTTTGGTTCGCGCAAAGACGCAAAGCCGCAAAGGGAATGGTAGCATAAAATAGATTGTGTAAAAAGTTGGGGTGACTGCTTTGCTTCGCTCGCAGTGACGATTTCGTGCGGGGACAGCTACCAATGACAAGTTTTTATTTTTTATTTTTAATTTTTGTAACCGAACAAAAAAACAAGGCGTCATACTTGCAAACAATTTAAAAAAATAATATCATGGAAACATTTTTTGGAGTTTTAGTACCGATCAGTTTGTTTTTAGGAGGATTTACCACTATTGTCTTCCTGCGCAAATACGAAAATGATGAACGTATGGCAATGATCGAAAAAGGAATGGAACCAATAACCCGCAAAAAAGGCAGCCGGTTCGGAACCCTGCGTTTTGCACTATTGCTCATT
The DNA here is from genome assembly GCA_903913285.1 of uncultured Bacteroidales bacterium. Taxonomy (GTDB): domain Bacteria; phylum Bacteroidota; class Bacteroidia; order Bacteroidales; family CAIWKO01; genus CAIWKO01. The sequence goes on along the minus strand of CAIWKO010000021.1, from coordinate 1,398 downwards.
GGAGTGGGTTTGGGAATCATGATCGGATTAATTACAATTAAAGTCACCGGTACAACAGACGAAAATGTGATGGGAGCAGTTTACGGTGGCACAGTATTAATATTCGGTGGCTGTGGTTTACTGGCGGCATACATTATTAATAAACATAAAGAAGAAAAAATAACGCAATAACCATCTGCAGATTCATAAAAAGCTGTCGCTCATCGGGCAGCTTTTTTTATTTATATTGCGAATCAAAAGTTGAATTTTATACCTGTATTATTTATAGCCACAAAGACACGAAGACACAAAGTTCCACAAAGAAATTATTTTCTCTTCATCCATTATTTTCCATTTACCTTAAGTTCATTTATCAATAAGCTCTCTACTTTCAGTTTTCGATAAAACACATTCCCGTTTCCGGATATATTCTTAATTTTGAAACAAAAAATTCAACAAGGTTTCAGACTGGCAACCGATGGCAGAATTTGATTATTATACGATATTAGGTATACCCCCTACCGCTTCTGCCCCGGAGATCAAAAAAGCCTATAAAGAAAAAGCCTTAAAATACCATCCCGACGTGTATCACAGCGAAAATGCCATCGTTGCATTTCAATTATTGAACGAAGCCTACCGTACTTTGGTCGATCCGGCATTGCGCAGGCGATACGATCTTCGCATGCGTTTCAATATTTCGTCAGAACCCGAAATTATGGATGCCCGAAACCGACATCCGGCCGACCGTGAATATTATTATCGAAGAAGCCATCCTGAAGAACCCAAACCTGCCGAAAAAAGTATTTTCAACTTTAAAAAGATCAACACTTTTTTCTTCGTCTCAATCATAGTTATTTTAAGTGTCGGAATTGTTTTCGGCACCATCGATCTTATCGTTAATTTCAGATTTGGGGGCCTGCTTTTTAGTATTATCGCGTTTATCATTATTTTAACCGGAAAACAGATCATAAAAGAAGAAAAAGAAAAGCAAAACGATCGTTAAAAAACTAAATAACAACACAAAACATTTTTTTAATTGGACTAAAACGCTGTATTACTTATACTATAATAATACTTCAAAAAGATCAAAAGTTTCTTTCATCATTAGGTTCTGATATATATCATCTTTTAAAAAAAAATCTTTATTTTATCATTTTATTAATAAATTATAATCCATTCATTTTATGACTGTTTTAATAAGGGATCGTAAAATTGAACAAAAATCTTTACATAAAATCAGATTTTTTTTGTTGTTTTTTTTGTAATAGTTAAATAATTGTGGTTATGTTTTAGGACATTGTAGAATACCCAATTCCTGGCTTCTTTTCTCAATAGTATGATAGTGCCTTTGAGTTGATATATTTGAAACGATGTTCTTTATTAAATCGACAGTTGGGTTTTTTGATTTTTTTGACTTCT
>CAIWKO010000020.1 GCA_903913285.1 uncultured Bacteroidales bacterium | reverse complement strand
ACCATTTGCCATTCCGCAATGCTCATTAGTACTTGTAGCAGTACATGATAGTTGCCCAATTGATGACAGTGAAATTGTCATAAGAAGAAACAAAATGATTTGCTTTTTCATGGTTGTCAGATTTATTTTATTGGCCATAACTTGTTTATTGCTGCCAGTCCATTTACAAACGACTACAAACGTTTGTAAGTATTTGTAATTATTTGTAAACGTTTCTTCCATCAAAAATACGAATTAATCAAACCAATTTTAAAATCAATGGAATAATTTTTTTAATAAAACAAGCAGGGGCGTGTTGCGACACGCCCCTGCGTTTAATTTTAATTTTTCACTATTAGTTATTACCTGATTTTTAAAGTATCATCATTTGATGTTTTTCGCTCCATTCGCCGGCCAGTTCGGGATGCTGCAAATCTACCCAACGGCCCCAAACATATATATCGTATCCCGACAATTCTCCGTCGAGCTGTATTTCAAAAATAGCTTTGGTGAAAAACAGCGGATAGGTGTTATCGTCAGGCCCGTCGCATTTTTCACGAACTTTTCCGGCCAAATCCAGTCCGATCGGCCATTTGCCTTTTACGGCGCAATACCTAATTTCGACAGTATTAGCGCTTTCAGGAATGCTGTGGCGCTTGGTATCGGTGCGCGAACGTGCACCGCATTTAAATAAAGCATTCATGTGAGGGTCTATGTCAAGCACAAATTTTTCCGCTATCCGGGTTGTTGGATGAGTAACGGTACGTTTCAAACCGGTTTTGCGGTTAAGGTTCAGCCGGTCATCGTCGGTCCATTTGCTGGCCGGGATGTCGTCGTAGATTTCAATTAATTTTGCCTTCAGCTTATTTGACACCGTTTTTAGAGCTGTTGTAACTTTCGATTCTTTTCGGCCGGGCTGATTGTCGTATACCTTTTTGCAATACAAATAGGTTCCGGGTGTAGTATCATCGCCATAAATATTTTGCAGCGCGGTGATTTGGGATGAACTAATTCCGAGACGAGTGGCATTGCTTACCACCCAAGCAACGGATCTGCCGTAATAGATAGCCAGAGCTAAAATACCGGCCGGGAAAACTTGTTTTTTCATAAATTATAATTTTTATTAGTACTATATGGCTTATTTAAAATGATTTGCAAAACATTAAAACCTAAAATTGATTTTATTCCGAATAAAGCTTGCTTTATGGTGCAGCAACCTTGCTTTATTCTGTAAATAGCTTGCTTTATTAGGTAAAAAGCATGCTTTATTATGCAGAAAGCTTGCTTTATTGTGTTGAAACCTTGCTTTATTATGCAGAAAGATTGCTTTATTATGCAGAAAGTCTGCTTTATTATGCAGAAAGCTTGCTTTATTATGCAGAAAGCCTGCTTTATTATGCAGAAAGCCTGCTTTATTCCTGATAAAGCTGAATAGAAAATTAATAAAACTGATTTTATGGCAGAGCACACTAATTTTCCTGTGCAGAAAACCGAATTTAGTGCAGATATAATGAACTTACGCGAGGCAGAAGTAACGGACACTTCCATATTGACCAAGGTTTTGATTTAAAAAACAACCAATTCCCACCAAATTTTTAAAGCCTGCTCATTAAAAGCGCAATAAAGTTCGAAATAAAAACAACACAAAATACATAAAAGGAAAAATAATTCATAAAAAATGTTAAAAAAAGTCGGGAGTCAGAAATCGGAAGTTAGCCCGAAACCCGAAGTTATATCCCGAACCTACCTGTTACCTTTTACCTGTTACCTTTTACCTGTTACCTTTTACCTTCCGCCTCTAATTCATCCTCACCCTGTCTCTGTGAACCTCCGTGTTCTCCGTATCTCCGTGGTTAAAAAATGTCGGAAGTTGGAGTGACCAGAGTTCTAGTCGGGGCACGACTTGAAGTCGTACTCCGACTGCGTTCAGCCTAAAAGCCCACAGCCTACTAAAAATCCCGGAAATAAAAAAAGTTGTTGAAAGCACCGGAATGGGGACATCCATCAGCGGCTAACATCAACAACTTTTTAACCTTTTAAATTTAAATCATGAGGGCATAAAGATATAACAAAACGGAGCTGAATGCAAGTTTTTTTTAAAAAAAATTTATCACGCTCAATTCATCCTCACCCTTGGATCGAGCCAACCGTAAGAAATATCCGTTAAAATATTGATCACAACCAAAATAAGGGCAATAAACAACAACGAGCCCATCACCACCGGAAAATCGTATTTTCCCAAACCATCCACCATCACCATGCCCATGCCTTTCCAATCGAACACGTATTCAACAAACACCGCCCCTGCCATCAGCGAAGCAAACCAACCCGAAATAGCCGTTACCACGGGGTTCATAATGTTTTTCAGGGCATGGCGCGTTATCACTTTATAGAACGACAGGCCTTTGGCTTTTGCGGTGCGGATGTAGTCTTGCGAAAGCACTTCGAGCGTCGAACTTCGCGTAAGCTCCACTATAACCGCCAACGGACGTATGCCCAGGGTGAGAGCCGGCAAAATAATATTTTGCAAGGTAAGATGCACCCCGTCGCCATAATCGTCGATGGTGTAGAGGCTGCCAATCATGTTCAGGCCGGTGTATGCGCCCAGCACATAAGCAAACAGCCACGCGATGACGATAGCCGCGAAAAACGAGGGCACCGACATGCCTATCACCGAAAAAAACATGGCCAGACGATCGAACCAACTGTCTTTTTTAACAGCGCTCACTATGCCCGTGAAAATGCCCAGCACCGAAGCGAAAAGCATAGATACAAGCGCCAGCAGTGCGGTGAGCGGAAAAGCTTCCAACAATATATCCGACACCTTGGCTTTGCTTTGATACGAGCGCCGCAGATAGGGTTCTTTCAGCACCAGGGCTTTGGTGTGGGAGATGTTGAACAGGCGAACGTAAGGCTTATATTTGGAACTGTCGAGGTAGAAATAGCTTTTCGGATCGGCAACATTATGAACCGAAACGGGCGACAAATCGTTGAGATAATTGAAATACTGCGTCAGCAGGGGCTTGTCGCGTCCGAGGTCTCTGTTGATGGCTTCGATAGAAGCAATATCGGCGCGCTGCCCGAGCATCATGCGCGCAGGGTCGGCAGGCAACACATTAAAAAGCAGAAAAACAACCGTAATTACACCGAATAAAACCAGAAAACCGTAAAAAAGTCGTTTAAAAATAAATCGAAGCATGATTTATTTCTTATCCTTTTTGGTGCTGAGTATCTTGGTCAGACGCCGGTTGTATTTTTCCATCTTGTTCTTAAAATCCTGATAGTTCGGGAAATCGCGCCATGCCCATTTGTCGAGCACTACACCGTTTTTAAGCAGCACCAACCCGGGATTGGAACGAACCACTGTTTTTAAAGCCGTTTCATCCACCGCATAAAACGGATAATCGGCTTTCACGTCGTGGCGGAAATAATCGATAGATTGAAAATCGGAACCGCACAAAGCCGCGAAACCAACACTATCCTTCACGCATTGATCGTAAAACGAATTGAGAGCAGCAAAAACAGATCGTTCGGCCTTGCTCAGGTCGTAGCTTACCAAAATAAACTGAAACTTCGGGTTGCCGATAATTTCGGCGCTGTGGTTCACTTTGTCGGCATCGTCCATCATAAAATCGTGAATGGGCGCAGGTTTGTATTCCTGTATGATCTTCTTTTTCTGATCAACAAACACCAGTTTTTTGAAGAAAGTGGTATCTTTCCAGGGTAATGTTTTTGTGGTATATTCAAGCATTTCGCCTGTTTCTTTATTCTTATAAATAAGGCTTATTTCTGCTTTTTCTTCAGTCGGCAACACTTTTTCGGCAATAACTGTTCCTACTTTCCAGGGCATAAAATCAATCAGGGGCAAATGGCGGTAGCTGTAGACTGAAGTCGAGAGTATGATCAGCAAACCAACGCCTATAATGCCGAATTGAGTTACTTGCGGATAACGGTTTTTAAGTTGTTTGCGTCCCGAAAAAATAATAAGCGCCAGCGCTATCAATATCAGGTTTTTGAAGAAGGTTTGCCAATTTGTCAAAATAAGTGCATCGCCGAAACAACCGCAATCGGAAACAGGGTTGGTTAATGCAAGCACAAAAGTTAGTATCAGAAAAAACGTCATGAACAACAACATAAGCCAACTAAAGAACTTCAGTTTTGCGTTGAACACGAATGCAAAGCCCATAACAAATTCTGCAGTACACAGCAATAGCCCCAGAAATAGGGCGAACGAAGTGAGCCAGGGCATGTGAAATGCAATAAAATAATCCTGAAATTTATACATCGACCCCATCGGATCAACAGCTTTCACAAAACCGGAGAACATAAACACCAGACCTAATAAAACACGGCTGATTGCACGAATTGCTTTCATAATCATTTATTTTTCTAAGTTAAGTTTAATTAATGCGAACACAGCATAATTAATCATGTCGAAATAGTTCGCGTCTACCCCTTCCGACACTTGAGTAATGCCGTTGTTGTCTTCAATTTGTTTGGTACGAAAAATTTTCATCAGAATGATATCGGTGAGCGAACTCACACGCATTTCGCGCCAGGCTTCGCCATAATCGTGATTTTTATCTTCCATCAGATCAAAGGCGGCCAGTATATATTTATCATACAATGCAACAGCACGCTCCTCCGGTAAGTTCAAATCATCATAATTATTCAGTTCGAGCTGTATCAAAGCCATCACTGCATAATTCACAATACCGATAAATTCGGAAACGATGCCATCAGAAACCCGTTGTTCGCCTTTATCTTCGATGCTTCTCACCCGCTGTGCTTTAATAAAAATCTGATCGGTGAGCGATGCCGGGCGAAGAATGCGCCAGGCAGTACCATAGTCGTTCATTTTTTTCACAAAAAGACCCCTGCACGATTCCACAACTTCGAAATACTGTTTTTTAGTAAGATCCATCTAATTCCGTATTTTTGTAAAAAAATAAATTTGAACGCAAATATATTAAAAAATCGGAAAAGCAAAGCATTCAAAAAGCAGTTATTGAATTGCCGCGGCAAATTGCTTTCGCTTGAGTCGCCTTTGGTGATGGGAATATTGAATGTCACTCCCGATTCGTTCTACGACGGAGACAAATATACAACAGAAAAAGCCTGGCTTGCCCAAACCGAGAAAATGCTGACCGAAGGTGCATCCATTATTGATATAGGATGTGTTTCAACCCGCCCGGGAGCGATAGTGCCCGATGCAAACGAAGAGCTCCAAAGACTTATTCCCGTATTGCAATCCATCACAAAAAGGTTTCCTGAAGCTATTATCTCTGTTGATACTTTTCGTGCAGAAGTGGCACGCGAATCAGTCAACCATGGAGCAGCTATTATTAATGATATTTCGGGCGGAACCCTTGATGACAAAATGTTTGAAACCATAGCTGCATTAAAGGTACCATACATATTGATGCACATAAAAGGCACACCTGCCAACATGCATATCAACCCTGTATACGATGATGTGGTTAAAGAAACAATAGTGTATCTGGCTAAAAAAGCCCATCAGTTGACGTCAATGGGTGTCAACGATATTATAATCGATCCGGGTTTTGGCTTTGGAAAAACGATATCCAATAACTTCGAAATGCTGAACCATCTTCCATACTACAAATTTCTTCCTTATCCTTTGTTGGTTGGCATATCCCGAAAATCGATGATCTGGAAAACCCTCAAGACCACACCCGACAATGCTTTACAAGGCACAAACATCTTAAATGCCATTTCATTTATATCGGGGGCCGATATTTTGCGGGTTCATGATGTTCAACCGGCAATAGAATGCCTAAAAATTGTTCAGGAACTAAAATAAAAGAAAAATTTCAGCGTTTTACCCGTTGAAAATAAAAAAAAATAAAAAAAACTTTTTATTTTCGCCGCCTTGACCCCACAAGCTTATAGAATTTTTTGCAACATACTGGCATGAAAAATTTTATCGGAGCGTTTGGAGTGAATATTTAAAGCTATATCTTTGTCGACAGTTATTCATAAAACCAAATAAACAAATTATATGAACCGAAAAAACGTTATTATTATCGGTGCAGCAGGTAGAGATTTTCATAATTTCAATACCTACTACCGTGGAAACGAGGCTTACAATGTTGTAGCCTTCACAGCCGCGCAAATTCCAGACATTGCAGGCCGAAAGTACCCAAAAGAATTAGCAGGAAGTCTATATCCTGATGGAATTCCAATATATGTGGAAAGCGACCTTCCTAAACTCATCAAAGAACTGAATGCAGATATTTGTGTTTTTGCATACAGCGATATCCCTTATCCAAGAGTTATGGCTATGAGTGCAATAGTGAATGCTGCCGGTGCAGATTTCTTACTGATCGGACCAAAACAAACACAGGTAAAAAGCACCAAACCTCTTATAGCAGTTACTGCTGTCAGAACCGGTTGCGGAAAAAGCCAAACTTCACGTCGCGTGATCGAAATTTTAATGAAACAAGGCTTAAAAGTTGTTGCTATTCGTCACCCGATGCCATACGGCGATCTGAACGAACAAAAAGTACAACGCTTTGCAACAGTTGAAGATCTTAAAAAACACAAATGCACCATTGAAGAAATGGAAGAATACGAACCCCATGTGGTACGTGGCAACGTTATTTATGCAGGTGTTGATTATGAAGCAATTTTAAGGGCCGCTGAAAATGATCCTGATGGTTGTGATGTAGTTTTATGGGATGGTGGAAATAATGACTTCTCATTTTATGCTACTGATTATTGTATCACTGTTGTTGACCCACACAGACCCGGTCATGAATTAGGTTATTATCCCGGAGAAGTTTCTTTGCGCATGGCAGATGCAGTTGTTATCAACAAAATGGACAGTGCATCACCTGAAAACATTCAGATCGTTCGTAACAGTATTGCAAAAGTTAACCCGAATGCAGTTGTTATTGATGCAGCATCTCCACTTACAGTTGACAAACCTGAACTGATTAAAGGCAAAAGAGTATTGGTTGTTGAAGACGGTCCTACCCTCACCCACGGTGAAATGAAAATCGGTGCAGGTACTGTTGCAGCTATGAAATTTGGCGCAGCCGAACTGGTTGACCCACGTCAATATGCTGTTGGCAAATTAGCTGAAACATTCAGACTTTATCCTAATATCGGTACCTTATTACCAGCAATGGGTTACGGTGCACAACAAGTTGCCGATCTCGAAAAAACAATCGAAAATACACCTTGTGATGCAGTTGTTATTGCAACACCTATTGATTTGAACAGAATAATAAAGATCAACAAACCTACTGTTAAAGTTGGCTACGATCTGCAGGAAATCGGTCATCCGAATCTTGATGATGTTCTTTGTGATTTTCTCAAAAAACACAATCTGATTAAATCCGGCTGCTCATGCTGTCAATAAATTTTAAAGGCGACTTAGTCGCCTTTTTTTTTGTCCTTTAATATTATTTTGTAAATTTGATGTAGTGAAAATCGTTTAAAAAAAATCTTATAAAATGAAAAACAGAAGTTTAATTTCAATTGATGATTTCACAAAAGAAAATTACTTTTCGGTGCTGGATGCAGCCGAGAAATTTGAGCAGAACCCTGTGCAAAATATTCTTGACGGAAAAGTAATTGCTACTCTCTTTTTCGAACCATCTACACGTACACGTCTTAGTTTCGAAAGCGCCGTTAATTATTTGGGTGGTAAAGTCATCGGGTTTTCCGATGCTTCCAACTCAAGCGTAAAAAAAGGCGAATCGTTAAAAGACACCATCCTCACAGTTTGCAATTACTCTGACCTGATCGTGATGCGACACCCCAAAGAAGGAAGTGCCCGCTATGCCAGTGAAGTTGCCACTGTGCCTATTGTAAATGCAGGCGACGGAGCAAACCAACATCCTACTCAATGCCTGCTGGATCTGTATTCTATCCGAAAAACTCAGGGTAAACTTGAAAACCTTGATATCGCATTTGTAGGTGACCTTAAATACGGTCGTACAGTGCATTCGCTTGTGATTGCCATGACCAATTTTAATTGTCGTTTTCATTTGGTTTCTCCACCGGAACTTAAACTTCCCAGCTCGGTGAAAATGTATATCAAGGAAAAGAACCTTGAATATTATCAGTACACTGATCCGAGTGAAGTAATGGACAAAGTAGATATTGTTTACATGACCCGTATCCAACGCGAACGTTTTTCCGATCCAATCGATTATGAAAAAGTTAAAAACGCTTATATCCTTAACCGTAGTTTGCTGGCAAATACAAAGCCTAACTTGAAAGTTTTGCATCCTTTACCCAGAGTGAACGAAATTGATCTGGATGTGGATGATATGCCACAAGCTTATTATTTCCAGCAGGCTCTTAATGGTCTTTATGTACGTCAGGCAATTTTAAAAATAATTTTAGGATTATAAAACTATGGAACAAGAAAAAAAACCGATAAAAGAATTAGTGGTTTCCGCTATTGAAAACGGAACTGTTATCGACCATATCCCGACTCAGAGTGTTTTTCAGGTAATACATATCTTAAACCTCGACCATTCTGACAACCAGATCCTTTTTGGCACAAATCTCGACAGCAGCAAATACGGTAAAAAAGGAATAATAAAAGTCAGCAATAAATATTTTAAGCCTATTGAGATAAATAAAATTGCTTTGGTTGCTCCTACAGCCACTTTAATAATAATTAAAGACTTTCTGGTTATTGAAAAGAAGAAGGTTGAGATTCCCGATACGATAGAAACTTTTGTGAAGTGTGTTAATCCTAATTGTATCACAAATCATGAAGATGTGCTTACTAAATTCAAAGTGATCGATAAAACAGAGTCGAAACTTAAATGTATTTATTGCGAAAAAATTACCGAGAAGAAAAACATGACGTTTAAATAACTGGTGATTGGTGATTGGTGATTTGCGATTGGTAATATTAATTCGTTTTTTAATTAATGGCTCAGAAAAAGCTTCCTGATTTTGTTGCAGGCTTGGGTGATTCGGGTCGTGCTACTGCTGACCTGGCAGTGGTGGCTATAGATAACGATGCGAAAAATTTCGAACACTTGCTTGAGTTGTGTTTTTCGCAACCCTATCCTACCTGCATGAGAACTTCACGGGTAATTCAATTATTTTGTGAAAAAACCCCGGAATTTATTCTACCCTTTTTGGATGAAATAATCGACAAAATAGCTGTTTCGAAAATAGCAGGGGTTAAGAGAAGTTTCCTTAAAGTTATTGCCGAATCAATAGATTTCAAGCTTGTAAAAGATAACCCTACTTTGTTGCAAATCAGTTTTGATTGGTTGATCTCATCAAAAGAACCTCCGGCAATCCGTTATTATTGCATCCTAATCATCATGAAGCTTTGCAGTTTTGAACCTGATTTGAAACCGGAATTTAAGGCAACACTTGAATTTATTATACCAGAAGCCTCAAAAGGACTTTTGAACAGAGCATTAAAAACTTTAAAAGATTTGTAAAGGATACAGCAATATCAGTAATCCAGTTTTTTTCCTTTATCTAAAGCAGGAATGCCATTTTTCATCCACTCTGGCATAGGTTCGTCTTTCAGATAATAATCGAAAAACTGTTTCATGCGGATGCTCAGGTCGATCCGGTTGGGCCATTTCTCCAAGTTATGATTATCGCCGTTATAGTTCAGCATCCACACAGGTTTGTTAAGCCTGCGAAGCGCTGTAAAAAACTCTATACCCTGATACCATGGAACGGCACCATCGTTGTCGTTATTCATCATTAACAAAGGAGTTTTTACTTTATCGGCAAAAAATATGGGTGAATTTTCGAGATACAACTCCGGTTTCTCCCACAGCGTTGCCCCTATCCTGCTCTGTGATTCTTCGTACTGCCACATACGGCTAACTCCCGATTCCCAACGAATACCTCCATACGCACTCACCATATCCGATACGGCAGCTCCTGCCATAGCGGCTCGGTATATATCGGTTTGTGTTACCAAATAAGCCACCTGATAACCTCCCCAACTCTGCCCCTGTATCCCTATCCTATCTTTATTGACAAAAGGTTTTTGTTTGATAAATTCCGTTCCACTTACAATACAATCATAAGCAGATTTTCCGGGATGGCCAACCTGATATACAATATCGGGCATAAACACCAGATAGCCGTTGCTGCAATAGATGGATGGATTTATTGTTGAACGACTCGGCGAGGGTATCCAATGATTGTATAGCAGATCGGCATATTTTTCATAGAAGTAAACAATCACAGGATATGTCTTTGTTGAGTCGAAATTTTCGGGTTTAAAAAGCAATCCATCCAGTTTTTTTCCCTTATAAGAAGTCCAGTGAACTAACTCGGATGTTCCCCAAATATATTGAGATTGCTGAGGGTTTGTAACCGATACTTTTTTCTGAACTGAGAAATTTATGTCGGAATAAATTATGTCCGGATAGACAGAAAAACTCTGTTTTGTAAATAATATCTTATCCGTATTTTTTGCTTTCGCAGTAAAGTTCATTTTAACTTTATCAAAGATCAAACTTTTGGGTTCCCTGTTCTTTTTCAGGTCGAGTTCTGAAAAGCCGCCTTGCCTGTTGATCTTATTAAATACTGACAATAATACCGGCTTTTTCAGATCAATATATACAGCTTCCTTGTCGGTATTTATATAACGGTATTGGATATTTGTTTGTCTTCCGTTTTTGGTAATATTCACCGGCAGTTCTTTCATCAAAGGGTCTATCTTCCAGATATCGAATTTATCATAAACCAAAACGTAGTTGTCATTTTCAGACCAACCTGCAATTCCATAGGGCGAAGGTTCTTCCGGATTATCACTTTCCTCTTCATAGAACTTTACCGGTATTTTCTTTGTCAGGCAGATAAAGGAATTATCCTTTACAGAATACGTATTCCAGGTAGAATCCTTACTATTATAAAAAACAATGTACTTCCCGAAAGGCGACAAGCTATATGAATATTGTTGTTTTTTCAACACAAGTTTTTTCGAACCTGTTTTCACATCCTGAGTATATACATCACAGTAGGAAGGCGATTCCCATGATGCCAGTTTTTGGTAGGGTTGTTCAACAACAGGCATGGCAATATTCAGGTTTTTCTTCAACAGAGTGACTCTCTCAGTTGATGAATCAGCTAATTGCACTATGCTTGAGTCTGCAATATGATACACCGCTAACCAGGTTTTCTTTTTATTGGCATCCAGTTCTTTTAACTGTTGCGGTTGAATTTCTCCATCGGTCCAACTCCACAGATCGAGTTTTACCTTTTCGTCGTCGAGCAAGGTATCTTTCGGTTCGGGTTTTTGATGATAAGCAGTTCCGAAATAGATCAGCGAACCATCATCCGAAAAGTAAGGCTGCAGGTTTTCGCTCATGCACCAATGATCCGGAAATTGCTTTTCAACGGTATCAATAATACTTGCACATTTGTTTTTGGTTTCGTTCCAGTAAAACAAACGGTATTGTTTAATTTTTGCTGTATCCTGCGAATATTGAAACACCAGTTGTGTTCCTGCATCATCATTCGAAATATTCTTCGCCAGACCCACCGACTGAAAAATGGTATCGATCTTTTCTTTTTTCGGGATAAATACCTTAACCCTAACCGTATCGATAGAATCTTTTTTAACCGAAACCATCGACAGCAAGTCTCCATTCTTCGAAAAGCTATACTCGGTGATAAGTTTTGTTGTATAACTCTTTGCTGTCAATGGATTGTATATAACCAGATCGGTCCCCACCTGTTTTTTATCTTTTTTCTTAGCGGTTTTGCTTTCCGGCTTCTTAGTCTGAAGTGTATCTGCTTTTTTTGATGTAGTATCCTTTTTCTCTACTTTTTCTTTCTTTTCTTCCTTCAGGAAGGCTATCCAACTGCCACCGTCTTTTCCCAGTTTAAACGATTTTACATTAGCATATTTGGTGATTTTTAAAGTCTGCAGGTTTATAACGCCTAAAGAATCTTTAGGCAGTTCGTCATCCTTTTTCTTTTTCAACTTTAGTTTTCTGATACTATCTTCCGGTTGTTTGATCTTAAAAACAATAAAATCGGAATTTGCCGAAAACTGTGCTTCGTTGGCCCGGGCAACGGAATCTTTTATATTTTTCTGAGGATTTACAATGTAAAGCCATCCATCCCCTTTCAACGGGTCTATTTCATAGCTTATCCAGTTACCATCATTTGAAATGGCAGCATTCTTAAGGGTTTTCCACGAAGTATAAACACTTGCATCGAGCGGCTTTTTTTGCAATACCTGTGCTGATATCTGAACTGCACAGGCAATAACAAATACCAAACTAAAAATAGTTTTCTTTCGCATAAAATATTATTTCAAAACCTTATGCAGGTCTTTATTTGGGTTTATTCAGAAAAAAAATAGTGAAACAGCAGGTACTATTTTTTCATTTCCTTCATCATTTTATCGTGCTTGATGACATCCTCTATCTGCTCGACATCAATACGCTTGGCAATGATCGTTTTTTTCTCATCCAGCACATAAATAACCGGGGTACTGTATATATCGTACAGGTCAGCGTATTTGGGAGTAACACTGCGCGGCCCGTCGACATTGATGAAGTTCATTTTGTTGGCACGGATAAATTTCTTCATTTCCACCATACTGGTATCGGTGCAAATGCCAAATATTTCCATTCCAATATCTTTTTTCTTTGTATTATATAATTCTACTATTTTTGGAACTTCAACTTTGCAATGCCCGCAATTATAATCCCAGAAAAGCAATATGGTATATTTGGCTTTTATGGCCTCCATCGATTGCAGTTGAAGGCTGGTATCCTGCATGATCATGTTCGGGGCAATTTTGCCTAACAGAATAGGTTTGAGTTTCATCGCACGGTCGGAAATGTTCTTCAACAAAACGGGTGTCATCCATTCGCATTGATTGGTCATATAATAGGTTTCAACCATGTGGACAAACACAGCATCGAAGCCCATAACCTTCGAAGTTTCGTAAGTGTAGGTAACCCACCAAACCACGTATTTGAACATTTCTTTGTTCGGACGGGCCTTTTCAACCAACATGTCGGCTTCCTTGCTGATGGAATCGGGATGCTGCACCACAACTTTATCGAAGTAATTGCTGATGCGGCCATAAAAAACAGGTGTACGCAATAAGCGGTCGTCGGTCATATCGATGTTATCCCAATAGTGAGCTTTATAATAGCGGTAGGCAAAGGTTGAATCTTTGCGTCCGTTCGGCAAAACAGGTATTGCGGGTATTTCGGGCTCTTTCGATGCTAAAAATACCTTGGATGGCAGTGAGCCGGGATATTTTTTAATAAAATCGAGTTTGTAGTTCTTTACGACCGAATCAATCTTGGCTATTTCTTTATTGATCTTATCGGTTGAATCTTTTTTGCCTTTATTGGCATCGAGCCGGGCTTTGAGTGCGGTGAACTGCGTCTGACTGCCGGTAACAAAATTCACATATTCGTAAAAGTTCTTATTGTCGTTCGAGCCCTTTACCTTCATATTCTTAACCAGATTTGCAGTATCTGTTTCGAGCGAGAATTCCTGTTCTTTATCCAGCACAAAATCGAAGAATTTTTTCTTGGGAATCACGATAAAATAAATTCCACCGGGCTTTGCTTCTTTACCCTGAAACAGCATTTCGCCCTTTTCATTGCAAATAGCAGTATCATCAACCTGCTGGTATTGTCCGTAGTAGTGAGCAAGATAACACGTATCATTTTTTAATCCACTTACTTTTACATGAATTTTATAACCTCCTCCACCCGACGGTACGATATTTTGATGGATGTTGCCAACATTGTTTATTACTAACAATGAAAAAATAATGTTTGTTAAAAATGAGACCATAACTGAATTATTTGGATTTTATTTACAAAACAAAATTAGAATATTTTTTTAAGTTGTTGCCCTATTTGTTTAAAATTCCTTAGCAATAGCTATATTTGTAAAGATAAACGAACGTTCTTCGCTATTTATTATACTTACAAACCAGATGAATGAAATAGATTTAGAACAAATTTGCAAAGAAGTTAGAGAACTATGTGCAACAACAGGTACTTTTTTAAGAGCCGAGAACAGGAACTTTTCGTTTTCGCAGGTGGAGCAAAAAGGAATTCACGATTTTGTTTCGTATGTGGATAAAGAAGCCGAAAAACGCATCGTTGCTTATCTCAGGTTGCTGCTGCCCGATGCCGGATTTATTACCGAAGAGAACACTCTGACCATAAGAGACAAAAAATATGAATGGATAGTCGATCCCTTGGACGGCACTACCAATTTCATACACGGCGTTCCCTGCTATTCTATCAGCATCGCACTGCGCTGCAACGCAGAAATTGTGCTGGGCGTTATTTATGAGGCAAACCTTCAGGAAGCTTTTTACACCTGGAAATCGGCTCCCTCCTTTCTTAACGAAAGCATTATCAAGGTGAGCACTAAAAACACCCTTAACGAGAGTTTGATAGCCACAGGTTTTCCGAGCCGCGATTACGACAAAATGCAAGCCTATATGGCGATGCTCGGCGAGATGATGTTCAATACACACGGCATCCGGCGCATGGGTTCGGCAGCGGTTGATCTGGCTTATGTGGCTTGCGGACGTTTCGAAGGCTTTTATGAATATCATCTGAGCCCATGGGATGTGGCTGCCGGAGCTATTATCGTGCAGAATGCAGGAAGTTGTGTCAGCGATTTTTCGGGAAAAGATAATTATTTGTTCGGAAGAGAAATTGTGGCTGCAAACAGCCCTATTCATCGGGAGATATTGGAGATGATTGGACGATATTTTTAGGTAATAAGTAACAACTAATAGGAACATGAAAAAGTTAAAGTATGTAGTATTCGCATTGTTTTTGTTGGCGGTTTTTGTTGGCGGTTGTGCCTTTTGCGGGTTGCAAACAGCACATCAACACCGGTAAAGAAATTTCCATCCGCGTCGATTCGTTTGGCGAGGCTGGAAAACAAGCTATTGAAAAAGATCTGTCAGGTCAGGACGGCGTTATGGCCGTGAAAGCGCATCTGCGGAAAAAGATCGTAACCATAACTTACGATACCACCAAAATAAACAAAGACAAACTGGTGGCCGAAATTGAAAAAGTGGGCTTCAGAACTGAATTTACCAAGGCGGAAACTGTTATCAAAAAGCCTTAAGTTTATTGTTTAATAAATTTAGTGGTCAATATATTCTTTTGAGAAACGGCTTTAATAATATAAATTCCGCTATTAAAATCTGTTAAATCGATTGAAGATTGTCCGCTCACTTCGTTAAGATATTTAACTCTTTGACCAAGATGATTATAAATAGAAATGCAATAACTACCCTCGGGGATATTAATAACAATAATATTGTTAGCAGGATTAGGATAAACCTTTATTTTGTCGTCGTTGAGTTCAGTATTTGAAACGCCGGTCTCAGTGCTGCATAATTGATTTAAAAAGCTTAAAGTTTCATGGTTTAAATCACTATAAAAATTATGTTCGGCATTAGAAACTGATAATTGCGTCAGTACATCTAATTTTTGATCTGATGTTAAGGACGATAGAGTTGGGTAAGCTGTTGGGTTTGATTGATAATTTGACAATATTGTATCGGCTTGTATTGCATACCCATTTGCATCTATTTGATTATTCAGTAATAATTCATTGAAAATTAATTGAGATGTTGCTAATGAAACACCTTGTATTCTTGCAAATCTTTGCGGATATATGGGTTGTCGGTCGTGCAATTGATAGTCGTGACATATACTTCTGCTTTTCAAAATTGAATCATTTTGCCATGCCTGATAATTACCTGTTGGACCCACTTCCGCATTATCATCGTATTTTGCCATTCTAAACGCAAAGGGATTATTTCTGGCAATGAATATTGGCTGCACAGAGGAAGCGCAATATGAAATACCGGCTTTATAGTGATATGCATAAGAAATAGCCGCCGAAAATGAACCTCCGTTGCTCATTCCAACTGAATATTTGGGTATCGAATGAGAAATATAACCTCTGTTAACAAAAGTATCGGTGAGGATTTTTATGTTTAAATAATCAATCCCATTAATGGTATCCAGAGGAAATGTTAACCATCTTAACTTTCCATCACCATTCAAATCGGTGTTTAGTGTTATTTCTTCTGCTTCGGTTATTATAACTCCAAATGTATCGGCAACGGCAGCATTAACCAAACTTCTGTTTTCAACTTTATCAACCCATCCTGATGCACTACCTCCTGTGCCATGGAAAAAATAAATTATACCTTTTAAATTTTGTGGAAAACAATAATATACATTTTTAAGATTATTTTTCCCCATTATTTGTTCATAATTTATTGTATAAGTGGGCATATTAACTATTACTGAAGTAACACTTATATTTTGATTCGGCATAATCAAGGTGGTATGCCATTCATCAGGATTTTCCATATATTGAGTGTCACCTGTCCATTTTAAAAAGGTCTTTGTATTATCATAAGCTACACTCCAAATATGAACAGTATCCCCAACGTGATAGTCTCTGGAACCGTATCCGTTAACTACCGTTAGATTATATATTTGGGCATGTAATCCTGTGAATAATGAAATTATTATCGAGATGGTTAGTAAGATACTTTTCATTGATTTATTATTATAGATTTCAGATTATAACTGTTTTGAAATTTTTAAAGTTAAATTATTTTTTCATCTATACTCTGTCGTTTTATTGTTCCGTTTTTTAGGGTTACTCATAACTATTGGCTCCCACCATTCTATTTGTAACCGCCAGCTTGCCGCAGGCAAGTTTCCTCCCTCCAAAAATACAAATTAAATCCAAACCCAAAAAATATTTCCCGCAACTGACTATTCGGCATGCAAGGATTTTTACCTGACTGCCGTTAGGCAGGCATTCTGAATTCTTACTTCTGAATTCTGAATTCTTTCTTATATACCTTTAGGTCTCAATTACAAACCCTTAATCTAAGCCTTATGAGAAATTACACCAAAATCGACAGAGAAAAGCTATTGAAAGATTACTCCGAATCGGACAATTTCAAAGAAGTTCATTTCAGAAGCGACAAAAACCAACCCATCTGGAAAGCCTACAGCATTGCATACGTGCAAGCCAGCGGGCATTATGTCAAATTTTTTTACAAAAGAGGCGCACCCACGTGCAGACTGGAATCGATATCAGTACTTATCACACTGTTAGATCCCAGAATATTTTTGTTTTGCCACAGGTCGTACATCATTAATTTGTTTTACTTGAAAAGTTATTGGACTCAGGGTGAGCGAATTGTAGCAAAAACTATTGACGGAGATGAAATTCCTGTATCGCATGACGCTGTAGACAAGTTTAAAACATTGATGCAGCCATACATAGAGCAATAATGCTTTTACGAATTGCAAAACATACGGCATTCAGGAAATATTATTATCTGCTTTTTGATCAACGTATTAAATTTGTTTTTTCAAAACGTTCCTTGAAATGTTAAAATTTGTTAAGAAACGCGGTACAATTGTACCGTTTCTCGGTACAACAGTACGGTTACTCGGTACAACAGTACGGTTACTCGGTACAACAGTACCATTACTCGGTACAACAGTACCATTACTCGGTACAACAGTACGGTTACTCGGTACAACAGTACCATTACTCGGTACAACAGTACCACGACTCGGTACAACAGTACCGTTACTCGGTACAACAGTACCACGATTTGGTACAACAGTTCCGCGACACGGTACAACAGTACCACGAATCTGTACAACAGTACCGCGATCCGACACAAGTGTAATGCTTATCGGGATGCTGGTACGGAAGTTACAGGCAAAACATCCATTATTATAAACAAAACAATTAAAACAATAAACCTCAGTAAAATAAAAATTATTAATTCAACCCCTAAAAAATTAAAGTTATGGCTTTTAAAATTATTCCCCGCTCGAATTCAGGATTCAATGATTTTCAGGACACCTTTGTAAATGTAGTGAACGATAACATTGCCACCTTCGATTTTTCGGCAGCAGCCACTCTTGAGTGGAAATTACTAACCAATACAGTCGGAAAAAAGAAAAAAAACTGGGACGCCATCTGGCCTATAATCAAAACCAAAGTATTTACTCATGCCGATGAGGTTAGGATGGTTGAAACCCGCAAAGATTACGAAAGCGGCACACGGAAAGATGCTACCGACACCAGTTTGCGCCTTTTTATAAAGCGCTATATCATCAACAATCCGTTAGTGACCAGCGAAATGAAAGTTTTGCTGGGCCTCACCGTTCCCGATGATATAAAAACGGAACGTACTGGCGTTCACGGTTTTCACCCAGGTAATGACCTCAGCGGCAAAGTTCGCTCCGCTGACCATCTGGTGCATTGGCTCAAAATAACCATCCCCAGCCAACTGAGCAAGGCCAAACCGCCCAGCGTTAAAGACATTCAGATTTTTATGGCCCTCACCGAGCTCAGCGTTACGGTGGCTCCTGCACTGTCGGCTTTTGGATATATCGGCGTGGTGCAGGGAGGTTTGTTTACCCAAATTTTCGACATCACCCAGGAAGGCAAACGCGCCTGGTATTATGCCCGTTTTATGTATAAAGGCAAAATGATAACCTACGGCCCGCCCTGCACTATTTGGAACGCCATTGTGATGTAAGGGAGGAGGAAGTGCCTAAAGTTTGGAGTGCCTAAAGTACTTAAAGTTTAAAGTTAAAAGTTAAAAAGTCCTGCATCGACGAAAAGATGCGGGATTTTTTTTTTGTTGGGGATTATTTAGTATATTTGCTATGGCCTTAGCATATTAATTTAATATTGAGGGTATGAAAAAAGCTTTATTATTGTTGGTTTGTTTGTTTGCAGGGTTTATAGTTAGGGGGCAGATCACGTTTGAGAGAAATTATGGAGGAAGCGCGGAAGATAATGGAAGTAGGGTTTTACAAATGGATGACGGAGGATATTTGGTTACAGGCGTAACGGCTAGTTACGGTGCCGGAGGTTACGATATATACCTAATAAAAACAAATGAATACGGAGATACAATATGGACTAAAACTTATGGAGGAATCAATAATGAACAATCCAACGCTATGAAAAGAACAAGTGACGGCAACATTATTATTGCAGGAAGAACTTCAAGTTTTGGCGCAGGAAATACGGATTGCTATTTGTTAAAAATAGACCAAAATGGGGAAACATTATGGCTAAAAACATACGGAGGTTCAAATGAAGATGAAGCTTTTGATGTAATTCAAACTTTAGATAGCGGATATATTTTAGTTGGTAATACCCTAAGTTATGGTATTGGTATGGGTAATATTTACCTAATAAAAACTAATGTGACTGGTGATACGGTTTGGACAAAAACATTCGGAGGAATCACATTTAGTATGGGATGGTCTGTTTTGCAGGTAATTGATGGAGGATTTATTTTATCGGGATTTGATATGTCGGAAGACAAGAATATGGTTATTATTAAAACAAATGCTAACGGAGACTTGGTTTGGGAAAAAAATTACAGATTCTCTGGCGGATTATCCTATGGAACAACTATAATTAAAACTGTTGACGGAGGATATGCAATAATAGGTACGCAAATTGACTCAACAAGTTTTTCGGATATAAAACTTTTAAAAGTAGATACAAATGGTGATTCCCTTTTTGCTCAAACATACGGAGGTATTGATAATGAAGCGGGAGCAGATATTATTCAAACTAATGACGATGGCTTTATTATTACAGGCTTAACAGAAAGTTTTGGAGCAGGAGGTAAAGACGTATATTTAATCAAAACTGACGAAAATGGGATTGAACAATGGACAAAAACATTTGGAGGTACGGGGGATGATTGGGGCTGCTTTGTGCAACAAACAACCGATAATGGATACATTATAACCGGGTATACAAAAAGTTTTGGTAATAATTTTGACGTTTACCTGATAAAAACAGATGCCAACGGCCATGTTGCAGGAATTAACGAAACCGAAAAGCCAAACAATTCAATAAACGTATCCCCCAACCCCTTCACCACCTCCGCCCAAATAACTTTTAACCAAACCTATAAAACCATCGCCCTCGAAGTTTACGACATAGAAGGCAAACTGCTGCTGCAAAACCGCTATGCCGATTGCAAGCAAATACAATTAAATCGTGATAATTTGAACAACGGTTTGTACTTTTTGAAACTAACGCTGGATGATAAGGCTATGGAGACAAGAAAAGTTGTGGTTAGTGAATAGATAATAGTGAATAGTTGGAATTCCGAAAATCATGGCTCGTGGCTCATGGCTTTTGGCTAATCCATTAGCTAATCACTAATCGCTAATCGCAATTTTTATTTAAATTTGTATTGCTCTTAGGAGATTAAAAAAATGAACGTTGATTAATAACCCGTAAATAATAACAAAAAACCAAAACTATGTGTGAAATTCAAAAAATGCATGAAGCCCTGTTGTGTATCATGCCGGTATTATTGATTCTCGCCATCTGGGAATCGGTCTGGAAGATCATTGCATTATGGAAATCGGCCCGCAACAACCATCTGGCCTGGTTTATTTGCATAGCAGTAATAAACACTATAGGCATACTGCCTATCATTTATATCGTGATGCAGAACAAAAAACGCAAAAAGGAAAAACTGGTAGCGGAAGCTAAAGAATAAAACTGCAGTAAAAAGACTTCTTTACACTAAAACCCGAAGAACGTGCGTATCTGGTCGTAAAAATAAAGGGCCACGGCGGGTTTCAAACAAATGGTGAACACCACACCAAACACGGCTCCGAAAAAATGAGCGTCGTGCCCTATATTGTCTTTGCCGCGTTTAGCCATATAAGCCGTGTAGACCAGATATATAAACCCGAAAATAAACGCGGGTATACCTATGGGAAAAAAGATCAACGATATTTTACCTGTGGGCATAAATAAAATGCTGGTAAACACCACTGCCGACACCGCCCCCGATGCCCCTACCGAATTATAATACGGGTCGTTTTTTTGCTTGCCAAAGGATGGCAGCACCGAAAACAAAATGGCGCTGATATATAGCAAGCCAAAATAATAATAGCCGGCCAAACCGAAGATCAGTTTATAATACTGTATCACCACATCGCCGAACGAATACAACACGAACATATTGATGAAAAGGTGCATCCACCCGGCATGTATAAAACCGTATGTAAGAAAACGGTACCACTGCTTTGAATGTAAAGCCAGATACGGGTTGAACCTGAAACGATAAAACAGATCAGCGTTGTTCATGGCAACAATTGAAATTATAACCGTAATTGCAATGATAATGATGATCATGATTTCGTGTTTTTAAAAGTAAACTTCACCGTGCCCGAACGTTTAAACAGTGCTGCAATAATATCAGTAGCTATGAATAAAGGGAAATGAAGCATAAAAAAGGCTTTCTGAACAAAAACATTGAACCGCCCGTATTCAGGCGCATAGTGCATATTACCTTTCATGCGTTCGTAGAGCACTTCTCTTTTTTTGCAAACCAGGTTCAATAAACTTTGTATCACTCCGAAGGGGTTCTGTTCGATGGAGAAATATTGTTCTTTTACAAGGGAAAATCCTTTTTCCTGCATGATACGGATAAGATCGTTCGGCTCGAAAAACAACAAATGGCGCGGAGGATCGAGATGCAGCCAGTTACCTTTAAACAGCTTCGCCTGCCAGCTTCCGATATTGGGTATGGTGATGATCAATATACCACCGGGTTTTAAGATATTACTGATAATTGAGAGTGTCTGCTCGGGACTCCAAAGATGTTCGAAAACATGGATCAGCGTTATGATATCAAAAAAGTTTTCGCCGAAATCAGTTTCCGACAGCGCCGTCGATTGCAGATGAATATTGGTTTTTAGCGCAGCACGTTTCGAGGCAATTTCATCGCGTTCAATTCCGTAAAGCTGATAATTGCCCATTTTGGAAATATAATTCAAGAAATCGCCGTTGCCGCAACCGATATCCAAAATGCTGGAATGTTCGGGTACAAGTTTCACTATCTTCTTTGCCCGCCTGCGGCGAAAAAGATCGAGTAATTTTTCTACATAAAAAAAGGTAAATTTCTCTTCCGCAGCACCGTAATATGCCTTGTTATATGCCTGGCTGAGCTGCTCTTCGGTTGGAGGCGGATACAAAAACCAGCAACGGCATTCGGCACATTGTCTTATTTCATATAATGTATCAAAAGTATCAATGGCCTTGAATTTACTGTCTGAATGTTCCGAACCGCAAAATCTGCATATAGCTTTAGCTTTTTCAGACATTACCATCAGATTTCTTTTCAAAGATTTTGTATCTGCCGAGATGCATTTTTTGCAGACGATATTTGAGCGAAGTATTGATCACACCAAATCCATACTTTGTACTTCTTCTGAAGTTTATGGAAGATGCCTCGGTAAAGTACTTCGTGGGACATGTAAGTTCCGCAATTTCGTATCCCTGAAAAAATATCTGGGCCAGCATCTGGTTATCGAACACAAAATCATCAGAGTTTACGTGATAATTGATAGATTGCAAAACCTCTTTCGAGAAGGCACGATATCCTGTATGATACTCCGATAACTTTTGTTTCATCAGAATATTCTGAAACAACGAAAGCAAACGGTTAAAAAGGTATTTATAATAAGGCATCCCACCTCGCAATGCCCCTCTGCCCAATATTCGCGAAGCAAGAACAACCTGATAAACATCGTTGGCAATAATATAAACCATAGATGGGATCAGTTTGGGAGTATACTGATAATCGGGGTGCAGCATAACCACAATATCTGCATCAAGTTTCAAGGCATAATCATAACAGCTTTTCTGATTTCCACCATAGCCTTTGTTCTCCTCGTGCTTGATAATATGTTTGATACCCAGTTCGTGAGCTTTTTCAATGGTTCTGTCGCGGCTGGCATCATCAACAATAATAACATCATCCACGATATCGAATTGTATCTCGCGATAGGTGTTTTCTAAGGTTTTTTCGGCATTATAAGCCGGCATTACTACAACTACTTTTTTTCCGTTGATCATGTTCGCAAAATTAATAATTTAGTAATAGGTACTAATTATTCTGTATTTAATTAATAAAAGATTTGTCAGTTCTTTCTCTTTAATAACCATCGTTCATTATTGATAGTATACACTACTTCGAACTTCGATTCCAATATCGGAAAATCCCCGGCATTTATATAATAATATTCGGCATCCGTATTAATGTCGATGTTCTTATCATAGTCTTTCAGGTCAATATTCGGGATTTTCCCGGTATATTTATAAAAGAAGAACGAAGGTTGAAAAAGCCAGTTTGTCTTCAACGATACCTGCTGTTCCGGGTTGTTCTTTTTAAAGTAATTGATCACATCGAAAGTGTTGGCATCAAACCACCATTCTCTCACAAACTTCAATGAAATGGTATCAGCCGTCTGAAAAAGTAATAATGCACTTAGTATAACTGCAAAAGCGCCCTGAACAATTTTTGCTTTCAGCTCAGGTATCAGGCTGAGGCTTGTTATAAAGGCAATAACAAACATCGGAAAAAAGAATAACGCGGTTCTACCGCCAAGA
Source organism: uncultured Bacteroidales bacterium (assembly GCA_903913285.1). Lineage (GTDB taxonomy): Bacteria > Bacteroidota > Bacteroidia > Bacteroidales > CAIWKO01 > CAIWKO01. The sequence goes on along the minus strand of CAIWKO010000020.1, from coordinate 117,581 downwards.
TTGGGAGTATGCATTATTTTACACTGCAAAAGGCTGATACCCGCCGACAAAAATAATATTCCGTTGGCAATAAAAACCGGTGATCTGAGCATGGCGAAATTAAATTTCGAACGCAGGAATTTAATTAAAACGTATAATAGATTCCCAAAAACTACCGCAACAACAAAAATTGAAATCAGATTGATAACCGAAGTCGAAAACCTTGGTGATCCGTACAGCGATTGTTCAACCAGCGATACAATAGTGCCCTTATAAAACCCTAACGATTGCCAGAATTGAAACTGATTTGTGCTTTGCATCTTAATAATAGGAATGGCTATAAGGGCTGCATAAGCGACAGAAAATAAAATGAGCAGTATGGTTGAGAGTAATAGCTTTTTTTTCTGAGTTAGAAATTGAACCAGAAAATAAAACCAGCTAAGACAAATTATTGCAACCCAGAAGACCAATAGTGTGAAATTTGCATACGAAGCCAAAACCGCGAATAAATAAGCCAGCCAGATACTTTTGTTTTTCCCGTCAATAAAACCCGAGATCATAAAACTGACAGATAATGTACACAATGCACACGACATACCATATCCCCTGCACAAACCAAAGAAATCAAGCAAATACGGATTGAAAATAAATAAAATTGTTGCCGGCACGAAAAACAAAGATGATAGCTTCAGGACAGTTTTATTTATTTTAAAAATAGCAAAAGCATAGATCAAAAACGACAACAAATTCGGCAATCTGACGATCCACTGTGCTGCTCCGAATATTGAGATTAAAAATTTCACAATAATAGTGTTCAGGATATGATTATTGGGCCAGTTATCGGGATACATCATGATCTGCCAATAATTGAACGTACTATAATGAACAGTTGTAGCTGTTTCATCATGAGTAATAGGGATATTGATAACTTTATAGAAGATCACTAAAAAACAGCATCCCATTAAGATAAAAAATAAGCTGATATTTATTCGTTTCAATAATAAAACATTATTCTTCAACATGACCTGTGTGTTTATTAATGGTTCGGCCCAACAATGACCTAAAAATCTAAACTTATGAGCAAAAATAAATAAAAAAAGCAGCAAATAGCTATATATTTGGCCAAAAACAAATAAATGGTTCAAGAAAATTAATTAAAAAAGTAATTTTGCATCAACTTATTTTTTGGAAAAGAGTATTATGTCGTTTTATAATTTAGATGATACTATTTGTGCTATTTCAACTGCTAGCGGAGTCGGTGCCATTTCGCTTATTCGTATCAGCGGAAATAAAGCCATAGAAACTTGTGGAAAAATATTCGTGCCAACAAAGAAGCTGGATATCACGAAAATCCCCTCCAATTACCTAAGCTACGGGAAAATAATTCACAATAATGAGATCATTGATGATGTGATGCTGAGTATATTTCGCTCGCCACACTCATTCACCGGTGAGGATCTGGTTGAAATAAACTGTCACGGGTCGTTGTATATTCAGAAAAAAATTCTTGAAACCCTCCTATCGCTGGGTTTGAGATTAGCTTCGCCCGGTGAGTTCACGTTGCGAGCCTTTATGAATAACAAACTCGACTTGTCGCAAGCCGAAGCTATTGGAGATCTGATCTCAGCAACATCAAAAAGTGCACACGATCTGGCTATAAACCAGATGCGTGGTGGGTTCTCTAATAAAATTAAAGAGCTGCGCGATAAACTCATTTCATTTGCCTCTCTCATCGAACTCGAACTTGATTTCAGTGAAGAAGATGTAGAGTTTGTTAGCAGAGCGGAATTTACAAAACTTCTGGCGGAGCTTAAGTTTGAGATTCAAACACTCAAAGAATCATTTACGCAAGGTAATGTTTTAAAAAATGGTATTCCGGTTGCAATAGTCGGAAAAACCAATGTCGGAAAGTCAACCCTGCTGAATGCATTGTTGAATGAAGAAAAAGCAATTGTGTCGGAAATTCCAGGAACTACAAGAGATACAATAGAAGATCTTTTGACCCTGCAGGGAATTACATTCAGGTTTATTGATACTGCCGGCTTAAGAAAATCGGGTGATGTGATAGAGCAAATGGGAATTGACCGAACCTATCAGAAAATATCCCAGGCAAGTATTGTTCTTTATGTAGTTGATATTACCAAAACAAGTGTGAAAGAAATTAAAGAAGAACTGGCCGATTTTGAAGAGCATATTCAGAATAAAACCAAGAAATTCATCATAATTGGCAACAAAATAGATCACTTGAAAGTAACGCCTCATGGTTTTCCTGAATTGGTTGAACTTGAAACCATTTTTGTATCTGCCAAGCGAAAAGAAAACATTCAGATGATCATCGAATCATTAGTACGGAGTGTGGATATCTCCAATAAAACTGATAACATTATCGTTTCGAATATTCGTCACTTCGAAGCCCTGAGTAAAACTCTCGAATCTATTGAAAATATGGAAAAAGCTATTTCCGATCATATACCAACAGACCTGTTGACCACTGACATTCGTTCAGCCATGCATTATTTAGGAGAGATCACGGGAGAAATTACTACTGAAGATCTTTTGGGAGCCATTTTTAGTAAGTTTTGTATCGGAAAGTAATTTGTTTTCTCTTTTCTTCCAACTGTCTGTTATTGTTGATAATTTTGTAATTTATTTTCTTTTTTTTGTTGCCTATTTGCTCTTTTTTGTTTATATTTGTTGCCTAATTGTTGCCTAAGACAACTTTTTTAGTTGCCGGGCAACAAATTGGTGAGATGATGTCACTTTGTGACACATTAAGACACTTTCAGTCACATATAGACATAAATTGACACACATGAGCAGCAACCTAAATCTTAAAAAAAATTGTGAGTTTTGCGGTATTGAATTTGTCGCTAAAACTCTCTACACTCGCTACTGTTCGCATACATGCAATAGCAGACATTATAAACAATTGAAACGGGATGAAACTATTCAGACATTTCAACATGAACAAAGCCAACCCGTAACACAAACTTTCGATACAACCCTTCAGCAAAAGCAATTCTTAAGTGTTGATGAAGCTGCTGCATTATTGGGTGCAAGCCGGAGAACATTACAAAGAATGATCTCAAAAGGTGCTTTGAAGGTTGGTAAACTTGGCCGCAGAGTCATTGTAAAAAGAAATGAAATAGATAAACTCTTTATATAATAGCATATGAACGTAATTCTTCGTCAACGCCAAAAAGGCAATAAGGTAAGTTTGTATCTTGATTACTATCATCAAGGTAAACGCAATTATGAATACTTGCAGCTCTACCTCATCCCCGATCCTCAAAAAGGAAAGCTCACAAAAGAGCAGAAAGATAATAATAAAAAGATCCTTGGTTTAGCTGAAGCGATCCGATCAAAACGACATTTGGAAATTCAAAACGGTATTTACGGTTTTCAGGACCAAAGCAAAATAAAAGGCAGTTTTCTTCGGTACGTTGAATACCTTGCAGAGAAACGCAAAGGCAGTGATGGTAACTATGGCAATTGGGACAGCACGTTAAAGCATCTGCGTAAATTTGTCAAATTTGATATAACCTTTGCCCAGATTGATAAACGTTGGCTAGATGATTTAAAATATTACTTTCTCAATGAAGCCTTAACTCCTGCTAACAAACACCTTTCTCAAAACTCTGCATCATCATATTATAATAAAGTTCGTGCGGCTCTCAAACAGGCTTATAAAGAAAGAATCATTCAACATAACCCAACCGAAGAAACCGAAGGTATAAAACCCGGTGATCCTGAACGCGAATTTTTAACCCTCGATGAACTTCAAGCCATTGTTAAGTATGAATGCGAAATTCCTATTCTAAAACGTGCTTTTATATTTAGTGCTTTAACTGGCTTGCGTTGGTCTGATATTCAAAAACTGCTTTGGTCAGAAGTTCAGTTTTCAAATGAAATCGGCCATTATATCCGTTTCGTTCAAAAGAAAACCAAAGGTGCCGAAACATTACCAATTTCAGAACAGGCTTTTCATTTACTAGGTGAACGCACCAAAGAAGACGAACGTGTTTTTGTTGGTTTAAAGTACAGTGCCTGGCATAATGTCAAATTACAACAATGGATTCAGAAAGCCGGCATAACAAAAACAATAACTTTTCACTGTGCGCGTCATACATATGCAACTTTACAACTAACTTTGGGTACTGATATTTATACAGTATCAAAATTATTGGGCCATAAGGACCTCAAAACGACTCAGATTTATGGTAAAATCATTGATGAACGTAAAAAAGAAGCTGCAAACAGAATAAAATTAGAGTTATGATAGTTAAACCTTTAATTTTCGATAACATCCTTTTTGGGGAACTTGCTCCATGGATACCGGAAAACAATGCCGAAACTAAATTTCGTGACATTCTAAACAATCAGGTTAGAACCAACAAAGATATTCCTGAAAAGTTTTTCAAAGCATTGATAACTTCATTACGGAATTACTCAATAGTTTTAAAGCTTGAGCATTTACCAAATACAGAAATTATTGCAAATCTTGCAAAGTTTGCAGAGTTACAAACTGATTTCAATTCTCTGGCAATTCCTACATTCTATAACAAAGCTTCTGAATTTTACATGTATTTGATAATAAATGAAAGAGTCCGTATACTTGCAGCCATCACTAACAATACTAAAAAATGTGCAACGCCAATAGATTCAGAATTTCAAGTTGTGAGCTTATTAAATAATCTTGAATACACTATTAACCAAGTTGCACAAAAATCTTATACTGACAAACTCAGCATATACGTTTTGAATGCCTTGAAAATTTCTCTTTTCAGAATTTATGAAGAAATAAAATCTTCTTTTCCTTATTATATCGGTTCAGAATCGTTAGCTGCCACAGAAATAATCAGTATTCTGGATACAGATTTTTCTTCAAATAAATTAATTCCCGATTCTTTTGCTTATGCTATTTCTCAGTTCTTATCACTAAAGGATAAAAACCAAACTAATTCGAAAACTACCGAAACTGATACTAAAAATAAAAAATCAGAAATTCCGGACAAACCAGCTTTCATTCCTAAAAAGAATGATTTCCGATCTGGTTATAAAGGCAAATTAACTTATGATGATGTTATAAAACCTGAACTTTTTTCAAAACTTGAAGAATATTTATACAACTACGATTTTATTGATCTTGATTACAACTTTAAGGATATTCACACAAAGAAAAAAGAATTTGCTGCCATTTATAAATTACTCATTCGGAAAAATTACTTTAGAGAAAAAAACATTAAACATTTAAGTAAATTTAGAGATGCTGAATACAGACAATATCTTGATATCCGATATAATGTCAGTACAACACAACAATTCAGTAAATGTACACCTTCGATTGTTCAATCCGTTTCTGATAAATACTATTGGCTCGATACTTTGCAGGCTTGTAAATAATACAGTATTTTCCATTTAAAGTACTTCACCAAAATACCGTATCACTTCCATAAGTACCTATTATTTAATACAATACTTCCTTTATCAAAATACTGTTTTTTCCTCCTGTTTTCCTTTCTTCCGACCTTTGTAATGTCATCGACACTCGATGATGACTTTTGCGCAAGAGTCCATTTTTTAATTTCAAAATTAAGTCGAAATGGACGAAATTTTAAAACAGCTTAGTGAGTTGAAAGCACTCATTACAGAGCAAAATTTGCTCAAAAAGGATGTACTGAATTTCTCTGAGGCTTGCCAGTACCTCGACATTAGTGAAAGCCACTTGTACAAACTTACCAGCCGGAAACAGATACCACATTTCTGTCCCCAAGGTAAAAAATTATACTTCAATCGTCATGAATTGGATGGCTGGTTGCAACAAAATCGCCAGACTACTTCTGATGATATCGAAAAACAAGCAACGGATTATGTACTTCAAAACAGAAGGAGGTAATCATGAACGAATGTAGTAAATGCAGAGAATCTCTCGAAAGCGTTCAACAAAATCTTGATGTTGTAAAGAGAATGCTTGAAAAAAAGCAACGTAACTCACCCGAAGAGGTTTTCTTCGACAACCAAGAATTTATTCAGGTCATGAATATCAGCAAACGCACAGCATTAGAATGGCGCACATCCGGTATCATTGCTTTTTCTCAGGTTGGTGGCAAGATGTACTACCGTTTGGCAGACATTCTGCAAATGCTTGAAAAACATCACAAACCTGCAAAATCTTGATTTATGAATGAAGTAACTATCTTTTCAGGATTTAATCAGCCGGTCGAAAACAAACCTTTATCGGTGATCATTAATGACATTCTGCAAGGCAAATACAGGACGGAGATCGAGCATCTCCGTTCCTTGATTGCCTCCGACGAAACTGCAAAAGCCGAACAGTATAAAAAACAACTTCCGGCTTTCACTCCATCAGCTACTTTTAAAGGTGGCCGTAAAGCCGATCTTCTTGACCATTACAGCGGATTCGTTCATTTAGATTTCGACAAACTTACCCCCCTTCAACTCGAAACTGCTTTCAAAGCAATCTCTCAAATCCCCTATACTTTTGCCTGTTTCCGCAGTCCAAGCGGCAACGGCATCAAAGTATTTATTCAAATCAGCACAGGCACGGAACAACATTCTACTGTCTACAAACAAGTACAGGAGTATTACGAACAAAAATTGAATATTATTTCTGATGCTAAATGCAAAGACATTACTCGTCTATGTTTTATTTCCTACGACTCTGATACGTTTGTTAATACTCAAAATACCAAATTTGACGTACAACAAAACACAAAAGCTGCTGTAAAACAAAAACCTTTAAAAAACGTTGACTACCAGAAATTGTTTGAGGAATGCATACATTTCACCGAACAAAAGGAGCAGTATATTGAAGGTAATAGAAATAACTTTGTTTATTTACTGGCATCTAATTGCAATCGCAAAGGCATACCCGAAGCCACTGCTCTCGATTTCATTACCACCAATTTTGATTTATCCGAAAATGAAATTCGTGCTTCCGTCAAGAGTGCGTACAACCACCACTTTGCCGAGTTTGCAAACTTTGCAAAGTCTGCAAAAGTGCAAACTAACGAAAATGTTCAAACTCCTGCCACCGAAATCGTCGAAGAAGACTACTTGAAAAACACTCCTTTTATTCCTGATGAAATTTACGACCTATTGCCCGAGCTTTTAAAATCAGGTGCTTTGGCATTTTCCGACAAACGTGAGCGTGATGTTTTTCTAACGGGGGCGCTGTGCATTCTCGGTGGTTGTATGCCTAATGTCCGTGGCATTTATTCCCAGCAAACTGTTTATCCTAATCTTTTTTCATTCATCATTGCTCCTGCTGCCAGTGGAAAAGGTGTGCTCAAACATGCAAAGGCTCTTGCCGACAAACACCACGAAGAAATTCTTAGGTCAAGTAAAGAGGAACAACAGAGGTACGATGTCGAAATGAATGAGTACAAAACTCGCCAACGTATGAAGAAAAAAAATGAATCGGCCGATACTCCTCCCCAACAACCGCCATTCAAAGTAGTTTTCATTCCGGCAAATTCCAGCTATGCAAAAATCCTCTCCCACCTCGAACAAAACCAAGGCGAAGGTATCATTTGCGAAACTGAAGCTGACACTATGGGTAACGTACTGAAACGGGAATGGGGTAGCTATTCCGATATGCTGCGCAAAGCTTTTCATCATGAGCATATCTCCAGTTCTAAGAAAACCAACAACGAATATATCGAAGTAAAAGAACCACGTTTGTCTGTGGCGTTGTCGGGCACTCCCAATCAGGTAACAGGTCTGATTGCTTCTGCTGAAGATGGCTTATTCAGTCGCTTCATTTTTTATGCTTTTAAAGTCGAACAAAATTGGCGCAGTGTTTCTCCTTTCAAAAATAGTATCAATCATACGGATTACTTCAAAAGGTTATCCGAGGAAGTCTATAATTTGGTTTTGTTCCTCAACCAGTCCCCAACTTTCGTAAATCTATCCGAAGTACAATGGGATAACTTAGATACAAATTGTAACCTTTGGCTTAACCATGTCAGTGCTTTTGTTGGTGAAGATGCTGGTAGTATTGTAAAACGTCTAGGCCTTATTCTTTACCGTATAGCAATAATTTTAACAGTATTACGCAAATTCCAAAATCTTGATTACTCCGCTGATATTGTTTGCTATAACAATGATTTTGATATTGCTTTGCGTCTGGCATCAGTCTATCTGGAGCATAGTTTGCTCATGTTTCACAATTTGCCGAAGCAAAACACCATTTCAACATTTCGTTCAGGCGATAACAAACTCAAATTCTTTAATGCTTTGCCCTCTGAATTTAAAAGGTCCGATGCAATTGAGTTTGGTAAAAATTATAATCTCTCAACCCGTTCCGTCGATAACCTCCTCAAAGAACTTTTAAAAAACCACCTTTCCCAACCGCAATACGGTTTTTATATAAAAAAATAAAACTCACTCTTTATTTGAAAAACTGTAAACATTATGATGTTTACAGTTTTTTCTTTTTTTACCCTCTTCTTTCTTTCTTTTATTCTATATTTGTTCTTTGTAATCGAAACTTTTTTCTAAATCATTTTTTGACTTCTGTCCATTTGGCTTAGTTAAATATTTTCAATTATATAACAATCAAAATTCGTTTTTTGTAGTCAAATATATTTCATTGTTCCCAGCATTTTATGGATTTAAAACCAGGCCAAATTATCGAAATGCGAAACCGTCTGTGGAGAGTGGACGAATTTAGTGATACTGAACTATATGCCACTCCTATCAATGGCGATTTTGATGACAAAAGAGTATTCTTACTTGATGTTGAGAATATAAAGACAGCTCAGTTGGAAAAAATTTCTCATGAACTGGTTGGAGATTATCAGGCTCAACGAATGCTACAATATGCCTATCGCTTCGATTTAATGCATGGTTCAGCCCCCTTTCTCAGCTTACAGCGCTCAGCCGTTATTCCATATAATTACCAATTGGTTCCTCTGATACTTGCATTAGAAAAACCAGAAGCCCGTATATTAATTGCTGATGATGTTGGTCTGGGAAAAACAATTGAGGCAGGTCTGATTATTTCGGAATTGATTCAAAGAGGTAAAATTAAAAGAATCCTCATTTTGACTCCGGCCAATTTGAAAGAGCAATGGCAGGAAAGTTTGGACTATTTTTTCCATATTGATTCAAAAATAATCTCCTCTCTCACTCGCAAGGAGTTTGAGAAACAATTACCATCCGGGGCCAATCCCTGGCAATATTTTCAGATAGTTATTGCTTCAGTTGACTACGCTAAAATGCCAGAGATTAAACATCTTATATCTGAGCAACCTTGGGATTTAATGCTTATCGATGAAGTTCACCTATGCGCTCGCCCCCATGCAACCCAAGGTTCAGTTAAGCAGATGAAACGTTATGAATTATTAAGCAGTTTGGGTGCTAAAATTCCTAATGTACTTTTATTAACAGCAACTCCCCATAATGGCTATACTGATTCATTTGCAAGTATCCTTGAAATTCTAAATAAAAAAATTGTTACAAAATCTTCCGATCAGATTTTCTTAAATAAAGGCGAAGCAAAATTTAATGTTTGTCAGCGTAACCGTAAAAAACTCGAAGAATGGTACAAACAACAAGGCAAAACAAGCCCCTTCCCCAAAAGGGATGCTGCCGAAGTATTTGTTGACGTAACCAAAAGTAAGAAAATGCAGGAATGTTATGATGCTGTTTTAGATTATGGTGAAAACTTGTTAGCTAAAACAAAAGATTCTGCAAAACTTTACAATATTGCTACTTGGGTAGCCTTTCACTTTCAAAAAAGAGCCATTAGTTCACCCTATGCATTAGTTCGTTCTATCGAAAACAGGTGTGCTTCCCTAACTAAAAAATCCGAATCAGAACAACCTGAAACGGATATCTACATGGGCACAGTTCAAGACTTATTTTTTGAAGATCGAATGACAGAAGAAATTGCATCTGCCCTCCTCGACAAGGAACTATTTGACGAAAATGAAAAAAATAAGCTATCTGAATTATTAAAACTGGCAAAATCAATAAAGCCGGTCGACGATATAAAACTGAAGAAGTTAAAAGAAGAAGTATTGCCAGACTTGTTTAAATATGATAACAAAATCATTATTTTTACAAAATATAAAGACACTCTCGATTATCTCATGGCTAATCTTTCTGAGGATGATTTTGAAGTATTAATTATGCATGGTGATTTTAGTCTGAAAAAACGTCAGGAAATATTTCTTCATTTCGAGCAGGTAAAAAAGGCCATTTTGATTGCTACAGACGTAATTTCAGAAGGGTTAAATCTCCAGCGCCTGTCTTCATGTATTATTCATTACGAGTTACCTTGGAACCCCAACCGTCTTGAACAACGAAATGGCAGGGTCGATAGAATCGGTCAGCCGAAAGAAAAAGTTTATATCAAAACATTTGTTCTTGACAAGACACTCGATAAGGATATTCTTGATTTATTGATTACAAAAGCTAATAGAATCAGGCAGGATCGTGGTTATAGTGCAGCTTATTTCGGCGACGAGGATTATATTAAATCGGTGTTGGAGGAAGCCAGACAAAGGTCAAAAGTCCGGAAAAAGAACACGGTGGTACAGCAAGGTCCGACATTATTTGACGGCATCGGTTTCGATGAAGTCAGAACGGCAGTTAAAAAATCAATAAACAACGATGATGAAGATTATCGCCTAAAGAAAATTGAAGAAGAAAGTTTCTATGATAGCTTGAACGTGGATTTACCTGAAATCGATAAACGAATTTCAGAAACTGTTGCTATCGTCGGCTCTCAAAAAGATGTCGAAATTTTCGTAAAATCTACCAGTACATTTTTCAAAAGTATTATTCAGCCACGTAAAGATGGCTTTCATGATATTTTCATTCACGATCCCCGGCTCGAATTACCTAAGTATGGACGCAAACTCGAAAAAATCACTTTTGATACAGAAGTGGGTTTAACACATCCCGATGCAATTGTTCTTGAAATTGGCCACCCTTTTGTACGAAGGCTTATCGAAATGGTTAAATCGGAGTTTTTTTACTCTAAAGGTGTTTATGGCAGAAATGCTTATTACTATTCTGATAAGGCTGAATCCGTTTGTTTTATATTCAATGTCCTTGTGCGTTTTACTGTAGGATTAAAAGAAAAACGTGTGGTGGAGGAACTAATTTCCATTGGTATTAATGGTTTTAACAATTCCGTTTTGAACGAAAAAACCGTACCACTTCTACTGCCCTCTCCTACTACGCAATCCATTGATGATGCTTCATTCAGGGACTTTCTAAAAACAGCATTGGAACTAAATGATTTCAACAAAATCCTTGGTCAAAAAATTGAAGAGAGAAAAATAAAACTCGTTAAAGAAAGGCAGGAACTATATAAAAAGATCATTAAAGAAAGTGACAACAGCAATGACAATTCATGGTTTGATGAAATGATATATATCGAAACAGCTGGCTCCGATATATTAACCGTTACCATAGTTCTTCCACTTTCAAATTAAGCATTATGGCATTAAGCTTTATAAATACAAGTGGTAACATAATATCAGAAGATTTCTGCCAGCAGCTTCTTTCTGAAACCAAAGCTGAGTATGTCAAAAGCAAATCTTTTGGTCCCGATGTAAAAAAGGTCGATGAAGATATTGCTACCACTTTTGAGCTTCTGCGAGAAAAATGGGAAGAAATTCGTCTGAAAGTGATGGAAAACCAGTTCGATAATTCCCAATTGCGCGATAAATGGATAAAGCCATTTCTTAGCTTATTGAATTTCGATATGACCTTCATCTCGCATAATTTAAAAAATGATGCTGGCATAGAATATCATATTCCATACAAAGGATGGAATGCTGATGATGCACCTTTGATACACATGGTTCACAGCAGTATTGATCTCGATGCGCGTGACCGCAACAGTCGCACACATCCCAACAAAAGCCCTCACGATCTATTACAGCAATTTCTCAATACTTCTCCCCACAAATGGGCAATCCTTACCAATGGAAAGCGTATTCGTGTTTTACGCGATTTCTATCACTCCATAACCAAAGGCTTTATTGAATTTGATATCGAAGGTATATTTGAATCGGCCAATACAGAGCAATTCAGAATATTGTACCGCCTCCTCCACTCAAGCAGATTCCTTGGTCAATATGAAAGTAAAAAAGAAGAGGAAACAATCTGTCTGCTTGAAAAATTTCATACACAATCGCGCGATACAGGTGTTAAGGTCGGAGATCATCTCCGAAAACAGGTCCGTATTGCCATCGAAACCCTGGGGAATGGCTTTGCTGAGAACATCGATCCAGATAGTCTCAATGAAGCAGAAGAAAAGGTATTTTACAGCGAAATCTTAAATATCATTTATCGCTTGCTTTTCCTTCTCTTTGCTGAGCAGAAAGGCTGGTTGCCTGTAAAAAATGATGTTTATGCCCGCACTTATAGCATAAATTCATTACGTGAAAAAGCCGAAAAAGGAGAATACAATTTCGATAACAATGAAGACCTTTGGGAAGGATTAAAACTCACATTTAAACTTGTTACAAACGGCTATTCCTTTCCCAATGGCGACAACATAAATGCTTTCGGTGGTTTATTGTTTTCCGATGCCCACATTTATCACATCAAATCTCCTCTTAAAAACAAGCATCTGCTCAAAGCCATCGATGCTCTATGTTTCTTCAGGGATAACAACCTTTCCAATAAAATAAACTATGCTGCTTTAGCGATTGATGAATTGGGTTCAGTCTACGAAAGCCTTCTCGACTATGAACCCCGTTTGCTGAAAGAAGATATTACCATTGATAGCAAACCTTACCACCGTGGTGAATTTATTTTAGATGACCGCTCCACCGAACGCAAAACCTCCGGTTCATATTACACCGATAGCCGTTTAGTCGCCCAGCTTATTGATTCAGCACTGATCCCGGTTATCGAAAATTCGATAAAGAACAAAACGACTGAAGAAAAACGAAAAGCAATTCTCGATTTAAAAGTTGCTGATATCGCTTGTGGTTCTGGTGCATTTCTCATTGCTGCCCTCGAAAAAATAGGCGAATATCAGGCATTAATTGGAAAAGAGGAAGGTGAAAAACCCACTGAGGAGGAACTGCGTCAAGCTAAACGTGAGGTATTACAGAACTGCATTTATGGTGTCGACCTCAACCCCATGGCTGTCGAACTGGCAAAATTTTCCTTGTGGATTACAGCTTCCATGCCTAATCTTCCTTTAAGTTTCCTCGATCATAAGATCAAATGTGGTAACTCATTAATTGGTGCCACACCCGAATTGATAAAAAAAGGTATTCCTGCCGAAGCATACAACCCGGTTACTCTTGATAATTCCGAGCTTTGCTCTCAGTTAAAAAAACGGGTTAAAAAAGAACTCGAAGGCTACGAAAAACAAGGCCGCGGAGTGCAAACATTTTTAAATTTTAAAGTTTCGGCATTAATCGAAACCGATGAAGATACTCAGCAATATTTGCACATTCTCAACTCAAAACAGGAAAATATTCTCGAAGTTGATAGCCTCATTGAGGAATACGAAGAAGTTTATCAGGCCCTTCGCGAGAACATCGATTGGAAGTTGGCTGATGCATGGACAGCCGCCTTTTTCATCACAAAAGACGATATAAATAAAACCTATCCTACCAACCTCACATTAATGGAAATTGCTACAGGCAATGCAATTGACGAAGGTTTAGAAAATGAGATAGCAAAACTCGTTAAAACATATAGGTTCTTCCACTGGCACTTAGAATTTCCAGAAGTATTTGAAAAAGATGGTTTTGATTGTATATTAGGTAATCCTCCTTGGGAACGAGTAAAATTACAGGAAATTGAATTTTTTCAAAATAAATCTAAAGCAATAAGTGATGCAAAAACAAAGGCAATAAGGGAAAAACTCATTAATGACCTTAAAATAAATGATCTCAAATTGCATTTGCAATATTTGATTGCAAAGGAATCTTCTTATAAAACTGCTCAATTCTATATTAACTCTGGAAAATACCCAATTTTAGGTAAAGGCGACATTAATACTTACATGATTTTTTCTGAATCCTTTCTTAAAATAATTAAACCATTAGGCTTTTCAGGTATTATTGTGCCAACTAATATTGTCACTGATGATACAACCAAAGAGTTTTTTGCTCATATAATTGAAAATAAAAATTTGGTAAGCCTTTTTGATTTTGAAAACAAAAAAGAGCTTTTTAAGAACGTTCATAGAGAGCAAAGATTTTCTTTATTAACCCTATCTGCCTCCCCATTTGATAGGAAAGTAAAATTTGCATTTTTTCTTCACTTACCTGAGCAGCTTAATGATACATCAAGGGTATTTGAATTAAAAAACGAAGAAATAATTAAGTTTAATCCAAATACAAAAAACTGCCCTACCTTTAAAAATCGAGTTGATGTCGAGGTTGCATTGAAAATTTATAAAACTGCCACTATTTTGGAATTTGAAAATGACAATATCTTGGTTTATAAATGTAAACCTTGGCGTATGTTTGATATGACGAATGATTCAGTTTTATTTCTTGAATCAAATGACCTTGATAGCAAGGTTATGTCATTATATGAAGGTAAATACACCTATATTTATGATCACAGGTACGCTACATTTAAAGATTCTTCTCAAGCTAATATTCTATCAGGAAATCCTCGTAATACTTCTATAGAAGAACATAAGAATCCTTTATTTGATATTACTCCACGTCATTATATTTCAATTGATGAATATAAAGAAAAAATAAAGGATTTAAAACCAACAAATTTTTGGCTCACTTTTCATGGCATATCAAATCCAAATAATGAAAGAACATTAATTTCAACTATTATACCTTCATTCCCTTGTGGAAACTCCTTACCTGTTTTTATATTTGAAGAGGATACACCAAATATAGAAGAAATATCAGCCTTATTATGTGCTAATTTTAACACATTCATTTTTGATTTTGTGTGTAGGTTAAAAATGGGAAGTAGAAATGTAAATTTTTTCATATTGAAACAATTACCTTTAATTCCACTGCAAAACTATTCAGATAAAATCAAAGAAGTAATAATTAAAAATGTTCTTCAATTATCATTTACATCTTTTCATTTAAAAGAGTTTGGCATTAAGTTTAATTTTTCTGATCCTATTCAATGGGATGAAAAACAGCGATTCAATATGCGATGTGAATTAGATGCTATTTATTGCCATTTATATAATTTAGAGAGTGCTGATTTAGATTACATACTTGAATCATTTTCCCTTTTAAAAAGATCTGATATTTCTTTGTATGGGAATTACCGCACAAAGGATACTATTTTAAGTTATCTGGATGATTTTAATTGGGTAAAAGAAGAAATGCAAAAAATAAACTAACATGCATACAAAAGCGCGATTAAATATCGAAAAACATGCTGTGCTTTGTAAAGTAGGAAAAACTCGGCTAATTGATTTCTACATACCAAGCAAACGAAAGGATAAAGATAATCCTACCAAACCAAAAGGTTGGGAAATTAAACCAAATAGCGGCATAAGTGAAAAAGGTGGTATCTATTCTTTTTGGCTTAAAGATGCAAAATTGATTAAAGCTATCAATAAAAAGGAAATCGAATTGCATGGTAAAAGAGAAGAAGGCAAAGCTATCAGGGTCAATGCTGTAATTGATAAAGATTGGATAAGTAAAGCAACTCATAATAATGCATTATGCCTGTATGTTGGCAAAACTAGTAATATTCGCGAGAGAATGTCAGATCACATTCTCAGCCAAACAACTAAATATATTACAGAACGTACACCTGTAAATAATCGCAAACAAAATTCAGCGGCCCAACTTCGCATTGGCATGGAAAGGGTTTTTAAAGATGAACCAAGCATTCTAGGAAAAATTCTTAAATATGTCTATTTTTCCTACATCGAACTCGATGGTCCTGCAAATGCAGTTAACAGGTTTTATCTTGAGGATAAATACGTTGGTCAGTACTTTCCCATTTTTAACATTGATATTGAAAGGTAAAAAATTAGATTATGAATCCATTCAAAGTTTTCCAGGAAGTCAAAAAACAATATAAATCCTACATTCAAACCTTTCAGGTTTTTAAGGACAAAGACATCGAAAAGTTTGTTCAAAAGCAAATGGATCAGGGCAACATGCTTTGGCAGGAACCTATCATACAAATTTCAAAACGATTTAAAGCAGGTAAAAAACTCAACGAATTTGTCAATGCAAAAGTGTTGCATCCAGATACGGAAAAAGTTTTCAAACTCAGAGATTCCAAAACAGGAAAAGAATTTATTATCCACCCCCACTATCATCAGCAACAAGCCATCGAAATTGTCGCTGGCAAGGGCGAAAACATGGTTGTTACAACGGGTACAGGCTCTGGCAAATCACTTTGTTTCGAAATCCCGATAGTAAATTATTGCCTAAAAACACGTGATGAAGGAAAAAAAGGCATCAAGGCCATCATCATATATCCTATGAATGCCCTTGCCAATTCACAATACGAAGAATTATCAAAAAAATTAGGTGGTAGCGGTCTAAAAATTGGTTTATATACCGGCGATACCGATGTGGCTCCCGAGGGTGCATTGGAAAAATATAAAGATATCTTTGGCCCTGATGCTGTTCCTAACGATAGCGAAGTAATTTCCCGGGTCGAAATGAAAAAAAATCCACCCGACATTCTTTTAACCAATTATGTTCAGCTCGAATTACTTCTCACCCGTTTGGAAGACAAACCGCTTTTCAGGGAAGAATTTAAGGAAAACCTAAAATTCCTTGTCCTTGACGAGATTCACACTTATTCAGGCAAGCAGGGTGCTGATGTTGCCTTCCTCATCCGCCGTTTAAAACAACGCACCAACACCAATAATAAATTGATTTGTATTGGAACATCGGCAACCATGGTATCCGACAAGGCATCTGATGATTCTGCTGCTGCAGTTGCCGAATTTGCTTCGCGTATGTTTGGTGAATCATTCAAACCTGAAAATGTAGTTACCGAAACGGAAGACATATCTCTTGAGTTTGATGGTTCAAAAATTTCCGACTCATTCAGCTTGGTACAATCCGATATTGATAATCTCGATCATGCCGATTATACCACCGCCATTCCCCTGTTCAAAGCCATTATGGGTTTCGATTTCACTGGTCGTTCTAATCTCGAACTTGGAAATGCCTTGCAGGATTCCAAACTCCTGGGCTTTCTCGAAAAAGAACTAAAAGAAGTAAAAGATTTTGGTATTCTCTCCAAAATCTATCAGCAACAAATACGTCTATCCTACAGTATTGAAGAATGTAAGGCAGAACTTATCACAGGCTTACTTCTTGGAATCGTTGGTACTTTGCAAACCGATACTGGTAAGGAAGTTCCTCGTTTTATTCCTAAAATTCACGCTTTCTACAATCAGGGAGCTGAATTAAATGCTTGTCTCGATCCGGCTTGTAAGTATAAAAGTCATACAGGTGAAACCACTTGTCCTCAATGCGAAAATGAAGAAAGGGGCATAATCACACTCTATCCTTTGCATTTTTGCAGAGTTTGCGGTCAGGAGTATTATGGCATGGCATTAGATAAAAACAGTGGCTCCACAGTTCCATGGACATTTATGGAATACGATGCTGTCGGTACAACAGGATATTATTCTCCCGATATTAAATGTAACGATGTGGATCTACCCGGAAATTGGTTCACCAAAGTAAAAAAAGAAAGAACTACAAAACATGCCCATAAGTTTCCTGTTAATGGGATTTTAGATACTAAAAACAATAAGTTTACAAAGTATTATGATGATGAGAACTTCAGGGGAGTTTTTATCCCAAGTCCGTTGCCTATATGCTTAAATTGCTCAACAGAATATAAGGGTGAAACATCTGAATACGCAAAATTATTTTTACTCAATTCGGTCGGACGTGCCACAGGTACAGATGTGATCACAACATCAACAATTAATGCTTCAACCGGCTCCGAAAAAAAATTAATTGGTTTTTCTGATAACCGTCAGGACACAGCATTTCAGGCTGGGCACCTCACACACTGGTATGCTCAGATTTATTTTCGCAGAATTTTCTATAAAGTATTAATGGAGCATGAAGGCCCTGTTTTCGTGAAAGACCTTCCGGCAAAACTTTACCCTTATATTATTGAGGATGCCGATTTTCCTCCCCGCATCAGGCGTTTGCTTAAAGAAAAATACGAAACCTATCTTGAAACCTTTCTTTACGTGGAAATCCGTGGCACTAAAAAATTTACTTCCATAAATCTCGAAGATGTCGGCCTTTTAGAAGTGGAATACGATTCATTGGATGAATCTTTAAATGAATTAAAAAGCTCCGCCTACCCTATTCTATCGGATTTAGAAAGTGACATTCGTTATGATATGATACGGGGTTTCTTTGAGATCTTTCGGCGTGAGGTTGCCGTTGGTCACATCAATCTCATTGACAAAACAAATCTGCGTACAATTACCGATTTCATTGATGAACACGTTCCTGATAAAAGAATTTTTGAAGCTGTAGAAGAAACACAGGTCAGTATTTTCACCAATGCAACAAAAGAAGATTTTCGGAAATCTACTTTTACATTTCATGCTCTCAATAGTTCCTATGGGCTTAGACACTGGATTCGCAAATGCACTGAAATAGAAGATAATGAAAAAGTTGAGAACATTATCAATGAAATCATGTCATTTGGTTTAGAAAACATGTACATGCGCGAAGAAAAGTATTTCGGCAAAAAATACTATTTCCTCGATCCGGATGCAATTATGGTTCGTCCGGTAAAAGAAGGTTACAAACTCGAATGTCCCAAATGTCATAGTCAGTATAACTGGAAAGAAGTAAGATCATGTTTGAAAAATCGTTGTGATAGTGAACTTGTAAAGGCAACTTTAAGAAAAGACTTCTACTATACTCAATATACTCAACCTTTAATTGGCAATCAGTCTATTATTGCAGATGACCATTCTGCCCAGGTTGATGGTCAGGAAAGAAAAATTAAAGAAAATAAATTCAAAAAAGACCCGCCCGAAATTCAAATTTTATTCGCTACTCCTACCATGGAATTGGGTATTGATATTGGTACACTCTCTTCAGTATATATGCGCAATGTTCCCCCTAACCCAAGCAACTATGCCCAGCGTGCAGGTCGCGCAGGTCGTAGCGGTCAGGGTTCAATCATTCAAACATTTTGTGGTTCTGGTCCCGGCCGTGGTGCACACGATCAATATTTTTATAACCATACAGTCGAAATTGTGTCGGGTAAAATTTCTGTACCCAGGTTCAATCTTGATAATGAATCGCTCTTCCTTTCACACATCAATGCTTTAATTCTTCAGTCTATCGATGTAAAATTCGCATATAAAGCAGAGGAAATTATTGATTTCTCAACCCCATCGCTGGAATTAAATGATTCCTCAGTCAATGAAATTACAAATGCGATCACTTCTACTCGTAAACAAATTATAAAAAATATTCATGATGCATTTGACAATGAAATTAGTTCGGCCACAACTATTACAATGCATGCAATTGAATCCCAAATTGATAATTTTACAATAAATCTCAACGAATCCTTAAATATATTACGTCAGGATTATAAAGAATCCAAAGACGAGATCAATCACTTAACTAAACTCATTCAGGATGAAGGACAGGCCCATAATTTTTATTATGTAACTCGTCGTCAGGCTCTGGAAAAACGTAACGAAGATTTAAGACAGGGTAAAGGCGACTTCTATATGTATCGCTATTTAAGCCAGGTAGGGTTCCTCCCCAATTATGCATTCCCTACAAAAATTAAATCAGTTAAATTTCTTTACAATAAGGAAGAAAGAGAGCTTGTCCGCGACCAGATTATTGCCATGAACGAATTTAGTCCTTTCAATACATTGTATTACAGCGGTCAAAAATTCCTTGTTGAAAGGGTAAGTAAGGAATCTGACATTAACAGTCAGGTTAAGTTAATCATTTGTGAACATTGCAATTATATCGAAGAAGTTTCTGAAGGCAAACCGGTTCCTTCCAATTGTAAATCTTGTGGCAATGTATATTTGGAGCCTTACCGGGTTAATGCTATTCAATTTCCACGAATGCAGGCTCAGCGCAAAATGAGAATTACAGCTGAAGAGGAAGAACGGTCTAAAAGTGGTTATAAAATTATTCACAGCTATACGAAAAGCAAAAAAGCAAATTGCGAAGAATTGCTTTTGAATAATAAATCTGTCGCTACAATTACCTTTGAGCGTACGGCAAAATTCAAACATGTCAATTTAGGTTCACATCATGAATTTAAAGAAGGTCGTATTGGTTATAACCTCGATTTGAGAAATAGAAGCTGGATTAGTACTGACTTTAAAAAAACCGAAGATTACCTTTCAGAAAAAAGATTGGAATCCACTGATATTTCAAAACAAATTACACTTTTAACAGAATCAAAGAACGATGTTATTACAATTGAAATTAAGAACACAACTATTGAAAAACCTGATGCGTTTGGCGTCACTCTTTTAAATGTTTTATTGCAATCAATTTCCAATGTCCTCAATTTAGACGAATCCGAAATCCGTGGATATTATCAGCCTATCAAAGACCAAAATGGCAGAATCATCATTTTTGAAGCTTCAGAGGGAGGAACCGGCACATTATCATCCATCGTTAAAAACAAGGATCTATTACACAAAATTGCTTTTAAAGCCCTCGATATTTTGCACTATGATACTTTGGGTAATGATAAAGAAGATGCATGCCTCTCATCTTGCTACAATTGTATCTGCAATTTCTTCAATCAACGAAATCACACTGATTTTGACAGAAAATTAGTCAAAGAGACTCTACTAAACATAGCTAATTTCGAGGATTTCAAACAAAGTCAGGATAATGCAATTTTATTTGATGAGTATTGCAATGATTCTAAAACTTCATCCCTTGAAAAATTAATTTTAAATAAATTACACAAATACGGCGTGCCTATGCCTGTCGGTTTGCACAAAGTAATTTATTTCAAGAATGAACCTATTGTTGAAGCTGATTTCTATTACGATTCTCGTTTATGCGTTTTCGTCGATGGTCCCGACCATGATAAAAAACACATTCTGGAAGATGATGAACGAAAGCGAAAAATGTTGAAGATGTTACATTATAAATACCTCGTCATACATCATGCCTCTATTGAAAAGGACATCGACAATCTTATTCTTGAATTAGGGTATTTCGAAGATCAAATCAATGAAAAACATTTTAATGGTTATATTTACCTTGCCACATCCGATTTACAGCTTGGTGAAATTTTTTTCAATGCATTAAAAAACCTTCTCGATTGTTTCGACTTTCAATTTGAAAGCGAGGGCAAATTTATTTCAGGTTCATTAAAAAGACGCTTTGGTACATTTTTCAAAAAAGTAGGTAATCATTTCGATCCTGATGAAGTATTTGAAAAAGTCAAAAAAGCATTAGAGTTGAAAAATATTGATAAAGTTCAAGCTGAAATAAATAAACTCAATATGGAAGCAGCATCTGTTTTTCTAAATTCTGTTGAAAAAATTCCACACGCAGCCTCTTATTCAGGTTCTTTACTAATCCTGAAAAGAACGATAAATGGTGAAGCGAACATTATCACAAGAACACTTTCTACAAAAGAAGTGTTGGAGTTAGACAAAAATCCGACACTATGCGACAGCCCTTTAACATTGCTTGATAATCTTAAAAAATTAACATCTTAAAATCTATGAAATCATATAAAGTCATTCACCAAAACGGTTTGCTCTTCAATTGTGATAACAGCAAACGCATCATATTAAAAGAACAATTTGAGTATTTTATAAACGCAGAGGACAATGCATTTGAGGAGGTTGATATTTTAAACATTGAACCTACTGCATTAAAAAATCCGGATGAAATGCTGGAATTTATAAAATCAAAATACAGTGATTCAATTACTAAAAAGATATTTGATAGAGGAACACCTTTTGTTTTCAGAATTGGATTAGGTAGGAAAAAAGAAGGTGATGATGGGAAAGAATACTTTTTCTTGTGTCGTATTCTGGAAGATCTCTATGCTTATAAAAAGAAAGGTAGTTCTTTTCCCCGTTTATGTCAATGCAATTGCGTGGTCGAAGAATGTATTTCTTCCAACTTAAGACATTTTGAGCCGGTCTTTGCTGATTCCTTAAATAAAGTGGCCTCTAATACTATTGCTCATTTTTTTGCCCTAAAACGCAACACCGCTTTAAATGTTATAAAAGAATTTAAATTTGTCAATAGCTTAAGTCAATTGAAAGTCAATCTATATTCTAATTACTTAAAAAGCTTTCCATCAATAGAACAAATAATAAAATCTGTTTTCAACTAATCTGTAAATTCAATAAATTATGAATCCAATGGATAATACTCATCAACTAAAAAAATTTATTGAAGTAAATAAATTAATGTATAATAATAATGTGGTTAATTTTATTGGGATTATCACTATCAATACAAAGTATAATAAAATCTCAAAAAAGGAAATTCCAATAATGATTAATTTTAATGGATTTGATAATAATGGTGTGCTTGAAGTCTTTGATGATGATATTGTCCCTGAGATATTTCCATCTAAGTTTAATGCTAAATATGATTCTTTTGAAAATATTAATGACATTTATCTAAAGATTACAGGGTTTCACAAAATAAATCCAAATATTAGCAATTATGAAGTAACTATCGTACCTATAAAATAAATTTAAAACAATAAACAATGGAACTCCCAGATAACACAAAACAAAAACTAATGCAAATGGCTATTGAAAAACATCCAGGTTCAATATGCATTGCAAATTATAAAGGCGGTGTTGGTAAAACAACCTTAACCACTTTATTGGGATATTACCTCGCAAATCAAGGCAAAAAAGTCTTGCTTTTTGATATTGACCCCCAATGTAGTTTATCCCTTGCCGTAGGTTATAATCCGGAAGTAGTAAATAAAACCGACTATACCATTTATCATTTAATTACTCCGAATAAATGGTCAAATATTAAAAAAGTTCCATTTATCGATTATATAGATAATATACCTGATATTCGCGCCCCAAAGACGTTGAAAATTATTAAAGGTTCTTTTGATGTTGACAAACTTGATGAAGTAGTAATTCAAGCCATTGTTGAGAATCCGAGTGCAAAAGAAATGCTGTTCACATATTGCAAAAATATGCTCAATGTTTTTTCAGACTTTGATTATATTTTAATTGATTGCCCTCCAAACAAAATGTATTTAACTCAGGCTATGTTGAGGGCATCAAGTTATTATTTAACTGTAACAATTCCTGATGCAATTTCTGTTTATGGTATGCCTCGCTTATTAAAATGGGTTAAAGATATTCCTCTCTCTGAAAAACCAAAATTGCTTGGTTGTGTCCTGAATGCGGTAAATCGTGCAGGCGGGAATGAATATGGCACAGTAAATCAACAACAGGCTACTGAAAGCTTATACAAATCTGTAAAACCATATTTGGATACTAAAGAAAAAGAAATAGTTGAGAGTTCGCCTGTTTTAGCGTATTTGCCTCGCCTTGATTCAATTTCTAAATTTCTAAGTCAAGGTGTTAATAAAGAAGCATGGTATGAATTAAGACGATCTGCATCAGGGCAAAATTCAGTATCAGAAATAATGATGAACCTAATTTCTCGAATCCAAAAAAGAATTGAAAAATATGCCAAAAGTTGATATAATAATTAAGCCATCAGAACAATTGCCTAAAGAATTGGCAACTTTTTTAACAGGAAAATTCTCAGCCAAAGATCTTGAAAAACTTGAAAAATTTGGTGGCAGAATACAGGTATCTGTTACAGCTCCTTTTTCCGATAGAAAGCATCAAGATAAGAATGTTTTTATCAATGATTATTTCATTAAGAATTTAATAACTGATTTAAGTAATGCTGAAAAAAATCTTAAACCATTAACTAAAAAGCAGTTATTTGAGATTGCAGGTCGCTTAAATTTTCCGGTCACATCCAAATCTACCACTCAAGAAGTAAGAGATAGTTTGATTAAGTTTCTTAATTCTGAAAATACTTGGCTTAGTATATCGGGTTCTACAAAGAATGTTAAATAATACCCTTTTCTTATGGCAACAGAGAATCGCAAAGCCCCTAGAGATTATATGGAAATGGCTATTAAAGCCATGAAGGATTCCGTTCACGAAAAAAGAACGGATAAATCAAACCCATATGTCGGGGCCGTCCTCGTATTTCCTGATGGTACAACGGATACTGCTTGCCGGGGTGAGTTTCGCAATGGCGATCATGCTGAATACACGCTTCTCGATAAAAAGCATCGCACTAAAGTTTTAACAGGCTGCTGGCTTTTTGCAACCCTCGAACCTTGTGCTCCGGGTTCTCGAAATGCCCCTAAAATTCCATGTTCTGAGCGCATTGTCAATGCCCGTATTGCCGAAGTCTGGTTCGGCATTGAAGATCCTGATCCAAAAGTTGACCATGGTGGTATTCAACACATGATCGATAAAGGAATCAAAGTTCATCAGTTCGACAGAGATTTGCACAAGATAATTGAAGAAACAAACAAAGATTTTCTGGATGGTGCTTTCAAACGGAAAAAAGAAGCCATTGAAGCAAAACTTAATATCCAAAACAAACTAAATCAGCAGGCATCCAATACAGACTTGAAAAGCCTTTCTAATGATGCTCTGCAAAAATTCCTCACCGAATCAGGTAGCAAGCTGAAAGTTGGCTCAGAAAAACTCACAAACGAGCTTCTTCAAATGGAACTTATCGAGCATGACCAGAAAACTGGTAAAATCATTCCAACAGGCAATGCCATATTGTTATTTGGAGAAAAGCCCCGTCTCAAATTCCCTCAGGCATCCGTTAAAGCTAAAGTAGTTTATGGTGATGGGCTAACGGATGTTCAAAGCTTCGACGATGCTCTGGTTTTAATACCTGATCAGGTTGAAAGTTGGATAAAAAAAGTCATCCCTGAAAGTTTTGACCGATCAAAATTTCAGCGTGGCAAAGTTCCTGCATTCCCTTTCGAAGTAATTGACGAGGCCATTATCAACGCAATTATCCACCGCGATTACAGTATTGATGGTGCAAAAGTCCAATTAGAAATTACCCCCGATAAAATCATTGTCAGAAGTCCGGGCAAACCCGTTCCCCCTATTACAATTGATGATTTACAAAATTTTAAAGCAACCTCTATAAGTCGTAATAAAACCCTTGCTCTGGTTTTTAACTTGATGGGGTACATGGAAGAAACAGGTGTAGGAATGGAAACTTACCGGGAGATGAGAGAAAAATATAATCTGCCTTTGCCTGTCATAACTTACGTAGAACCAAATCTTATTATTACTTTTCCCCGCACATCCGATGCTGTTCGTAGTCTTGACAGCACAGAGGTACTTTCTCATCTAAATGATGAAGAACTTGCAGGTTTAGATTGGATTAAACTACAAAGTGAAACAACATCTAAAGCTTATGCTGCTCATTTTGATTATAGTGATAAGAAAGCTCAAAGACAATTAGCAACTTTAAAAGCTAATGGTTTTATAAGTCTTTCTGGTAGAGGACGTGGTGTTATTTATCATTATTTAAATAGGGATGAAGAATAAGGACATGATAGTGGACATGATGTCCTTTATTGGAGTAATATTTAAACTCTGTCAACAGATAAAGGACATGATAAAGGACATAGTGTCCTTATTCAGGAAGTTTAGGCTAAAAATAGCAATGGCACTGCAAATAGAGTTCTATCGAGTCATAAATCAGGACATAGTGTCCCGATTTTTGATAAAGTTAAAAAACAACGTTTTGAAAGTGAACTTCGACAGAGTGTCGAAACTCCTGGACAATCTCATGGTCAAACTGTCCATGAAGAGATCAGTAAAGTTAAAGATAGATATAGTAATGTAGCAAATTCAATATCATTTAATAATCTTAAATAACATGCTTGCACCAAAACTAATATTAAACATCCTCCCTTTCGACCATCCAGCCGAAACTGCTGATTTTTCAATTGCTATCGAAAAAGCCGAAGATCTTTTTTCAATTCATAAAAAAGAGTGGCCTGACAATATCGCTGACCTGTTTCCAAAACTAAATAAAGATACTCAATACCTTTACGTAAATTTCAATCCCGATTCGGATGAAAAAAAACTTTCGGTGAATCTTCCAAAAAGCCCACGTTTTGCTAAGCATTACTACAATTGGCTTATTTTTTCCTATTTTAGTAAATCCAACAAATGCATTTCCACTCCTAATTTTATTAATGACAATCAATTTTGGTTTTGGGATAAAGATGCAAGTACAGGCCAATTTCATTTATTCAAGCGTTTTGTCATCAAAGTTCAGATAAATCGTATTGTCGATTCTCCTGAATTAGTTATTTCCTACGAAGGAACCAGCAAAGTATTCAAAGAAGGTCTTGATAAAATAAATGCACCTACCGAAGCCTTCAGCAAAGTAATTTACAACCGGCAGTTAATCCCTTATGATAAATTGACCGATGAAGCCAAGCTCGATTTAAGCAAAGTTAGGCCGGTATTAAATAATTCCTTGCGCTCTGCATTGGACTTACCATGGGAAATGGATAGAAACCCAAACAAATTAAAATATTTCTTTGATGAGATCACGTGGTTCGTAAACACGTATTTAAACACTCCTGAATTTAAAGCAGTCATTCCCATCACATCCGAAAATTTCATTCAGGTTCCCGACGAACGTATTTTCAATACCACCAAAGGCAGCAACCAGCTCATATTTGGTAACAACAAAACCGATTTGAGCCCCTTTATGGGTTTAGTTAAGAATGGACCTTTTAAACCCACTCCATTAAATAGAATTGAGTTCATCCTTATCTTCCATGATAAAGACCGGACTACAGCAGAAAAGCTCGTAAGTTGGTTTGATGGTAAAGAAAATAATAGATCAAAAAGTTTGAAAGATTTTCTAAAAATGAACTACTTCCTCGACATAAATAAAAGCATCATTTTTCAAGACTTGGACAATCCAATGCCCGAAATACAACAACAGCTCGAAAAATGGCCTCGTATTTCGGGAACAAGGTATTTGGGCATTTACCTTACTCCTTTTCCAAAAGAAATTACAGACAAAAATATCCATAGTCTGTACTTTAAGGTCAAATACGAACTCCTCAAATACAACATCACTTCTCAGGTCATTGAAACCGAAACTGTCCTCAACCCAACTTTCAACTTTAGCTTGCCCAACATTGCTATTGCAATCCTTGCAAAGTTGGAAGGTGTTCCCTGGCGTTTAGAAAGAGCAATTTATAATGAACTCATTGTCGGAGTGGGTGCTTTTAAATCCCGCAACATGGCAAGCCGGTATATTGGTAGTGCATTTTGTTTCTCAAACGATGGTCATTTTCAAAGTTTCAATTGCTATTCCGCAAACTCTACAACCATGTTGGCAGGTTCCATCCGCGATGCTGTGGAGAACTTTGTCGAGAAAAACAGTACGGTCAAACGTCTTGTAATCCATTTTTACAAACGCATGAAACCTAAAGACCTCAAACCAATTATTGAGGTTTTATACAGCTTAAACCTACACATTCCGGTTATAGTTATCACCGTTAACAAAACCGAATCCCGCGACCTCGTTTTATTTGATGAGAATTGCCCTTCCGATAACAAAATTCCGAACAGCGGTACTTTTGTAAACATTGGGCGCAATCAATTTCTATTATGTAACAACACTCGCTATGGAGAAACTTTGCCTGGCCCTCGTGATGGATATCCGTTTCCTGTAAAACTCCACATCCAATCAACTGAACCAAAAATACTAGAAAACAACAAACTCATTAACGATCTCATTGATCAGGTCTATCAATTCAGCCGTATGTATTGGACATCAGTAACCCAACAAAATTTACCCGTAACAGTAAAATACCCCGAAATGGTCGCTGAAAAATACCCCCATTTCGAATCCAACCTCATTCCAGATTTTGGAAAAGAAAATTTGTGGTTTTTGTAAAGATGAATCAAATCTATTATTCTCAAAATATTTATAATGAAAAAGATATCTGCCTTAACACAAGAAGAGGAAAAATTAATAAATAAAATCTCAGATGAAAATTTAAAACTTACATTAATTTTGATTAGACACTCAGTCGAAAAACTGTGGGGTGAAGATAGTCCAAGAATCATACAAGGTTTTACAAACCATGGTATCCAACATTGCAACAATTTAATAAAATTTTCATTTCAGATTTTAAACGCAAATAAAAAACAAAAATTAAATGATGAAGAGCTTTTTTTATTACTAGCCAGTATTTTTCTTCATGATTGTGGTATGCAATGCGATTTTGTCATGTGGCCTGAAATATTAAAAAAATCCATTGCACTTGGTGCCCATTTTGAGAAAACAATTTCTTGTAAAAATATTTCTGATTTTGACATTTCTGTTCAAAAAGAAATTAGAGAAAACCATCACATTATTTCGGCTGCATGGATTGACTTTTCTTTCAATACAGGCAAAACTATTTTCGGTGACGCTATGAAGCACGTTCCTTATGACTTAATAGAAGACCTTATGGATATTTGCAAATATCATTCTAAATTTGATATTGAAAATTGCGACATTGATTGTCATATTGTTCAGGGAAGAAAATTATTAGTTGCTTCTCTTTTAAGATTATCTGATGAACTTGATGTCGATAAAAACAGAGTTTCCATTACAACTGTTTTAAATTTTTCTATAAAGCCCGAAAATGCATTTTACTGGTGGCTTCATTATTTTACTTCGATAAAAATAATGAAAAATATTATTTCGATAAGAATTGTATTAAATAGTAAGGACTATATTGAATATAAAGAGTACATAAAAAACAAATTCATTGATGCTTTTTTTACTAAAAACAAACCTCTTTTAGACAAATTAAATATTTTTAATTTTCAAATGGGCTTTGATGCTAATTCAATTGTAGTAGCTTCTGATTATGCTGATACTATTCCTCAAGAAATTTGCACCTTATTAAAAAACAATTCTTCAAATATTGAGAATATCGATGATCTATTATATAAAAGGTTAGCTCATGATTTACCTGCTCAAAAAGATTATCTTTTTCAAATATATTCCGACTTAAGAGATTCATTTGATAAATACCATATTATAGATTCTCCAGAAAAAAAATATGTAAAAAAAAATTTAAATGAATTTGAAGCAACTATTTATCGCCTTGATTTTTTAACATCCTATTCATTAATTCTTAGTAAAAAAAATGTGCTTCTTGATAAATCATTTAAGATTATTAATTTTAATAATTTAGTTTATTCCCTCATGAATATGTTTCAAACAGAAAGTTATAAAAAAGGCGTACAAATTTTTTACAAACCAAATCTCGAAAAAAATACCGAACCAATATTAAAAGTAAATTCATTGTTTAATTTTGCCTTTATTAATATCATTAATAATGCAATCCAATACTCTGCAATTGGTACTTCCATAATTGTAAGTTCTCAGTTTATTAATTCGTCCAAATTTATTATTTCTGTTGAAAATATTGGTCTACCAATCTATTCCCAAGACAAAAATAATATTTTCGAAATTGGTTTTCGCAGCTTGGAAGCTATTAAACACAGTTTCGGTGGCAATGGTCTTGGGTTGCATTTTGCAAAAATAATAATTGAAAATAGCAATGGTTGTATTTCTTTTCAAGCCATCAACGATATTGCAAACAGAAATATTTTTGGTTTAATCGAATTAACTAAGCTTATTAAAAACAAGTTCAATCCTGTTGATATTTGTGATAAAGATTTATTTAGCTTTTATTCTGAGAATATATCTTCTCTTAAATTAAATAAACAAGAATATTCCTTACTGAATGAATATAAAAAGTTCAAATTTAACAAAGAAAATACAAAAAAATTCTCTGAATTCATACTTAAACGGTTTAAATATGGTGACAATGCAAATACTTTTTTCTCCCAATACATTTCAGACAGTATTTCATTTCTCAAATTTAATATAATAATTAATGTTTAATAAAAATGAAAACAATTTTGATTATTGATGACACTTTTCAATATAATTTCCTTACAATACGTGACTTAAAATCAAAATACAAATTGATTTTAATCGATAATGTAGAAGCTGCAATAAGTTTTTGTGAATCAAATTTTAACAATTCTTCAATCGATTTAATTATTTTGGATATTATGATGAAACCCGGTCCATATTATGTAAATTCTCGTGGGCAAGATACAGGTTATTTGTTTTATAAAGATAAACTAGTTGATTCTTCTATACCAATAATTGTTTGGACACGATATCATGATATTGTTGATAAGCCATGGGGCGCTAATGTAAAGTATTTCGTAAATAAGTCATCCTCATCCTCTGACATTCTAGAAAAAATAGATGATATTCTTAATACTAATCAATAATCCTATAAAAGTTATTTTCTATATTCTAATTGTAATATATTGCAATTAATTTTTATTTTCTTCCGATTAATAATTTCTCTTAAAATAGCTCCCATTTCCCTCATGCAAAAAAAATCCAGCGCCCTCACAATTTTTTGCCTTGGATACTAAATTCCGTCTTGGGAATGTTACGGGCTTCTCTTTCTTTTTTTTGCATTCCCCACGCCAACCCTTCTGTTGTTTTTCTCTGTCACACTTTTTGCGAGTTCCTGCATTAATGCAGCACATTGCTTTTTGCCTTTTGTACTTGTCCTTTATAAATAGCGGATAAAAGCCAAAAATCAAAGAGCTGCGTCCGTAGCTCTAAATGCAAAAAGACGCTACACTCCAACCGCCACCACCGTTTCGCTTGTGCCAGAAAAAAAACAACCCAAAGCTATTATACATAACGTGCTCTTATAGGAGAAAAATATCTTCAGCGGACTTTTTTACTTATTTCATTTTTTCCTATAAGCACATTATGTATAATAGCCGCACGCCCCCGCGCTCTAAATCCCGGCTCTCTAGTTCCGTGCGGTTTGTATCCGTACTTATAGGTTTCCGGCTCAGTTTCCCATCACACGCCAACCCTTCGGCTGTCGACGTCTGCCCGTTCTCCGACTGGGTTTTGCATTTCCGTCTCCCTTTCGGATTCCTCGGGACAAAGCAGCAGGTGTATTCCGTCTATAAAACAAAGATGAAAGTAGCAATACTGTTTTTTTGATTATTGAAATTTCGGTTTCCGCAGGAAAGGTATTTGCAGTTCATTCGTTGCACCTCATTCCATTCCGCTAACGCTTCCATTCCGTTGCACTCCATTTCAGCACCGCTACATTTCATTACGGTTTCACTCATTTCACTCCAAATAGCTTTTGCCCTCTATAAAAATCCTACAAACCTTTCCTGCGGCCTTGCAGCTTTCATCTTTGGCTTTCTGCTATGGATCTGCCGCTTCGTCCCGGGAATCCGGTTTCATTACATGTATGCAAAAGTTTTCCTGCTCAGTGGGCAGACACCGACAGCCCCCAACCCACTCCGGCCAACCCTTCGGGGCTTGCAGTGCGAAAAAACGCACCTTTCATGTTTTTTTTGCCACCCAGCCCGCGAGTCCATCTGCTTGTGCCAAAAAAAACATTCATCTTCCCTGCGGTCAGGCAATCCCCGCCAATGCTTCACACGTTTCCTGCCTGTTTTGTTTCTCTCCTCCAAATAAATTTTCATGATTTGCCGACCCGTTGATTCCGTCCTTTGCCCTCCCAAAGGCTGTCTCGGGTTTTGCATTTCTTTCCCTGTGTCGGTTTTCCCTTGGACAAATCAGCAGACAGCTATCGGCTAACCTTTGATTGATTTCCCAAGTCCGCTGATTCGTCCGGGAAAACCTAAATTCTCATCTCCCCTGCAAAACCCTTCGACAGCTCCGCCCGCTATGTTCCCTCGACCTTTTCCACCCTTCAACTCAATGAATCAAGTGTATCGGCGGTTTCCCCTTTCTAAATCCTACCTGTATTGCCATATTTCGTTTGAGCTCATTAAAAAAGCCTTAGGCAAAGTTATGCCTCCGACGCCTCTTGCAAGGTTAAAATGCATTTTTCAAAAAAAATTTTTATTTATTATCTTTTGATTTTTTAATTGGTATAAAATTTTTTTTTGAAAAAACCTTGCAATTCATCCATCACACGACATTTTTGCTGCCTAAGGTTTTTTTAATGAATTTTTATTTTCTTAGTGGCAATTAAGCGCACATTTACGCACAAATTCGCACAATCATACATTACGTATTTTAGTGTTTGTTATCTTTTAATTTTTATACTATCTTTGTAAGTAGTAATAACTAAAACCCATTAAAAATGGCTAAAGTAAAATTTTCAGCACTTATCTCAGAAATGAGAGGAAAATTAAACGGAAGTGTATTTTCCAAAAACAGGTCTGGTAACATCCTTAGAAACAAAGTTACCCCGATTAACCCAAGCACAAGCGATCAGGCAAGGGCTCGAACACTTTTTACCAACTTCAGTCAGAAGTGGCAAACGCTCGATCCAGCTGCTCAAAAAGCTTGGCACTCTTCTTCCCAGGATTACAAACGCAACAACATTTTCGGCGATGCGTTCACTCCCACTGGAAGCAATCTCTATTGTGAACTCAATGCAAACATGGCATTAATTGGTGGAACCGAGCTTACACATCCTCCTTTGCACCTTCCGATTGCAGGTATCACAAGTTTTACCACTGCTATTGATTCATCGGCAGGCACATTCACTATCGATTTTGACCCAACACCAACAGCTTCCGATGTCGTTCATTTGGTATTCGCCACTCGTTGCTATAGCCCTGGTAGAACCTACGTTAAAAACGAGTATCGCATCATTGGCACCATTGATGCTGCTTCGGCTACTCCTTTTGATGCATTCGATATCTGGTCCGCCAAGTTCGGCGACTTGATCCAAGGTCAGATGATTTCGGTCAGACTCGTTGCTGTTCACAAAAAGACTGGTGTAAAATTCAAACCAGGTAATGATTTAGCAGGCAAAGTTTTGTAACCTGTTCTCTCACAACAAAAAAGGGGTTGCCAAACGGCAACCTTTTTTTTAATCTTTTTTTTATGGCATTGATAAAGTGGTCTTCATTGGTTTCAGAAATTCGGGGCAAACTTAACGGAACGGTCCTTGCTCGAAATCGCTATTCGGCCTATGCTCGTACCAAAGTCATTCCACGCAATCCAAAAACTCCTGCCCAACAACAGAACCGCACCATCTTTTCCAAGCTCTCAAAGGAATGGCGCAATATTCTTCAGGTAGAGCGCAACGCCTGGAATTTGGCCGTAAACGATTTTCTACGCACAAACATTTTCGGAGATACTTACAAGCCTTCGGGCTTCAATCTGTTTATGCGTATCAATCTAAACCGTTTCAACATCGGCTATCACGTGTTAACCAAACCACCCAAACCAACCGTCATTAATAGCATTCGCATCATCAAAATAAAAATTGATGCAGCGAGTAATAATTTAATAGCCATCATCGAATCAAACACCACAATAAATCATTATCCTATCGTTTATGTCACTCGTCCGCTTTCACCCGGCATTAACTTTGTCAAATCCGAACTCCGGATGATAAAATTCACCTACTCACCCATCAGCAGCCCGCCAAATCGCTATATTTTAAACCTTGGCACCCAATACAAGGACAAATTTGGCAACCTTTCCAACTTCATCGGTCAAACCCTCTTTTTTAAAGTCATTCCTATTGATATTTTGACAGGCTTAAATGGCATCCCTAAACAAGAAAAGGTAATTATTCAATAATGTTTTTAATATCCTTAGAGGTCGTTATTTCGCACATAGACTGGATTAGTATCGGACTAGTTCTTGCCATCTCAAGCCAAAATAGCTTTTTTTTCATTTCCTTGCCCTTTTGTTAATCCATTTTTATACTTTTATGCTACATTATTTTCCAGATCAGAATATGTTTTGAGCTTGTTTTTGGTTAACCATTCTATGTTGCCAATTCGTTGCCCAATTATCATACTTAATTGATTTACAATATTCATTTACATTTTGTATCGGAAAATAGGCATTACTCGATAACCCAACAAAAAGAACCATTGTAAAGACATTGACTGCCAACTTACGTTACCAACTACCGCTTGCTCCACCACCTCCAAAACTTCCTCCACCAAAGCCGCCAAAGCCGCCGCCGCCACCGCCCGAGAAACCGCCCCAACTTCCGCCGGAACCCCTGCCGGAACCCGACATACCAAGCAACATCCAGAATGGCAAACTCTTTCCCGGACTCGTGGGCCCTTTGCCTTTTTTTCTTCCGATAAAAATAGAAATAATTACAAATAAGAAAAAGGGAACCATCAACCAATATGGACTGTTTCTGGGAACACGTTTACTGTATTGGTCAGCGGTAAATTCCCCTCTGCTTAAAGAGATTAAAACATTCAAAGCGGCATCTATTCCTTTATAATATTGACTCTTTTTAAAATTAGGGATCATTTCGTTGTCAACAATTTGGCGGGCCGTAGCATCCGGAATCACACTTTCCAAACCATAACCAACAGAAATACGCGCTTTACGTTCGCCTTGTCCTCCCATAGGTTTAATCAACACTACAATGCCATTGTTTTTCCCTTTTTGTCCCACTCCCCATTTTTCGCCCAGCCTGTCAGCAAAATCGGTTTCATCGCGCCCTCCCAGATCATTTATAATAACAACAACAATTTGGGTCGATGTGGAATCGTTGAAATGCAGCAGTTTTTGTTCCAATGCATTTGCTTCTGCAGCCGAAAGAATACCCGAATAGTCGTTCACAAGCTTTGCGGGGTGTGGTTTATCGGGTATACCGTCTTGTGAGAACACCGTGAACCCCGTCAGTAATATCCATACCAGTATGAATATCCGAATCATGTTTGATTTCATAAAAATAGAATTAGTTTTTGAACGAGACTTCATCGGGCAATTCATTTATATCATCGGCCTGATGTGGAAAAAACTGTTTAAGTTGTTCCCCGGCAAGCAAAACAGCCTTACACAGCCCTTCCGTAAAACGACCTTCTTTGAAATCGCTCAGCATAATGGATTTGGCTTTATCCCAAAAATCGGCAGGAACCTTCGTGTTCATACCCGCATCGCCAATTATGGCAAACTTACGGTCTTTAATGGCCAGGTATATCAGCACTCCATTGCGGAGTGCGGTTTTGCTCATCCCTAATTTTTCAAAAAGGTAAGCGGCATGGTCCAACACATCGGCTTTGCAAGCCACTTCTATATGTACGCGAATCTCTCCCGATGTGTTGAGTTCAGCGCTTTGAACCGACGATTTTATGTCGTCGAGCTGTTGTTTGGTAAAGTATTTCTTTGCCGACATAAACTAAAACTTAATATCGGGTGCATCCTTGGCTTTTTCGTCGGAGGCAAAGTAGGCTTTCTTCTCAAAGCCAAACATGCCGGCCAGGAAATTATTGGGGAAACGGCGTATGTATGTGTTATAGTTTTGAACCACTTCGTTAAATTTACGACGTTCGACAGCAATGCGGTTTTCCATGCCTTCATATTGTGCCTGGAAATCTCTGAACGACTGCACTGCCTGTAGTTGAGGATAACTTTCAGCAATGGCCATCAATCTGCCTAACGAAGAGCCAAAACTTGATTGTGCTTTTTGAAATTCGGCGAGTTTTTCAGGAGTTAGATTATCAGCGTCTATTTGAATACTGGTGGCTTTCGAACGGGCTTCGACAACGGCCTCAAGAGTGGATTTTTCGAAATTAGCTGCTCCTTTAACTATTTCGAGCAAATTCTTTGTCTTATCCATACGTGCCTGGTAGGCTACTTCAACTTGTTTCCATTGGGCAGACACACCTTCGTTCATAGTTACCATACTGTTGTAGCCGCTTTTTAACCACAAACCGACTACTAAAAACAGGAATATCACTATTCCCCATACAATCCAACTTTTTTTAATTTTCATCTTTGTTTAGTCTAAAATTTTGGTAAAGGTATAAATTTATTAGTTCTCAAAAATTGTATTGACAATTTCTATTGCTCCCGTTAGCTATGATTATTATTCGGGTGTCTTAAACCCAAATGGGTACACATATCAGCAAATTAATTCAAATTCTAGATATCACGAATTTTTTATAATTTTGAGAATAATAAATACAATATCTTTGTCCTCATTGGTACTTTATTAGGATAAACTACTGTTTTATAACTCTAATGATTTAAGTATTAGAAATTAGAAAAAGATGGAAATTCAACCCGACGCTATAATATTTTCCGAACTTGTTACAATAAAAATGCCTTTCGGCAAATATAAAAGCCGCAGGATTTGCGACCTGCCCGAACCCTATCTGGTATGGTTTAAACAACAAGGTCTCCCAAAAGGAAAACTGGGTGTGCTTCTTGAATCAATGTATGAAATTAAGTTGAATGGGTTGGAATACCTCTTAGACCCGCTGAAAAAAGATAATAATTGAAACAAGCAATTTATGAAATCGTATCGAAAAGAATTATGGTTTAACACCGAAAAACGTTACCAATTTGTACATATTACTCATGATGTACAAAAAGCAATACATGAAAGCGGAATTCAGGAAGGCTTATGTTTAGTAAATGCTATGCATATAACAGCAAGTGTTTTTATAAACGATAATGAATCGGGATTGCACAAAGATTACCTGGAATGGCTCGAGAAACTTGCACCATACAGTCGCGATGGATATCATCATAATGTAGGAGAAGATAATGGTGATGCACACCTGAAACGTCAGATTATGGGGAGAGAAGTGGTTGTCGCCATCACAAATGGGCAGCTAGATCTCGGTCCATGGGAAACCATATTTTATGGCGAATTCGATGGAAAACGTCGTAAGAGAGTGTTGATAAAGATTATTGGAGAATAATATTCTTTAGTTTTCGCGCAAAACATATTCGTCATACTCCAACTCAAAACGCAATTTGTGTTTTGATTCTTCCTGAGCCAGCATCAAAAACAAATTTCTAATATCTGCATTCGGTGCCCTGTCTGCTAAAGCTGAGTATAATTTAAACGCTGCTTTTTCTTTATGCATGGCCAAAATCAAAGCATCCTGGTAAGTCATCTCTGGACTTGGCTGATTATTAACAACGTAATCAGCTATTTTAAGATCAGAAATTTTTTCAGTTATCACACCAAAAGATCCATTCTTTTTAATTTCAATGAGTTTAGCCTTATGCCCTGCTTCCTCACCGGCAAAATCAGTAAACACTTCTTTTATTGCATCAGTTTTTGCAACTGTAGCTAATTTCGTATAAAAGTCAATAGCTTCTTGTTCGGAGTTTATCGCAAAATCAAGAATATCGTCAATAGATTTAAATTCATTCATATCTGTAATTTTTTAATTTTCTTTAGATAATTTTTTATGCATGGCATTTGCAGCAATACGACCAGCTCCCATAGCCTGAATCACCGTTGCAGAACCTGTTACTATATCTCCTCCTGCATACACCTTTGAAATTGAAGTTTCCATAGTATTATTATTTGCATCAAGGTAACCCCATTTATTTCTTTTCAAATCAGGTGACGACTGAAAAATAATTGGATTTGGACCAGTACCAATCGCAACAACTGCTAAATCGCATTCAATAATAAATTCCGAATCCTTTATTGGAACAGGGCGACGTCTGCCTGATTCATCAGGTTCTCCTAATTCCATTTTTATACATTCAAGTCCTTTAACCATATTATAATCTGTACCAATGTATCTGATTGGATTAGTAAGCAACCTGAATCTGATACCCTCCTCTTCAGCATGATGAACTTCTTCTGCTCGGGCAGGTAATTCCTGCCGTGAACGTCGGTAGACAATCGTAACTTCAGCTGAACCGGTACGAATAGCAGAACGGGCACTATCCATTGCAACATTGCCACCACCAATAACAACAACTTTATTACCTCTTGGCATAGGAGTATCATACTCTGGAAAAAGATACGCTTTCATCAGATTCATTCTGGTAAGGTATTCGTTTGATGAAAACACATTTCCAAAATTTTCTCCTTCTATACCCATAAATGTTGGCAAACCAGCACCAACTCCAATATAAACAGCATCAAAATATTCAAGAAGTTCCTGAATAGTAATAATATTTCCAATAACATGGTTCAATTCGAAACGCACACCTATTTCTTTTAAGTAGTTTATCTCAAATTGTACAATAGATTTTGGTAACCGAAATTCCGGAATACCATAAGTTAATACTCCCCCTAATTCATGTAAAGCTTCAAAAACTGTTACTGAATAACCCAATAGTGCCATATCGGCTGCAACCGTTAGGCCACCGGGTCCAGAACCCACAACTGCGATGCGTTTATTAATTTTTGTTTTAATAATTGGAATTTTTACTAATTCCATTTTTCGTTCAAAATCAGCAACAAAACGTTCCAGGCGACCAATAGCAACAGGTTTATCCTTGTATCCAAGTATGCATTTTTCTTCGCATTGCGACTCCTGAGGACAAACTCTTCCACAAATTGCTGGTAAAACATTTCTTTCTTTTATTTTTTTCGCAGCACCATTGAAATCATTCTCACGCATCAATTTAATAAAAGCAGGAATATCAACATTTACAGGACATCCTTCTACACATTTTGGATTTTTACATTGTAAACAACGTCCGGCTTCAAGTGAGGCAAGCTCAGAAGTAAAACCGTACGGAACCTCCTGATGATTGTGAATGCGTAATGTTTTATCCTGTTCAGGCATTTCCTGACGAGGAATTTTCAATTTTATTTTTCTTTCATCTGCTTTAGTTAATCCGTGCCACTCGCATCCTTTTTTTAAGCAAATATAAAATGGAATAAGCTTAGAGGCAGCAGATATAATAACTCCAGCAACATCGGAACCACATTCTCCGCACTTAATTTCTTTGCTAATCAGACTCTTATTACAAGAAGGACAAAGAAGGTCACTTAACAGATCACCTTCTTTGACTTCATGACTTGTAGTCGACTCAAAAACATCAAGATATGGACTGAGTGATAAATCCATTTCCTGATCTTTATAATTAGCTTTAAAAACTAATTGCTTATCGTTCTTTTTTTCGACATTAAAACTCTGATGACAATACGGACAATATGTATTGAGATAGGTTTTAAATTTTAGATATTTTACTTCCTGATCATCCATAAGGAATTATTTTAACGTATTGAAAATAATAAAGAATTTTTTTCGTCTTTTAAATAAAGAGAGTTTCTTTTTTCCAGTTCATCGAAATCAACCTTATGTCCATCAAAATCAGGACCATCTACACAACAAAACTGAGTTTTATTATCAACTTTAACTCTGCAACCACCGCACATTCCAGTGCCGTCAATCATAACAGGGTTTAAGCTAACAAAAGTTTTAGTATTGAATTGTTTAGTAAGTTTGCAAACATTTTTCATCATTATAATAGGACCAATCGCATAAACCAATTTTATGTCATATCGCTCTCCGAGATATTTGCCTAATGGGTCAGTAACAAATCCACGATACCCATAACTACCGTCATCAGTAGTAACCACGAGTTCATCACTAACATTTTCCATTTCATTTTTAAGGATCAACATATCTTTATCACGGGCACCAATAATACTTATTACCTGATTACCGGCAAGCTTAAATGCCTTTGTAATGTGATAAAGAATAGCTACACCGGTTCCACCACCAACCATAATCACGGTTCCCACTTTTTCAATTTCTGCAGGTTTACCTAATGGTCCGGTAACATCTTTAATAATATCTCCCTCTTTCAATGAACGCATCAAGGCTGTAGTTTTTCCAACAACCTGAAAAATTACAGTAATTATTCCTGAGAATTCATCTTTGTCAGCAACAGTAAGGGGAATACGCTCCCCTGTTTCATTAACTCTAAGAATAACAAATTGTCCCGGTTTGATTTTTTTCGCAATTTTTGGGGCTTCAATATCAAAACGAATGATAGTACCCTTAGCCATTTCTTGTTTTCTGACAATTTGAAACATAGCGATGTATTTTATTTGTTAATAAATATTTGCATCAGACAAAGTTAATCATTTATTTCTTACCACTCAAGACTATCCTCCAATTTAATATTTTCCAAATCATCTTCATTTAATCCATGCCAAGTACAACCTTTTCTTGAACAAATGTAAAAATCAATCATCTTCGTTCTTGCACCCACAATTACTTTTGCAATGGTTGACCCACATTTCTCACAACTTCTCTCTGGTATTTTTATACTTGTATCACAATTCGGACAAAGAATATCTTTAACCTCCTTTTCCTCAGGAAGATAAATCGTTGATTTTGACGTAAAAACATTAAGATAAGGACTTGACATTATATAACCCGTCTCACCTCTTTCATTAATAATTTTAAGTTTCAGCATATCGTCAGTTATCAGAGATTTCCTGCAAAATGGACAATAAACATGAAGAAAAGAACCACTCTCAATAATTTCTTTATGATCGTCTGCATCTGATTTTTGCTTTGTTCTGATAGGTGTGAAAAATTCGTCCCTTGTAGGTTTAAGTTTATGAATATCTGCATTTTCTCCGTAATCCTGATACAGTTGTTTCAAAGCCACTGATAAGTCTTCAAAACCAACGCTATGGTCCTGACAGCCTTTTCGGGAGCAAAAACTCACTTTACCACCAAGGTCGAGATTAAGTGAAACCATTGAGGCATCACACATTTTACATAACTCCGTTGTATTTAATTCTTCATGACAAAAAGGACAATAAAAACTCACAACATCCTTGTCGACAACTTCAATATCAGTAAGATAATTAAAACTACCGTAAACAGAACTTAATCTAAGAGTTCCTTTTTTTTCACCTGATTCAATTAACAATTTAATACTTGGTTCGTTATCTACCTTGTTTTCATTATCCATAAGAGATTTGCTGCAAACAGGGCATTTAACTTTTAATGAAATAAAATTTATTGTGCTCATTTTTTTAGTAATTAATTACAAATATAAGAAATTTTATAAAAATTTGGAAGTTAATTATTATCATTTTTAACGAATTTCTGATTAAAATCATCTTCAAAGTATTTTACCAGATAATCGCATCCGAAATCAAATATACGATTAAAATTATCTTTTTCTGTAAAAACAAATTGATAAGCGGATTCATCAGTGGTTGGCAACATTGAAATAAGTTCCATCATGACATCGACATAATCAGCATTTTTGTTAGTATCACCAAATTTTGAAAGAAGCTCCAAAATTTGTTCATAATTTCTCTTTTCAACTTTTGATTCTACCTCGCAATCGAATTTTTGGATTACATTTTGTGAATTGGTATAACTACCCCCAGTTTCAACCGGGAAAGATGCCGGTAGAATTAAATGTGCTTTCTGGGCTGTTTCAGTCATAAAATAATCCTGAACCATTATAAAATCTGCAATAGATAACCATTGTCCGACTTTTTCTTTATTAACAGCACAACCTATAGGATCTTCTCCAAAGATAAACAGGTTCTTAAACATACCATTTTCAAGTAATGATATCATGTTTTCATTCACATTAGTGGGAACTTCATCAACGCTCCATTTTTCTTTCATCTTTACAATAAGTCTTTCATCATCGATAGGAACCTTACCAACTCCATACTTAGGAATAATTCCCATATCGAAAATTCCATGTGAATTATTTTTTTCCTTAAGAGAAATAATACCACTCGATGTTTTTCCTAATTTTCCTGTAATTAAGGCAAGATTGAATAATTCCAAACTGGCATTTGAAGAACATTCCTTTTCGGAAAATACGAGTATTGCATTTTGTTGCTCATTAAATTCCTTTGCAAAGTCAATAACGTATTCTATTGATGAACAACCCTGTTCTGCTATGGTTTTGAAATCTTTCGACAACAATTTCGTTTTATAATCATCAAATCCAACACAATTGTCTTTGATAAACATTCTGTTTTCAAGTTCATTTGAAAGTAGATAATGATTAACAGCTTTGATAAAATAATAATAGTTCTTAATAATAATAGTATTATCAGCTTTCTGCGTCATTAGACTTTCCGCATTAATTGTAATAAACTCAA
Source organism: uncultured Bacteroidales bacterium (assembly GCA_903913285.1). GTDB lineage: Bacteria > Bacteroidota > Bacteroidia > Bacteroidales > CAIWKO01 > CAIWKO01. The sequence continues at coordinate 75,671 of CAIWKO010000020.1, read as the reverse complement.
CAGGAATATTATTTTTATATCGGATGTTATTTATCATAAATCCAACAACAGCATAATCTCTGTATAGTTCTGTGCCTAAAATATAAATTTTACTGGCACCATACATTCGGTCAAACATTGTATTTCCAATTGTATTGCTAAGATATCCGTCGCCTCTTCCCAAATAATGAAAACTGTTTACGTTGTTCGTTTTTGCCCCATAACGTGCAAGCTTTTGTACAAGATACAATTCCTCATTGGTCAGTCGTGCACCTGCAAAAAAGGCATTTTGGTCAGGCATTACACTCTTTATTTTATAAATGATAATGTCAAGTGCCTCCGTAAAGCTAATTTCTTCGAATTTGCCTGCCGATTTCAATAACGGCTTTAAAATTCTTTTTTTATCATTAATGTACTTGTAACCAAATTTCGGGAATCTGCAAATATTACCATCTGTATTTATTTTTCCAGGTTTACCGGTTACTTTCATGGCATAACCATTTTTGAGATGACGTGTCAAAGTACAACCTACTGAACAATAATTACAAATAGTATCTACTGAATCAAGTTGTAGAGGCCCTGGCTTAAAATCAACATTTTCAGACAAAGCACCGGTCGGACATGTAGAAAGACATAAACCGCATGATTCACAAGAAGTATCCGAGAGTGAATCGCCCATACTTGGAGCAACATACGTTTCAAAACCTCTGTTGATAAGCCCAAGAGCATTGGCACCAACAACTTCTCTACAAATTCGAATACATCTTGAACAAAGAATACATTTATTATTATCTATCTCAATATAAGGATGCCTGAAGTCAACATCGTGATTATTATAAAAACCCGAATATTTAGTCTGAACTACCTCATATTCGGTTGAATATTTTTTCAAATCACAAGTAAAGTAAGCAGAACATCCACATTCTAAGCAACGCTGCGCTTCGTGTTTTGCGACCACCTCATTCGTATACCCTAATTCAACTTCAGAGAAATTATTTCTTGAACCAGCGTTCATGGTAGGCATTTCCTCACGAAGTTGTTTGGCATATTTATTTAAATAATCGGCTGAATTCTGTACCTGAAAATTTTCCTTTTTGCTTAGGAATTCTTTTTTATTAGGTTCTACTGCTTGTCCTGTAAGAAACTGATGACAGCTATTAGCTGCAATTCGTGCCTGTGCAATTGCCTGAATTAAAGTTGCAGGACCTGTTACACCATCTCCGGCAGCAAAAATGCGTTTAACACTGGTTTGCAAAGTTTGAGGATCAGCTTCAATATCGCCCCATTTATTAATATTAAGGACTCCAATATCAGTATTATTATTTACTTCATCAACGAATTCAGCAATTGTTTTTTGTCCAATAGCTGCTAATACATAATCAACCTCAATATCAAATTCGGAACCTTCAATGGGGATGGGTCTTCTTCTTCCGGAGGAGTCAGGTTCGCCTAAACCCATTTTTATACAAGTAATAGTTTTTGCTAAACCATCCTTCCCTTTATTTACTTTAATAGGAGCTGTAAGCAACATATATTCAATACCTTCAAGTTTTGATTCATGAATTTCAATAGGGTTTGCAGGCATTTCTTTTTCCGTACGGCGATAAATTACCGTTACTTTTTCGGCACCGCAACGCATTGAAGTACGACAACAATCCATAGCAGTGTTACCACCACCAATTACAGCGACTTTTTTTCCGGAAAAATCATATTTGCTTCCGGTAAGTTCCATTTTCTTCAAAAAGTCAATTCCCGAAAAAACATTTTTTGCATCATCACCCTTGCAGCCAATCGATGTGCCTGCTTGCGAACCAATGGCAAGAATTATTGCATCATACTTGTATTTTAGAGCCTTATAACTGATATTTTCTCCGAGCTTTTGGTTGTAAAAAATATTAACCCCCATATCGGTAATATTATCAACCTCATTTTGGAGAATATCGTTAGGTAACCTGTACTCCGGAATCCCATACCTGAGCCATCCACCGGGCTTCGGACTTGCTTCGAAAATATCACAGGCATGACCTTCCTTACGAAGGAAGAATGCTGCAGATAAACCAGCTGGCCCTGCACCTACTATCGCTATCTTTTTTCCTGTATCCGGTTTAATTTTAGGTATATATTTATTAGGCGATGTCAGATCAATATCAGACGCAAAACGCTTAAGATAATCAATGCCGACAGCAGCCCCCTCATCAAGTAAATTTCTACGGCAGGCAACCTCGCAGGGTCGCACGCAAACACGACCACAAATTGCCGGAAGTGGGTTTGTCTCTTTAATCAATCCAACTGCTTCATTATACATTCCTTTGTCAATATATGAAATGTATCCCTGAATATCAACACCAGCAGGACAAGTTTGTTTGCAAGGGCCTAAACAATCAGCATAATGATTGCTTAAAAGCAAATCAAGTGCTGTTTTTCGTGCCTTTGAAATAATATTGTTGCTGGTTTCAACCTTCATACCATCTGCAATTTTGGTCGAACACGAAGGTTGAAGACCACGCATGCCTTCAACTTCAACAACACAAACATAACAAGAAGAATATGGTTCAAGTCTATCGTCGTTGCACAGTGATGGTATAAAAATACCATTTCGTTTTGCAAGTGAAAGTATTGTTTCTCCCTTATTACCCTTTACTACCTTGCCATTTATAATAACGTTTATTTCATTCATATCTCAAAATTGTATCTTATCAGTAATTATTGTTATAAAATCATTAGTCTACGTATATAGCATTAAATCTGCATTTAGAGAAGCATGCCCCGCATTTTATACAGTCTTCCTGACGAATAGAATGTACCAGTTTCCTCTCACCATCTATCGCATTTGACGGACAAACTTTTTTGCACAACATACATCCTGTACAAAGCTCAGGATTGATATTGTATGTAAGCAACGGTTTGCAATTTTTAGCCGGACATTTTTTATCCTTAATATGCGCCTCGTATTCATTACGAAAATATTTTATGGTTGTAAGAACGGGGTTGGGAGCTGTTTGTCCCAAACCACAAAGCGAACTGTCTTTGATTTGATATGCAAGTTCCTGTAGCGTTTCTATATCTCCTTCCTTACCTTTTCCTTCAGTAATTCTAACTAAGATCTCAAGCATCCTCTGGGTTCCAACTCTACAGAAGGTACATTTTCCGCATGATTCTTTTCTGGTAAAATCTAAAAAGAATCTTGCAATATCCACCATACAAGTGGTTTCATCCATTACAACCATTCCACCCGATCCCATAATGGCGCCGGTAGCATTTACCGAATCGTAATCAACAATTGTATGCCCTAAATACTCAGGAATACACCCACCTGATGGACCACCAAGTTGCACAGCTTTAAATTTCTTATCATCTGTAATTCCACCACCGAGTTTAAATACAATATCGTTTATGGTAATTCCCATGGGAACTTCAACAAGACCGCCATGTTTTATTTTTCCAGTCAAAGCAAACACTTTAGTGCCTTTGCTTCGTTCTGTTCCATATGCTGCATATGCTTCTGCACCTTTGTTTATTATCCAGGGAATATTTGCAAATGTTTCAACATTATTAATATTCGTTGGATTTCGCCATAATCCTGCTTCTGCCGGGAATGGAGGTCTTTTACGAGGCATCCCTCTTTGTCCTTCAATTGAGGCAATAAGTGCTGTTTCTTCACCACAAACAAATGCACCGGCACCTTCTTTAATATGTATGTCGAAATTAAAACCCTTGACTCCAAAAATATTATTACCCAAATAACCTTTTTTTCTGGCTTTTTCTATAGCAATTATAAGACGTTTGATCGCCAGCGGATATTCTGCACGACAATAAATCCAACCCTCAGAAGCTTCAATGGCGTATGCACCAATGATCATTCCTTCCAGTACCGAATGCGGATCACCTTCAAGTACAGATCTGTCCATAAATGCACCGGGGTCGCCTTCATCTGCATTACAAATAATGTATTTTTGCGCAGATTTATTATTATTGGCAAACTTCCATTTCAAACCTGTTGGAAATCCTCCACCGCCTCTGCCTCTCAATCCTGAATCCAAAATGGTTTTTATTACATCATTTTGAGACATTTTATTCGCAACAATACTTTTAATGGACTTATATCCTTCACGAGCTTCATATTCTTCAATAGATTCAGGATCGATATATCCGCAATTGCGCAAAGCTATTTTTACCTGTCCGTTAAAAAAACTGTTGTCAGGGGTTTCAAACTTTTCAGTCTTTACAACATATTCTTTCACAGGTTCGTGATTTCGAATATGTTTTTCAAGTATTTCATCCAATTTGGCTTCGTTTACTTCACCATATAAGTATGAACCTGAACTATCAACAACTTCTACAAGTGGCTCCCTATAACACATACCTATACAACTTGTCTTCTTTAAGTCAAATTTTATGTTATTGGCATCCTTGATTGTTTTTAATTTATCATACACCTTACCTGCTCCTGCAGCCAACCCGCAACTTCCTAACCCCACTATGACTTTAATATTTTCCATAATAATTGATTTTTGTAGCTTTTTTTTATGATTTAGTTTTTGCATGGCGTACCTATTTCGCCTTCTCGAATTTTACGTATCACTTCTCTGGACGACTTATCAGTTAATTTGCCAAATGTTTCATCGCCTATCATCATAACAGGTGCCAATGAACAACATCCCAAACAAGCAACTGACTCAAGTGTAAATAGATTATCTTCAGTAGTTTCACCGTCTTTCACTCCAAGTTCTTCCTGCAATGCTTCTGTTATTGCTGTTGAATTCTGAACATGACAGGCTGTACCATGACATACCTTTATAATATATTTTCCAACAGGCTTCAAACGAAATTGGGCATAAAATGTAGCAACACCATACATATCACTTAACTTTAAACCCGTTTCCTGAGCAATTTTCACAAAAGCTTCTTTAGGAACAAATCCATATAAATTTTGGGTATGTTGTAAAATTGGAATCATATTACCCTTGGTGAATTTGAATTTTTCTATGATAGGGTCTAACAATTTTAAATCAACTACTTCGATCGTATCTTCTTGTTTCTTTTCTCTTATTCTGGCAATTCTCATACTTTAGAATTTTAAATTAGCGGCTAAAATTATAATATTGTTTATTCACATTGAGAATAAGCTATAATTTAAACAAATTCCAAATAAGAACTGAAGTATTGTTTCCCAGTGTTTTGTTTTTCTTTACGTGATACACGTATTTGAAATTCATTTTTACACCTATCTAATAATACCACAATAAATGTGAAAAATAAAAAAGACAGAAAAGCAAATCAATTAACATTAAAATAGTTATTTTTGTAAAAAATTTGTACATCCAACTCACTTACATTTTGTTTTTTTTTATAATGTAACTAACTTACTTCTGCCATGAAAAACAAATATATCGACCTAATTGAACAAACTTTCGACTTCCCGCAAGAAGAATTCAAGGTTATTGACAATGAACTTTATTTCAATGGAATATGCTTAATGGACATGATAAAGCAATACGGAACTCCATTAAAGATATCATATTTACCAAAAATATCGGCTCAAATTCAAAAGGCTAAAAAGCTGTTTAATGTTGCCATTGCAAAAGCCGACTATCAGGGCGATTACTATTATTCTTATTGTACCAAGAGTTCACACTTTTCATTCATTCTTGAAGAAGCTCTGAAAAACGATATCCACATCGAAACCTCTTCTGAGTTTGATATCAACATCATAAATCATCTGTTTGAAAATAAACTTATCGATAAGAACACCTATATTATATGCAACGGTTTTAAGAAAGAAGGTTATCTGGAAAGTATATGCGAACTGGTCAATAACAACTTTACAAACACTATTCCTGTTCTGGACAACAAAGATGAATTTACCCGGATTGAAAAACTTATTACAAAAAAATGTAAGCTTGGTATCCGTATTGCTTCTGAAGAAGAGCCTCAGTTCGATTTCTACACCTCACGTCTGGGTATCCGCTACAATGATATTGTCGATTTTTATAAATCAAAGATCAGACATAATCCGAAATTTGAACTTAAGATGCTTCATTTCTTTATTAACACGGGTATTAGAGATTCTGCCTACTATTGGAACGAATTATCCAAGTGTGTTAATGTGTACTGCGAATTAAAAAAATACTGCAAAGAATTAGACTCCTTGAACATTGGCGGAGGGTTTCCTGTGAAGAATTCACTTGCATTCGACTATGATTATGAGTACATGGCAGAGGAGATCGTTTCTCAGATTAAAACAATTTGTCAGCAAAACAAAACAGTTGATCCGAATATATTTAGTGAGTTCGGTTCGTATACAGTTGGTGAAAGCGGAGCAGTTCTTTACTCCATATTAGGTCAAAAACAACAAAACGATCGTGAGTTATGGAATATGATCGATAGTTCCTTCATGACTACTTTGCCCGACACCTGGGCAATAAATCAGCGATTCGTACTGTTAGCTGTCAATAATTGGGAAAGAGAATACCAGAGGGTTCACCTCGGTGGACTTACGTGTGATAGTCACGATTTCTACAATGCCGAAGCTCATGCAAACGCTGTTTTCTTGCCTAAATTCATCGAAGACGCACCTCTTTATATCGGATTATTTCATACCGGAGCTTATCAGGAATCATTAGGCGGATACGGAGGTATCCAGCATTGCCTCACTCCTGCCCCAAAACATATATTGATCGACAAAGACGAAGATGGGGAACTTTTTACGAAACTCTTTGCCAAAGAGCAAAGCTATAAATCAATGATGAAAGTATTGGGATATTAACAACTTGCTGCTGTTAATTTCTCTATTGATAACTTTATTAACTGTTGGTTTCAATTTAATTCTTAATGGATAAATTTGTATCTAAATAAATGGTATTATATTTGCAAAAACGTTGAAAATTTAAAAACAATATTTATGAAAAATTCAATCAGAACATTAGTAATTCTTGTCGTTATAAGCTTGGCTTTTAACTGTGGAAGTTTCGCACAAAAAAAATTCAGAGGTGTGATCAATTATACCATCGCATATTCCGGAACTATCGATGCAGCAACAGCAGCTCAACAACCCAAAACCTTGATCGTTTCGATCTATGATAACAAACAAAAAATGAGCATTCCTTTAGGAGCAGTTAATATTGATATTATTACCGACGGCGATGCAAAATCACAAACTACCTTGTTGGATATTATGGGTGATAAAAAATATTACAAAATGGCAACCGCCGAAATTGATAAAAAAATAGCCGAAGAACCTGCACCCGAAATAAAATATTCTGATGAAACTAAAACTATTGCCGGATATGTTTGCAAAAAAGCTGTTTATAACGAAAAAAATGAAGAAGGCGCTTTAAACACTACTACCATATATTATACTGAAGAATTGGGTGGTGAAGCTTTGAACTACGGTGGACAGTTTAACAAACTTAAAGGTGTTCCCTTGGAATATGTTGCTACAACAGCTGATGGTATTATCACTACATTTACTGCAAGTGAAGTTAAAAAAGGTAAAGTAAAAGATACAGATTTTCTGATTCCTTCAGATTATGTTGAGCTAACTCCTGAAGAAAAGCAACAAATGATGGATCAGATGAAAGGTAAAGAATAACTTGAATGTCAATTTAATAAAAATCCTCTGACACCAGAGGATTTTTATTTATTAACACAAATTACAAGATAATTCTAACGTAAAATGCCCCGAAAAGAATTTACATTTTCAAAAAATACCTTAAGAGAAGAACCTGCAGTTTCTGAGAACAAAGAAACTGTTCCTAAAAAAGAAACTCCCGTAAAAGAAAAGATCAGTAAACCTAAAAAAGAAAAAAAACAGAAGAAATCTTCAATAGGAATTATTGATACCATCAAAAGTGACAAGTTTCAAAAAGTATTAGGTCTCTTCTTATTATTATCGGCATTTTACCTGCTTATTGCTTTCACATCCTACCTGTTCAGCTGGAAAGTTGATGATAATATTCCCTATAATCCCTCACACAGAGTTCTTACCGATAACTCCTTACTGTCCGAAAACTGGATGGGTAAGATCGGTGCAGTGGTCTCGTATTTATTTATTAAAAAGTGGTTTGGTGTTGCTTCCTATCTGTTTATGATATGGATATTCCTGGTTGGAATCAAACTTTTTATCAATGTAACCTTGTTTCCTCTGGGAAAGGCCACAAAATATGTGATCTTCGCGTTAATTTGGATCTCTGTTACCACATCCTTCTTTCTCAGGTCCGAAGACTATGGCGGATCATTCGGCTATCAGGTAAACACCTGGCTCTATAGTGTCATTGGAAAAATTGGTGCAGGTATACTTTTATTCTTTCTCTTTGCATGTTTTCTCATCATCGAATATAATATCCATAAACGCTGGCAGAAAAAAGTCAGAGAAGACGAAGAAGAAGTGTTACCCGACGACGGCGAGTTTATCTATGAGCAACGTAACGCCAAAAACGAATTTTCTTCGCATAACACTGTTATCGATAACCTGAACGATGAAGAAGACGGACCGGAAGTCGAATTTGAGTTCAAAACCAAACCGGGCCTGTCCAACGAAGGTAACTCCATAGAACTGGATAATAGTTTTAACGATAAGAACGAGGTGATCGACCGGTCTAATATTCCGTTCACCATCAATGCTGTCGACGATATCGATAGTGATATTATTGTGGTGCCCGAAGCAGACCAGGAAAAAGAACATTTTACCATCGATACCGAATACGATCCTACTTTAGAATTATCATCCTATCAGTTTCCCACCATCGATATGCTTAAGGAATACGATACGGGAAATATCAGTGTGCAGAACGACGAATTGGAAGCCAATAAGAACCGCATTCTGAAAACCCTCAACAATTATTCTATACAGATCGATAAAATTAATGCCACCATCGGACCAACCGTTACACTCTACGAAATTGTTCCGGCTCCCGGTGTGCGTATCTCGAAAATAAAAAATCTGGAAGACGACATTGCGTTGAGTTTATCTGCCTTGGGCATCCGCATCATTGCTCCCATGCCGGGCAAAGGAACTATTGGTATCGAGGTTCCGAACCAAAATCCCAAGATCGTTTCTATGCGCTCCATCATTGCTTCCGATGCATTTCAAAACAACACCTACGATCTGCCCATTGGTTTGGGAAAAACAATTTCCAACAAAAGTTTCGTGGCCGATTTGGCTAAGATGCCGCATCTTTTAATGGCCGGTGCAACCGGACAGGGAAAGTCAGTAGGCTTGAATGCTATCATCACTTCATTATTATATAAGAAACATCCCGCTCAACTCAAATTCGTACTCATCGACCCGAAAAAAGTAGAGCTGACCTTATTTTCAAAGATCGAGCGCCATTATCTGGCAAAGCTTCCCGATGCTGAGGATGCTATTATTACCGATATCCGCAAAGTGGTGCGTACACTCAATTCTTTATGCATCGAAATGGATATCCGCTACGACATGCTGAAGAATGCTAACGTCAGAACCATAAAAGAATATAATGCCAAATTTATTGCCCGCAAACTGAACCCCAATGAAGGACATCATTTTCTGCCTTACATCGTGCTCATCGTCGATGAATTTGCCGACCTCATCATGACGGCTGGCAAAGAAATTGAAACACCTATGACACGTTTGGCTCAGCTTGCCCGCGCCATTGGCATACATTTGATCGTGGCTACGCAGCGTCCTTCCGTTAACGTGATAACGGGTACCATCAAAGCAAATTTCCCTGCCCGTATTGCCTACCGTGTTATCTCAAAGATCGATTCGCGCACCATACTCGATTCGGGCGGTGCCGACCAGCTTATAGGCCGTGGCGACATGCTGTTATCAACAGGTAGCGAGATGATACGCCTGCAATGTGCTTTTATCGATACGCCCGAAGTAGAAGAAATAACAGAGTTTGTTGGCCAGCAACGGGGCTACCCCAGCGCTTTCGAACTACCCGACTGTCCCGACGAAGAAAACGAATCTGTTAAAAATCTCGATCCTTCCGAACGCGACGAAATGTTCGAAGAAGCCGCGCGGGTTATTGTCACCCATCAACATGGTTCCACATCATTGCTGCAGCGCAAACTAAAACTGGGATACAACCGCGCAGGACGCATCATCGACCAGCTCGAATCGGCCGGCATAGTCGGACCTTTTGAAGGTAGCAAAGCCAGAGACGTGAAAATTCACGACCTAAACTCTTTGGAACAATTTTTGTCTGATATAAGAAACAATCTTTAAAAAACTATACATAAAATGAAAAAACTAATTTTAATGCTGCTTGTGCTCGCTACGGTTTCGTTTAAGATTTCGGCACAAGATAACGCAAAAGCCAAAGCAATTCTCGACGGCGTGTGTGCCCAAACCAAACAATACACTTCTATCGATATCGCGTTTTCCTACAAAATGGAAAATAAAACCAAAAAGATCAACGAAACCAAAACAGGTGTTGCCACCATGAAAGGCGATAAATTCTGGCTCGAATTCTCCGGACAACAAATTATGAGCGATGGCAAAACCGTGTGGACCTATATCAAAGATAACAACGAAGTTCAGATCAACACCAACAACCCTAACGACGATCAGGCTATGAACCCTGCAAAACTTTTAACGGGCTACGATAAAAGCTTTACTCCAAAATTTATTAAAGAAGAAACACGCGGTGCCGTTATTTTCCAGATCATCGACCTCACTCCTCTCAAAGCCCGCTCCTATTTTAAAATGAGAGTTGAAATTGATAAAACAAAAAAACAGATCGTAAACGCTATCATTTACGACAAGAACGGTTCAACCGTTTATACCTACACCGTTACCAAATTTGTCACCAACAAGGTAGTGTCCGATACGAAGTTCACCTTCAAAAATGCTGACCATCCCGGTGTGGAAGTGATCGACCTTCGATAAAATAACTAACGCCTGATTTCAGGCGTTTTTTTTCTCCCTTTACATTATATTATAGTATCCTGTATAAAAAAATTATACAGGATTTTTCGTGTATAAATAATTTTACATTTTTTTCACATTTCTCTTTGAAATCTCCAAATTATTTCGTATAATTGTTGTCTCATTCATTAAATAATTGTTAACGAAAACCCTAAAATTATGAAAAATTTTTACTTAAAAACATTGTGGGTGGCAGTATTATTGATGATGCTAAAACCCGTTTCGGCTCAATTAACCGAAAATTTCAACAACATTACCAATCTTACAGGGAGTGGATGGTTTATGCAAAACAACAGCACTGTTGTTGGCACTACCAACTGGTTTCAGGGCAGTTCAACAGTTTTCAACGCGTTTAACGGGGCTGCTACAGCATATATTGCTGCTAATTTCAACAATACAACCCTTAACAACGATATCAGCAATTGGTTGGTGACTCCCAATTTTACTATTAAAAACGGAGATGTGGTAAAATTTTATACCCGAAGAGTAGATCCCGATACTGCCTATCCCGATCGTTTGCAGTTTCGCATGAGTACCAATGGAACTAGTACCAACGTGGGGACAGGTCCTGCTGCTGTGGGCGATTTCACGACGCTGCTACTGAATATTAATCCTACGCTTATACTGGGAGTTTATCCTGTTACCTGGACACAATACACCATCACCATCAGCGGCCTGACTGCTCCCACCTCAGGCAGATTCGCATTCCGCTATTATGTCACCAGCGGAGGCCCTACAGGGCTTAACGGCGATTATATCGGAATTGATAACTTTATTTATACTCCTTATGTTTGTCCTACCTTCACCCTGGGGCCTCCCTCCTTACCCAACGGCACTGCAGGAGTTGTCTATAACCAATCTTTATCGCAAACAGGTGCGCTTGGTGCCCCCACTTTTACCGTAGCTGCAGGCTCGCTGCCTCCCGGTGTAACACTTTCATCCGGCGGGGCATTAACCGGAACACCGAACTCGACAGGAACATTCAACTTCACGGTTACCGTGAACGATGCCAGCGGATGTACGGGAAGCAGTGCATATTCAATTACGGTTAATTGTCCAACCAACGGTGCCACTTTGGCCACCTTGCCTTCGCTCTGCACCAACGGCTCTCTCTATACCCTCATCGAAGGAACTCCAACAGGAGGTATTTATTCCGGAACAGGTGTCAGCGCGGGCAGCTTCGATCCTTCAGTTGGTTCGCAAACCGTCACGTATACTTTGACCGATACTTACGGTTGCCTGCAAAAAGATTCAGCATTAGTAATGGTCAATCCTCCGCCTGTAGTTCAGTTAACTGCTTTCGATGCAGCCTGCAGTAATATAGGTTTGATCGTTTTAACCGGAGGTGATCCTACGGGAGGTATCTACAGCGGAACCGGTATTTCGGGGGGAAGCTTCGACCCCTTATCCGGCACCCAAACCATCACTTACACCTATACCGATGCCAATGGCTGTACAAGCAGCGATTCGCAAACTTTAACCGTAAATACTGCACCAACGGCTACTCTGGATGCATTTGCCGATCTGTGCAGCAATGCTTCAGCATATACACTCATTGGCGGATTGCCTGCAGGAGGTGTTTACAGCGGAACAGGAGTTAGCTTGGGTAGCTTCAATCCTTCGGCAGGAACCCAAACTATTACCTATACATATACCGATGCCAACAATTGCTCAGGCATCGATTCAAAAACCATAACGGTCAATACGGCTCCAACGGTAACACTTGCTGCCTTTGCAGATGTTTGCATTGATGCTGCTCCGTTCACTCTCACTGGCGGAACGCCCGCAGGAGGCACCTATAGCGGAACGGGAGTTACCGCAGGTGTGTTTAACCCGGCAGTTGGCACCCAAACCATCACCTACACTTATACCGATGCCAACACCTGCACCAATGCTGCTTCGAAAGCACAAACGGTTCTGCCCTGCGCAGGTATTGCCGAAAACAGTTTCGCAAGCGATGTTTCGTGCTATCCCAACCCTAACAACGGTAAATTTACCCTCAGTTTTGCCCTCGACAACACTTCCGATATCACTATCCGCCTGCTGACTCTCGAAGGAAAGATGGTGTATGCAACTGAATATAACAACTACAGCGGCCCTGTGTTCAACGAAGATATCGACCTGAACGGCATTGCGGCTGGCTTGTTCGTGCTACAGGTTCAAAGCGGAAACAAACTCTCCTGCACCAAGCTCATCGTTCAATAGTTACTAATTGCTTATTTAAAAGCCCCGGAGAATTTCGGGGCTTTTTTTTTAACCACATAAAAGGCCAATAGCCATGAGCCAAGAGCCATGATTTTGGTGATTGGTGATTGGTGATTTGAGCTCGCAAATTTATAAAAACATAAAATGACATAAGGAATGGCTAGTGTTGCAACGGAAATGAAAATTCGGGCATTGGAAATGCTGCCTCGGGCATTGGAAATGCAAACTCGGGCATTGGAAATGCTACCTCAGGCATTGGAAATGCAAACTCGGGCATTGGAATCGCTACCTCGGGCATTGGAAATGCTACCTCAGGCATTGGTAATGCAAACTCGGGCATTGGAAACGCTACCTCGGGCATTGGAAATGCTACCTCGGGCATTGGAAATGCAAACTCGGGCATTGGAAATGCAAACTCAGGCATTGGAAATGGAAACTCAGGCATTGGAAATGGAAAAGAGGTATATGGTATCAGGTATATGGTATCTGGTAGTCTGTAAAAAAAGTTAAATAATGTTAAAATTTCATTCAGATATAATAATTTGACCTTAGGTGTATAATAATAGGTTTTAATGTATCGTTATACTATTAAACTGCAAAATTGATATGCTTATGAAGTGATTTTTACGCTGAATTATTGGGAAATGATTCAGGTTTATGTAAAACCAAAAAAAAAGCGTATGAACAGAGAAAGAAGTAACGAAATTCAGATGATGAAGGTCGTTAAAGCAGTTTTGGTCACGTTTGCAACAGTAGTTGCAGGCATACCGGCATTAGCAGCTCTGGCCGCTGCCCTCGGGGATATACTCGATGGAATTGATGCCGCTACCCTTAAAGCCGAAGCCATTAAGATTGGCATGCGGAAGAAAAAGAAAATGAATAAGCTGAATCTTGCCAGTGTTGCCTCGAAAGTGGCTAATGCCATTTTTGCTTATGGCAATGACAGCAGTAACCCTGAAATGGCTTATGAAGCCAATTACCCTGAGTACAAGCTGAAGAAAATGAAAGACATTAAGCTTGTAAATATTTGTAAAGATATTCTACTTATAGGGCAGGCCAATAAGACCGCCCTGTTAGATTACGGAATCAGCGCAACAGATCTGACAAATCTGGATGCCGCCATCACCGTTTTTGATGCCATTATACCTGCTTCGCAACAAGAGATAGATGACCATAAGGACCTGATGGAAACCATTAACGCGCTGGTGAGAGAAGGACTGAGCCTGATGAAACTGAAGATGGACCGCGTGGTGAAAGTTGCCGCCGATGCCAACCCTGATTTCGCGAGCCATTATTTTAAGGCGAGAGCGATAGACGATTTTGTGGGAAAACGCAGGAAAGTGAAGCCAATAACAGGTACGGGGATTTTGTTGGGAACGGTTACGAACAGCGTGGACGGAAGTGTGATAGAGGAAGCCACGGTTATGATCGTTGAGCTGAATTTGGTGGTGACGACGGATGAAGACGGGGCGTATTATTTTGAAAGTGTGCCCGTGGGGAAATACACAGTACGGGTTACGGCGGCTACCTATCTGGAAAATACGGTTAAGAATGTTGAAATAACCAAGGATAGCGAGGTTAGTCTGGATTTTGCACTGGATGCTGATTTGACAGCTCCTGTTGTTCCTTTAGGTAGCTAATTACCAGTTATTAGTTTACGAATTAAAAACTCTCTTAGTTGAAATGGCTGAGGGAGTTTTTTTTTATGTTAATATTTTTATTTTGTATTGAAAATTAATTATTTTTGAAGTATAATAAAGTGGAAACCAGAAACCACTTAAAAAAACGGGGCGCAACTGAAAAGCCAGATAGTAGGAAAATTAAAATTTATAAAAATGAAATTATCATTAATTGCATCAACCATAGTTGTTTTATTAATGTTTTTTTCTTCTTGTGGACAATTTGCAAAAGAAAAAGAAAAAAAAGACAATGTGAAAACGGATTCAATTACAACAGATGCTAAAAATAAACAAACTCCTGATACGAATAAATATTTTGAATTAAAGTTAGTTAAAATGTGGAATAGTTATGGTACTGGTAATATAAAATTTGAACTTAAAAGTTTACTTAATAAAACAATTGATAATTTTTGGGTTGATGTTTCATTAAAAAGTAAGAAAGGAGACTATTTAGGAGAAAAGAAAAATCTACAAATTGATAATGTAAAACCTAATGGAACTGCTGTGACGGATGAGCCATTTATTGATGTAAATGTAAACAATATTGGTGAAATGTTGCTTCAACCTTATCTTCTTCAAATCGAAGGAAAGGAATATCATTTTGAGCCAAAACAAGTAAGAATTATGGATAATAAATATGGAGTAAAAGTTTCTTTTTAAAATAAAGATAAATAATAAGCTATTAGAATTATACAGAATTAAGTAATTTTCTATATAAAAAAGAAAACGGAGAAGCCGAAAACCGAAAAGAGTAGGCGAAAATTAAAACTTAAAATTATGGCAATATCAGACGTAAAAACAGATGGAAGTTGGATAAAAACTTTCGATGAAAAAGGCAAACAGATTTCAGTAATGTCCGCATCTGGAAAAGAGGTAGTGGGTATTAGTTCTGATTTCTTCGTTTGCAATGAAGGCTCATGGATAAAAACTTATGATGAGAAATGTAAACAAATTGCAGTTATGTCGAGTAGTGGAAAAATAGTTCGAGTTGCATCGGGCCAAACGTTTACTTGTAAGGAAGGTAGCTGGATGAAAACTTATGATAAAAATTGTAAACTTTTAAACACAAGAAGCGCATAATGAAGCCAAACATTTTTGATATTGCAACCAAAGAGTTACATCAAGACGCTTTTATTGCGTGGCTTATTCAATGGGCCGACCCAGAAAACAAAAAACATGACGATCTTCTTCATTCTTGCGCACAGGAGTTTTTAAGACAGCTTATTGCAGCCCAACATCAACAAACCTTTTCCACGATTACAAAAGTTGAAGCAGGCAGAGGCGGATGGGAATATATTGATATTTGGGCACTTGTTAATACTCCTGAAGACAATTATTTATTAATAATTGAAGACAAAACTTTTTCCTCTGAACATTCAGACCAACTTATAAGATATAAAAAGACAGGAGAGGATTATTGTGCGAAGAATAATTTTAAACTTGTATTAGTGTACATTAAAACCGGCAGTGAACCAGAAAGAATATTAAATTTGATTCGTTCCAAAGGTTTTCATACTTTTAATAGGCAAGATTTTATAAAATTATTAGAAAAACATAAGGATATCAATAATAATATTTTCAGAGATTTTACTGACCGTTTATTGAATGTTGAGGCTACTTATAATGCTTTTCTAACAACCAAAATTGATAATTGGAATGACGAATGCTGGATAGGGTTTTACCAATTTCTTGAACATGAAATTGGACTAGTCCATTGGCATTATGTAAATCCTCCTGGTGGAGGTGGATTTTGGAATGCATGTTTAAACTGGGAGGATTGGGAGGGATTTCCTGTTTACCTTCAAATTGAACAAGGGAAACTTTGTTTTAAAATTGCCACTGCTCCAGATGAAATTGATGTAGATTATGAGTTTAATAGAGGCGAAATTAGAAATAAATGGAATAGTATTATTTTAGCTAAAGCAAAATCAATTGGTATTTCTGAAGTCAGAAGACCCGATAGATTTGGAAGTGGCAATTATATGACTGCCGCTATTGTTGAAAGAGATGTTTGGCTTGGACTCGGAAATTCGATTATCGATAAACCGGCAATTATTAAACGTCTTAATAGATATAAGGAGTTTTTAGTCGGTTGTATTATTTCGAAGGAGATGAATTAATTAATCAAAGAAAATGAAAAAATGATAATAAAATGATTAGAAAAACAACTCTGTTTGCACTATTCTTAGTATCGTATATTCCATTGTTCTTCATTCTTTCAGTTCAAAATTTAAATTGCAAGTTGTTCGATGATAAGGGAGTTGCTTATACTTCTGGCCAAATTTTCCATAATAATTTATTGCCATTTATATTATTATTAATTTCATTGTTGTCCTTTTTTTATTATTTATTATTTATTCGAGCAAATAGTAGTGCTGGTTTTCGAAATCCTAAAAAGATCATTCGAATAAAAAATTCAGGAGTAGAATACCTTTCTTATCTAGCCACTTATATAATACCATTTATTGGACTTAAGTTTGATTCTTGGAACAATTTACTTGCAACAACACTATTATTTGTTGTTATTGGATTCATTTATACAAAAACGAATTTATTATACGCTAATCCAACCCTTGCTTTATTTGGTTATTATATTTTTTCGGTAACATTCGAAGATGGAGAAGAAAGGACTGTCATATGTTATGGGAAGTTGAAAAAGAACAATTCATATAAATACAAAGAACTAGGAGACGATATTTATTTTATTAAAACAGAAAAAAAATGAACAAAGTACAACTTCAAGAGAAACTTCAACCTTTTATACAGGAAAATGAAAGTTTTGGTGTCGAACTTTATCTTCAATACGAAGATGAATTGGGGAATATTAATACATATTTACCTGCAGCAGAGGAAAACAAATTAAGTTCAGCGTTAGAAAAAATGGTAAGAAATCAAATAAAGGGATTGTTTTTTATAGAGAATGAAAATTTTCAGTATGAAGTTGTTAGCGCTCATACAGCAGAGGCAAATAATATCAGGCAAATATTTCACGTTAACGCAAAAAAAATCCCAAAGGCTGAATTAATCTTTGATGAAGTTGTTAAGGATACGGCATTAGATTACCCAACTAATCTAGAATTAAAGGACGCATGGTCTTACATTTACAAAGTACAATGTATGGAGGGAACGTTGTTTCTTTGGAAACGTAATTATTCATTAAGCACCCTGAGAAAGGAGAACAATTATTCAATATTTTTTTCAAATAGAAAATTAAGTTTATTTGATAAAGATTTACTTCGATTAAGTAATCATTTCGATGTTATGCTAATTGAAAAGGAGCTTATAATAATTAATAGAACCGAATTTGAAAAGGCTTTTGATTATATAGATGCTATGCAAGCTACTGCAGAAGTTAATGTAGATGTAATTACCAAAACAAATTTAGTATCTGCAGAAGGAATGGAAAAAATTGCTGAATTGTCAAAAAACAAAACAACTTTACGTAAAATATTAAATATAAACCCTAAAAGTAAAATATTATTAAAACAGCCAAAACAGATTGTTAGACTTGCAAAGAAATATAAGATCGATTTTAAAATGACAACAAATGAGAAACAACTTTCGATTAGTACCAAGAAATCGGCTGTTGCTTTTGTTGAGATGCTAAACGATGATTATTTACATTCGGAATTTTCTGGCAGTTTATATAAAATAAAAGGGAAATCGCCAATTTAAAATCTATTATAAATAAGATTCCAAAAATTTTATTGTATCCTTTTTATCTTTAAAGCTTGCTTCAATACGATCCCCATTATTATATTTTACAATTATCTCATACTTTAGTAATGGAAGTTTAGTTTTTTCGTCGGAATATTTTTTGAGAAAATCGATTGCTTCATTAATTGATTTTGATATTGTTTCTTCTCCGTGAAGAGGTAAAACTATTACCTGTTCTATATACCTAGAAACAGCTTCAGTTAGAGAGGCAAAAAACTCATTAATTTTTTCTTTATTTAATTTAACTAATTCTTTGCATAATTTATCTTTTTTATCAAAAGATGCCCATGATTCTATTCTTCTCGCGAATTCAGATTCTTCAGTAGCATCATCTGAAAAAATATCAAGATCAAATTTCTTAAAAGTCTTTACAAATATGTCTGTTGAAAAATATAAAATTGAAAAATTATCTGATTCTAATTGTTTAAATGATGGTTTTGTAAAATCGCCCCCAAGAATTGCTCCTTTAAAACAAACTGTTGCCTTATTTTTAAGAACAATTGGATTAATTGCAGCTTGAATTTCCTGAACTTTATTCTTGGAATGTCTTGTACCTCTTCGCCAAGCAGATTCGATAAATGCCACCGGGGTTCCAATTTTTTCATTCGAACCACCTCGTTCAAGAACAAAATCTAGATCATGTTTATTGCCACTCACATCTGTCCAAGTAACTTTTTTACCTGATCTTGCTTTTCTTATGCCATATTTGTCAAGGAAAAGTTTATTTTGTTTAGCAAAATTTTCAAGTTGAGGTAATAATGCCAATTCCAATAAATCGCCTACAATTTGTCCGAATTTGTGTGATAATGATTTTGCCATAATTAACTGTTTATCCAAAGACGTCCTTCGTGCAAAGGAACGGTATGTTTTCTATTTTTCCATTTTATATTGCGGTCTCTGAGTTTTTCAAACGAATAGTCGCTAAATCCTGCTGATACTGCTAATTTACCTAACCATTTGTCGACCGGTACATAGATTCCATATGGAGCGGAGTCACCAATAACAAAACACATTTTAGCATTGTTGCTTGTCACCTTTCTCAGGGAAAGAAAAACATCAGCAAGATCATTAAAATAGGCGGCAATCATGAAATGGTAATTCTTTTTACCTCCATGTTTCAGCCGTTCTAATTTTAATGTTTCATAAACTTCGAGCAATTCTGACTGAATGGCTGATAATTTTGGATTGGACAATATCTGTTCAATATTTTCACCCAACTTTGAAACATGTTGGGTGCAGGCTCTGACTAAATTTATTCTAATATTATCTTGCAAATCAGCCCATCCATTTATGTCGCCCCAAAAGGTCATTTCAAGTCGGGTTGCATCTGCATAATCATAATTATTTGCATAAGGTGGAGAAGTAATTACTAAATCACCCCAACCGTTTGGGATTGATTTAATATTCCTCGCATCTTCGTTTAATATAATTGAATCAACGACATTTTTAAAACGATTTTGAGTTCGTTTCATATCCGAATACATGTCGTGAACTTTGCCTTCAAACGCAATAAACGGATCGATAACTTTTGATTTTGTTTTGTTTGGCTGAATATATTGCCACTGTGCTGTCCCTACTGGGGATGTTATTCGTAAAATTGAAGTAATAACAAACCAATTGAAATTTTTAATTTCATCTTCCTGATCTGATAAAAGCCATGATTGTTTGAGTGCTTCTAGTTTTTGAATAACCTCAATCGGATAACAACTCAAAATCAATTTAGGGAAGTCTGTTTTGGTAATTTTTATTGAGGTTGCTTTTTTTAATAAAGCAAGTGCTTCTGATTTAAATTTATCCGCTGGGTAATTCCAATTAAGTTTAGCTTTTGCAATTTTATAAATATAGGGATGTGCTTCAATGCCATAAGATTCAACACCTTCGAATTCGCTTTCAATTAATACAGTTCCTGAACCTGCAAACGGGTCAATTATTCTTACTCTTCCATTTTCTTTTTCTTGTTTAATTAATTGGTTTACCCATGTAGCAGAGAAACCCGCAGTATAACGATACCATTTGTGAACAGGCAAACTCATATTATCTGCAAAGGTTGCGGAGTAATTCTGTTCAATTATTACTTCATCAGGGAATAAATCAAGTTCAGGTTCTTTTATATGAAATGTCATGCACCAAAGATAGTAAAAAAAAATATTTTTTTTAGAATTTAATAGATTGAGTGTTTAATAATCCAAATGATTGATTGGCGAAGTGAAGTTAATTAATTGACCTGCTGTTTGCCCCTGCGCCACGGATTGTAATGAAAAGCCCGGAATGGAGCGTAGCGGAATGGGACTTGCAGTGTATAGCCCGGCCCGACTTTAGGAGGGGGCGCCCAAAAAAGGAACAAGGAACAAGTTGAAAGGGACGAGTTAGCCAAAAGCCTCGAGCCATGAGCAAAATTACATTATTTTCAGGAATGAAATAAGCAGTGCTGAAAATATAGAAATTTTCTGCAGCTTTTGGGTATGTTAAAAAAATCTTGTAGGTTTGCTGAAAATTTGAAATCTAAAACTTACAATATATGGAAGACACAGTAAAAGCAAACACCAAGTCGCAGGCCGCGATGGATATGGAGAACAAATACGGAGCGCATAACTATCACCCCCTACCCGTGGTATTATGCAAAGGCGAAGGAGTATTTATGTGGGATGTAGAAGGAAAACGCTATTTCGATTTCCTTTCGGCCTATTCGGCCGTTAACCAGGGCCACTGCCATCCGCGCATCGTGAACGCCATGACAGAACAGGCAAAAACCCTCACCCTTACCTCGCGTGCATTCTACAACGATTGTTTGGGACCTTACGAAAAATTTATTACCGAATATTTCGGATTCGATAAAGTGTTGCCGATGAACTCGGGTGCCGAAGCCGACGAAAGCGCGCTGAAACTCACCCGCAAATGGGCTTATAAAGTGAAAGGAATTCCCGAAAACCAGGCCAAGATCATTTGCTGCGAAAACAATTTCCACGGGCGCACCATCTCCATCATTTCGATGTCGACCGACCCCGATGCACGCAAGGATTTCGGTCCCTTCACGCCCGGATTTATCACCATACCTTACAACGATCTGAACGCTTTGGAAAAAGCACTTGAAGATAAGAACGTGGCTGGTTTTCTGGTAGAGCCGATACAGGGCGAAGCCGGGGTTTTTGTTCCCGACGAAGGCTACTTATCGAAAGCTTATGCCATGTGCAAAGCCAAAAACGTGTTGTTCATCGCCGACGAAGTTCAGACAGGCATTGCCCGCACCGGCAAACTGCTGTGCTGCGACCACGAAAATGTGAAACCCGATGTGTTGATATTAGGTAAAGCTCTTTCGGGAGGAACCTTCCCCGTTTCGGCCGTTTTGGCAAACGACGATATTATGCTCACCATTAAACCCGGCGAACATGGCTCTACATTTGGTGGCAACCCCATTGCAGCTAAAATAGCTATTACAGCCCTGCAGGTGGTTACCGACGAAAAACTCTGCGAACGCGCCGAGCGTATGGGTAAGATATTCCGTGAAGAGATCCGCAAGATCAAATCGGATATGATAGAACTGGTTCGCGGAAAAGGTTTACTGAATGCCATCATCATCCGTCCGAAAAACGGTAAAGAAGCCTGGGATGTTTGCCTGAAGATGCGCGACAACGGATTGCTGGCCAAACCAACCCACGGCCACATCATTCGCTTCGCTCCTCCTTTGGTGATCACCGAAGAACAAATGCACGAAGCCATTGAGATCATTAAAAAATCGATATTATCGTTCGAATAACCAACAAAAAAGCCTCTGAAAATTCAGAGGCTTTTTTATTTCAATATCTCGAGCAGCTTTTCCAGCTCCAGCGATTTTACCTTATTCCCTGAACTTTCGTATGAAAATATCAGGTTTCGCAACAATCGCCTGATGATATCGGCGTTGCTGCATGGCTGGTAATAATACGGAATGGCTTTTACCTTGATCTGCTTCAGAAACTCGTCGACATCGCTTTTGGTAAACACGGTGCCTTTGCTAAAAGGGTTGATATAAAACAAAATATTGGACTTCTCGCTCAGCTTCCCCGGTATATACGAATGCTGATCGACATAGGCCAGCACAAAATGCTCGGGAAGGTTCACACCATAGATGGGTATCTCGAGCAAATGAGCAACGATCATATAGATCATTGAAAGCGATAAGGGATTTCCCTTGCGGGTTTCCAACACCGTATTTAAATAGGAGTTCAGCGGAGAATGGAAATTTGTGCGGTCGCCCTCAAAGTTATTTACATCAAATAAAATGTGATTGATGAGGTTTACCTTTTCAAGAGCCGTCAGATCGGAGTTAAATTCTATCCAGATCTCTTTCCGGATCTTTTCGAATTCATTTTTAATATAAAGTTCGTCGAGGTGCGGATACTGATACTTTGTAATGATCATGTATGCCAGCAGCAGATTGGATGCACCCAGCATATACCAATCCGACAGATCATTAATAACTGCATCGAAGCGCAGTTTATTCAGAAGTACTCCTATCCGTTTTTGAGGCAGTTGTTTGAGATTGTTCTCAAAGGCCGATTCGAGGAAAGGTATAGCGGTTTTTCCGTACGAAATAATGCGGGTTTTAATTTTAAGATAAATCGTTTCATCGGGTTCATCGATCAGATCGACCAATGCTTCAAGTTCTTTATTTGAGCCCGGTGAATTCATTTATTTTGGGGTTTAAAAAAAGCAAGACCGAAGATCCTGCTTTAATTAGTTGATAAAAAACTACTGATTCAGCATAACAGGCATCACCAGCATCAATATATCTTCTTCTTTGTTTTCGTTGTTAACCGGAAAGATCAAAGCAGCACGATTCGGAGCCGACATTTCGATACAAATTTCATCCGAATCGATATTGGTGATCATTTCTAGGATAAATTTGGAATTGAATCCGATATCGATATCTTCACCGTCGAAACTGCAGGTGAGTCGTTCTTTAGCTTCGTTGGCCAATTCGGTATCTTCTGAAGCTAAAATCAGTTCTTTTCCTGAAATAGAGAAACGAATCTGACGGGTTAATTGATTTGAAAAGATAGATACCCGGCGAATAGAAGTGAGTATCTGCTGACGATCGATGGTGAGTTTCTTGGTATTATTTACCGGAATAACAGCTTCATAATTGGGGTATTTACCGTCGATAAGTCTGCATATCAGGTTAAAGTTCTCAAATTCGAACAAGGCATTGGTATTGTTGTATTCGAACTTCACAGGAACATCATATGAAGCCAAAATATTTTTAATAAGATTCAAAGGTTTTTTGGGGATAATGAACGAACCGGTTTCATTCGATTTAGCATCGGTTCTGCGGTATCTTACCAATTTATGAGCATCGGTGGCAACAAAGGTGATATCCTGATCGGAAACCTGACAGAAAACGCCGGTCATAACAATACGCATATCGTCGCTGCCTGTAGCAAATAATGTTTTATTAAAGGCCTTAGCCAGTGTGCCGGAATTTAATGTAATACTTGTTCCGTCTTCAACAACCGGAGCTTTGGGGAATTCATCACCGTTATAACCTGACAGTTTATATTTTCCTTCTCCGGCAGATATTTCCACATGAAATGTTTCGTTATTAATATTAAATGACATGGGGATATCGGGGAATGTTTTTAAAATATCAACAAGAAATTTAGCAGGAATTGCAATATTGCCGTTTTCATCTGCTTTATTCACCTGCATCGAAACGGTAATGGTTGTTTCAAGATCGGAAGCTGTTATTCTGAGTTTTTCGTCGGTTAATTCGAACAAAAAATTATCAAGTATTGGCAAAGTGTTGCTTGAATTAAGCACACCACTTATCGACTGAAGATTTTTTAACAATACTGAAGTTGATACGATAAATTTCATTAGATTAAGTTTTAATTATATTCGTCTTTTATTATTTTATTCTTACATCACAAAAATAAGAAAAAATTTGATTCTTTTTCGAAAATAAATTTTATTCAATTATTTAATTTCCTGAACATCCGTATATACAGGCTTATCTTCTTTTGAACTGTGTAAATAAAAATCAAGCGGCTTAAATATCCTGTCGAAGACAAAAAATTGAATCAAAACCAGATCGCGGTTCTTATTTATCAAAGCAAACAGATGGTCTCTATCATAAATAATAGGTTTACCTGTTTGGTCAATTTCATCGGGTGGTGATTTTATCAAAAATGTTTTGATCGAATGTGTTTCGCCGGCACTATCTGTCAAGGTTATTATATTGTATGGAATCTGACTTATGACCGAATCTTTTTTCATTTTTTTCATATCATCCTCCAGCGCTTCGAAACGAATATTTTCGAAAGAGGAAAACAGATCCATTATCTTTAAAGTATCATAAGCCTGAATTTTCGAGTTTGTTTGCAAGCTAACAAGCTCAAAATCACGGGGAGTCAACTTGGTTGCTTTAAACGATTTTTCCGGTTGATCGAAATATTTAACTTCAACAGACTTTAGTTGATTGTAATGGAAATTAAAAATTCCATGATCGCGCCAATCCTTTAAATATTGGCTGTAGCGCGTGTATAGGAAACCATTAAACCCCTGTATGTGGGTAACATAAGGTGTTTCTGATTTATCCATTAGCATATATGTTCCAAGATTATTCTGAGTTGCAGTACCCACATAATATGTTTTAGTAAGTTTTTCGTGCGGAAACCATTTGATCTTTCCGAAAAGATCGATCCTATATACCTTCTGATAAATTTCAACTTTAATGGAGTTAGTAGCTAACATCTTAATCATATTCTCACGTGCAGCTTTGGCAACAGGGGCTTTAACTTCCACATACATCAAGGTTTTTAATAGGGTAACAACATTTTCTTTTGCGGCTTTAAATGTGTCATTAACCGTCCACTCGCTACAATTCATTCGTTTTAATGTGATGAAATTATTGTTCTTATCTGCAATAAATATTTTGGTAATTGAAGCCGTATCTTCTACAGCAAATTCATTAGTTTCGTTTTCAAGAGTATTCGTCTTAGATTTCAACATGAAAAGAACAACAGTTAAAACTGCCAGAACCAAGATAATAATTATTGCTACACGATTTTTTTTCATGTGTTAAATTCTGTTAGATTTTTTGTGAGTGAACTTATATTTTCTGCGAATAAGTTGAATAATGCCATAAAGCAGGATTATCAATATCGGAAGTATTGTATTTATCAGTTGAAATGTCAATTTTCTCTTGGCTATTAAACTTTTATCCAGTATTCTCATTTTCAACTCACGCGATCTGATAGCCAACATTCCACTATCATCGCATAAATAATCGACACAATTTAAAATAAAATCTTTGTTACCGAAGGTTTGGCTTGTGTACTGATCAAATCCCAGAGGATATGGTTTCCCTGATTTTTTTTCTAATTGGTTTTTAATAATATCTCCGTCAGAAACAACGATCATTTTGCTTGGCACGCTGATCTCTTTATAATCAAAACTTTCTTTGTCGGAAAAAATGGAACGTGGTATGCGGTTTTGATATACCGACTGAAATTTCCCTTCGAGCAGCACAGCAACAGGCAAATTCGGCATATTGTACAATCTCTCATCAGGTTTATTCTGCATGATATCCAAAGAAATTCGGGCAGGAGTATTTACGGCTCTGGATAATTTAGAAGTTATTAATAATATTGTTTTCTTAATTCCTCTCCCGCCTACCGTGTCGATAGTGCTGGCAAATTCCAGATCTATAGCATTCAGATTATTCACTATCGGATGTTTTATCGATGGCATGATAATCGGGAAATAATACCAGGGAACCATTTCAATTTGTGGCTGGCCTCCTGATTGACCTGTAACAAATGGAATGGGTAATGCATTCAAATCTAGTATCAAATTCGTGTTAACCCGAACACCATATTTAAAAAGCATGTCATCGATGTTCAAATCTCTTCCGTAACCGATAGTTTCACCCGGAGCCTTTCTCAAACTATCCATTTCAGCGACAACCGGATCGATAAGCCACAGAATTTTACCACCGTGCATTACATACTGATCAATAAAGTATTTATCTTTTTCATTAAAAGCAGTATCGGGTTTGGCAATAACTAGTGCGGCATACTTATTAATAAAAGGTTTTTCTTTTGTTCCGCGAACCATCAAACTATTGATCTTTCCATCTATTTTAACACGTTCAACAGCATAATAATCCGATAATGAATACATGATATCGGCAAGAAGTGTATTGTCAAGTTCTTTTTGACCTTCCAAAAATGCAATACGGGGTTTATCTTTCACGATCAATTTTCGAATCACATTGATCAAATTGTACTCAAGGTTCTGGATTGAATTGTTCAATACCTGATCGGAAGGAGTTCCCAATTGATTCATCAATAATTGTACTGGAAGCTCTTTATCTTTGTATGTAACCAACGCACACGGAAAAATAGTTTGTTGCGAACTTCCATCGGCAGTTTTCACCTTTAGGTTTGTAGGTTGGAGACCTTTCTGTTCGAGCTGTAACTGAGTGTTTCTTACCTTTTTTTTATCACTTCCTTCCGAGGGATTGATAAAACGATACTGAATATTATCGTTATAGGCTCTGAATTCGTCCAACATCTCTTTAGTTTCCGTTCTCAGTCGCTTAAAACCAGCCGGGAAGTCCCCTTCCAGATATACTTTAAAATAAACGACATCATCAACCTTTTTCAAATAGGTCTTGGTTGATTTCGAGAGAGTATAACGTTTTTCAGAAGTGAGATCGATTCGGGTAAATAAGTAATAAGATACTATGTTTACCAGAATTATGATTATTAAGCTATACCCGAGTTGGATCAGATTATATTTTTTAATTCTTTTTTTCTTGTTTCCCATTTTCATAAGAAGTTAATCAAAGCTTACCATTTACGTTTTTCTAAAGAAATTTTAGACAACAAAATAAAAAATATTATAAGACTGAAAAAATAAATGATATCTCTTGTATCAATCACTCCCCTGCTTATTGAAATATAATGTGCATTAATTCCAATCGATTGGATCAGCAGATCGATCTTTCCAAAAACATCCAGGGAATAAATAAACTCAAAACCGATGTACATAAAGCCGCATAAAAAAACCGATAATACAAAAGCTAAAACTTGTTTATCGGTTAATGTAGAACAAAAAAGTCCGATGGCAACAAAAGCAGCTCCCAAAAATAGCAGCCCAATATATGACCCCCATGCCGCTCCGTCATCAATATTTCCTTTAGGGTATCCTAAAAAATAAACGGAAGCGAAATAAATCAGTGTGGGCAGTAATGAAAAAATAACCAAAAACAATCCGGCAAAATATTTCGAAAGTATGATTTGCAGATCGCTGATCGGCTTGGTTAGTAATAATTCAATAGTACCTGATTTTTTTTCATCGGCAAACAATCGCATGGTAATGGCAGGAATCAAGAACAGAAAAACGAAAGGTGCTATCATAAACAATCCATCGAGCGAAGCATACCCTGAAGAAATAATATTGAAATCATTGTCGAAAACCCATAGAAACAAACTATTTATTGCCAGAAAGACAATAATGACAATATAACCTATAAGCGAACTTAAAAAACTGCTTATTTCTTTGCTTAACAGGGGAAACATAAGTTGGATTTATGGTTTGTGATTTGTGATTGTTTGTTAAAAAAGTATGCGAATTTACATAAATTCAAGCAACACCATTTATATAAAATGGCTTTTTTATAAACAAACGAGTGTTTATCAATAAAATTATTTGATCGGAGAATTTGGTTCTTTTGCCATGTGGCCATAAACCATTTTATCCATAAATTTCGGGAAGAACTTGTTTAATGTAACGGTCATTTTTCCCATAGAGGTAAGAATTATTTTGTTCTTACGCTTCCGGATGGCGTTCACAATATGTTTTGCAACTTCAGCAGCAGTCATCATTTTATCTTCATCGCGCGGCGATTCTCCCTGCATCGACCCGTCTTTTGCCAGGGCTGTATTGCGGATATTTGAAGCGGTGAAACCCGGGCATGCTATCAAAACATGCAGGTCTTTCTTTAAATTTTCAATTCGCAGAACTTCCAAAAAGCCCTGCATAGCGAATTTCGATGCCGAATATCCCGTTCTCCCCGGCAAACCTTTATAACCGGCTATCGACGAAACACCGGTTACGCTGCCTTTCGAAGCAAGCAAATACGGTAAAGCATATTTAGTACAATACACGGTTCCCCAAAAATTCGTATCCATCAATCGTTTTAACACGCTCAGTTCAACATCTTCGAAAATAGCACGCATCGAAATCCCGGCATTATTAATAAGAACATCGATGCTATGGAAACGTGTGATAGTTTGTTCGATCAGATTTTTGCAATCGGCTTCAATACTGACATCGGTTTTCACAACCATAACTTCGGCTCCGAGTTTTTCGAGCTGTGGTTTTAATTCTTCAAGTTCTTTTTCATTCCGGGCGGCTAAAACCAGTTTTGCCTTATAGCCGGCAAGTTCAAACGCCAGAGCTTTTCCGATGCCTGAAGAGGCTCCCGTAATAATACATACCTTATCTTTCATCACAGATTTTTTTTCAAAATTATTCATTTATTTTATGAAAAAACAATTACATGTATGAATAAATAAAAAACATTCCACACATCACTGATTAGCATTATATTGTATACTATTTATTTTTTTTTCAAAATAATCTTTTGCTAATTAAAATAATGTCTGTATTTTTGCACCCTCAAAAAAAGAGGAGACAATGTAGCTCAGCTGGTAGAGCATCGCCCTTTTAAGGCGGGGGTCCTGGGTTCGAATCCCAGCATTGTCACGTTAAGCAGAAGATGTTTCTTCTGCTTTTTTTATTTCCTACCTCTTCACTTTTACATTAACTTCAATCTCATTTGGGCGTGTCTGCCCAACGGCGGTTCGGGCTTTTCGTTCCAAGTCCTCATTCCGCTACGCTCCATTGCGGGCTTTTCACTCCAATCCCTCACGCGAAGGCAAACAGCCTTCAATAAATAAACTGCGCATCCCCAATCCATCATTCTTTCTTATACTTAATTTTACTTTGTGTTCGTTGTGGTTTACTTCATTTTCAAAATTTCAAATCATCTCATCATCAAACTTATCTTCCATTTTTTCCAAAAAAGTCGCCATGGGGTTTTTTCCAACTCAAAAGGGGTATTCTCCAACCTAATGAGGGTTTCTTCCAACCTAATGAGGGTTTCTTCCAACCTAATGAGGGTTTCTTCCAACCTAATGAGGTTTTTTTCAATAAACGGGGGTTTTTTCAATAAATGGGGGTAAAACTATTTAATAACTTCAAAGATTGAACGTTATATCTTAACTTTTAAGCACTTCATAATTCCGAATTATTTTCCAACACAGGATTTATTTTCGTGGATGAAATTGAATGATAGCATCTCTCAGAAACTCGCGGTCGAGGTGAGTATATATTTCAGTAGTGGTAATCGATTCGTGTCCCAGCATATCCTGAACGGCTCTCAGATCGGCCCCTCCATCAATCAGATGCGAAGCAAATGAATGGCGGAATGTGTGGGGGCTTATTGTTTTTTTCAAATTAATCTTCACGGCCAAACGCTTGATGATGGTGAAAATCATAGCACGGGTGAGTTTGGCGCCATATCGGTTCAAGAAAACAATATCATCGTTACCTTTTTTAATTTCCTGATGACAGCGAATAGTTTCCATGTATATTGAGATCTGTTTCTGCGCGGTTCGGCCAATGGGGACCAAACGTTCTTTATCACCTTTGCCGATGATACGAATAAATGAAGAATTGAAAAAGAGACAGGATATCTTCAGATTGATAAGTTCGCTAACCCGCAAACCACATCCATACAATGTTTCGAGTATAGCTTTATTTCGTTGCCCCTGAGCCTGGCTTAGATCAATAGCATCAATTAAGCGGTTTATTTCATCAATACTAAGTGTATCCGGCAATTTTCTGGCAAGGCGGGGCGATTCCAGTAGCTCGGTTGGGGCGCTCTTGATAATATTTTCAAGCAACAAGTAATTAAAGAATGATTTTAAGCCGGAAATCACGCGGGCTTGTGTATGTGAACTCATTCCTAACTCATTGATCCATGAAATAAACGTTTGTAAATGATTCAGGTTGATATCAACAGGAGTTATATCCAAATTCTTTAATTCGAGAAATTGTTTAAATTTATTGATATCAAAAAGATAAGATTCGATTGAATTTTCGGAAAGCGACTTCTCGAGTCTTAAGTACGATCTATAGCCATTAATATAATTATCCAGTTTCATGATTCGCAAAATTAGTATTATTTAAAGAAAAAGGTTGGCAAATTGCCAACCTTTTATCTTAAACATAATATAATCGAAACAGAAAACCGCAAATAAATTGGAGTACTATATTACAAACCAGAATTATCTTGTATTATTAGCTGCATAAGTTGATGCAGTGTTATTAATTACATTAATCGTTTGAATGTTCACCGAACCATCGGAACGAACTTGTTTAATTCTGTAAAAAGAACTATTATCCATAGGTGTGTTATCTTTCAGGCAATACATCAATTCTGTATCTTTTGTTGGAGAAGGAACACCTTCTTTAAATAAAATGGATTGGTAATTAGATCCATCTGACGAACGCTCAATAATGTACATGCATTTTGAAGTTTCGCCGGTAACGGTCCATTTAATGAATGCCGTATTTTCAAGAATACTTACATTAAAGTCATTAATTGAACTTTGAAATCCGTCTTCAGGTTTCACATTGTTTGAAGCTATTAACAAATCACTATTAACCGGTGATTGAGCTAGTACAACTCCGTTTCCTGCAAGAAGTATCATAATTACAACTGTAAGAAAAGCATTTTTTAATTGAGTTTGTGTTTTCATAACTTGGTTCATTTTCTTAATTTACAAATTTACCATAATCGAACCCCTTAATGCAAGATAGAAAAAACCTGATTTGCAGCTGCGTAAATAGCTTGGGGAAAACAGGTTCTTTAACCTGGTTTATTTTATCAACTTTAGCTTCAATCTATTATTTGAAATCTTTTTATAGGAGATTTTATGAATGCTACACCATTTACTAATATCCTCAGAAGAAGATTCGTTATTATTAAAATCATTTTTAAAATGATCCTCGTGACAAATAATTGATTTTCTCATTTGAAGAACCAATAATATTACATCCCGGTATCCCATAATTTTATATTTGAACTTTAATACAATAAAGTAATAATTTAATATTACAAAATTATTCTAATATTAAAGCTAATACAAGAGTATTAAAACCTGATTTTGTGTTTAAAAAAGAGGGAAAAAAACAGGTATTTTACTCCGTCAGATAAAGAAGTTTATCTAGTAAAAAAACCTATTAATTAAGGATGAAGTATTCTATTTAAAATGATCAGAAATTTATCAAATTGTATTTTATCGCAAAACCGATTAGATCAGCTGTATTTTTACTGGCAGTTTTGCTAAGTAAATTTGTTCGATGTCCACCAACTGTTCTTGGACTAATAAAACAAAACTCAGCAATTTCTTTATTTGTATATCCTTTGGAGATTAGTTGCAAAATTTCAAGTTCTCGTTTGGTCAGCTTTTCGATAATATTTGTTTTTTCTTCATCATTATTTTTCTTTTTCATAAAAGAGTTTGTAAGTGCCGGAAGTAATTCATTTGAAAAATAATTTTTTCCTTCAGACACCAAGAATAATGCTTTACGCAATTCATCTTCTTCAACATTTTTTAATAAAAAGCCTTTAATTCCTGCTTCAAGCATACGAACAAGATAATTCTCCTCACCAAACATAGATAAAATAACGATTTTTATATCAGGAAATTTCTGAGTAGCGATTTTGGTAGCCTCAAATCCATCCATCATAGGCATTTTGATATCCATTAATACTACATCAGGCATTTTTTTTTCAATAAATTCTAAAAATTCAAGACCATTTGAACATTCTCCAATAAATTCTATTTCAGGAATTTCTTTTAATAATATCTTTAACCCATTGCGAAATATTAACTGGTCTTCAACAATTAATAATTTTATTTTATTTTTCATAATGATTTAAATTAACGGGATAAAAATTATCCTTTTAAATTTCACTTTGTGATTAATGATTTTGTGATTTCAAAATTAGTAAATTTATTTAATATTAAAAAAAAATTATTTATTAAGGTTTTTTAAAACATTAATTGCTATTTGTGTACCTGAACCAAAATTACTTTTAAAATCACATGTACCATTCAATGAATTAATTCTGGCAATAATATTTTTAATTCCCATTCCTGAAAGGTTTGTGTTTAAAACCTCATTAACGTCAAACCCCTTGCCATTATCAGAATAGTTTAAAATAACATGGTCTTTTTCATCAATAATTTCTATACTAATTTTAGTTGATTCAGAGTATTTCAGTGAATTATTGATAAGTTCCAGGATTATACGATAAAAATTTATCTCAATAATTTTCAGTATTTCAATTCGTCGTTTTGGTTCCTTAAATTTAATTAGACCTTTAGATGTAGCATTTACTTTATCACAGAATGATTTTATAGCAGTAACCAAACCAAAATCATTTAAAACATTTGGGGCTAATGTATCAACAAAATAACGAACATCGGTAACAGCTTCATTAACTAAACTTTTAAGATTCTCCAAATATTCCTTACGTTGTTTTCTGCTTTTTTCAGTTTTCATCAGTAATCCAACATAAATATTGATTGTCGATAATAAAGCCCCCAATCCATCATGCAACTCCTGAGCAAACAACTTTTTTTGACGTTCCTCAGCTTCAATAACTTTACTTAAAGCTTCGTTTTGTGAAAGCTTACTTTTTGTAATGTTCCGAGCTATTCCAAAAATTTCTTTTATCTTATTTTCCTGATAATAAATATTTAAAATAAGCTCTAGAGTGAGTAATGTAGCATTTATTGAAAATAGGTTTATTTCCTGAACAAAGAATGTTTCTCTATTTAGAAATGATTTTCTGACAGCTATTCTTAAATTCTTATATGACTCTATAGATAGAAACTCCTTAATTGGAACACTCCTTTCAAATTTACCGGTAATTAATTTTTCGCCAATGGGATTTATTGAGACTAGGTTTTCTTTTGAATCCAGAGTAAAAATAATATCATCGTTTTGCTCAATAAGATTTCTTATACGATTTTCGCTTTCCCTGAATTGTTCTTCTTTTTCTTTTAATTGCTGTTCAATTATTTTTTTTTCTTTTTTTATTCTTACTTCATTTAATTCACGCTTTAATGCAGGTAATAATCTGGAGAAATTATCTTTCAAAATATAATCAACCGCACCAGCCTTCATAGCTTCAACGGCATTTTCTTCTCCTGCTTTACCCGAAAGCATTATACATGGCAAATCAGGTTTAACCTCTTTTATCAGTTTAAGGGCATTAATACCATCATATTGGGGCAGCATATAATCAGCAAAAACAATATCCCACTCCAATTCTTTCAATTCTTGTTTCAGTTGATCTTCTTTCTCAATTTGTTTGTAATAAACTTCAAACCCACCTTTTTGTATCTCTTTTAATAATAATAAAGCATCTGAATCCGTATCTTCAATGATTAATACTCGTATTTTGTTTTCCATCAACAATCGTATTTATATTTTCTCATAAAAAAAAGAATTCATTACTAATCCAATATTTAACAAGAAAACTGAAATTAAATTATTAGGTTCAAATTTAATACTATTTTATTATTTTATTAAAAAAATATTCGACTGAATAACTTAGGAAGTAAATAATTCAACAAGTAATTTAATTTAAAAATACTATAATTGAAAAAATAAAATTAGACAAATTATTATAAAACAATTTGAAAGTCATTATTATAAGTCGTATTTTATTTACGCTCTTCTATCAGGGTAATTACACCTGCTTTATTATTGGCTAGTATATTATTATCAATCATTTGCTCATATTGTATTCTCCAGGTATAAACACCTTCAGGTAATAGTTTATGCGTTGAAGCTTCAGAACCATCCCAAAGTTCATTTTTATCATTTGTTTCAAAAACAATCTTACCCAAACGATCATAAATCAGCATTTGATATTTAACTATTTCTTCATCTCTAAGCCATATTGGGCCAAAGCCATCATTTAATCCATCTCCATTTGGTGTAAAAGCATTTGGTATTGTCAGTACATTTGGTATTGTAACCTCTATTTTTTTGATTATACTATCAACACAATTGAACTTATCATTAATTTTTAGTTTGGTATAAAACTCTCCTTTATTATTATAATAGTGTACCGGGTTCTGATTGTTTTCTACAGAATACCCATCACCAAAATCCCATTTATAATTTGCTATTTCTCCTGAGGATTGATCAATAAATTTTACCTCTCCAAAGTTTGAATAGATATTATTATTTTCAATATCAAAATCAGCTTTTGGGCCAGCTGTATTTACTACTTCAAATGAATCTATTTTATTACAAACGCCGTTACTCACAGTGAGATAATAGATCCCAGAAGTTAAATTACTTATTGTTGGAGTAGTTTCGCCTGTGGACCAATAATAAACGAGCCCTTCGGCTGCAGTAAGTTCACCATTATTTTGACCACAATGTGTATTTGAAACAGAAACATTTTCTTGTATAGGAGCATTTACAAATACTGTTACCTGATCGTTTGTGCTTCCACACACATTAGAAACCGTAATTGAATATATAGTTGTAGTATTGGGCTGAACACTTATTATCAATGAGGTATCATTTGTATTCCACAAAATATCATTATTAGAAGATGTATTTGCAGTTATTATTGCAGAATTTCCTTCACAAATAGTAAAATCATTACCAGCATCGACAGTCGGAGAAAACAAAACATTTACAGATATTTCATCCGTTGCATGAGAACAAGATAATGAATCTGTTACTGTAACAGTATAATTAGATGTTACAAGTGGGGTCACATAAATGTTAGAAGTACTTTGATTAGTATTCCAATGATATGTTGAACCAGGAAAAGTAACAGCATTTAGTGTTGCATCTGAGCCTGAACAAATAGATAAGTCATTTCCTAAATTAACTGTAATTGGTGACATAATAAAAACAGTCATGCTATCAATTGCAACACCGCACGAATTTTGATCTGTAACACTTACAATATAAGATGTAGTTGATGTTGGTGCTACTATAATATTGTTTCCAACTAAAGAATTACTCCATTGATAAGTGGAACCAGGAAAACCATTTGCCTGTAGATTAGCTGATCCATTTATGCAAATTACTGTATCATTTCCTGCATCAGCTATTGGCAAAGGGTTTACAGTAACACTAACTGAATCGAAAACCGAACCGCAAACATTTGCTGCATTTACAATATAGGTTGTTGAGATAATTGGATTTACATTAATTGTTGGTGTAGTCATATTATTATTCCATAAATAAGTTGTACCACTCGTTGCATTTGCGCTTAAAGAAACTGATATACCTCTACATATTGTATAATTACTACACATGGTAACTGATGGTATAAACTTATAAAACACATTAACAGTATCAACTAAGAAGCAATGATCAGCATAGGTAACTTCAACCCAGTATTTTCCCTCATTAAAAACTTTATATGTACTACTTGCTGTTCCATCCTGCCATTTAAATTTAACTCCTCCAATAAAGTTGTAGGTATTTAAAACTAAAGTATCACCGTAACAAACATAAGCAGTATCAGGTAGTCCAAAAACGAAACCAGGAGGTGTACCAAAATACCATCCACTATTATTCGCTATATTCACACTATTATTTCCGGCATAAAATCCTGCACCACCATATGCATTTTGATCCTTCATTATAACATAAGATGCAGATACAATTCCAGATGATTTATAAATTGATGATTGTACTCCAATATCAGAGGATATTAAAGCAATTGGAAAACAACCATTTCCTGACATATTTAACATACTATTTATTCGTTGTGTTTTTAATGATTGAAGAGTATATGTTTTTGAAGGATAAAAATTAAGTGTATCAAAAGCATTAGATCCATATATTCCTCCATCACTTCTAAAAAATACATTTTTAAATTTTGAATTACTTCCATTATTTAAAATATTTGAAACGCCACTCGAATCGACAAACCATACTTTATTGAATTTTATTGTATCAGATGAAATATTAGACATTCCACCATTTGCACTTAAAAATTTTAAAATACTGTTTTTCAAATTTAAATTAAGATTATTAGCATTTATTGACCATGCGTAAGAAGAATTTGAGACTATATTAATATTTGAGTATCCAAAATCTATGGTTCTATATGAGTTACATAAAGAGTTAAATGTAGATACAGTAATATCTTTATTATTTGTTAATAAACTTCCATTATTAACAAAAACATTCTGCTCACAACTTAATTTATCTTGTAATATCCAAGCACCTTTAATTCCAATAAAATAAATATCATTTAAAAATTTATTTCCAGCCATTAAAATTGTTTTACCTGATGTTGTTGATTCAAAAGTTATTGGTCCTGAATAATTATTAGTCATGCCTGAACAAAAAGCCAACGAACCAAATATTTTTAAAATACCATTTAACGAGGTCTTAAATTGGGGATTGTAATTTACATTAGACCAAGTAATGTTATTACAAAATGCAATTGACTGATTAACATTCGTATATTGTCCTATACAAGAATAAGAATTCCCATCAAAAAGAACATTATCTATAGGCGTAGGAATACAAGCTCCACTAACTCCTCCACTTGTATATGACCAATGTAATGGATCGTTCCAATTCCCAGTTCCTCCCACCCAATATAAATTTGAAGGAATATGAGTATTCATAATCCATCCTGAATTATTTCCAAGATCAACTGAATTATTTGCAGTAAAAACGCCACTCCCAATAACTTGAATATCTTTTAATATAACAAAATCTAAAGTTATATTTCCACTATATTTTTTAATATAAGCTTGTGTTCCATTAGTTGTTGTATATAAATAAAGATTTGAATTACAATATCCATTAATTGTCAAATTATTATATATAGTTTGTGTATTGCCTGAACCTAATTGATAAAAGTTTTTGGCTAATGTAAGATTACTATATACATTATTACCTGATATTAATCCGTCACTATTAATAATGACATTATTAAATTTTCCAACAACTGAACTACTTACTAACGATGCATTTCCAGTATTTTGTTGAAAAGTAACATTATTATATTTAAGTGAATCGTTTCCGGTATTATACATTCCACCAAATGATGTAGTAAAATTAATAATCGAACTTCCTGAACTAAAAAACAGATTC
Source organism: uncultured Bacteroidales bacterium (assembly GCA_903913285.1). Classification (GTDB taxonomy): domain Bacteria; phylum Bacteroidota; class Bacteroidia; order Bacteroidales; family CAIWKO01; genus CAIWKO01. Next base: position 37,961 of record CAIWKO010000020.1, on the reverse strand, counting down.
GATTTATTTAATGTCCACGCTCTTGAATTATTTGAAGTAACATTTATAATTGAAGTTGTAAGATATAATTGACGTACATTTGAATAATCAGAATAAAATGCTGCACATGTTACATTTTGATTGTTTAGATTTAAAGTACCGTTTACTAAATAAATTGTATAACCATTGGCATTGAATTGATCCGACAATATCCACCCGCCATTTGACCGATCAAAAATTACATGATTTTTGAATATTTTAGATGAAGATAATATGGAATTATTAATTGTTGAAGCTTTGAAATAAGTATATCCGGAAAAATCCATACTCATATTTTGATCAAATTTCAATGATCCATAAATATATAGACAATTGGATGAAGATCCACTCAAAGAAGGTGAATTTATTACACCAGTCCATATCATATTTTTACAAAATGCATTTAAACAATTAATTGTAACCGATTGATTAGCTATTAAAAATGAGTTCGCATCAAAAGAAACATTATCAAAAGGAGAAGGTGTGCACGCTCCCCCACTACCACCACTTGTATACGACCAATGATTTGGATCATTCCAATTACCAGTTCCTCCAACCCAAAATAAATTATGTGATACAGGACTACTAATATTCCATCCCGAATTATTTCCAATATCACATGAATTTGTTGCATTAAAAATTCCGCCACCAGAAACTTTAATACTCTTTAGAAATATATAGTCCAAATTTATTGAACCATTTATTTTTAGTATATTTGATTGAACAGTATCACTTGTTGAAAATATGTTTTTTGCATTTGCACACGTTCCATTTGCATTTAAATAGTTAATAATAGTTTGTGTATTTCCTTCTTTCAACCAATTATTGTCACCTTTAAAAGTTAAATTATTGAAGCTATTATTACCTGATATAAATGCATTATTATTAAAAGTTACATTGTTAAAGGATGGAACACCAGAATTAGTCTGTAATGTAGATGTTCCACTAATATTTGTAAAATTTACATTATTTAATATTATGCTACCTGACAAAGCAACATTACCATTTATTGAACTAACATTAATAACTGATGAACCTGGAATTAGTGTAAGACCAGTAGCGTTAAGACTTATACCTGAAATAGTGTTTACTATTGATGACCCAAGATTTAATGTTTTAACGGTAGAATAATAAGTGGAAAATTGTCCACAGTTTATTGTATGATTATTTGTGTTTAATGTCCCATTACACATATAAATTGTACTTGAACCAGCGTTAAATGTATCTAAAAAAGTCCAACTTCCGCCAATTCCATAGAAAAAAACATTTCCATGAAATTGTTGTCCATTCATTAAAATTGTATTACCTAAATTTGTTGATTCGAAATCAATCTGACCATTATAATTAAAATTCATATCAGAATTTAATATTAATGATCCATAAATAGCAAATTTATAACCATTTGTATTAGTAAATTCGGGAATATTTGTTACACCTGTCCAGTCAATATTTCTACAGCTATAATTATCAGCATTAACAATAACTGATTGTCCTGATGCATTAAATGAATTAGAATCAAAGAAAATATCATCAAATGCTGATGGTACTTTCAAGTGATTTGTTTGCCCCCCTGACGTTGTTACCCAATGAGAAATGTCAGACCAATTTCCCGAACCACCAACCCAATAATAATTATCAGCTTTGGTATAATTTTGAATATTGCAAAACAGTAAGAATAAAAATAAAAATTTCGAAATAGTACTTTTTATTTTAAAGATTCTAACTAACTGAATATGTATGTATTTCATTTTATTTTTTAATTAATTGACATGGAAAATGATTTCCAATATTTTTTTTACAAATATCTATAATTCAGGCAGGGAGATGCAAGAGGTAAAAGCCTTGAATTTATTAGCAAAATGCGAATCAATTAATTAGGTTTTTTTACCTGCTTAAAACATATTAAATAAACTATACTCCATTAATTAAATTCATGAAAAAAAATCACAAATAATTATGTAACGAATTATAAAAAGATTTTAAAATGAACTACATATCTTTTATTAGACGAAAAGATAGAAGGAATTTATCCTCAAAATACTAAGAAACGAGTATTTCAGAATTTAATAGTGCTGAAAACTGGCAAGAAATATTTATGATTAATTAATAAGTAATGACAATTGCATGATATGTCACACAGCATGTTAAAAATATTGAAAAAAAAAAATTGAAAAAATTCAAGTCTACTGGAAGGTCTATTGAAAATAAAAAATAAGAATCCTATTTATAAAGATTCATTTATTTCTATCCAATACTTATAGGTAGTATTGATAATATCCAGAAAACGGCTGAAATCGATATTTTTTTTTACGTAACTATTCGCTCCTAATGAATAAGTATCAAAAATATCCTTTTTTTCGCTGGAAGAAGATAATATTACTATTGGAATATTTTTAAAATGTGTATTAGCTCGGTATGATTTTAGCACTTCTTTACCGTCAATTTTGGGAAGCTTAATATCTAATATTATCAAATTAGGCAATTCTTTAACATCCCGATCTTTATAAGCTGCTTCACAATTTAAATATTGAAGTGCTTCCACACCATCATTAAGAACTATAAGCCTAGATCCAATAGAATTCTTTTTAAAAGCTCTAATTATTAATTCTCTATCGTCAGGATTATCTTCAACTATCACTATAAGTTTGTTTTCCATATACAATAAAATAATATTTTGAACAACCTCTACTTATTTAATAAATTCATAAAGATTTTTTCAGTGCAAAAATACTATTTTTTTATTTAAAAAAACAAAATAAAAAACGCAACAAACAATCCTACAAATTATTATGTGAAATTAATTAACGAGTTTTATACTGCATCCAATCATCTATTACTATTCCACTTGAAAAAAATTAGAAATATTTTGTTCTTTTACAAACCTGAAGCCAAAATATCTACAATATGCATTGTTTTTATTGGCAATTTTTGTTTATTTATGTACCCTTCTAAATGCATAAGACATGATGCCTCAGTAGAAACAATATATTCGGCCCCTGTTTCAATAGCATTCTGAACTTTTTGTTCACCCATTGCAGTCGAAATTTGTTCAAATTTTACTGAAAATGTACCTCCAAATCCACAGCATACATCATTTCCAATCATTTCAATGAGTTTCAACCCCTTTACATTATTTAATAATTTACGTGGTTGTTCTTTTATTCCATATTCTCTCAATGCTGCACAGGCGTCATGATAGGTAATAACCGATTCAAATTCTGCGCCCAGTTCAGTAACATTCATAACATTGACTAAAAAATCCGTAAACTCGTAGATATTCTTTTGTATTTGTTTGAACTGGTTATGCAGAGATGTATTATTAAATAATTCAGGGTAATAATTGCGAACCATTCCGACACAAGAAGCTGAAGGAGCAACAATCATCCTGTTATTTGAAAAATCATGAATAAATTTCTCTCCCATTGCTTTGGCTTCGTTCCAGAAACCACTGTTGAAAGCCATTTGACCACAACAGGTTTGCTCAGTATTGTAATTAACACTCACATCAAGTTTTTCCAGTATTTTCACCATATTCATTCCGATCTGGGGATATACCTGATCGACAAAGCATGGGATAAATAAGTCTACAATCATTTCTGTAATTTAGCCATTAAAAAACAAATGTAAATATAAAATTAAAGTTTTTAGTAATTTTGATGAGAATTTATAATTTTTATTTATGCCAGCCAGATTTTTTGTAAAACTTGCCTATGACGGAACTGCATACCATGGTTGGCAAATTCAAAATAATGCGCTTAGCGTACAGGAAATATTACAAAAAACTTTAGAAATAATTTTAAAGCAACCCATTGAGATTTGCGGTTGTGGCAGAACTGATACAGGTGTTCACGCCCGCGAATATTACGCTCATGTCGATCTTGAAAAAGAAATGCAAGGCATTGAATATTCTGTTTATCATATTAATGCACTTCTTCCTCCCGACATCTCTATTATAAATATTCAAAAGGTAAACAATGACTATCATGCAAGGTTTTCAGCAATAAAAAGGACCTACAAATATTATATCAACCCAAAAAGGATTCCTTTTAATCGGGGATTTGAATATCATTACAGTCCGAATCTTGATCTTGAACTAATGAATGAGGCTTGCCTGGCATTGATGGAATTTAAATATTTTGCCTGTTTTTCAAAATCCAATACACAAGTCAATAATTTTGTATGTGAAATCAGTGAGGCCTTATGGACAAAGGACCATGATGTTTTGATATTTACTATAAGTGCCAACCGTTTTCTTCGTAATATGGTTCGTGCTATAGTTGGCACCATGATAGAAATAGGTTTAAAAAAAATCGACATTCATGACCTCAGGAAAATTATTCTGAATGGAAACCGTTCTGATGCGGGAGTATCTGTTCCTGCAAAAGGTCTTTTTTTAGATAAGGTAATATATCCCGAAAATATGAAGATAGAATAATCTGATATTTAATAAGGTGGAACTATAAATAATAACTAAAGAAACCAAACTATGACCGACTTAACTACAAACTACATGGGTCTGACCCTTAAAAACCCACTCATCGCAGCAAGTTCAGGCTTAACCAATGACATTTCCCATTTAAAACAATTGGAGGAAAAAGGTATAGGAGCTATTGTTCTGAAATCTATTTTTGAAGAACAAATAATAGCGGATACTGAAAAGTTCATTCAAAAAAATGATACTGATAAAATGCAGACATTTTCTACTTCATTCGATAATATTATAAAGCAAAAAAGCTATCAATATGATGAGGCTTATGAATATGTGCGCGATTATGCTCAGGAACAAACTCTATTCGATTATCTGAACCTGATTACAGAAGCTAAAAAAACCTTGAAAATTCCAATTATTGCAAGCATCAATTGTGTGTCTGCTCAAAACTGGCACTATTTTGCACATCGTATCGAAGAATCAGGTGCCGATGCCATTGAACTGAACATTTATCTATTGCCTTCACAAATCGATATGGATGGAATTGAACTGGAGAAAAAGTATTTTGAAATTATTGAAGCTGTTAAAAAACAAGTCAATATTCCTATTGCATTAAAATTAGGCTATTATTTTTCAGGGCTTTCAAAAACCATAAATGAACTCTCAAATTCAGGTATAAAAGCATTAGTTCTCTTTAACCGACCCTTCACGCCCGATTTCAATATTGATAAATTTGAAATAACAACTTCAAATATTTTCAGTTCAAAACATGATTATGCCCACACTCTGCGTTGGTTGGCTATTCTTTCCGGCAGACTTGGATGCGATCTGGCAGCTGCAACAGGCGTTCATGAATACAGAGCTGCTGTAAAACAACTTTTGGCAGGCGCCGATGCTATCCAAATTGCTTCTGTGCTTTATGAAAAAGGCTTTGATTCAATTGCTGAAATTTTGAATGGTATTAAAACCTGGATGGAAGCAAAAGGGTTTACTAAAATATCCGATTTCAAAGGAAAAATGAATCAACTGAGTGTTAAGAATCCTGCTTCATTTGAAAGGGTTCAGTTCATGAAATTGTATTCAAAAATTTAGCGCTATCAAATAATCTAATTAATAACCCAATCTGACTCCATGCGGGTATCAAATCTGATTAAATCACAAACAGCATTTTGTATATTAATATTTATCAGTGTACATGCTTTTAGTCAGCAATCAATGCCATGGTTCGGAAATCATAATTTACTGAGTGGATATGAAACCAATGTTGAAGGCGAAATACTACCATACTATTCATCGAGCCCGCAATTTGCAACGGATGCTTTATTAACCCGCTGTACAGACGGAAAAAAGATCATTACCTGGAAGACTGCACCTGCTCCAAAGCAACTCAATGACAAGTATTATTATTTTTATTGGTTGTCGGGTCATTCAAGCGGTACAAGTACAACAGACAGCAAATTTGATTTAAAGATTAACGGTGTGGTTTACCTGACATTTATCACTCCTATAAATAAAATAGCCCCATTTTACTGGAGTTTTTCTGGAAAAGATTCCGTGGCAGTGGTGTTTGAAGCTACCAAGACAGACATTCATAAAGATGTTTTTGGCAACATGTATCTATGCGTACCAAAAAGTTTACTTAGACCCGGCGAACCCCTTGAACTTTCAATTTGCGGGCATAATGAGAACAGCAACAATTGGTTTATGGTATTTCGTTATTCGTATTCCGAAAAATTAAGGATCATACCGACACCATTGTTGGTAAAGACTGTAAACGGAATAAAACAACTGCTTGCGGTTTCTGCAGACCACATTTATCCGCAGGAGAAAACAATTCAAATAACCATTAATAATAAATCAACAAACTTTCCTGTTAATATCGGCTATAATTATTTTGAGATTCCGATAGATACTGTAATAATACCTACGCGCCTATCAATTGTTACAAAAATCGGAAAAGAATTTGTTCATAAGTATGAATTGATGCAAATGCCAGTCCACCGTAGAGAAGTTGATATCATACATCATAGTCACAACGATATAGGCTATTCTCATGTTCAGGAAGATGTAATTAAAATACAGTACAAAAACCTGATTGACGCTCTTGACATGATCGACAGCACCAATAATTATCCCGAAGGAAGTCGTTTTATTTGGAACGAAGAAACACTATGGCCGGTGGAATATTTCATAAAAAACGCAGGTTCGAACAACATAAAACGTCTGATCGATGCTATACAAAATAAAAGTATTGTTCTTAGCGGATTCTATGTGGGTGTGATGACAGGTCTTTGTTCCGCTGAAGAATTAAATTGGATTACAGAATATGCTGTTTATTTGCGGAAAACATACAACATTCCATTGATATCAGCAATGCTTTCCGATATTCCCGGATTAAGCTGGAGCATTACCGATGCACTTTATAAAAATGGCTTTCGCTATTTATCGAACGGGCCGAATTATAATGAAAATCATCCGGACAACGGCGACAGGATCGGTTCTACTTTACGTGATTTGGGTGATAAGCCATTTTATTGGAAAACCACCACCGGCAAGGGAAAGATATTAGTTTGGACAGCCGGAAGAGGATATTGTGCTTTTCACCAGATACCCGACGGTGATCTATCCGTTAAGATTAAGGACAAACTGATTTCCTACCTAAATGAATTGGATACGAGCGAATATCCTTACGATATGGTACAACTTCGTTATACTATTAAATCTGATAACGGACCTGTGGATAAAAATCTGAGTGAATTTGTCCAAAATTGGAACTCAAAATACATTTCACCGAAATTATGCATCTCCGGGGTAAATAATATGATGCAAAAGTTCGAACAAAAATACGGGAACAGATTACCGGTTTATGCAGGAGATTTCACTCCCTACTGGGAAGACGGAGCATATTCAACTGCATATGAAGAAGGTGAAACCAGGGTGTTGAGTGATTATATAAGCCAATTGGAAAAACTATCTGCTATCTTTCCTGAGAAAAAAGTCGATCAATCATGGTTCTACGAAGCCCGCAAGAACATCGTAATGTTTCACGAACATACCTGGGGCGCTTGGAACAGCATTTCATCGCCTGATGATGCTTTTGCCGTTAATCAATGGAATTACAAAAAAGCTTTTATTGATTCATCACAAAAATATGTCAGCAAAATTGAATCTGTATTACTCTCTCCTGCAAAGGATGTTAGCAAACTGGAAGTTTATAACACACTCGATCATATACGAAGCGGATATGTAGAAATTAAATTACCTGATGGAAAAGAAAAAAGTTTGCTTGTAGATGAAAATGGAAATACCGTTTATTTGCAATCATTAAGTGATGGCAACCAGTGCTTTGTTGCCGAAAACATACCCGCTAATGGGTACAAAACATATCGACTTATAAATGCAAATGAAGGTATAATTGCCGAAGCTGTTGAACACAGATATGCTATCGACAGCAACACAGGTGCCATTAAAAGTTTTATCCAATTTAGGAAGGAATTTGTTAATGCAAAGACATTTACCGGTTTGGGACAAATGCTGTATGTAAAAGGTTTAAACCCGGCATTACTCAGCACGACGAAAGTAAAGAGCATTAAAATTACAGACAGGGGAATTATTAAAACTACTATCCGAATTGATTGTGAACTTGAAGGTTCTATATCCCTTACGTATTACATTAATCTGTTTGAATACCTGAACTACATTGAGCTAAACATCTGTTTCGATAAGAAAGCAGTGCGAGAAAAAGAGGCCATGCATATTGCATTTCCGTTCAATATAACAAATTCTGTAAATCGAATAGGAATTTCAGACACCTGTTATATTCCAGGTACAGGCCAGATCCCAGGTGCTAATCACGATTTTTATTCAGTGCAACGTTGGATAGATGTATGTGGAGATGGTTATGGTGTTACAATGAGTTCCCCACAGGGTGCTTTGTTCGAGATAGGAAGTATGACCAATGAACAACCCACTAATCAGGGCTACAAAGCCTGGAAAGATTCACAACCTCCTTCTTCTACATTGTTTTTATACATACTCAACAATTATTGGTTCACCAATTTTAAAGCCGATCAAAGCGGAGCCATTCAATTCGATTGCTATCTGAAATTTCATAAGCAATTTGATTTAATTGAAGCAAATAGCTTCGGAGCCGAAACACACACACCCCTTCTCTCCTGCTGGAAATAAAATTTTATTTCATTTAAATTTCATTTTTAAAAAGTTTGGTAAACTTTTTGCATTAACGGCATTCGTCAGTGTTATTTGAAAATATGTTTATCAAATATTAAATCACAACCCGATTTTCACTTAGTTTTGTGCAGACCGGTAATAAAGAGTAACCATATTAAAACCTTAAAGTCATGAAAAAATATAGTGTATTGATCATTGTTTGCCTACTTCTGTCAGTAGGAACATTGTTTGCTCAGCAAACATCAACAACAACTCAGTCGGACAGCACCGGATTACCCGGCGATAATTTCAGTTTGCAGGGTGCCCTCGAAATGTTTAAACAATCGAAATCACCTGCTGATTTGGAAAAGAAACTCAACACCGCTGATAATTATGTAAACAACCTCGACCTGAATGGCGATGGCAAAACCGACTACGTACGTGTTATCGATAAAATGAAAGACGGCGCTCATGCAATAGTTCTTCAGGTTGCTATAAGCAAAACCGAATCGCAGGATGTTGCTGTTATCGAAATTGAAAAACAAGGCAACGAATCGGCCATGTTACAAATTGTAGGCGATGAAGAACTTTATGGCGACAGCACTTATGTTGAACCTGTTGATCCTTCGGCAGGCAAAACAGACGGAAGCGGACCCAGCGGGAAACTGCAAAATTTGAATTTCTTCTTTGTTAATGTTTGGTTCTGGCCGTGCGTCACTTACATGTATATGCCTGATTATTATGTTTACGAATCACCCTATTATTGGGATTATTATCCAATTTGGTGGAATCCCTGGCAACCAATGCCCTGGTACAGACATTATAACTACTGCTCGAACTATTATTACGGGTATCGCCCGGTTTATGAACACAGAGTAGTTTACGCTCACAACCTTTATACTCCATACCGCCGTGCATCAAGCTACGTATCGAACCATTATTATAATGCTCATCAGGAATACAATCAGCATCGCAATCATCAGTTTTATAATCAAAACAATCAACAGAACAAACCTAACAACAATAGCCTGAATCATAATCTTGGTAATTACAACAGCAACAAAGGAGGCAACAACAATCAAAATCAGGTTAAGCCAAACAACAATGGCAACAATCTGATAAAACCAAACAATAATAACCAGATCCAGCACAACTATAACAATCAGAATAAACCCAACAATAACTATCAGAACAAACCCACTAACAACACCAATAACCAAATTCAACACAATTATAACAATCAGAGCAAACCCGCTAACAATAATTCTAAAAAACCCAACAACAACTATCAGAATAAACCCGCTAACACTAACCAGATCGAACACAATAACAATCAGAGCAAGCTAAACAACGGCGGACAAATGCAGCAAAGTAAACCTAAAAATGGCGGAGGGAATCAAATACATTCGAACGGAGTAAACAAAGGTATGGGCGGAAATGGTATGGGACATAAAAGCGGCGGAATGAAACAGGGAAAAGCCGGAGGTCATAAAGGTGGCGGTGGAAAAGGAAGAAAATAAAATAAAATAAAATAATTTTCTAAAATTAATTGATAAGAGGCCCGCCCGAAAAGGTGGGCTTCTTTTTTATTTGAAATCTATTATTCTCAACTTTGTTGGCTATGATTTGAAAATAATCAATGGTTTCCGAAATGATTTGTATTTTTGATTCAAATTTATTTTCTATTTTCAAACTTTATGAAAAATATCAGGTTGATCAGTCTTTTTGTTTTATTGTTTGCTACTGCATTTACGAATCATTTGTTAGCGCAACAGTTTGAAGGTACTTTAGTGTATAAGATTCATTATATTCCCAAATCAAAACATGTGAAATGCCGCGATCTAGAACATCAATTCGGCACTTCAGAATCGGTGAGCATAAAAAATGGGAATTATCGTGCCGAACGTTACTTTAACTCTGATATTCTTAAGACTACCATTTACGACAATAGCAACAAGACTTACTACATACGTTCGAACAATACATTATATTGGCTCAAAAATCAGGTAAGCTCTGTATCAGCTTATAAAATAGTAAAGCTGGATAGCTCGGCAACAATAGAAAATAAAGATTGCGAAGTGTATCGGTATTCAAAAACCGCATTAAAGGTTACTTTTTATATTGCAAAAGAAAAAAATACCACCAACAAGTTTTACACCTACCCCAACCTATTTCCGGGCACCTTAATCAAATTGGTTGCAGAAAGCCAGGATTATATCTTAATTCAGGAACTTCAAACCAAAGAAACGAAAACAATAGATAATACTGTTTTTGAAGCAAAAAATGCCATGATAGTTATTTCGCCCGATGATATTACTAATAAAGTATTGGCGACTGACAAACAAAAAGAAATACTGACATGCCTGAAAAAGAGTATAGGATATCCATGCTTTATGAAAATTTTCAATACGCAAGGAAGAGCTAATATTGAACTTCTGATCGACAGCACAGGAACTGTAAAAAGCGCTACATTGAAAGCCGAATATTTCAAGAAACAAGACGAAAGTATCCGAATTTATAATTATAAAAGAGTTACTAATATGGAACGCAAAGTGCAAAAAAAAGCGATTCCACTTATTCAGTCTTGTATTTCAGAAACTAAATTTAACGTACCGCAATGCAACAATAAAGCTGTAAACACATTTCTCCGTTTTCCGATTAACTTTAGCAGTTATATCAACGACAGGGAAGAAGATGGCTACGAAATGGATACAGATGATGATTCTTCCATGTATGATAATTACGACGGTTATTATTGAGAGAATTACAAGTAAAAGCTTGTATGCTGAGGCATGCTTATTATTCCGAAAATTAATAATGCATTATGGAACTATGAAGTAGAAATAATGTGTGATTCTTTCTGACAACCACAAATTGCGTTAAAAAACGTTAAAAGGCAACAATTCTCTTCTTTTTCTTTTATTTTTATTGTAATTTTAGGCAACTAAACACAAATTTATCAGTATAAACTAAGTTGTTTATTGATTAAGATCATTTTATGATTATTATAGACCTTATTTATAACCTATCATTACTATTAGCGTTAAGCATACTTTCGGGTTTTGCAAGCAAGCTTAACAAATATCGCTGGCAGGGACCAACTTTGCAAGGTATTATTTTTGGTGTGGCAGTGGTGATTGGCATGCTGAATCCGTTAAACATAGTTCCCTGATTATTTATTGATGGAAGAACTGTTATGCTGAGCTTATGCGGTTTGTTTTTCGGACCTATTGCTGTTGCAATTGCAGCTGCTATTGGCATTGGATTACGTTTATTTCAGGGGGGTATTGGTTTGTTACCGGGAATACTAACCATTTTGTCTTCATCGCTTTGGGGCTTGCTTTTCTATTATCGCCGCCCCCGAAAAGAAAAAGGTGCAACTACCCGACAATTACTTCTGCTTGGTATTATTGTACAAATAGTGATGCTTTTGTGCATGTTCACATTACCTTTAGATATAGCAATTCCAACTCTGGAGAAAATTTCGCTTTCAGTAATGCTTATATATCCTCTTGCCACACTACTTATCGGTAAAGTTCTTTCAGATCAACTAACACGTTCAGGTTTTTTGAAGGCTATGCAGGAAAACGAATTGCGATACAGAACCCTGTTCGAAACTTCACCCTCGGGAATTATGGTCCTTGATAAAAATGGTATTATTCTGGAAGCAAATGATACTGTATCGAAAATTACACAATATCCCCATGAAGAATTGATTGGCAAGAATATTTTACTTTTATCTGAACCCGATAAGGCTGACTTAGTCAAGGATAATATTCGCAGAATTCTGGAAGGTGAGATTCTGGACACAGAATTCGAGAGTCTGAGAAAAGATGGAACAATTTGTATAGTTCTTTTAAGAGAAAGCGCTATAGTGCTGCCCGATGGCCAAAGGGGTATTCTTTCCGTTTCGAATGATATCACCGAACGCAAACATTCTCAAGATGCATTGCTTGACAGCGAACAACGATATAAAACTCTTTTCAAGACTTCTCCGACCGGAATTATGGTTCTGGATGAAAACGGGATCATTCTTGAAGCCAACGAGGAAGTTACGAAGAATACTCTGTATTCGCACGAGGAACTTATTGGAAGTGATATTAGAATATTAACGCCTCCCGGTATCGATGGACATGTTAGCGAAAATATTAGTAGGATACTTGGAGGGGAAATTTTAGATCAAGAGGTTTTAAGCTTAAGAAAAGACAGAACAACAGGCATTTTCACACTTAGGGAAACCGCTATCACATTGCCCGATAAGAAAAGAGGTATTCTTTCAGTATCAAATGATATCACAGAACGCAAACATGCCGAAAAAGATTTAATGGAAAGCGAACGCTTGCTGAGAGCAACTCAATCAGTAGCCCGATTAGGTACTTTTGTTTGGGATATATCAACCGGACTATGGGAAAGTTCTGAAATTCTGGATGAGATCTTCGGCATTAATGAACAATACATTCGGTCTCTTGAAGGTTGGGCAAACATTATTCATCCCGATTGGCGTGATATGATGATCGATTATGTTAAAAATAATATTCTAGAAAATCACCAAAAGTTCGATAAAGAATATAAAATCATTAGGCAGGAAGACAATAAAGAAAGATGGGTTTATGGAATCGCTGAACTTGAATTGAATGAAAATAACAAACCTGTAAAACTTATTGGAACTATTAGTGATATAACAAATCGCAAGTATGCCGAACAAGAATTGAAAAAAAGTGAAGAAAAATTCAGACTAATATTCGAAAACTCACCTTTAGGTATATTGTCATTTGATGAAAATGGCGTAATTATTACCTGCAACAACAATTTTGTTCAAATTATTGGTTCTTCGATGAAAGATTTGGTAGGATTGAATATGCTCAAACTTCCCGATAAAAAACTGGTAGCTGCCGTTCAATCTGCATTAAATGGAAACCAAGGTTTGTATGAAGACGAATATAAATCTGTTACTTCGAAAAAAACAACTCCGGTAAGAGCACTTTTCCAACCTATTGTTTTTGAAGATGGACAAATAAAAGGTGGTACAGGTATTATTGAAGATATAACAGTTCGCAGAGAAACACAAGAATCGCTGCAAAAAAGCGAAAATAAATTTCGCGAATTGATAGAGCTTGCAGTGGATGGTATCTTGTTGGGTTCACCTGAAGGAATCATTATTGGAGCAAACTCATATATGGTAAATCTAACTGGCAGGAGTTTGAATGAACTTATAGGAATGGAAACACGAGCATTGTTCAGTTCGGATGCTATTGAAAAAATGCCTTTACAATTTGACGCTCTGGCAATGGGTGAAATAGTATTGAATACCCGAAATATTATCCATAAAGATGGCAGACTTATTCCGATCGAAATGCATACTAAGCGAATGCCTGATGGAACCTATCAATCAATATTTCACGATATAACCGAACGGAAGCGTTCAGAAAAAGCATTACGCGAAAGCGAAGCTATGTTCCGAATGCTTGCCGAAAACTCCACTGATATTATATGGATATTGGATTATCAAGCACTTAATTTTATTTATTTAAGTCCTTCTATTGAACGTATTATGGGCTATAAGGTAAATGAAGCACAGGAAATGAAGTTAATTCAATTTATGGCTCCCGGTAAATATCAGAGATTTATGATGGAGGTTAAGAACGAATTCGAAAAAGATATAAAAGAAAACGTTGATTCAAATAGAATTCGCAATTTCGAACTTCAATTGGTATGTAAAGACCTTTCTATTATCGATATTGAGATTCAATTCCGACTAATTATAGGGCCAGAAGGGAAACCATTAATCATTCACGGTATTGCACGAAATATCACTGAAAAGAAAAGAGCAGAACAAGAAATTCATAATCTGAACCAAACACTTGAACAACGTGTTATTGAACGCACCGCTCAACTTGATGCAGCAAATAAGGAGATGGAAGCCTATTCCTATTCAATATCGCACGACTTGAGAGCACCCCTACGTTCCATTAACGGTTTCTCGCACATTCTATCAGATGAATATGCTTCTTTACTTGACGAAGAAGGCAAAAGGATATGCATGGTTATTGAAAATAATACAAAAAAAATGGGGGTACTTATTGATGATCTGCTGGCATTTTCAAGATTGAACCGTGCTGAAATCCTTAAAGCAAATATAAATATGAAAGCCCTGGTTGAAAACATTTTTACTGAGATCACATCTGCAGAAATACACGATAAAATTACCTTGGAAATTGGCGAACTAAAGCATGTTAATGCCGATTATAATATGATGCAACAAGTTTGGACCAATTTACTTTCGAATGCAATTAAGTTCTCTACACACCGCAAGCATCCGCTTATTTCTATCAATTGCACTGTTGAAAACAATATGGCTGTATATTGTGTTAAAGATAATGGTGTCGGATTCGATGCTGCTTTTTCAGCGAAAATGTTCGAAGCTTTTCAACGATTGCACAGCATCACGGAATTTGAAGGAACCGGGATTGGTCTTGGCATTGTTAAAAGAATTATTGACAAACATAAAGGAAAAGTCTGGGCAAAAGGCGAAGTGGGAATGGGTGCCGAGTTTTATTTTTCACTTCCCCTGTGAGTAGAATCAAAACTTAAAGTTTAATTTCTTTTTTTAATATCATCCCTCCAATTGAGAAAAGGATTCGTCCAATTGAGAAAATGAATCCTCCAATTGAGAAAAGGATTCCTCCAATTAAGAAGAGGATTCCTCCAGTTGAGAAGAGGATTCCTCCAATTAAGAAAATCATTCCTCCAATTAAGAAAATGATTCCTCCAATTGAGAAAAGGATTCCTCCAATTGAGAAAAGGATTCCTCCAATTGAGAAAATGATTCCTCCAATTAAGAAAATGATTCCTCCAATTAAGAAAATGATTCCTCCAATTAAGAAAATGATTCCTCCAATTAAGAAAATGATTCCTCCAATTAAGAAAATGATTTCTCCAATTAAGAAAAGGATTCCTCCATTTAGAAATATCAATTTATAAGCTCAGAAATATCTTTCTTATGACAAGGAAAACCTTTCTTAAGTATGGGAGAACCTTCCTTATGACAAGTAGAACCTTCCAGAAAAAAAACTTAAGTTCAATGAACTTCCGAGAAATAAATATTCCGATTTGTTTTTATTTATCAGATAAAATTCTTACTTTTACAACTGAAAAAGCAAAAAACATAGTTGAACTATAAAATACCTGCTATGAAAAAAACTCCTACTCCAAAAAAATCAATTTTTCCCAAAGTAAAAACACAAATTCCGTCTCCAGATCCGAAAACGAATAAAATTAATGATCAGTATGAGGTTGGAGAATCACTACGGCAATCGGAGTATCGATATCGCGAACTCTTTGAGAACTCGCTGATGGCTATATCAATAGTTGACCTTGAAGGGTTTTTGATTCAGGCCAATGCTGCCTATGCCCGCATGTACGGTTATGAAAATGCACAGGAAATGATAACTTCAGGTATAAACGTCGGACAGTTTTACGCTAACAGAGATAAAAGAAATGAAGTAATTGATATCTTGAAAAAATACGAAAAGATGGAACCGTGCGAAATAGAAGTAGTGCGCCGCGATGGAACTCATTTTTTCGTTTTGGTTTCAGCAAGCGTTATTAAAGATGAAACAGGCAAAATAATCCATTATCAGGCTAATCATATTGATATTACCGAACGTAAAAACTTAGAAAAAGATCTTAACGAAAATGAAACGCTTTTTACCACATTATTTCATTCCAGCCCTATTCCCATAAGCTTGTCGGAAATCGACACCGAAAACTGGATAGAAGTGAATGAAGCCTTTTTGAAAGTAACAGGCTATTCGCGTCATGAAGTTATCGGGCGTTCTTTTCGCGACATCAATTTATGGAAAAATATTGCCGATCGTGAAAAAATGAGGTCATTACTCAAATCGCAAGGATATATAAAAAGTTTCGAAGTGGAAATCAACAAAAAGGATGGAACCAATGGCACCATGCTTATATCGGTTGAAATTGTAAAAATATCCGACAAACCCTGCATGCTAATATCTGGTGATGAAATAACAGAAAGAAAAAAGATAGAAGAAGAACTCAAAGAGAATAGCGAAAAGTTTAACCTGTTTTTGCAATACTCCCCTGTTTATACCTACATTAAAGAAGTTACACCAACTGAAAGCCGGGTAGTGGTTGCAAGTAAAAATTTCGCAGAAATGATAGGGAAGAAAGCAATTGATATGGTTGGCAAAACAATGTACGAATTATTTCCTGCCGAATTTGCTGCAAAAATGACTGCCGACGACTGGAAAGTTATTTTAAATGAAAAGGTACTTACTCTTGAAGAAAACTTAAACAACCGAAATTATACCTCTATCAAATTTCCTATCAAACTTGGTGGAAAAAATCTGCTGGCAGGATATACTATGGATATTACTGAACAAAAACAAGCCGAAGAAGATTTGAAACAAAGTAAAGATCATTACCGCTTGCTTTTCGATTCAAGCCCCGACGGCATCACTCACATTGGGCTTGACGGAAAGTTTGAAATGGTGAACCTTGCTCATGCAAAAATTTATGGATATAACTCACCTGAAGAAATGATTGGCCTTCATGCTACCAAGATGGTTGCTTTATCATCGAGAGAGTATTCTGCACAAATTATGCAGCGTCGTTTGAATGGAGAAGAAATTCCTCCTGTTGAATACAAATTGGTGAGAAAGGACGGAAC
This sequence comes from uncultured Bacteroidales bacterium, assembly GCA_903913285.1. Lineage (GTDB taxonomy): Bacteria > Bacteroidota > Bacteroidia > Bacteroidales > CAIWKO01 > CAIWKO01. The sequence continues at coordinate 20,649 of CAIWKO010000020.1, read as the reverse complement.
AATATTTTACGGAGAGGTTAAGGCAACATTACTCCGTAAAACAGACGGTACTATCAATGGCTATATCTGTGTTACTCATGAAACAACCGAACGAAAGCTGGCAGAAGAAAGAATAAAATTGAGCGAAGAGAAATTTCGCAACCTGTTTAACAATGCAGAAGTGGGAATGTACAGAACCCGACTCGATGGTTCGGAGATCATAGAATTTAATAAAAAGTATCTTCAGATCCTTGGTTATGATCCTGATGAAGTAAAAGGAAAGCCTTCTGTAAACATATGGGCTGATAAAAATGAACGCGACAAGATGCTTGAGAGGCTTAAAGCTGATGGTTATGTTTATGATTTGGAATTCGACATTTTGACCAAAAAGGGTGAAGTGAGACGATGTATTACATCATTAAAATTATACAGAGATACTCAAATACTTGAGGGTTCAATACTGGATATTACCGAACGTAAACAAGCCGAAGAAGCCATTAAATTAAACGAAGCCCGTTTAAAACGTGCCGAACTTGCTTCCTTATCAGGCAACTGGGAACTGCATCTCGATACAAAAACCATAATCTCGTCCGAAGGTTTAAGAAATGTTTATGGAGTTGATAAGGATTATATTGGTTATGAAGAAATAAAAAAATTCACATTGCCTGAATATAGACCTATACTTGATAAAGCTTTAAAAAAATTGATTGAACATAACAAGCCTTATAACTTAGATTTTAAAATTAATAAAGCAAACGCAGGCGAAATACGGGATATTCATTCGGAAGCCACATTTGATAAAGACCGGAAAATAGTTTTCGGCATTATCCAGGACATCACCGATCGAAAAATAGCAGAAGCCACATTAAATGATATCATTGAAAAAAATCCGATGTCGATTCAGATAGTGGACATCAATGGTCACACACTGAAAACAAACCCTGCCAACACCTTGCTTTTCGGGTCTCCGCCCCCACCCGATTTCTCAATATTTGGTGATCTGCAAACCAGATACCCTCATGTTAAGAAACATATTGAGCTTGCAAAAAGCGGACAAGTGGTGCATTTACCCGATATTTTATACAATACACACGATATTTCACCTGAATTGCCCGATAACCCAAAATGGATACGGGCCATTATTTTCCCGCTGAAAGACAGCGCCGGAAAACCCGACCGCTTTGTTTTCATGCACGAAGATATTACAGAACGCAAGTTGGCTGAAGAAGCACTTAAAGATAGTGAATCAAAATATCAATTTATTGTTGAAAATACTGACGATCTGCTATGGACCATGAATGCAGATCTAAAATTCGAGTATATTTCACCATCAGTGACCAAGCTAATGGGCTATACTGTTGATGAGCACATAAAACATACTCTGGATGATTTCCTGACACCTGAATCAGCTCAGATGATCAAAGAAGAATTTAAAAATGGTATGATTAACCTTCAAAAAAAAGAGTATCATAAACTCAGAGACCGGGCCGATTATGAGCTGGAATTTATTCGCAAAGACAAAACACAAGGATATGGATTCACCTCAATGATAATAGTACGTGATGAACAGTATCAGTTAAAAAAAATAAGAGGCAGAACATTTGATATAACCGAGCGTAAACTTATCGAAAAATATAATGCATTAGGACGCGAGGTATTGCAAATTTTGAACGAGCCTTATGATTGGGCAAAATCTATTCAAAAAGTTATAACAATATTGAAAGAAGGCACGAAGTTCGATGCAGTGGGTATTCGGCTGCAAGTGAAGGATGATTATTTGTATTATGCCAATCAGGGTTTTTCTAAGGAGTTTCTGAAAACAGAAAATACACTTCAAGGTAAAACGTCAGAAGGATTGATATGCAAAGATAAAGAAGGAAATATTAAACTGGAGTGTACTTGTGGTCTTGTAATTTCAGGAAAAACTGATCCATCTCTTCCATTTTTTACTGTTGGTGGAAGTTTTTGGATAAACGATTCATCAATGATATTAAATATTCCGCCTGATAAGGATCCCCGATTCCAACCAAGAAATATATGTGTCCATGAGGGATATAGATCATTTGCATTAATTCCGATACGAAACAGCGAACGCATAGTAGGATTAATTCAGTTAAACGACAAATGTAAAGATCGTTTCACATTAAATACCATTCAGCTATTTGAAGGGATTGCTTCTCATATAGGAACTGCATTGATGCGCAAACAAGCTGAAGAAGCATTGCAAATTAAAATGGACGAACTTATGCGTTTTCACAAGCTCACTGTTGGTCGTGAACTAAAAATGATTGAACTCAAAAAAGAAATAAATGCATTATTAAAACAACTAGGAATGGAAGAAAAATATAATATCGTTGATGAAAAAGATAAATGATCAAATAATACATTTATTACAACAACAATCAGGCATTGATGTGTCGATGTATGATGATACCTTTTTGGAGAAAGCACTTCAAAAAAGAATTACAACTACACATTGCAGCACAGTGGAAGAATATTTTATTTTATTGGAACAAAACAAAAAAGAATGCGCTCTTTTTACCGACTCATTACAGATATGTTACAGCGAGTTTTTTCGCAACCCGCTAACTTTTTCGGTTTTAGAACAAATTATAATTCCGGTTATCGTTTCGAAAAAGAAAACCACGGGCCAAAAAGAAATACGTATCTGGTCGGCTGCCTGCGCAGCAGGGCAAGAACCATACAGCGTGGCAATGATCATGGAAGAATATAAAAACAGGAGTCATTCGAAGTTCAATTATCGTATTTTTGCCACCGACCAATCTGAATCAAAAGTCAATGAAGCCCGATCAGGAAATTTTTCTTCTGAAACATTAAACAACTTAAATATACAGCGCCTGAGACTATGGTTCCATAAACAAGAACACGGAAAATGCCAGAAAAAAGAATATTATGCTGTTAAAGAAGAATTGAAACAACATATTGATTTCTCTGTTTTCGATCTGTTCGACGAACGATTAAGTAGCCCGCCCTTAAGCATATTCGGCGACTTCGATCTGGTGATCTGTGCAAATCTTTTATTTTACTACAAACCCGAATATCGAAAACTTATACTTGCAAAAATAAAAAAAAGCATTTCGAAAGACGGGTATTTGATAAGCGGCGAAACAGAAAGAGACATCTTAGAAAAAAATAATTTCAGCGAAATATATGCTCAATCGGCAATATTTAAGCTCATTGAAAAAAAACATTAAAAGGAAAAACATGAAACTAAAAGACCTGAAGATCGGAAAACAACTGGTACTGAGCTTTGTTGCTATGCTGGTATTAATAATAGCACTGGGAGTGCTTTCCTTTATCCAATCGGGACAGATCAACAAACAAACAGAAACTATGTATAACCATCCGGTAAAAGTGCGGCGCGCTATTGATATGTTTCGTTCCGATTTATATGCATCCCGTGTTGAAATGAAAGATCTGTATATCAATACCGACGAAAAAATGATCCTTATGGACCTGAGTCAATATGCACTATGCAGAACAAATACTTTAGAGCAGATCGATTTATTATATGAGCACTATCTCGGCCCTGTTTCTGATATTGATTCGTTAAAACAAGCCTTGGTAAAATGGCACACCATTGCTGACGAATCGATACGCTTAATAAGAATTGAACGTACCCCTGAAGTTCTGGCCCGTATCAATAATAACGGGATTGAAGAAGCGCAATTAAATGTAGTGTTAAAATACCTCCAAAAGATCAGCAACTTTTCGAAAAATAAAGGTGATGAGTTATATGACCAATCTAATAAATTATATCGGTTTCTAACTATTCAATTAGTACTAATTTTTATTCTTATAATAATACTTGCCGTTATTATCAATTATTTTTTACTGCGGAATATTCGCAAGCCTTTGCTGGAAATAAACAGCGCCACGAAACGCTTTCACGACGGTGATATGAATGCCAGAAGTGCTCATGAATCAAAAAATGAGTTCGGAATACTATCTGCTTCATTCAATACCTTAGCAGAGCATATTCAGGTAAACACCGATCTGGATAAAAAAACAGCAAGTCTTGCGGGTTTGATGATGAGTGAATACGATGCAAAAAAATTCTTTCAGGCTACTCTCAGTGCATTAGCTACCCATACAAATTCGCAAATTGCTGCAATTTATTTGTTGAGCGATGATAAAAAAACATTTGAACATTTCGAATCGCTGGGGATAGATGATAATGCGCGCAGATCATTTGCTGCCGACAACTATGAAAGTCAATTCGGACTTGCTCTTTCCTCTGGCAAAGTTCAATACATAAAAAATATACCCGACGATACCCGTTTTGTTTTTCATACCGTTAGCGGTAAGTTTATTCCAAACGAAATTATTACCATTCCCATACTTGCCGATAATAATGTAACCGCCATAATTTCGCTGGCTACCATCAGCAAATATTCCCTGCAATCATTACAACTGATCGATAATATTCATGTAACACTTTGCGCCCGTATTGAAGGTATTATGGCATACCATAAAATTAAAGAGTTTTCTAAAAAACTCGAACAACAGAATCACGAACTGGAAGCTCAAAAAACAGAACTTGCATCGCAATCAGCCGAGTTGGTTGAACAAAATACAGAACTCGAAATACAAAAAAACCAATTGAACGAAGCAAATCGACTCAAGACAAACTTTTTGTCGAATATGAGTCACGAATTGCGCACACCCCTTAATTCGGTTATTGCACTTTCGGGCGTATTGAACCGCCGTCTTTCCAATCAAATTCCCGAAGAAGAGTGCAGCTATCTGGAAGTAATTGAACGTAACGGCAAACATCTTCTGGAACTTATCAACGATATTCTCGATATATCGCGCATTGAAGCCGGACGCGAAGAACTGGAGATAGCAGAATTTAATATAAACACTTTACTTACCGATGTGGTTACCATGTTACAACCACAGGCAAAACATAAAAAGATTCAATTACTGCATCCTGATAGCAAAACAAATTTGACGATACGAAGCGATAGCAATAAGTGTCGCCATATTTTGCAGAACCTGATTAGCAATGCCGTTAAATTTACCGAAAAAGGTAAGGTAGAAATTACTGCACAGCAACAAGACAAAAACATAGTGATTAAAGTTATCGACACCGGTATCGGTATCTCCGAAAGCAATCTGCCGCATATTTTCGACGAATTCCGTCAGGCCGATAGCAGCACTTCGCGCAAATATGGCGGTACAGGACTTGGATTGGCCATAGCAAAAAAATATGCCAACTTTATGGGGGGTACCATAACGGTAAAAAGCACCTTGGAAAAAGGTTCGGAGTTCACACTTACCTTGCCTGTTCAGTATTCGGCCGAGAAAAGAATTATGGATACAGAAATTTATGCTCCTTCTAAATACGCACTGCCTTCTCCTCCCCTAAACGTTTCCACCACATCAACCAAAACTATTTTAATTGTTGAAGACAGCGAACCGGCTATTATTCAGATGAAAGATATACTGGAAGAGAGCGATTACAATATTCTGGTAGCAAACAACGGTTTAAAAGCGCTTGAAATTATAGAGCAAACCCTACCCGATGCTATTATTTTAGACCTGATGATGCCTGATGTTGATGGATATGAAGTACTGAAAACTATCCGCGAATCGGAATTAACTGCACGCATACCAGTTCTGATACTAACTGCAAAACACATTACAAAAGAAGAACTCAGCTTTTTAAAACGCAACAATATTCACGAACTAATTCAGAAAGGCGATGTAAACCGGGAAGAATTGCTTAAGTCAGTTAAAACCATGGTAATGCCCGAAACTTCAGCAAAAGAGAAACATGGGCCTGAACTGCAAAACATAGTCGGCAAACCTTCAGTGTTGGTTGTTGAAGATAATCCGGATAATATGCTAACGGTTAAAGCGCTTCTCGATGATGATTATATAGTAATTGAAGCTAATGACGGAAATAAATGTATTGAAATGGCAAAAATGCATAAGCCCAATCTTATATTAATGGATATTGCGCTTCCCAACCTCGACGGAATTGAAGCATTTAAAATTATCAGAAACGATGTGCATTTACAACACATACCTGTCATTGCTTTAACGGCCAGCGCTATGACTTCCGACCGCGAGATCATTCTGTCCTATGGTTTCGAAGCTTATATTCCAAAACCTATCGACCAAAAAGTATTTTTCAAAACCATTAACGAAACACTTTATGGAAAGTAATAAAATTAAAATACTCGCTATTGACGATAACGAAGATAACCTTATTAGTTTAAAAGCTTTGATTAGAGAATCTTTCCCTGATGCTTTATTTTTATCGGCTTTAAACGGAAAGATCGGTCTTAAATTGGCTTCTCTTGAAGATCCCGATGTAATTCTGCTCGACATAGTGATGCCCGGTATGGATGGTTATGAAGTTTGTGAAAAACTTAAAGCCGACCCGGAACTATGCGATATTCCTGTGGTTTTTATAACAGCGCTCAAAGGAGATAAAGCCAGCAGGGTGCATGCACTGGAATGCGGTGCTGAAGCTTTTTTGGCCAAACCTATCGACGAAAGCGAACTTACGGCTCAGGTTCGCGCCATGATAAAAATTAAAACTGCTGCATTAAGAACTCTAAACGAAAAAGAACATCTCAGAAAATTGGTTGAAGAAAAAACCCGAGAACTTAGTATAACCAATACAGCAACCCTCAATCTGCTTGATGATATTAAAAAAGAAATTGATGCAAAAGAAATAGCCGAAGAATCTCTCAGAGATAGTGAGCGCCGATTTCATTCTTTATACATGAATATGATCGAAGGTGCTGCTCTTCATAAAATTTTATATAACAAACAAGGTAAACCTGAAGATTATATCATTATTGAAACCAACACTGCATTCGAAAAGCATTTAGGCATTCCAAGAGTAAATGCTATCGACAAAACCAGCAAAGAAGTTTATCAAGTTGATGAACCGCCTTTCTTTGATATATACTTACAAGTGGCTCTTACCGGTAAACCAAAGGTATTTGAAGCTTATTTTCCTCCTATAAATAAATATTTTGCAATTTCTGCCTATTGCCCTGCCGAAGGTCTTTTTGCAACAATTTTTGATGATATAACCGAACGTAAAAGAGCAGAAGAAGAACTAAGCAAACAGCAGCATTTTTTCGAACAAACTTTTATGCAATCTTCAGTTAGCACACAAATACTTGATAAGGATGGTTGGTGCGAACGAATTAATCCAAAACTAAGCCAACTTTTCGGTGTAGCTCCTCAAAATATTGAAGGCAAGGTCTATAATATCTTTATGGATGAAGGTATCAAACAGGGTGGCGTTATTCCGCATCTTGAAAAAGTTTTTAAAGAAAAAAAGACTGCTGAATGGGAAGTGTTTTTTGACATTGGATTAGCCGCCGATTCTCAAAAAATTGAAGTTAAGGAGAAAAAGAAAGTTTGGTTTTTTAACAGAGCTTATCCAGTACTAAACGAAGATGGACAATTAGAACACGTTATTATTCAGCATAACGATATCACTGAGCGTAAATTGGCTGAAGAAGCTTTAAAAGAAAGTGAAAATAAATACCGATTAATTACCGAAAGAATCAATGATGTAGTTTGGCAAATGGATCTGAACGGGAAAAGTCTCTTTGTTTCGCCATCAATAGAAAAATTTACAGGCTTTACAGTAGAAGAATATCTTTCTCAAACTTTTAATGAAAGGTTTACTCCGGAATCTGCCAAACTGGCTCTCGAAACTTTTAATAATGAAGTGGCCTTCAATACTCTATTAGCTACTCCACCTGAGGATTATCAAAAAATGATGATTTTGGATTATCGCTGTAAAGACGGAAGTTACAAAACAGGGGAAATACTTGTAACGCCAAATTTCGATGAAAATAATACTTGTATCGGACTTATTGGAGTGACCAGAGATATTACGGAACGAAAAATATCACAAGATGCTATGCAGGAAAGCGAGTTACGCTACAGAACACTATTCTCAACTTCTCCTGCAGGTATCATGGTTTTAGATGAAAATGGTATTATTGTTGAAGTAAATGAAGCTATCGTAAAAACTTTACTTTATTCTCGCGAAGAATTAATTGGAAATGATGTAAGAATATTATCTACCATTGATAAACACCATCTTATAACAAAGAATATACAACAAATATTAGCAGGGAAAATTCTCGAACAAGAAGTTGTAAACAAAAAGTCAGACGGAACATTTTGTGACATTATTTTAAGAGAATCATCCATAACATTACCAAACAATAGACCAGGCATACTTTCGGTTTCTATTGATATCACTGAACATAAAAAAGCTGAAAAAGCCTTGCGGGAAAGTGAATCAAAGTACTATAATCTTTATACTCTAATGCGATTGATGAGCGATACCATGCCTGATTTGTTATGGGCAAAAGATATTAATAACCGGTTTATTTTTGCAAACAAAGCGGTTTGTAAAAACTTGCTTTGCGCAGTCGACACTGACGAGCCTATCGGTAAAGATGATTATTTCTTTACATATCGGGAACGGAACGCTCATCCAGACAATAAGGAATGGTATACATTCGGAGAACTTTGCGTTGATTCAGATGAAATCACCAAAAAATCTATGAAGAAAATGCAATTCGATGAATTTGGAAATGTGAGAGGAAAGTTTCTCTATTTGGATGTTCATAAAGCACCTTTATATAATGAAAAAAATGAATTCATTGGGTTAGTTGGTTCAGCCCGCGATATAACTGAACGTAAACAAACTGAGGAAGCTTTGGTGCAAAGTGAATCGCTTTTACGTTCAATTGCAGAAACAACTTCCGATGTAATCTTTGTTAAAGATACGGAATGTCGCTTTGTTTTTATCAATCCGGCCGGGTGCAGATTGAATGGAAAAACATTGGAGCAGTTAATTGGTCATTCTAAAGCCGATTTTCATCCTAATCCTGTTGAATCTGCCAAATTTATTGCTGATGATAAACATGTTATTGAAACCGGGCAAATAGTGAACATCGAAGAAGAAGTTACTGGTGTTGATGGAAAAGCACATACATTTCTTACTACTAAAGTTCCTCGACGTGACATACTAGGTAATATAATAGGTCTGATCGGTGTTTCCCACGATATTACTGAACGCAAATTAGCCGAACAAGCCTTGAAAGAGAGTGAAGAAAAGTATCGTAATATTTTCGAAAACGTTCAGGATGTATTTTATCAAACAGATCTTAATGGGATAGTAAAAGATATCAGCCCATCCATAAAATATTTTTCAGAATATAACCTAAATGAAATTATTGGGAGTCCTGTTTCCAATATTTATTTTGATCCTAAAGACAGAGATATTCTTTTAAAAGAACTGATGAAAAACGGAGAAATAAGAGACTATGAATTAAGACTTAAAGTAAGAACCGGGGAACAAAAATATGTTTCGGTCAACGCCCGTTTGATTTTTGGAGACGATGGAAAACCAACACATATCGACGGGGCACTTCGTGATATCAATGAACGCAAAATTGCAGAAGAAAAGGTTAGAAAAATAGGTCAACATTATCAGGCTCTTATTGAAAAAGCAACAGATGGGATTGTTCTGTTAAATGCCGAAGGAAATTTTAAATTCGTTAGTCAATCTGCAAAAAAAATGTTTGGGTACAAAGTTTCTGAAGAAATCAATGGGAATCCAGCAGATTATACTCATCCCGAGGATTTGCATATAGTACTGTCAGAACTAAGCAAAATTTATGTTGATCCAACCTATATTCCAACATTGCAATATAGATACAAAGATAAAAATAATAATTGGCTATGGATAGAAAGTACATTCAGTAATTTGCTAGCCGATCCAAGTGTTGATTCAATAGTAATAAATTTTCGTGATATTACGTCAAGAAAAATGGCTTTAGAAGCTATGCAAGAAAGTGAAGAAAAATTCAGGGAAATGGCTGATATGTTACCCCAAATTGTTTTCGAAACTGATGCGCATGGAAAGTTAAATTACGTTAACAAACAGGCATTTAATATGCTGGGGTATCCTGATAATTATCCTATTTATGGATTAAATGCAATTGATTTTTATCTGCCAAAAGATAGAAAAAGAGGTCTTCGAAACATGGAAGACAGAATGGCAGGTAAAGATATATCAAATTATGAATATTCAATGGTTCGTAAAGATGGTTCTGTTTTTAAAGCACTCATCTATTCCAACCCGATATATAAAGAAAATAAAGCTGTTGGATTACGTGGAATAATTGTCGATATTACAGAACAAAAAATTGCTGAAGACCAGATACGCAAACTTAACGAAAGTTTAGAGCAAAGAGTTGTTGAACGAACTGAACAACTCGAGGCTGCTAATCAAGAACTTGAATCATTTTCTTTTTCCGTTTCTCATGACTTACGTACACCCTTGAGAGCAATCCATGGATTTACTCAAATTTTAGAAGAAGAATATGCAACTCAATTTGATGATGAAGGCAAAAGAATTTGCAAAATCATTCAAAATAATACTGAAAAAATGAGTAACCTTATTGACGATCTGCTTGAATTTTCGCGTCTTTCGCGATTTGATATACAAAAATCTGAAGTGAACATGAAAGAGATTATCAACAACATCTTTACCGAACTTACTGATGATATATCACGTGAAAAAATCCATCTACAAATGGAAGATATTCAAAATGCCCCTGCTGATTTAACTATGATAACTCATGTTTGGACCAACCTGCTTTCAAATGCTGTTAAGTATAGTTCAAAATGCGAAAAAACAACGATTTCTGTTAGCAGTAAAAAGGAAAACGGTAAATGTATTTATTGCATAAAAGATAATGGCGTTGGATTTGATATGAAATACTCCCACAAACTCTTTGGGGTTTTTCAGCGCTTACATACCGATAAAGAATTTGAAGGTACGGGTGTTGGTCTGGCTATCGTACAACGCGTTGTTCGCCGACACGGAGGCGAAGTGTGGGCAAAAGCAGAAGTTGGTAAAGGCGCTGAATTTTATTTCTCGTTGCCATTGCGAGCAGAAGAATAAAAGAGATTATCTGCACACAATCTTTTATGTACTATTAAATAACAATTAAAACTTCGAAAAAAAACAAAAAAAAGTTTATACTTACAGAAATTATCCTAAATTTGAAGTGCTTAAATAAAAAGTAAAACAAAATAATAAAAATTTGATAAAAAATAATTTCATAGGACTTAAGGGACACCTCGAAAAATTAGATCAGGTCCGCCTAAACTACGAATCATTTTTCAATACTATAGATGAATTTCTTTGGGTTTTAGATAAAAAAGGGAATATTACTCACATGAATTCAACAGTTATTACTCGTTTAGGCTATACCAAAGAAGAGTTAATAGGAAAATCCGTTCTGATAGTTCACCCTCCCGAACGCAGAGATGAAGCAAACAAAATTGTAGGCGAAATGCTAAACGGAAAAGCTGAATTTTGTCCTGTACCTATTCAAACTAAATCAGGAGTTAAAATTCAAGTAGAAACCAGAGTAACTCTGGGGAATTGGGATGATAAACCGGCAATTTTCGGTATATCAAAAGATATTTCAAAAGTCAGACTTTCTGAAGAAAAGTTTTCCAAAGTATTTCATATCAATCCTTCTGCCTGCGGATTAAGTGATATAGAAAACCAACAATACGTTGAAGTTAATGATGCTTTTTACACATTATTTGGATTTGAAAAGGATGAAGTGATAGGTAAAACTGCCACGGAATTAGGTATTTTTACAGATAAAGCAAGAAGCGCTTTGTTAGAAAAAATAGACAAGAATGGTAAAGCAATTAACATAGAAGCCGATCTGAAAGCAAAAAATGGTGACATTAAACATGTGTTGTTATCAGCAGAAAACATTTATATTCAGGATAAAAAATATCGTTTTACTGTTGTAAATGATATTACTGAACTTATGCAATCAGAAAATAAGATCAAAAAACTAAACGATTCTCTTGAACAACGGGTTATTGAACGAACGGAACAGATAGAAGCTGCGAATAAAGAGTTAGAAGCTTTTTCGTACTCAGTTTCGCACGATCTTAGGGCGCCACTCAGAAGCATTAATGGATTTGCACATATTTTGATGGAAGATTATTTACCGCAACTTGATGATGAAGCCAAAAGAATATGTGGGGTGATTCAAAATAATTCACAAAAAATGGGGCATTTGATTGATAGTTTGTTGGAGTTTTCCCGATCAGGCCGGGCAGAGATAAATAAAACTGTAATTAACACGAGAGAATTGATCGATTCGATTTATCTTGATAATACTGATATTGCCGTTCGCGAAAAAATAGATTTACAAATCGGTGATGTATGCAATGTTTTTGCAGACTCTATTCTGATAAAACAAGTTTGGACCAATTTAATTACGAATGCAATAAAATATAGTTCAAAATCTGAAAACCCAACAATCTCTATTACATGCAAAAATGAAAAGGATTTTTGTATTTTTTGTGTAAATGACAATGGTGTTGGTTTTGATATGGACCATGCCAATAAACTTTTCGGAGTTTTTCAAAGATTGCATACAAATGAAGAATTTGAAGGTAGTGGCGTAGGGTTAGCAATTATTCACCAGATTATTAAACGTCATGGGGGCAAAGTTTGGGCCTACGCTGAAGTTAATAAAGGAGCCGAGTTTTATTTTAGTTTGCCATTGTTGAAAAAAGAATAATCTCTAATTTATTTTATTCCTATTTTCTTTAATTACTACCTAGAATATACAGGTTACGACCTTGAATCTATAAATACACTGGCATTAACCATTATTTCACTAGTTAATTTTTTTCGCAATTCACTGTCAAAAAAAAAGCGTCACTCTCACACATCAAAGCGTCACTCTCAACCGACATTGTGTCAGTCTCACCTGACAAAGCGTCAGTCGCAAACATCTTCGCGTCACCTTCACACATCTTCGCGTCACTCTCACATGTCAAAGCGTCACTCAAAATATGGCTATACGCCACTCTCACCTAACATTGTGTCAGTCCCACCTGACAAAGCGTCAGTCGCAAACATCTTCGCGACACCGTCAATGGTCTGCGCGACACAGTCAATGGTCTGCGCGCCCACTCAGATAAGTATTTAAGCATTTATTACAGAAAATAATTTAATCAAACCAAAAGTTAAAATACAATTTAAGAAATAATGTCTACTGGCTATTAGCAATATTGCGAAAATATCTGGTTCAATTTAGTTGTTTTTATTTTATGCTAAACTGTGAATTCGACTTATATTTGATAAAAATTTAGATTTGGATCGATGAAAATAAAAGTTATACTTAGTATTTTGGCGTTTGCTTTATATACAAATTGCCATGCTCAGCAAAAAACAAATTTTGATCAATGGAATTCATTGATAGGCGAATGGCAAGGAAGCGGAAACGGACAACCCGGGCAAGGCGGCGGTTCATTTTCGCTTGCTTTAAATCTGAACCAAAAAATTCTTCTTAGAAAAAGTCATTCGGAGTATGCTTCGGCAGATAATAAACCAAAGGTTATACACGATGATCTGATGATAGTGTATTGTGATATGACCGGAAATCCATCAAAAGCCATCTATTTTGACAATGAAGGGCATACGATAAACTATTCGATAGTTTACGCTGATAAATCAATTGTTCTGACAAGTGAAAAATCAGCAAACACTCCCTTATTCAGACTAACTTATACTTTGTTGGAAGACGAAATGCTGAACACAAAATTTGAAATGTCGAACGATGGTGAAAAATTCATTACTTACATAGAAGGAAAAAGCAAAAAGATTAAATAATACTTTTACTCATTAAAATAAATTATTATGAAAGCACTAAAAACAATTTTCTTATTCGCAATATTATCGAGTTTAATGGTTTCGTGCACTCAAAAAATGCATCCAACATCATCGAAGGCCGGAACCGTGACCGATCAAAATGTGCAGAGCGACGGGAGTTCGTATGAGAAAGCAATTATCATAACAAAAAAATCGGAAACTGAAGGAGTGGCTGCCGAATATGAATGGTTGAAGAGTCATTATACCGGTTACAAAATGGGCGACCAATCGCTGACAAACTATAAAGGTAAACCCTACGATATTTTAAACATCACCACGACAAACGGGAAAAAAAAGGAAGTCTACTTTGATATTTCGAACTTTTTCGGAAAGTTTTAAGAATAGCAATCTTGCCCAACATACAGCCTCATTTACATTCGGAGTTGATACTCAAAACATAGTTTTTAATTACTTCGAGTTTTAAAGCTGTTTCGCAACCCGAGAAGCCTGTAATATTTGCATAGGTAACTTTGTTCTTGTATTGATTTAAGAATATTCTAGACAGAGGCATGTATGACCAATGCCATTTTTCTTCCTCATAACCACTTGATCGCTCATTTTTAGAATTAAAGGGATGACAAAATCCATATTTCGAGGCATTAGCACAAAGCCAATTATATACTATTTTACCTTCAGTAGTGGAAAAATATTTATCATCCATACTGTTTAAATCTACATCAGTACCCCAATGATGGCGTGAGGTTGCAGGCATAGAACTGTATTTTAATATTATTTCGGCACGTTTTACCGGATCTTTAACGGAAGTTGCAAGATTTTTTCCTTCAACAAGTTTACTCCCGTTCCACTTTTGCTCCCATATGCTTTTCTGATAAACGAAGTTGCGAGTAGCAGAGATAATATATAATTTGACACCATCATGCTGAGCAGCATAAAACATTTTTATAAAGGCTTTGTAGGTATCTTTGAGCAGATACATATCTGACCTACCACCATACTCGGGATCAACCAGTGTAAAGGAAGTATCTTTTGCAGGATTAAATTTACCGGTTAAAAAGTCGACACTTACAATAGTATCTATTGACACTTTATTATTAATTTGTTTTTTATGAACCAAAGTGTCGTTGTGAGCATCAGTTGGCATGTTATTCGTGTCGTGTGCCTTATAATTTTGCAATATCAAATAATATGCAACCATAAGAATCAATAAAATTACAATAAGAATGGTGCTTGATTTAAAAATTTTCATTTCGATATTAATTGCTGTCATGAATAAATTGGCTTACAGTTTTATAAATTTCGTCAGCAGAGAGTTTGTATTTTTTCATCAGTTCTTCTGGTTTTCCCGATTCTCCAAAACAATCGTTCATGCCAATCATTTTCATTTTAACAGGATAATTTTGAACAATAACTTCCGCAACAGCGCTTCCAAATCCTGCATTAACCTGATGTTCCTCAATTGTTACAACCCGTTTTGTTTCTTTAGCTGCCTTAATGACCATGTCCTTATCAATGGGTTTTATGGTATGCAAATTAATTACTCGGGCATTTATGCCATTCTCGTGAAGTTGATAAGCCACTTGCAAAGCTTCCCAAACCATGTGGCCAGTAGCAATAAGTGCAATATCGTTACCTGAAGTCATCTCCTGCCCTTTTCCGATCTCAATCTTCTGATCGACACTCGTAAAATCAGGAACAGGCTCCCTGCCAAAACGAATATAAACCGGACCGGCTAATTTTTCTACAGCCAACAGCGTTAATAACTTAGCTTGTGTTGCATCGCAAGGCGAAAGCACAGTCATGTAAGGCATAACGCGCATCACTGCAATATCTTCAAGAGCCTGATGAGTTGCGCCGTCAGGTCCGACAGATATGCCGGCATGAGCTCCGCCTATGATTACATGAAGATTGTTATAACATATAGAAACCCGTATATGATCAGCTGTTCTTAATGCAGCAAAAACGCCATAGGTAGAAAAAACAGGAATCTTACCACTCAAAGCTAACCCTGCAGCAACTCCCACACAATTTTGTTCTGCAATTCCCAATGAAAAAAAACGCTCGTGATAAGCATTAGCAAATAAATTTAATCCTACCGAAGTAGTGATATCAGCTCCCAAGACAACAAGTTTATTGTTTTGTTTACCTGCATCAAGAATACCTTCGCCAAAGCCCGCTT
The DNA here is from genome assembly GCA_903913285.1 of uncultured Bacteroidales bacterium. Taxonomy (GTDB): domain Bacteria; phylum Bacteroidota; class Bacteroidia; order Bacteroidales; family CAIWKO01; genus CAIWKO01. The sequence continues at coordinate 4,756 of CAIWKO010000020.1, read as the reverse complement.
TGGTTGATCTATTTCCCTTACTGATATATTTTTCGACCATAGTAATTTATTCTAACATAGCAATGAACTGAGCAGCTTGTTGCTTTGAAGGAGCTTTACCATGCCAATGATAATCATTTTCAATTTCTTTAACACCTTTACCCATAATTGTATTTGCAATTAATAAACGAGGCATATTACACTGTGATTTGCATAATTCAATTGCAGAAATAATTTCAGAATGGTCATTACCATTACATTCCACTACAAACCATCCGAAAGATCTCCATTTTTTAGTAAGAGGTTCTATTTCCATAACATCAGAATTTCTTCCATCAATCTGAAGACTATTTCTGTCTATTATGCCTATAAGATTATCGAGTTTATAGTGAGCAGCACTCATAGCAGCTTCCCATACAGAGCCTTCCTGAATTTCACCATCACCCATGATACAATATATAGTGTGATTCTCAGAATCTATTTTAGCAGCAATCGCCATACCAACAGCAACAGACAGACCTTGTCCGAGCGATCCGGCAGAAAGTTCTATTCCGGGCAAACCGTGATCTCTGCCAGGATGGCCCTGAAGACGAGACCCAAACTTTCTTAAAGTTAGTAATTCTTGCTTTGGAAAATAACCCGCATTTGCCAATGTAGCATATAAAACCGGAGCAACATGACCGATGGAAAGAATTAATCTGTCACGGTATTTCCATGAAGGATTTTCGGGATCATGATTTATAGCAGAAAAATACAAACAAGTAAATATATCGGCTAATCCCAATGAACCACCTGTATGTCCTGAACCTGCTTCAGCAAGCATACAGATAATATCTTTCCGTACTTCATAGGAAATATTCTTTAGTTCTGCAATCTCATTTATCTTCTGAAAAACCATAGGTAGGCTTATGCTTTATCCGTTTTATCAACTTCTTTCTTAACAACTTCTATTGTAAAACTACTCACAATTGCAGCCAACGCACCAATTGCAGCAAGCACAGGAACTAATGCTGTTCCAACAACACCAATGGTCAAAGGAATTTCAATAAATGTATTACCCTTATTATCCTTAACAATAATTCGACGAATATTGCCTTCATGAATTAACTGTTTGATCTTACCAATCAACTCATCACCTGAAACTTTGAATTCGGTTTTATCATTTTCCATATTTACGTATTTCTTTATCAAAGGTAATTAAAAAAGGATATTCTGCACAAAGCAGAATATCCTTTTTTAATTAATTATGAATCATTTATCTGATTAATACTATACTTGTAATTATTTACTATAAAAATTTTATTTTTTAAAGCGTATCTCCAATTAACGAACTAAAGTAAGAATCCCTTTTATAGTACCTGAAACACCTTTAATCTCTTTGTATTCTATAATATAAGAATAAACTCCGATTGGTGCATGTTTACCATTGATATTACCATCCCAACCCTGATTATAATCTTTAGTTGAAAAGATTTCTTTTCCCCAACGGTCGAAGATAATAAAACTATATTTTTCGCTTTCAACACCTGAAACAACAGGCTTAAATAAATCATTAACTTCATCGCCATTGGGAGTGAAAGCATTTGGTAAATAAATAAGTCTATCAAGATAAATAGAAATATCTTTTATTATAGTGTCAGCACAGAATGGTCCACTTTCGACTATCAAGCTCACATAATAAGTTCCGGTATCAGAGAAAACATGCGTTTGGTTAGGAAGAGTTGAAGTATTTAATGCATATGTAGAAGGATCACCAAAATTCCAATTCCAAGTATTGGCACCAATTGAATTATCAATAAAATTGATAAGCGGATTATTAGCATATGCATAATCGGGATTGTTGTAAAAACTTGCGATAGGTTTAACATATACCTTAATTGTATCCATAGGGTTCACAGTACATCCATCAAGTGTTTGTGCTATTAAATGAACAATATGAGATCCTCCTTCATTGAAAACATGTATGGGATTCGTCAAGTTTGAAGTATTAGTGCTTGATGATAATTCACCAAAATTCCACAAAATAGAGTTAGTATCAATTTGTCCAATTGGTGAATAATTAAAATTAACAGTAAGAGGACTACAACCTTCTTTTGGAATAGATAAAATTGAAATAGTCGGTATTGAATAAATATTTACTAAAATAGTGTCAGATCCTATACAACCATATTGGTCAGTTCCTAAAACAATGTAAGTCGTAGGAGACAAAGGTGAAGCTGTTACACTTGTTCCTGAAGTAGATGATAGTCCTAGAGAAGGCTGCCAGCTATATGTAGAAGCACCATTAGCTGTTAGTAAAGTATTACCTCCCGGGCAAATAAATGGGTTATTCGGAGTAATAGAAACAATTATTCCAACATTTACAATAATCTGAGTTGTACCTGTATTGCTACAACCTGTTATCGGATCTATATAAGAATAGGTAATGGTATGCGTTCCCAAACCAGCAATAGCCGGATCAAAAATATTTCCAGTAACCCCTATACCTGAATATGTTCCACCTGATGGAGATGCTTGATTTAAAGTAATGGGTGGATACGAAACACATAATTGGGGTATTGGAGCAAAAGTAATTGTTGGTAACGAATTAACAGTTATTGTGTATGATGAAACTGTTCCTGTACATCCATTCGCAGAAGGTGTTACAGTAATTGTTGCAGTTATTGGTGATGAAGTAGTATTTGTAGCTGTAAATCCTGGAACATCATAAGGTCCGCTAATAGCCAATCCTATATCTGTATTTGAATTTGCCCAAGAAAAAGTAGCTCCTGGAGTCGGACTAGTAAATGAAGTTCCAGGTATTGCTGATCCCGGACAAACAGCAATATTTGCAGGTATGTTAACTGTAGGTGTTGGATTAACTGTAATAGTATAAGACGATGGAGTTCCGGGACATCCGTTTACTGTTGGAGTTACTGTTATTGTAGCCGTAATCGGATCTGAAGTTGAATTTGTTGCAGTAAATGCGGCTATATTACCACTGCCGCTTGCACCCAAACCAATAGCAGTATTTGAGTTAACCCATGCACAACTTCCACCTGCTGGCGAGTTAACAAATGTTGCATTAGCAACATTTCCATTATTACAAACAGTAATATTTGCTGGAACGGTAACAGTAGGAGTTGGATTAACTGTAATAGTATAACTTTCAGGGGGACCAGCACAACCGTTGGCAGTTGCATTAACTGTAATTGTAGCAGTAATAGGAGTATTACCAGTATTTGAAGCTGTAAATGAGGCAATATTTCCTGGACCATTTGCAGCCAATCCAATTGCCGTGTTTGAATTCATCCAATCGAAAGTAGCACCGGTCGTGGTACTAGAAAAATTTGTCCCAGCAACTGCATCATTGTTACAAACTGCAAAATCAGCAGGTACAGTAACATTAGGAGATGGTTTAACAATAATAATATAGCTGGTTGGTATTCCATTACAACCGCTAGCGTGTGAAGTAACCGTGATTACAGCTGTATCTTGAACAGTTGTCGTATTAGTTGCTGTATAAGTAGGAATATTTCCAGAACCACCTCCTGATAACCCAATAGAAGTATTAGAGTTAGTCCATGAAAATGTGGCCCCGGGAGAAGTGCTTGACACTATTCCAATAGGAAGGGTATGTCCATTACAGATAACAGTATCTAAAGGTATAGTAATATCTGGAGTAATATTTACTGTTATTGCATACATTGCTGTGTCACCTACACATCCATTAACTGTAGGAACTACTGATATAATGCCGATTATTGGTGTCGTACCGGTATTTGTCGCAGTATATCCAGGAACATTTCCAACACCATTTGCAGCTAAACCGATCGAAGTAGTTGTGTTTGTCCAGGTATATGATCCTCCAGCAGGTGTACTAACGAAATTTGTAGCTGGGATCAAACCATTATTACAAGCAACAATACTATTCGGAACAGTAACGGTTGGAGCAGGATTTACAGTAATCGTATATGTAGAAGGTGTCCCAATACAACCGTTTAAAGTAGGTGTAACTGTAATTGTTGCAGTTATTGGTACTCCACTGATATTGGTAGCTGTAAATGTCGGTACATCTCCGGTACTGCCGGCAATCAATCCAATTGCGGTATTTGAGTTGGTCCAATTATATGTTGCACCAGCAGGTGTACTGTTAAAATTAGTAGCGGCAACTGTGCCATTATTGCAAACTGAAATATTTGCCGGAACAGTTACAGTAGGGTTAGGATTTATTGTTATCGTATTTGTTGCAGTAACAGCCGCACAACCACCTGCAGCTGCAATATCGTTTGTAACAGTGTATATACCTGCAGTACTTGCTGATAAATCAACCTGACCTGTAGATGCGCTAACAAAAACGAGCCCCGCAGGTGTAGCAGAATAAACACCTGCACTTGCACCTGGATCGTATGTTGGTAACGGATCAGCATCTCCAGAACAATAAGGTCCCGCATAACTAAAAGTAGCTAACGGATTTGTTGTTATATTAACTGTTGCAGTACTACTTGAGGGACATGTTCCATCAGTTGTAAAAGTAACTGTGTATGTACCAGTGTTACTTGCGCTCACATCAATAAGTCCTGTAGTATTATCCAATATTACAATGCCTAGAGGGGTAGCGGTGAAAGTACCAGTTGAACCTCCAGTAATATTTGCAGTTGGATCAGTGCCTGTCTGACATAAAGTTGATGGTGTATAATTAAATGCCGGATTATCTGTCGGATTTACTGTTATGGTATAACTCGATGATGTGCCTGCACAGCCATTTACTGTTGGGGTTACCGTAATAGTAGCTGTT